>JAWXCK010000092.1:0-14246 GCA_034408855.1 Pirellulaceae bacterium
ACCGATATCGGCGGCCGTCGAACTGAAATTTGCAGTGATTGTTAAGTTTGGCGCAGTCGACGTTCCACCTGTCAGCGAAGAAACCCAGTTTGTCGATGTTCCCCAATTTTGCGCCGTAGCGAGTGTAACATTCCAAAATGCATTTTGTGAGAGTGCTTGCCCTGCCATTGGCGCGGTACCGAGCAGCAACGCTAAAAACTGAGCTCGGCGGCGGAGACGGCTTCGAAATGACTTGCGAAATTTAGCAGAAGAAAGCATGAAGAGAACTCCAAGTGAATAATCTCGCGGACTTCCAGAACCGAACTGAAAGCTACATTTTTCGCCCAAGCCACATGCAAGGACGGATTTTACGCGGTAAGCAACAGTTTAAGCAAGCTATTTAGATATTGCAATCATCCCAGCTTACTTTTTGGCAATATTTTCCAAAAAATATTCCTAACCGTTACAAACGGACCCCATTTGAGGTGGGGAGGAGGCATGCAAAGATTGAATAGATCCTTCACAACCCGACGCGTAAGCGAGGAAATTAACGCGTTCGTTCCCTCGCGTACGCCTCGGATTACGAAAGACCTTGCCCTTTAGAAGTTGCCCGTTTCAGTACAATCACGCCGCACAAGGATAAGCCCAACAGTGTAGCGGTGCGGCGCGAGCCCGGTGTTTCGATAGGTTTGCAACGCTTTACCGGACGGCTCGCTGACTGTTAAACGATTAAATCAACATGCCGCTCGCGCCGTACCGCTACCTTAAACTTGTGCCTTCGAATCACTTGCTGGCGCTTCGTGCTTGTATTTTGTTGTTCGATTGACGTTTTGGGCAAGAAATGTGGGACGTCAAAACTTTGGCCTACTCCTTCTTAGGAGTGTCGGCATTCTTAGGAGTGTCGGCATTCGGAATCGCTTTAGCATCGTTCTTGTTGCCGGACTTGTTATCGGTCTTGTCGTCCTTCGCGGACGGAGCATTTTCTGTTTCAGCGGTCGACTTTTCGTTCGATGCAGATTTTTCTTTCTTAGATTCATCTTCCTTTGCCTTTTCACCCTTTCCTTTGCCGTCCTTCTCTTTTGCATCACCCGCTTTTGCTTCGGGTTTAGGGGTGTGTTTCGCAATGAGTTTCTTGACTTCATCGCGTTGCAAGAACAACCCTGGCATACCGAGGGCCGTTTGGTACATGGCGAGGGCATCGCCCATCCGCCCCCGAGATTCCAGGAGTCGACCGATGTAATAGATCGTCTGTGGGTTGTTGGTACCGCGCTGGGCAATAGCCGTTAGATACTGATTGGCGACATCGATTGCACCGAGTCGGAATTCGACCCAAGCGGCGGTTGCCACGGCGTTTTCTTCGTTGGGAGCACGCCGCATATTTGTTTGACTCAACTGTTGAGCTCGAACCTTTTTACCTTGGTCAAGCGATTCCACGAGAATCAGTGCGAGCTGATCGGCCGATTCTAAGTCATCGGTATTCTCAGAGTGGAGAACGGAAAACGCGTGTTCGGCTTCATCCAATTTCCCAAGAAATCGTAGAGCCATCGCATCGAGAAATTTTATAACCCGATGCGATTTGTACTTTTCTGGTGCACGCTCGACGAAGTACCGAACATCGGCAGGTCGATCCTGGGTGAGAAGCCATTTTAGGTACTCGCTCCAGTTGCCAACCGTCGCGGTATCCGTCTGCTTAATTCCGTCCCGAAACCAGCGTTCGGTTTCTTCTTTATCCGTGCCACGAGATAGAGCGATGGCAATTTCAAGCTCGGGTTGCGGGATGGTACTATCGAGCTTTTTTGCTTTGCGGAGCAGATCCGCACCTTCGGAGATTTTTCCTTTGATGACCAGTATCCGGCCTTGGGCCATAACCGGAAAACCTAGCTCGGGGGAAGCTTTTTCGAGTTCTTTGTAAAGTCTGTCGGCAGTTTCATAATCCTGTCGACGCTCGGCGGTTTCTCCTCGAAGTCGCAGCAACTGATTAATAAACGCATCCTTCCGGACCTTGCTGAGCGTCGAGCTAGCGTCGGAGACAAGCGTTAAAGCCTCGCGGAATTGCAGCCAAGCATCCGTCAGCCGTCCGGACATAAAGGCGATTTCGCCCATCGTCGCATGGGCTTCAGCGTCTTTTGGGGTTTTCACGAGATAGTTTTCCAACCGTGAAAGGGCTTCGTTAAATTGTCCTTTGGCCATCAGCAACCGAGCGATCATTACATCGATCGCCGGAAGATCTTTCTCGTCCTTTATGGCGTCGCGCAGCAATCGTTCGCATTCCTGGATATCGCCGCGTTCAAAGGCAGCAATTGCGCTTTTTGCGTTGGCATTTTTAGTTACCAAGTCCGATAGTTCCGTGCTTTTCTTGGCATCGTTGCCGAATACCAACAGATCCGCCTTCGCGGTCGATAATGATAATATCGATGAAAAAGCCACAAAGGCGAGCAAAACCAAGAATCGTTGAAGCATCGTAACCATCCGAAAAAAAGAGGCGAATCACTATTGCAAACGACGCCAACAATCGTTTGAACTCAGTGCGGGCTCAAAGGCAATTGATCGTATCAAATCAAAACGGATTTCGCATGGCTTAACCGCAAAAAATCGCGAAATTCTCAATCGTGGTATCGGTCGTAACGACGCGCACTAGACTACGGCTTGAGCCCGACTGCCGGCCCAAATCAAACGATTGCGAAGTTCCGATGCTCCTACCGGTTTGGTGAAGTAGTCGTCGGCACCAGCCTTCATCGCAGCTTGGATTTCTTTCGGGCTCGTTTGACTGGAAAGCACCAAAACATGCGTTCTCCGCAAGCGATGGTTTTCGCGGATCTGGCGAATAATCTCTGGGGCTTCTCGATTGGGAAGTTCCCAGTCGACAATTACGATCGGGAGGCGAAAACTTCGTAGCTTGCCCATCGCTGTCATGAGGTTCGTTGCGCATTGGACACGAAACTCGGCCTCTTTGACGTACACGCAGAGTTGGTCGAGAACCGTTGGATCGCTTTCGATGACAAGTACAGTGTGGCTCATTTTCTCTTAGAAACCTTCATCCGCAACTTTAGCATTGCGATAGCTGATGCGACGGATACTAAGTGGTGAATCCTTCACCAAGACCCGGGTTTTCGGCAATCCGACTCGGAGAATCGATTCAATACGACGTTTTCATCTTTTTGCACCCCTACCGGATGGGGATGCCGCAAGGATTTCGTTTAACAGTCAGCCGAAGGCGTACTTCAAAGGCCAAGAGTACGCCTACGGCTGACTGTTAAACGATTACTAGCTCACAAGAACTTCGGCTATTTTGAAAACGGTTTCGACGCGTCGAAATCCGAGTCGTTCGTAAAGCCGTATGGCGGCAGAGTTTTGGACGGTGACTTCCAAGGAGACGTTAAGGCAGCCGAGAAGAGCGAACCCAGCGAGCGATTTGCCAAGAAGGATCGAGCCTAAACCGAGGCTACGAAAGGCTGGAATGATCCCGAGATTCTGAATTGCCCCCGACGACTTGTCGGTCCGCAAGCCTTGTATGGTTCCGATCGGTACCCATTTTTCGCTAGATGCTGTCCGATAAACGGCCAACCAAGTTGCTTCGGCGACAAAGTCTTTGCGCCTGGATAGGTCCTTCATCAACTGAAGGCATCCATCTTTCCTCGCCAAACATGGAAAGACGTTGGCGTCGATCTCGTTGCGAAAACTCTCATATTTTACATGTGCATGGTCGCGGACCAGAGCCGATGACCAAGACAACAGTCGGACTCCATCGGGCAACTTTGAATGTAAATCGTCGACGCCCAGAAGCGAGCTCTCCATTCGAAATCGTTTGAAGTACGTGGTGACCATATTATTGATATAATCTACCTCTCGACATTGGCCGAAGTCAAATAGCGATCAGAATTAACGATTAAAATCACCGATACCAAAACTCCCTATGACGATCTATTTTGCCGAAGGAAGCCAGAAAACAGAGTTGTCAAGCGAACAGCTTCGCGCCGCTTTGGATTCTACTTTCCAACGAATTCAGCCTAAGAAAGTCTTGGCGTTGCCGCCCGATCATACGCGTTATGACAGTCGGGCCGGCGAATTGACATGCATTTCTCATCAGTTGCTAGGGTCGCGACTGACCGATGTCATGCCAGCTCTGGGTACGCACGAGGCGATGAACGCTAAGCAATTGGAAATGATGTTTCCTGGACTACCCCATTCGCTGATTCGCGAGCACCGCTGGCGATCGGATGTTGTTCGGTTGGGGATTGTCGATTCCGATTTTGTCACCCAAGCAACTGAAGGTGCCTATTCGAAAGCTTGGCCAGCCGAAACCAATCGTATGCTGCTCGATGGAGGCCATGACCTCATTCTGTCGATCGGTCAGGTCGTGCCTCATGAAGTGATTGGGATGGCGAACTACACCAAGAATATCTTCGTTGGCGTCGGCGGCTCAGAGGGGATTCATGAAAGCCACTACCTCAGCGCGCTCTACGGCATGGAGCGAACGATGGGACGATGCGACACACCGCTTCGCCGAATCCTGAACCATGCCGATGACCTTTTTTGTGGCGACCTCAACATCGTTCATGCCTTAACCGTTGTCGAATCGATCGCCGATGGTCGCAAGGTTGTTCGCGGACTTTACATCGGCGACGAGCACGAAGTCTTTAACATGGCCGGTGCCCTCTCCGGCAAAGTAAATTGCTTTCGCATGGAGGAACCGCCCAAGACGGTCGTGGTTACCATGGCAGCTCACAAGTACTCGAAGACTTGGCTGGCCAATAAGGCTGTCTATCGTACGAGAATGGCGATTGCCGATGGTGGAACACTTGTCATCATCGCGCCTGGCGTAAGAACGTTTGGTGAAGACCCAGACGTCGATCGGCTGATTCGAAAATATGGATATCGCACGACGCCGGAAATCCTTGAATTTGTCGAGAACGATCGAGAGCTCCAAGCAAATCTGTCGGCTGCTGCGCATCTCATACATGGCTCTTCGGAGAACCGTTTCCGGATCGTCTACTGCACCGATAAGATGCCGGAAGCCGAGATTCGCTCCGTTGGCTACGACTTCATGGATGCGACCTTGGCTCGCGAGCACTATCCAATTTCGGATAACCAAGCCGATGGATGGTATCAATCTCGCGATCAAGAACCTTTCTATTACATCCGCGACCCTGGCTTAGGTCTTTGGATGCACACCCAGCATCCGCACGCCTTTTAAAAACCTCTGAGTTGAATATGCCGCTGCAAACCTGCGTCCAGTCGTTCGTTTTATCCTTCGTCTTCGTTCTAGCGAATTGCGTAGCACAGGAGTCGACTGAAACGTCGAATGCATCGGCGGCCGGGAACGACGACGTCCGCAAGGTTATGGAGACGTACAAAGGGAGAGGAGCATTGGCGGATGGATCCTTACCGACGCAAGCCAGCAAGGCAGTATCGCAGTTCAAAGTCGCCGACGGCCTAAAAATCGAACTTGTCGCAGAAGAGCCGACGGTGATGCAGCCGCTTTCGATCAACTTCGATGAGCGTGGACGGATGTGGGTCGTGCAGTATCGACAGTATCCTTTCCCGGCTGGGCTCAAAGTTATTCGATACGATCAATATCTTCGAGCAGTCTTCGACCGCGTTCCAGCACCGCCACCCAACCATATTCATGGACTGGATCGTATTACTGTTTTCGAGGATCAAGATGGCGACGGTGTTTACGACAAAAATCGCGATGTGATTCAAGATCTCAATATTGCGACCAGCGTTATTTCGGGAAATGGCGGGATTTGGGTCCTCAATCCCCCTTATCTTCTGCGTTATCCAGACGCCGATGGCGATGCAATGCCCGACGGCGATCCTGTTGTTCACTTATCGGGATTCGGATTGGAAGATACGCATTCGGTGGCAAGCAGTTTGACCTGGGGGCCTGATGGTTGGTTGTATGGTTCCAACGGAAGTACGACGACCGGCAACGTTCGAACGCGAACGGGTCAAAGCACTGCATTTCAAGGCCAATGCATTTGGCGCTATCATCCGCGACAGGAACTCTTCGAGATCTATGCCGAGGGAGGTGGGAACACGTTTAGTCTCGAAATCGATAGTGTAGGACGGGTCTTTTCCGGAACCAACAACGGCGACACACGCGGCATGTACTACCCACAAGGAAGCTATGGAATCAAGAACTGGGGGAAACACGGGCCGCTTACCAACCCCTATGCTTTCGGTTTTTTCCAGCACATGCGATTCGAAGGCGACGGCGATCGATTCGCGCAGACGTTTGCCATTTATGAGGGCGGCACGCTGCCCGAACTCTATCGCAAAAATATTATCTCCGCCAATGCGCTGCACAATCGTGTATGGGCAAGTCAGCTTCTGCCTGACACGAGTACTTTTCGGACCAAAGATTTGCCACCGGTAGTTGAAACCGATGATCGATGGTTTCGACCGGTGGACGTGAAAGTTGGTCCCGATGGTTCGGTCTACTTGGCAGATTGGTATGACAGCCGACTCTCGCACACCGATCCTCGCGACGACTGGCACAAAGGGAGCGGGAGAATTTATCGTCTGTCCAGTGAATCGTCCACGAAGTTTTCAGAACGCCTATCGCAAATAATTCCGACGCCAACCCGATTCGATCTTACTCGATTGACGTCGACGGATTTAATCGAATTGTTCAATCATCCCAACAAGTTTTTTCAGCTTGCTGCGGTGCGAGTACTCGCCGAGCGCCGTGATGCATCCGTCGTCGATCCATTGCAAAAGCTGATCGCCGTGCCGGATGAGCCGCGGGCTTTGCAGGCTCTTTGGACGCTCCATCAGGCCGAGATGCTCGATGAAGAAACGCTCGTGCTTTGTTTGCAACATACCAACGAGCATGTTCGACGATGGGCCATTCGATTGATCGGCGATAGTCGGCACGCCTCGCCATCGCTTGCTCAATCATTATTGCGTTTATCTGCCAACGAAACATCGCTGCAAGTTCGAACGCAGATCGCCTGTTCCGCCAAGCGGCTGCCAGCTTCGATTGCCTTGCCGCTGATCGAGCCGCTATTAAAGTATGATGCTGACGTATCGGACCTTCATCAAGGCTTGCTGCTTTGGTGGGCGATCGAAGCTCATTGCGAGAAAGATCGTGACACCGTTCTTTCGATCTTGAACGACGCATCGCTTTGGGATCGTCCGATGGTTCGCAGCTTTGTTCTTGAACAACTCATGCAGCGCTTCGCGCTGGCTGGAAAACCCGAAGATTTAAAAGTCTGCTCGTCGCTTCTTCGATTAGCACCATCACTCGAGTTTCGAACGATTCTCGTAACCGGATTGCGAAAGAGTCTTGCCGGACGCGCCTCGGCCAAGTTACCAGAAGAGCTGCAATCACAACTGGCCGCTTATCGCCTTGAAGCAAAAGAATCGGATTTGCCGTTGCGAGTTCGGCTGGGTGAAGCCGCTGCAATGGCCGAAGCGATCAAACGCGTTTCCGATAAAACAATCGATCAAGTGGAACGCATCGAGCTGGTAGAATTGCTGGGCCAAACGCGTCCGCCAGCCGGTGCGGCCGTCTTGTTGAAACTGACCAACGATGTCTCGATGCATGCATTGCAGCGAGTCGCCTTGCAAGCTCTATCGGGGTACGAAGATGTATCCATCGCGCAGACGATTTGCCGACAACTGCATTCAACTTTGATTGCCGAAGATGCCGTCCAGCGAACGGCGATTGGCGTATTGGCCGGTCGACCGGCCTGGGCGGGATTGCTGCTCGATGAGATCGAGAGTGCTCGCTTAAAAGCTTCCGTGGTGCCGGCGGATATCGTTCAAACCATGCGTCTTCATGACGACGAGTCACTCCAAAAGCGAATCCAAAAAATATGGGGGCGAACTCGAGAAACTTCAGTGGAGCTGCAAACGCAAATCGAACGCGTTCGCGGCTTGCTTCGCGAGAAACAGGGCATCCCGAAAGCGGGACATGAGCTGTTCAAACTAAAATGTGGCGTCTGCCATACGCTCTTTAACGAAGGTGGACAAACCGGCCCGATCTTAACCGGCTATGAACGCGATAACCTCAACTTCTTGTTGCCAGCGGTCATTGACCCATCGTCAGCCGTCCGCGAGGAGTTTACGAATTTTCAAATCTTGACGCACGATGGGCGAGTTTTAACGGGACTCATCGACACGCAGGATACTCAGTCAGTTACTCTCCGCGGTGTCGACAACAAAACGACTCGAGTGAGTCGCGACGACATCGATATACTCAAGGCATCCGAGATTTCGCTGATGCCTGAAGGATTGCTTCGCGATCTGTCCGACGACCAGATTCGAGATCTATTCGCCTTTATAACCGTCCGAACTTACTTCGATGCAAGCGGTTCTAAATAGCCGAGCGAAACAAGGAATTTATCCATCGCCGCGACGGTATCTTGATATCCGGAATTGTCTTCGCGACCGGCGTTAAAAAAACCGTGGGCTTTGTTTTCATAGCCGACTAGTTCACAGCGATTCCCAGCCTTCTTCATCAGATCGGTAAATAATTCGACGGTTCGATAAGGAACCGTCGTGTCGGCCTTGCCATGAAAGATGATGGTGGGCGGCAAACCTGGCTTAACATGATGGACGGGAGAAACAAGAATGTTTTCATCGCCGATGCGCTCTCGTAGCTCTAAGAGTTTCTCTTTAGAAACGGGCTCTTCGCCATCGACGTTCGCTAATACCAAAGCCGGATTGAACAAAACCATCGCATTGGGAGACGAGCTTACCGTTGTTCCGTCGGTCGGTCCTTCAAATCCTGGTACGACGCCGGTACATGCCGCTAGATGACCACCAGCCGAACCGCCGCCGGCCGCGATTTTATTCGAGTCGATACCGAGCCGTTGAGCGTGAGTGCGGGCCCAACGGATAGCCGATTTCGCATCGGCGACACAATCGATGATCTTGGCGTTATGAGTGCTTGCGACTCGATACTCGGCCGTCATCGCAACCATGCCGCGTTTTGCCAAGTACTCGCACTGTGAGGCAAATTGTTTAGGGCTACCATTCTTCCAACCGCCGCCGAAGAAAAAAACAATCGCAGGTCGTCGATCCGATTCCTTATGCCCTTCTGGGTTGAAGATATACATTTTGAGTTCGATTTCACCAATCGTTTTATAGACCTCGACTTTAGCATTATCGAGCGATCCATCTTGATCGGCTTTCGTTCGCGTCTTTGTTTGCGCAGTAGCAACATTGGTAAAGCCAGCAAAGATAAGTAAGACATACAAGATTGTTCGCATCATGAGCCTCGAATTGAGATGGTGGATGAAACTGAATAACAAGGACGCCGAGAACAAGAGTCGATTTATGGCATGGACGTTGTTCCAGCTTGGAGCGAATTGAACTATGATGGTAGCAGACGAAATCGCCTCGAAGAATCCTTTTTCGAATAAAAACTGATTATGCAGCATCTCGATCATCTAAAAAACTTGGTTATCATGGCCGCCGCCGACGGTTCGCTCAATGAAAGCGAGATCGCTTTGCTGGTAGACCGCTGCACGGAATTAGGGCTCAGCGAGACCGAATTGGAAAAAGCCCTTAGCTTTGCGTTGAGCGATAAAGCGGCTTTAAAATTGCCGACCTCGCATCCCGAAAAAATCGCGATGTTGACCGATCTGATGCGAATCATGGCGGCCGATGGCCAGCTTCGTGAAATGGAAAAGCGATTGTTCGCTATCGCGTCGGCAAAGATGAATATCGATCGCGACGAGATTGAAAAACTGATCGATCGATTGGTTGGAAAGCATTCGTCGTCCGATAGGCCGGCTGTCTAGCGATAAGTAGTAAGGAAAGGTCAAAAATAACTTCCGCAAATTTGGGTGGCACGCCCTGAGTCTTCGAAGGGCGTGGCCGAGTTAATCACGCCCTTCGAAGACTCAGGACGTGCCACCCGATAAAGAAAACCCGAAGTTATTTTTGACCCGTTCCTAAGCAATAAGCAATATAAGCATAGAAGGTTAAGCATCCGAAGGGTCGACGACTTTTCCGTTTTCTGAAATGATTGAAACATCCAATACTTCCGTTCGGTTACCTGCTCGAATCGAAGAACAGCGATTGATCGAGATCGCGATGAGCTTGCCGGGCCAAAAGATCGGCGCGGTCAGCGTCGGACGTGGGCAGGCTGCTGAACAACTTGCAATAGATCGATCGGATGCGGAAGTGGTTTGTTGGTACCTCGATGGTTACCAGGCAAATTTGGCCAAACAGCATGTTGATCCATTGCCGAACCTAACGATCGCGTGTGAAGCGGACTGGCCGGCTGGCGAATGCGACTTGACAATCATCCCAATCAGCAAAGGGGGCGAGGCCGAATTGACTCGCGATGTTTTGCAGTCGGCGTACCATCATCTCGTGATCGGCGGTTATCTCGTAGCGAGCGTTGACAATCCTCAAGATCGATGGCTGCATGAGCAACTCAAGAACTACGAAAAGAGCGTGAAGGTTCGAAGCTTTGAAGATGCGATCGTCTATTTCATTCAAAAGACAACCGAGCTCAAGAAGATCAAAGATTTTACCTGTGAGCTTTCGTTCCGCGATTGCGAAGCGACGATTCGACTGATAACGCGCCCAGGTGTATTCTCGCACCGACAGCTTGACAACGGAACTCGCCAAATCCTCGACGCAATCGATGTCTTTCCCGAAGCGAAGCTGGTCGATATTGGTTGCGGGAGCGGGGCAATCGCATTAGGGATGGCCGCTCGCGATCCGTCTGCGAAAATCGTCGCCTTTGATTCGAACGCGAGAGCCGTATGGTGCGCCAAGCAAGGTGCGGTATTGAACGGTTTTGAAAACGTCGACGTTGGTTTGAACTGTACCGGCGAATATGGAATGGCAAACCAGTTCGATATGGCACTGGCCAACCCTCCGTATTTCGCCGATTTTCGGATCGCTCGACTATTTATTGATGCGGCTAAACGCTCATTGCGACCCGGCGGTCGGCTGGTGGTCGTAACGAAACAACCTAAATGGTATGAAGAAAACATGCCCGAGTTATTTAACGACGTCGAAGTCTTCGAATCGCGGCGCTATCATATTGCATCGGGAACCAAAGCTATGCACGAGGAGTCGACTTGAAAGTTTTGCTTTTTGCAGCCGCTCGACAAAGAGTTGGAACGGGGGCGGTAGAAATCGATATCGCATTGCCTGCTTCGGTCGCCGAGCTCGAAGCGGCTCTCGTTGCTCGATACCCTGATATTTCAAGCCTCGCGTCGACCAGCCGATGGGCCGTCGATCAGTGTTTTGTCGACGCGTCTGCGATGATTCATGGAACAGAGGAAATCGCTTTGATTCCACCAGTGAGCGGCGGCTGAGGATCGCAAGCTGGAAGCTTACGCCACTCAATACATTGAATATCTCGGATCGAGAACTATTTTGGCGGTGGTGAACGGTGAAGGTTATCGCTATTCTAAGGGGATGACTCTTTCGAAAACAACTTTCGTTGAACTTGTACACGATGCCATCGATACCGATCGATTGTTGACACGATCGCGACGTTCGGACTGTGGCGCGGTGCTGCTTTTCTTGGGTACGACTCGCGAATGGACAGGTGCCGATCAGACGCGATATCTCGAATATGATGCTTATCAAGAAATGGCGAAAATCGAGATGCAGAGACTGGCGGACGAAGCGTTGAGTCGTTGGTCCATCGCTTCGGTCTCGATCGTTCATCGCTTGGGTCGCATCGATATTGCCGAGGCGAGTGTCGCGATCGTTGTGAGTTCACCACATCGCGGAGCGGCTTTTGAAGCTGGCCAATGGCTGATCGATACGCTCAAGCAATCCGTTCCTATCTGGAAAAAAGATACCAACGGAAATGGAGTGGCAGTGTGGCTACATCCGCAGCCTGAGGTCGATACCCTTGCTGCACCGAGGCAAACATGAACCAGCTTATCGATCGCTTTGGCCGAAAACATCGGTCGCTGAGGATCAGTGTGACCGATCGGTGCAATATTCGTTGCCAGTATTGCATGTCGGACGGTCCGCTCGAGTTCCTTCCCAAAAAGCAGTTGTTGACTTACGAAGAAATTGCTTCGTTTTGTCAGTTGATGACGAGGTTTGGGATTACGCGATTGCGATTGACCGGTGGTGAGCCGCTAGTGCGAGGCGAACTATCAACCCTGGTACGATTGCTGCGGCAAATTCCTGCGGTCGAATCGATCGCCATGACGACCAACGGAATGCTGCTCGATCAACACCTCGAAACGTTAAAGGATGCCGGGCTCGATCAGATCAATATATCGCTCGATACACTCTCCGAGACCACCTTCCGAAAGCTGTCGCGACGCGACGGAATCGAACGCGTCCTTGCAGGCATCGATGCAGCGATCGCTCACGGCTACCGCCCGCGGCTCAATACCGTTTTACTTCGAGATCTCAATTTCGAGGATGCCATCGGGTTAGTCGAGTTTGCCATCGAGCGAGGTTTAGTCGTTCGATTCATCGAATTCATGCCGCTGGATTCTGATCGCCAATGGAATGGTTCTCAAATGGTCTCCGGAGAAGAATTGCGAACGCATTTAGCTACGAGATTCGGTCCCATGATACCGATCGATCGCAAAGACTTATCTAGGCCAGCTCGCGACTATCGGTTTGAAGGGTTAAGCGGCAGCGTCGGTTTCATCGATTCAGTCTCTAAACCGTTTTGTGCTGCTTGTGATCGGTTGCGGCTTACCGCCGACGGGAAATTGCGAAACTGTTTGTTTGGCAATGATGAGTGGAACATCGGTGAGGTACTGCGCACACAGGACGGTGAAAATGAACTGATCCGATTGATCGAAGAATGCGTCGCAAATAAATTCGCGGCGCATGGAATTGGGCAGCCACAGTTTGCTCCGCCAGAACGCGCTATGTATCAGATCGGTGGCTAGCGATGCGACGTGTTTATTTGGATCATGCAGCCACCAGTTGGCCAAAGCCGCCAGGGGTCGTTCAAGCACTTGTCGACTATCAAGAAAACTACGGAGCAGCAGCCGGGCGCGGAAGCTATGCCGCGGCCTCGCGGGCGAACCATATTGTCAGCAGCGTTCGACGGCGACTGTCGCAATTGATCGGTGGTCAATCACTGAATGAAATTGCACTGGTACACAACGGAACAGCAGCTCTCAATTTAGCACTAGCCGGAACGCTCAAGCCGGGTGATCACGTTGTTACGACGGCCGCAGAACACAACAGCGTACTACGTCCGCTGGCGTCTTTGCAATCTCGAATCGGGATTTCGTTTACCGTCGTCGATTCAAATGAATCCGGATACATCGCACCCGAGGCGATCGAACGAGCCATAAAGCCTTCGACGCGAATGATCGTCGTGACACATGCTTCCAATGTGACCGGAACGATTCAATCGATTGAAGAAATCGGGGTGATCGCCGAGCGGCATTCGGTATGGCTTGTGGTCGACGCGGCTCAAACGCTCGGCTACGTGCCGATCAACGTTCGCCGGCTTGGAATCGACATGCTGGCAGCTCCAGGACATAAGGGAGCTTGCGGAATGTTGGGAACCGGTTTTCTCTACGTTCGCCAAGAACTTGCTGAAGAAATTCAAACGCCTTGGCCAGGCGGGACGGGAACCGAAAGCGAGCGTTTGGAAGGCCCTTTTGGATGGCCCGAAGGTGTCGAAGCAGGCAACCTCAACGTTCCAGCGCTTGCCGCGTGGGATTGCGGTTTGGATTGGTTGTTATCCAAACCCATCGATGAACGGAATGCGGAATCGCAACGGATGCTCGAACGATTGTTAAAGATACTTCGTCGATCGTCGCTAGGAAGCGTGATTGGACATCGATCGACAGACGATAGCGTGCCCGTGGTAAGCTTGGCGGTTTCGAAAATGGCTTGCAGCGATTTGGCAGCCGTCTTAGATAGTTCGTTTCAAATCGAAGTTCGATCGGGAATGCATTGCGCCGCAAAAATCCATGACTGCCTGGGGACGACAGCCTTCGGTGGAACACTTCGCTTCAGCCTTGGTCACACGTCGACTCTCGAAGACCTCGAAGCTCTCGAAATAGCCTGCACTGAATTGAGCAGCGGTATATAGTTCTGAGCTAATCTTCCAGCACATCATTCCCATTCCTCCTATCGATTCCTATTACTTCCATACGCTAAAAGGGTAGCTTACGGAGATAGCCGCCAGATGTGCCACCTCCGACATGAAGGCGACAGAAAGCTAATTTCGAGGCATTCAGCGAGTAGTAGGGCGGTGGGACGAAATAAACGTATCTTCTCACCGCTAGCAAAAGCCTGAGCTTGGTCACTTGCATATACTTTTGGCATGAAGAGATCAGACGTCGAGC
>JAWXCK010000093.1:0-6930 GCA_034408855.1 Pirellulaceae bacterium
CTCAAAAATCCAATGCGAAACGGGTGTCCGGTGAAACTTCGGTTTTCTATTCGTAACGATAAATAGTCAATTTTGCCCCACAGATTCTGCGGAAGAGCCCGAACTTATTTATGCAGCGATTGGCCGAGGGCGCTCCGAATGACTGGTTCGAAGATATCTGCTTGTCGCATAAAACCGAGGTCGTTGGCGTGCGATGCGTCCGTGGCACCTTCGGTATCTGTACCGTAAAGTTCATCGCCAGAAATGTAGTGCAGGTTCGTAACGCCGTTCTTTAAAAGTATCTCGTAGGCGGCTCGAAGCGCCGCATGATTGTCGGTATGAAATTGTCGTTTGACGGGTGTAATCCATTCGTTGCTGAATCGCCGATCCTCGACTAAGATGATCGGCGTTTTCGGTTTTGATTCGAGAAGTCGGTTTACGAGCGGAATGCACTTTTCGGATACTTCTTCCGGCTTCATATTGGGAAGACAATCGATGACGTAGGCGGCGGCGTCAATTTGGGTGAGGAAATCTGCCACCGCCAGATCCATCTTTCCATTGCCGGAAAAGCCGAGATTGACGACCGGCAGATCGAGCTTCCGACCAATAATCGCAGTATGCACCATTCCTGGTCGACTCGCCGAAGCTCCATGCGTAATGCTCGTTCCATAAAAGACGATCGGCTTTTCACGTGGCTTGAGACCTTCGAACTTGCTCCCTTTTTTTACCCCAATGCTCATCGATTCGATGCCGTTGTACAGCGGCAGATAAGCGGCATATTCACGAAAGCCTGGCGCTAATCCGTTGATGATCTCGGCTTTTACTTCTTGCGTTGCCGGTTTTGTAACTTGAACCCACTTCCATTTGGATTCGTCATTGCGGGCATAAAGATCAACGCCACTAACCCCGGTAGCCGGCATGTGTGGTAAGGCAAGTTTATCTTTCATCAAGTTGTAATGGACACTGATCGCGGTCGCATCCGTTTTAAACCGAACCATCATCCCAGCACTATCACGGCTTAGATTCCAGACGTTCGGTGTTACCGTTTCTTTGGCGGAACTCGGAAATCGATCAAACCATCGCTCGCGATGTTGCTCGGACAGGATTCGCCCTTCGACTCCCCAAGACGTAATGTCATGCCATTCAAGGTTTGCGTTGGCCGCCTTGTTGACCCCCATGGCCGGATCGAGCTTTGAAACCGGCGGTGCTTCCTGAGCGACGACGGTACTCGATACTACGAGTAAACAGATCCAGCCAAATAAGCGAGTCGGAGAGTACATGATGATAGCTTTCAGAAATAGGAAGCGTATTGCAAAAACCAAAGTATACGCCTGCGACGATTCAATTCCTATCAGACCGAATGCGATGACTACGCTATTATGGTACAAAACAAGGGCTATCTGCCAGCAACAATAGCGTGGCAGTGAACCAAGGTCGGAATCGGAGGTTCAGGGATGAGGCCAGCTTCGATAAGCCATAAATTGTACTCGTTGGCACTATAGGCGCGTCCCTCTGTCAAACTGAACAAGGCTGCCGAATAGAGGGCGATCGGCAAGGGACCGTCGAGTTCGTCATTGAGCAACACATCATGGATGATTATTTTTCCACCCGGCTTGAGCGACTGGGCGCATCGACCGATCAGCATTCTACATTCTGGAATATCCCAGTCGTGAAGGATATTCGATAATAGGATTGCATCGACGGGCGGAAGCGGCGAGGTAAACATATCGCCCGACATGAGCTCGACTCGATCTCCTACTTCGAACTCACTCACGAAACGATCGGCAATTTTGAGCACTTCCGGGCGATCGAGCACAATGGCTTGCAGATCTGGATTGGCTCTTGCAAAGGCGATGCTATAAATCCCGGTCCCGCCTCCGATATCGAGAATCGTCGCTGCCCCTTTCAACGAAATCTGGCTCGCCAAAACTGGAGCGACATTTTTTGCTCGACCGGAAAGGGCAATCGTAAAGTGTTCGGCGAGTTGCGACTGTTCCATCGCAGACTTCATTCCGTCTCGGTAGATAAAAGCGGCTCCATCTCCGCTGCTGTCTAATCCGGCTGGCCGATTGGTACGTAGCCGCTCAACCATGTTCAAAACGCTCGGTGCTGCGGCAGCGAGCCCCAAGTAGTTACCAACATCAAATGGATCGCCGCCAACAAGATGTTCTCGAGCAAGTTCGGTTAACTCGAACTGCCCGTTCCCTTTTCGGTTCAATAGCTTCATCGCCCGCAACGCAGTCGTAAGAACGACGGCGGGTCGCTCATCGATGCCGAGATCCGCTTGCAATTCCGCTAAAGTTCGAGCACCCTTGGCCAACCGTCCAAAGAGTTCAAAATGAGCGACCGAAGCGGTGAGAAGATCCGTCGCATAACTTCCGCGAAAGAATTCGAATATCGGTGTCGGGTCGGTGCTTGGCGGATTGAGTGGCTGCGTCGTTGTCATGTTGTCCTGTTGATCGTTGGTCTAAGCCGAACTGAACGTCTATACTGAGCTCTCCTATTTAAGGTACCCAAGGTTCCTTGTGAATCCCTCTAGCTTCTCTCTCCAGAACGAGATTTTTTCGTGAACATAGAATCGAATGAGCAGCTCGACGAATTTTTGACGACTCCGTCGCCCGAGTTGATTCGGGCGATGGCAACGATCCGAGGTCGGCTACTGGTCGTCGGGGCTGGTGGCAAGATGGGCCCAAGTTTGGCTGTCTTAGCGCGACGGGCGGCGGATGCCGCGAAAACAGACCTTGATATTGTCGCGGTTAGCCGATTCTCGGACGTTCAATCAAAGCACTGGCTCGAACAACGCGGCATTAAAACCATTTCAGCCGATGTACTAAAGCCAACTGAAGTCGATAAATTACCCGATGCTGAGCACGTAATCTATCTTGTGGGACTCAAGTTTGGTACCTCGAGCAGTCCTGGTGCAACCTGGGTAGCCAATACGCTGGCACCAGCCGCCGTGATCCAGCGATATGCATCGTCTTCGATCGTGGCGCTCTCGACCGGAAATGTCTATCCATTCGTCGATGCAATGAGCCAAGGGCCCAACGAGAATCATCCACTCACGCCGATTGGCGAATATCCAAATGCAGCCGTCGCACGCGAGCGGATCTTCGAATATTTTTCGGAGCGACAAAACACCTCCGTCGTATCGCTCCGATTGAACTACGCGCTCGATTTGCGTTACGGTGTTCTGGTCGATATCGCTTCAAAAGTTTGGAATGGCAAACCGATTTCACTTTCAATGGGTTATTTCAATGCCATCTGGCAAGGCGATGCTAACGAACTGATCTTGCGTTCATTCCCGCTTGCTCGATCGCCAGCGGTGGCCTTCAACATGACGAGTCGGCAAAAGTTCTCGGTTCGCGAAATCGCTCTGCAGCTTGGCGAACTCCTTTCGCGTGAGCCTGTTTTCGAAGATACGGAATCGCCAACCGCCTTGCTCAGCGACTCCAGCCAACTTTACGAACGACTAACACCACCAACCACACCTATCGACGATGTTCTGCGATGGACGGCAAATTGGATCGCATCCGGACGACCGCTGTTCGGAAAAGCTACAAATTTTGAAATTCGTGATGGAGTTTATTGAGTATGCATCGATATACGCAACCGATAGCCTGGGTGGCATCTGCACTCCGCGAAGGAATGGTGATTCCAGCTCATCCTTTGGCGCTCAACGCATCACGTCAAATCGATGTCGATCGACAAGCCGGATTGGCTCGCTATTTTCATTCGGCTGGTGCCGGAGGCGTTGCGATCGGTGTGCATACGACTCAATTTGCTATTCGATTGCCACAGCACGATCTATTAAAACAGGTCCTGTCGATCGGAGCCGATACGATTCGCCAATGCGATAAGGAGACTGATCGTCAAAGCGTATTGGTGGCCGGTGTTTGCGGCGAAACGAAGCAAGCCATCGCCGAAGCACGTTTAGCATCTGAGCTCGGCTATCATGCGGCTCTTCTTTCGGTTGCCGACTATCGAAACGCGCCGAACGAAGCGATTTTGAACCATGCTCGAAGCGTCGCTAGCGAAATACCACTCATCGGATTCTACTTGCAGCCAGCCGTTGGTGGCCGCATTTTATCGTTCGATTTTTGGCGAGCGTTTTCGGAGATTCCAAATGTTCTTGCAATAAAGATCGCACCTTTCAATCGCTATCAAACACTCGATGTTGTGCGCGCCGTTGCCGCATCGAGTCGTGTCGACGAAATCGCTCTTTATACAGGAAATGATGATAACATTGTTGTTGATCTCATCACCGAGTTTCGAGTCCAGGTCGACGAAAAGGAAGTCTGTCTAAAGTTTGCTGGTGGACTGCTTGGCCATTGGGCATGCTGGACCCGTTCGGCAGTGACGCTTTGGAAGCGCTGCCTCAAGGAACGAGAGACCGGCGTGATCTCATCCGAACTGCTTTCGATCGCGCAGCAGATTACCGACGCGAACGCGGCGATCTTTGATGCTGCGAATCAATATCGCGGTTGTATCGCTGGCATCCATGAAGCGTTGCGTCGCGATGGCTTGTTGGACGGGATTTGGTGCCTTGATCCACTGGAGGAATTGAGCCCAGGCCAAGCCGAGTCGATTGATCGGGTCTGTCAAGCATACCCTGAATGGACGCTACCGTAACTGTACCTCAAGCGTCACCATCCGGTACCCAGACTTTGCCTGCCGACAAGTTCTTGGTCGCCGATCCTGGCGCGGGTGTATAGCCTTTAGGCGACGCTTCCGCCTCGATCCGGGATATGCATAGTTGCGGCTAAAGCCTGAACACCAACGCGACGCAATAAATTGCTTGCCGCAACACTTTGGCTACCGATCGCGATGTGTATAAGGAAGAGGGCGAGAGCCTGGGAACGCGCGTTTTCATCTTTTTTTAGGGAGTTTTACGACCGTTTTGCTTTGGATCAATTCGAGAAGTTGATTCGGCGTAACGATTCGCGACCAGTTTAAAAAATCGGGTGATTCCTTGTCTTGTCGAGGAGGACCGGCCAGCGATACCGAGTCGACTTTATTTCCTAGCAAAGTGGCAAACGCAGCGACTTCCGTCATATCAGGACTTGCGTGCCAGTGGAGCGGCAGGTTGTTGAAGTTTGGTAGCGATTGTGCCGCGCTGGTCGCTCGCCGCAAATCCCAAACTTGGGAACTTGCTAACGTCCCACCAAGCAACATGAAGCGTCGACGAACGTGCGTCTGATACTTGACGTCTTCGCCAAGTGCCGTCATACCGACACCGCGAGGTGTGAACGTAATGTAAGCAGTCTTTCTATCGCGAGTTGCCTGCATCCACTTCTGAAATTGTTCCGTCCGTTTGGCGTCAACCGGTTTTGAAACATCGATTCCGGCGGAAGCCAATTCGTCTTTCATCGCACTCGAAAAGCCAACTCGACCGAGTTCGAGTTGCTTCATCCAGTTCGATGCGTCGACAATTTCGATATGTAACGACTCGGCAGGTACATCGGCAGGTTGTGCTAGATAAAATCGAAGACGCATCCCGGGTTGGCTTTCAAATTCATGAACCGAAAGGCGAACGCCGTTGGCCTCCTCTGACGAAAGCTTACGCAAATTGAGCGGCATGTTGCTCTGCGACGCATCCGACGCTGGCCAAGCTCCAAATGTTTTGGAACGAAGCGAATCGACGGCTGCGACCGGATCAAATGAGTTGGAATCCGTTGCCAGTCGCGTAAAATTCTCGAAACATCGGCTGGTGATCTCGTCGTCAGGCAGCTTGTCGAAAACCTTAAGTTCTTGCGGTGTGAAAAGTTTTTCAGCATAGCTTGCAACGGGGCTTTCATCGTTCTTGAGCCATTTATTGAACCATCGCATTACAGGTAGCTGTAATTCTTGCGTGTCTTTGTGCGGCCCTTCGGTGATGAGCAAACCGAGTTTGTCGGGCGCGTCGTAGAGATCGTAAATCTTTCGAACCTTTGCATGAAGCCGAACAATTCCATCTAGCGGGAATATTCGGTCTTTGTCCGAATTGCAAATCAAGAGTGGACGCGGTGCGACCAACGCCGCAACGCGATCGTAACTCCATCGATAGGTGTTGACGGTAAACATACAGTCGCAATGTCCCTCGACGCAACCATCCACCACATGATTCTGCAAATCGGTGATTCCAGCTACGGGGCAAGCAGCCTGAATGCGTTCATCGAGTGCCGCAATCCACCACGAGTACGCACCACCGCCGCTTCGGCCGGTTACTCCAAGTCGCTGCGGATCAACTTCCGAACGCGTCTGCAAATAATCTAAGGCTCGAATGCAATTCCAAGCTTCGGCACCTGCGGACGTATAACCACGAGAATTCCACCACCACATTCCTTCGTGATGCGTGCCATGATGAATGCCTTCAATTTCACCCAACTGAACACTATCAAGAATCAAACAGATGTAGCCGTTTTTCGCAAACCATGCACCATGATGTTGGTACGTCGTCTTGTTCCCATAGTTGATACCATCGATCTGAGCTCGCCCGTGCCCACAGACATAGAGTATCGCGGGTGCCGGTTTGTCGAGCTTCTTTGGGACGTAGACGTTGGCCGTCGCGTACAAACCCGGTCGAGATTGGAAGTGGAGCTTTTGAACAATAAAGTCGTCGTGATCTAAGGTCCCTGTGATGGTTGCGTGCAGGTCCGTTTTGCTTGGCAACGGATCGAGACTGAGCATTTCAAAAAGTTGCTTTCGAAGTAACTCTCGATTTCCGTCCCATTCTTCTCGCGTCGAAAAGATGTTTGTCGCGGCTGCGTCGATGCGTTGAGTTTCCATCCGGAAATAGTCAGCAAAAATCCGATCGCCATCCGTCGATTGAGTCGGAAATTTACCGAACGTGTTGCGATACGCGATACCGAATGGCGGAGTCGACAGGGTGCCTTTCGTTTCCTGCGCCAGGCATGAAGCTGCGGTGCAAATCGCAAGCAACAACGTTAAGGATCTGATGATGGAGAACATGGC
>JAWXCK010000094.1:0-10277 GCA_034408855.1 Pirellulaceae bacterium
CGCATTGAATTACGAAGAGATCAAGATCGAGTACTTCCCAGTCGACGCCAAAGGCAAGAAGGGTGGCGGCATCGATTTTGCTTGGTCGGTTCCAAAAGGTAAGAATGCCTAGTGGCTCGTCAAAGTTGCGAGCAATGCGAAAGCAACCCAATCGCGCTCTGGCCCAGCCAGTGCGATTGGAAACATAATCGGCGCGGCGCAAGCCGCCCGGTGCATCTGTGAGCGGATCGGCGCTAGCCGCCGGTTCCCCAACACCGCAAGTTAAACAACACATCATCAATCGCTACCATCGCTTTCGTTTGACCGTTAGCCGTAGGCGTACGCAATCGCACGTACGCCTTCGGCTAACGGTTAAACAATTCAATCGACGGACGATTGCTTTTTAAACCATTTTTTCCCAATTTTCCAAAACCCGATTCGAGTACGGACGGTCGCTTACCGAAGCCACCTCTCCTCGTTCGTAGAATTTGATTTCGATTTTTCATACATGGGTACTCGACCAAGTTCGAGCGGCAAAGGTACCATGCGATGAAGGAGTACGCTGTCCATGACGAAACGACTGCTGGAACTTGAGCCGACGAGTTTGTTTGGCGACGAGTCAATATTGACGTTCCTTTCAGGGCGCGAAGAGCTTTCGCGACCGTTTGACTTCATGCTGACGATCGCCTCGACCAATGACAAGCTCAAACCCGAGCAGGTAATCGGCCAACCGTTAGCGATCCGAATCAATCGCGGGGAAAACGAGCCCCGCTACATCCATGGCTACATCAGCAGTTTCTGGGCAGGGAATAAAGTTTCAGATAAATCGGGGTTGAAAATCTTTCGCATGTACCGCGTCCGCATCGTCCCGTGGCTGTGGTTTATGGCACGAGCCTCACGCTGTTTTGTTTATCTTCCAGAGAAGGCCGAAAAATCGATTCAGGAAGTACTCGGCGAGGTAATCAAGCGAGTCAAGTCGTACGGGCACGTCGATCCCAAAATAGAATCAGGCAACGCCAAAATTCTTAGTAAGCGCAAGGTCGAGCACTGTGTTCAGTATCGCGAAACAGATCTGAGCTTTCTGTCTCGAACGCTCGAACGCTATGGCATCTTCTACTATTTCAAATTTGCCAACAACCAGCATACCGTGGTGCTCTCCGATCAGCTTAACTATCCCAATGCCGTTGAATCAGAAGTGAAGTATCCGCACGACGCGGATACCCACAGTGGCGAGGACGAGATTACCAGTTGGGATCATGCGTACGAGTTCGTGTCGGGGAAATGGGAACATACCGACTATGATTTTACCCATCCATCGACAGACCTTCGCACAAGCTCCTTGAAGCATAGCTCGATATCTCTCAAAAATAATAGCGGCTACGAGCATTATGAATTCCCGGGCGACTACATGAAGAAGGACGACGGAGAAATGGAAGCCGCCGTGCGACTTGAGTCCGAAGAATCGCGATTTAATACGGTCGTCGGGACAAGCACCTGTAAAACGTTCTCGCCCGGATACTGCTTCAAGCTGACCGAACACTTAAATTGCAAGGATGAAAAGGGAAAGGCGTATTTAATCACGTCGGTATCCCATACGGCCTCGCAGCCAGGCCCACACACTAGCGGTTCACAGGAAGCAACCTATTCTAATTCCTTTTCCTGTATCTCGAAGGAGAGCCAATATCGACCAGCCCGCGCGACGCCGCATCCGTGGCTTTCCGGCGTACAGACTGCCGTCGTCGTCGGTCCTCCAGGCGAGGAAATCCACACCGATGAATACGGTCGGGTCAAAGTAAAATTTTATTGGGATCGCGAACCTGACGCTGGTGAAAATCACTCGTGTTGGATGCGAGTTTCGCAAGTTCATGCTGGCAAAGGCTTCGGCGGCATCGACATCCCCCGCGTCGGCGAGGAAGTCATTGTCTCCTTTATCGAAGGCGACCTCGACCGACCGATCATCACGGGTCGAATCTACCACAAAGAATCCATGCCCCCCTTCGCCCTCCCCGGGGGAAAAACGCGCTCTGGACTGAAGTCCAAGACCTACAAAGGCGGCGGCTACAACGAAATGTCGATGGACGACACGCCTGGCAAAGAACAGATACGTGTCCACGGGCAATATGACATGGACACCGTCATCGAGCACGACGAAACTCTCAAAATCGGAAATAATCGAACCAAAGACATTGGTGTAGATGAAGTAATGGCGATCGGAAACAATCAGAAACTAAAAGTTGGCGTCAATAAAACTGTCGATATCGGTACTGACCATACTGAAACGGTCGGCGCAAATCAAAATATTAAAATCGGTTCGAATCAATCGACTAAGATTGGCGCAAATCAATCGACGACCGTAGCAGCGAATCAATCGAATTCGGTCGGTACTGCAAAAACGGAAACCGTCGGCATGATAAGCAATGAAATGGTCGGCTTTATGAAAACGACCAATGTTGGTGCCGCATACTCTATCATTTCTGCTGCAGCCATGAATACTGCGGTCGGATTCGTGAGTATGGAAGAAGTTGGAATGACTAAGAAGATTATTGTCGGTACGAAATTGGAAATCATCGTAGGTGCCAGCAAGCTCGTGATGGAAGCTGGCGGTAAGGTTACCATCGAAGGAACAGAGTTTCTTTTCTCGGCTTCTGGCAACGTAAAGATCAACGGCTCCATCATCGATTTGAATTAGCAACTATGGCCACGAACGCTTCGATTCAAGTTATTAACTCAACACCCTTTGTTCCGCTTCAATTCGAGGCGATGGATACTAAGAAAAACTTGTTTGGCGTATTGGTCTTGCAGGGTACTTTTGAGATCGCGCACGACCGTCGACTTCATCTGAAGCGCGACCAAGAGTCTCTGGAATTTGACGACTCGTATTATGGCGAACCCAATACCTCAAGCTTGAGACGCGAAAGCTGTTTAGCACCGTACAAACCAAAAACGGACTTCCTGATCGAAGCTACCGCTTACTCGCCCAAGACGATGAAGGAAAAAGAGTGGGTCTCTTCGGTTTCGATTGGAAAACAGAAGAAGAGCTTTCTCGTTACAGGCCCACGTTGTTGGGAAACCCGTTTGGGTATGTCAAAGCTGAGCGAGATTGAACCCATTGCCTCTCTAGACATCCGGTACGAGCACGCATTTGGCGGGCGAAACGCGCAAGTCGACAATGACGTCTGCTTCGAGAATCCCATCGGAAAAGGTTACGCCGCAAATCCGAAAAGGAACTCCCTTGAGTATCCGCAAATTTTGCCGTTGAATGTTCAGTCACCCGTTTTAGGGAAGCCCATCGAGACGATAGGCTTAGGGCCCATCGCTGCCAGTTGGTCACAACGACTCCAGCATTGCGGTAGATTGGATGACGATTGGAAATCCACTTGCGCACCTTATCTCCCGGAAGACTTTTCGTTCGAGTACTATAATACGGCTCCGCCTGACCTGCGGTTTCCGGGTTTCCTCAAGGGTAATGAAGTTTTCGAGCTCGTAAACCTGGACGCGTCGAGACATCTTCGTTGCGGTCTTCCGGAAATCGAAATGATAACCCTTATCGAGTTCGAAGATGGACGCATAATTCCTGGACCGATGAACCTCGATACGGTTGAATTGTTCGTCGAGCAGAGAACAGCGTATTTAACATGGCGAGGGATATTTCCTGGCCAGATCCCAACGAAGCGCATTGAGATACGAATGTCCGCACCAAGTTATATGGTTGAATAAGCATCAACTAGTTACGAATTGAGAGAATTATGGCTACCAGAGAAGGGACACGCGCTTCCATCGAATTCGTCTGCATATGCATTGTGCCAGATTTTTGCAAATCGCCAACGATTGTCGTACCATATAAGATTTACTCGAAGTTCGATTGCGCCGTGAACTTCAGTACGACCGTACGTTTTCGAACACGAAACGTCTTTCGTCACAATTCGCGTCTCTCAACGGTTTTGCTCGATGAGCCAGGCGTTGGGGGCGGCGTTCTCTCCGGGGTTAATAAAGGGTTTTGCCGCCCTATTGACGGTACCGCATCGACGACTGTCCGCGTGAACAGTTCTTTCGTGGATTACCACGAGGGAACTTACATGTGGATGAATTGTGCGGGCCCTGAGGGACCATTCAATACGATTGGTAGAGTAAAGTTCCTGGGCAACCTATTGCCAGGCCCAGTCACACCATCTGGGAAGATTCCAAAGGGATGTATTTGCGGCGATTCTGGGATTCTTTCCGACATCCAAAGTTCGCTCGGTGACGTGGATGATCTGATTAAGAAAGGCAAGATGCTTTACGCGCTGGCAAAGACCGATTGGAGCAATCCAAGTGCTGTTTTGGGAGCACTTGGGGGATTGGCAGGCATCGCAGGTCTCCAAGAAACCGCCGGACTATTGGGTAAAGCGAAAGACCTGTACGACAAAGGGAAAAAGCTGCTCAACACGGATTGGAGCGATCCCATGCAAGCGCTGGCTTCAGTAGCGAGCGTTGCTGGAGTCGCTGGTATGGATGACGTTGCCCAGGTTGCTGGAATTGCAAACACGATCATTGGGGTAGCGAAGACAGATTGGAGCAATCCCCAAGCGGCATTGGCTTCAGTAACCAACATCATGAAGTCGACGGGTCTCAACAAGATGGTCGCAGAGATGGTCAGCAATGCGGTACTAGAAAACAACATTCCCGTTTCCCAGAATGGAACTCTGCCACCGTTTTTCCCCAAGCCCGGTACGGGGGCCGGCGCAAACTCCGGTGCAGGAAACGGTAGTGGCAGTTCGGGAGGTTCAAGCTCCTCAAATTCTAGTAACGGTTCGACTTCGAAACCAGGGATACCTCCCTCACCAGATGGACTGCCACGAGAATACATAACCCAAGATGTTCTCGATAACCTAAAAGAGTCGAACCCAGTTGCATATGATCGCTTGACTGCTTCTCCCATTCAAGCCGATGCATTTGTCGAATTCCAAAAGCCCATCAAAGATTCGAACGGAAACGAATACTCGAATTACGATCGGGCTGCGATTTACATCCCTGGTGAAGGATTTTCAACGTCCAAGGCCGAGATGGATGGTATTCCTAATGTTTCCGGACTCTTTCCCGATTCGATTAGCAATGGCTTTAAGGAGGTCTTTGTTGCCAGCAAGGATAGCCCGTCGATTGGAAGTTTCTTCGGTATCAAAGAGAAAGAGGGAAATGCCTATTTGTTCGGAGGCCTTGTCGATCTTGGTTCACCGGGAATGCCTGGAGCGGGTACGGCATCAACTTGGTGGGTGCCCGATCGCATTCTCAATGCGAATATGAGTCCGTACTATGACGCTCATGACAAGGGTTATTACGGTAGTAACGTCACACTATCGGATTTGGGAACGATCCTGAAACACGAGTTAGACGCATTTAAGGCAGGAGCCACAACGAGCCCGTTGCAGTTGCCGTTGCAGGCGATCTATTCGGCAGCAACGACTGGAGTTGGTTTAGGAAACGCAACAAAGAACTCGATCGCGAACCTATTTGGAGGCACTCCAGAGCAAGCGGAAGCATCGCCAGCATCGCAGTCACGTCCAGGCATCAAAACAGGTGTTTTCGATTCCGTGAAGGATTTCTACTCGAGCGTATTTGGTCCTTCTTCAGTGAACCCGCAGAATCCTAACATCATGAACATCGCGCCTGGAGGTTGCATGAAAGACGTGCCAACCCTTCCCGGTCAGAGCGCGCCCGGAACTGGCAGTGGAGCCCCAGGGAGTGGAGCACCACCTGCGAAAGGTAAAGCCGGCGCGCCGGACGGAAACGCATCCGGTGCCGGAAAAGATGGTGTACTGATCACAACCAAGCAAGGAAATCCAACTGCCGAATTAGCCGCACTCGACGCCCAGTTCAAAGCCGAGAACAAACAAGTCCTTGAGAAAGCTCAAGCAGAAGAAAGGGCGCGACAAGAGCAAGCAGCTAAGGAAAAGGCAGCTAAGGAAAAGGCTGAGAAGGAAAAGGCTGAGAAGGAGAAGGCTGAGAAAGAGAAAGCTGAGAAAGAGAAAGCTGAAAGTCAAGATGAAGAAAAGCGCCGAAGGTTAGCAGAGACTGCTGCTAAAGACGCAGAAAAACGACGCACTGACTATTCGCAAGATGTTGACAAGGATGGAAACCGGGGTTCCAAACTGTTCGGCTTAATTCCTGGTGGTAACAAGTGCAGCCAATACGTTCACGACAAACTGGAGGAGGTCGGATTTGGATCTCCGGACCGATTCTGCGGGCGAATTGACAAAAACGACGGCGTTCCGTCATGCGGCCCTACTGTTCAAGAAATGTCAAACGGCAGAATGTCAGATGGCACAGACTTATCCCAAATCCTTCCGAAGACTAGTACTCCCAAACCAGGCGACGTGGTTTTGTTTCCTTTTGGAAGTCAAGGAGGACCAAACGCAACAGGTCATACTGGGATCGTAACAAGTTTCGATCCTGAGACAAAAACAGGAACGTACTCAGGTGCTGGGCATGACGATGTTCACCAAAATCCGTTTAATTTAGAAAATGGCGAGGATAATGGTTTTGGCGATATAAAGCCTGAATTTATTCGCCCCACCAGTCCAATACGTTGATCGATGGCTCAAGTGTTTCAGCAAAGAAAACAAAGAGCAGGAAGAAGAAACCAGGGACAAGAAACCAAGAAACCAGGGACAGGCAATGTAGAAAGAAACAAAGGACAGAAGAAACAAAAAGAAACAAAGGACAGGCAATGTAATTGACAGATGCGTTGGTTTTGGTAGACTTTGCGGATCACACAAGGAGATGGAGAGAAACAAAGGAGAAACAAAGGACAGGCAATGTAATTGACAGATGCGTTGGTTTTGGTAGACTTTGCGGATCACACAAGGAGATGGGATGATGACGATCGCAAGGTCAAAGCTGGTGAATCTGGATGTAAGCCGTTGGTATCACTGTATTTCAAGATGCGTTCGTCGAGCGTTTTTGTTTCGCGAAGGGGATGAATCGAATTCGGGTGAGCGTAAGAATTGGATCGAGCATCGGCTGAAAGAACTTGATGCGATCTTTGCGGTTTCGGTCGGCGGCTTTTCGATTATGGATAATCACTTACACCTTTTGCTGAGGCTCGATCCAGACATGGCCCGTCAATGGTCGGGGGAAGAGGTTGTAAAACGTTGGTTCAAACTCTTTCCGCCGCGAGCGACGGATCGTAAGCCGCTTTCTGCGGCGAAGGTTGATGAATTGGCAGCAGCCAAGGCGCAAGATTCGGCTTGGATCATCAAGACTCGCGAGCGGTTGACATCTCTGAGTTGGTTTATGAAAAGCTTGAAGGAGCCGCTTTCGCGGATGGTGAACAAAGCGGAAAAGTGCACGGGAGCTTTTTTTGAGGGTCGATTTAAGTCAATTGCGATTCTCGATGAAGAAGCTTTGCTTGCGGTATGTGCATACATCGATTTGAATCCGGTCGCGGCCGGGATCGCTCCTACGCCTGAAGAGAGTTTGCATACGTCGGCGAAGGCGAGAGTCGACCATGTGAAAGCAGAAGGACGTCTTGAAGATTTGCGTGGCGCAAAGCAAGGGAGCGTGGTCGGTTCTCGTCGGGCGAAGAAGTTGGAAGATGCGTTATGGTTAATACCGATTGAAGATCGGCGTCGGATCGATTCGAAGCGAGAAGGGATGCTCGAAGGGTGTACGCTTGGAAACTATCTGATGTTGGTCGAGTACACGGGTCGATTGTTGCGAGACGGTAAGGCATCGATCTCAGCGGAGCTATCGGGCATCTTTGATCGCTTAGGGAGTTCGGCAGACGTATGGCAAACGAGGATGCAGCGACTTAGCGGCGGCCGTTTGTTTGGCCGCTTCATCGCCTCGAGTCGCGACAAGCTTCGCGAGGTCGCAGCAAGGTTAGGCGTTCAGCGGTTAGCCAACGTATCGTAGTGATCGATCCGTATGTCGCCGGAGTGGCACACGGACTTAGCTCCTCCTGAACTGATTGGCAATCATTCATTGTAGTCAGAACATTGCCAGGCACGAATGGCACAGGCTCGTGAACGGGCCTTTTTAGATTGGCTGAATTGAGTTTAGGATTATGGGAGCGTCTCGCGGTAATGTTCGAAATCCGTTAACAAATCCTTGCTGCGGTTGTGACCTCTTTCATGAACGAGTTGAAGCAACCGGATCGCTTCTTCAAGATCTTCCGAGCGAGCCTCGGCCAGTAAATTTTTGATATCGATTACGTCCTGTGGACGGCTATTCGGATCTGCTGACAATACCTTGAGAGCCAATAGTCCAGACAACGATGCTACCGCAACGGAAAGGTTTTCAAAAACCTCGATCGGCTCGCTCCCAGCTACGATCTCCGCTTCTATGCCCGATGAAGAAAACAGTAGATCGATGAAAACGCTTCCCGCCGGGGCCTTGATCATTCGGACGGTGGCGATTCGTCCGTGTTTGGTCTGCTCAAGCAACATTTGCACTTGATAGCCAAGTCCTGCAAGTTCACGCACGCAGCTTTCGGCCTGTTGGTCATTTTCAACAGCGATCACCAAATCGATGTCTTTCGTGAATCGCTCGATCGTCCTAAACGAAACGGCCAAGCCGCCAATTAAAGCATAACCATACCGATTCGCCATCAGCCACGTAACGACTTCTCTCGTTACTTGCTCGATCTGTCGCATCGGTGAAATCTCCCAACGTCACCCGGCACACCCGTTCCGTCTCCCAGTGCGGCACCGGGGCGATCCCGATACCAATCTTCCACAGACTCTTCGATTTCCGTAAGAGATATGAGAGGGTTCGTCTTTTTCAACTTGTGAATAAAAGCCCGCTCGCCTAGTTCGACTAGCTCCATGATAATCTCGAATTTCGACTGCTGAACGCTCATCGGTTCCTCTTTTTCGCGATTCGCCGATCTTCCGGATAACTGATTTGGTAAGTCGCTGCCACCACGTTACGATTGTTGATACTAGTCTATCATCAATTGGAGCAATTCACAGACTCAGTCCAAGGGAAACAAAGCAGCCTAAAACCCGGGGACACAGCATTGTCTTGAGAATCGATCCAATTTTGATAAGTTCTGACGGTTGTTGCGATTCTCGGGAGGTGTATTATGGCTCGGTTAGCTCGAGTTGAAGTCTTTGCTCCGGATGAAATTGCGATTGTGCATGTCATGAATCGGACGGTCCGACGTTGCTTCTTGATGGGCAATGATCCGCTGAGGCGACCGATTATGCGATTCTAGCTTTAGAAGTTTTTCAAGACAAAATCAGTCGTCATATGCCTGTGAGTGTCCCTACTGTCCGGATCCCACTGTTCCCCCAAGAAAGGGAACGCGATGGCGACGCGCAAACCGCACGCCACAATTGGGATGATCGCGAGGACTTTTCGATGCATGGTTTTAGCCGAACGGCTAAGCCGACGTTTGAGCTTCTTAACCTACGAGTATCGTCGGACTACTATCACCCCCGCTCGACACGTTTTCCTGGGAAACTTTCTAGGCAATTATTTAACCAATTTACACGTCCAAGCATACCCCCTGAACACAAATTTCCGTTGACATCGAGATATCTACCAAACTGAGCATGTTTGGCAAACGACCATAACGCGGGTGTAAACGTTTCAACCTTACGAATCATGGTATTATCGTCGGACAACCAAATCAGGACCGAATAGGGCGAATCGGTATCCATGTCGTATCGCATGAACCAAACGTATTTTTCCAACTGGTAACTCGTCGACGACCCAAATTCATTCTGCGTTTCTTTCGTGACGACGTATGTTTCAGCTCGATCGACGTAGTCCGGATATCCCAGCAATTGGTAGGCTTCGCCCGTAGATACCCCGGGCGAGATAAGACGAAAACCAGTCTGGCGATCAACGCAGCACTGGGAAATGTCTGGGATCATTTCCTGCCCGCACTTCGTTAAAGCGATTGAGCCAGGATAGAATGGCTTCGCTCCAAGAAGCCGAAGCGGATACTGATAAGAAATTCGCGAGGTTTGTTGGAACTCCATATTGAGCGATAGACACGAACTAGTATTTTGCGAATTTTTTTCAAGCTCGAGTAGAAGAGGGATGGCTTCGTAACAGTCGAGCAGAGCGGCGAAATACGGAGCTTCGTGGCCTCCTATAGACGCGACTGAGCGTTCGTTTAAGTGCGGTTTTCGATCCCAATAATCGTAATCGTAATCGAAAAAAGTAAACTCATCGCGATTCAAGTCGAATTTAACCGGATAGTTTGGATTAGACCTCAATCAAGCGAAGCTTGATTGAGATTCTTTGATAGTTTCGTAAAAAAACCTGAAACCTCCAGGCGTTTTTGCGGTTTAACGTAGTAACTACAAAAC
>JAWXCK010000095.1:0-4580 GCA_034408855.1 Pirellulaceae bacterium
ATCCTGTTCGTTGCGGAAACGAAATCGCCATTCAACGGTAAATATGCAGCCGCTGAATCGTCAGGAATTGAAATGGTGTGTGTCCCCATGAACCATGCACCATGAACCATGCAGCGGCGGCTCGTACTATTCAAGGACTATTGAGCCTAAGCAAGAAGTACATGACCGCTCAAATCGATAAAGCTTGCGACACCGCCTGGCGAAGCCAGGCCTTCAACTATCGTGTGATCAAGCGGCTACTGGAGAACGAAACAGCCGCTCAACAACAGACCATGGAGTTCGTGGCCGACCATCCGATCATTCGACCGGTGTCGGAGTACAGTGATTTTATTCGACGTTCTATTCAAGGAGGATAAGACGATGTCAGACGGTTTAAGTAATATGCTCAGGAAGCTCCGTCTCTCGGGGCTTGGTGATTCGTTGGAGATACGCTTTCACGAAGCCGCCAGTCGAGGGCTGACACATCGCGAGTTTTTAGAACTCATCCTCCAAGATGAGCTACTGGTACGCGATGGGCGTCAAGCCTCTCGGCGCATCACGTCGGCCTGCTTTCGCGATGTGAAGCGCCTTGAAGATTTCGATTTTTCATTCAACACATCCATCAAGAAGAACCGGATCTTTGATCTTGCAACATGCCACTTCGTACGTGACAAGCGAGACGTTCTTTGGCTGGGACCTCCCGGAACGGGAAAGAGTCACCTTTGTCAATCGATCGGCGTGGCCGCCATCCGAACAGGCTTCACAGTCTATTATCGATCGATCTTCGATACGGTGCGTGACTTCTTGCATGATGAAGCGATGGACGGACATGATCGGATACTTCAGCGCTATCTCAAGCCTGATCTATTGATCATTGACGATATGGGAATGAAGCAATTGCCGAAGCGGTCAGGCGAATATCTCTTTGAGATCATCATGCGTCGCCACGAGCTTCGCTCGACGATGATGACCAGCAATCGACCCTTGGATGATTGGGGCAAGTTGATCGGTGACGTACCGAGCGCCACAGCCATCTTAGATCGCTTTCTCCATCGTGCGGAAGTAGTTCAAATCACCGGCAAAAGCTATCGCTTGGATAAATCCGAGAAAAGCTCAAAAGGTACCAAAGCGCCAACCGGGTCGGCAGCCGATGAATAGAAGGTCAAACGGAACCAGCAACGTGCTGGAAGGGAATTTCACTGGAAGTGGTATCGTTTGAGGCGCCAACGGGTGGTATCGTTTGAAGCGCCAATTGACAGCAAATCATCATTCGCCAGTTAATCGAACGCGTCGTGGTCGATACAGAAAGCGATTCAGAGAATCTTTCAGTGACGCTCCATTGGCACGGCGGCTTCACAAGTCAACATGAAGTTCGGCGTACTGTTGGGAGCTATCGGCAATTGTCCGACTTCAAACAGTTCGAATCGCGAGTTCGCGAATTAAAGACCGAAGGTTACAATGCGACCGAGATAGCATCGATCGTAAATCAAGAAGGCTTTCAAACACCATGTGACGGGGACGTCCACACGAGCGCTTCCATTCGAAAATTCTTAACTCAATTTGGAATGTGCGGTGCAAGAACGGCATCTTTTTCTTGGTCGTTGTCTTCTTGCATGGTCTATTTTCCGTTCGTGGACTTTTTGCGGAATTTTTCGGCGGAGGCTTTTTTCGTCTTTTTCTTAGCCAGTACGCACATCTCCCTAAATAGGCGGTTTGGGGAAGATTTAACGGCATCCCATCCGCAGATTCAATCAGCGAAATGCTTATGCTGGTCGTTCTAGGAGGCAATGATTGGGGATAATGGCTATTTGGGCAAAATATCGCAGTAAAACCGGTTCTTCTATTCTCGTGAACTTTTCGGTGGAGTTGGGTCTTGGCAAATAAAACACCTAATCCTAGCCGAAAAATTTGAGTGAGAACTACGAAGATGCGTATGACGCTACTCGAAAGCGAATCAAACCGTCAGGTTACAGGTGTTTCTAAGACCGCACGAAGGAAATTGACGAATGAACCGCTTTCTGTACCTCGCCTTACCCCTGTTCGGCCTCGCTTTGCTTCAAGGCTGTGCACATCATCAATTGCGATTCAATACGGCGGGACATGCCAAGACGGTTGCCGATGTACATACGCAACAGGTTCTGGACAATATTGCCAAGTTTGTCGCAAACCCAAATTCGCTTCCGCACTTCGAATTTCCCAACCAAGGCGGATCAGGTGTGACTGACGACGCCAACGGGGCGACTGGTGCGAATTTTAATCCGTTTGGGTTGACCGGCTGGTCAATTGGTGCGGGTGCGAGGCGAACTTCGAACGTTTCCTTCACCATGACTCCCGTCAACGACCCCCGAAAACTGGAACTCATGAGGTGCGCTTATCAACGAGCTATGGGGGCTTGCTGCTGCAATGGAGAGTCTGCACATTGTCCTGATTGCAAGGCACGGTTTAACAACTTCTATCTGGGAACCACTACGCCGTCCAAGACCGTGCTAAAGACTCCAGATGGCCGCCCGATTCTCCTGTTCGCTCAAGACCTCAATGAAAAAAAGGAAGCACTGCTCGATCAAGGTCAAAATCCTATCGGGCAAAGGGTCGTCACAAATACAAATGCGCTTGATCAAAAGTTTTACACTGATTTAGAAACCGGTGAGATTGTTTTGTCAGTCGAGGCTGCTGGGATAGAAGAAAATGCAGTCCGACTGAAGAAACTCTTCATTGACGACTCAGTGTCTGGATATACCGATCGAAGCGGAACAGTGACTGCAAGCTGCCTTGGAGGCACGTGTTGGTTCAAGGTTGGAAAGAAATCAGCGATTCCGCGCGATTGCCTTTCTTGTGGTTATGTAGGTCGGTACTGCGGCACAAACGTCTGGGTGCCAGAGTGTGGACGGGATCAGCTGACAAAGTTGACGCTTACTATTTTAGATATCGCATTGAACGACGCTCCCAAGAGCCGTACGAAAGATGTCGTTGCGTATCTCGACGCCGAGGAGGCGTTGACGACCGAAGAAAACGCATCGTTCAAGATAACAGCCACCGTGCCAGTAAGCACGAGTGTGAAGGATGTGGTTCCTGGCGCGAAGAAAGGGGCGATCGCCACACGACGACTTGCGGTGGAACTGTCGCTAGCGAAAGAAAAGGTAGCGGAAGCCGAAAGAATTGAGAACCTGAGCAAAAACCGTTTTATGCAATCATTCGCTGAAGCCAAAAACGATGATAAAGCCACGAAGTTTCTCAATGACAACTTGCGACAATTCAATAGTCAAGAAGAGTTCAAAGGCGGGATCGAAGAGCTTGCTGCTGAAATTGCAAAGGTTGAAGGCATGGCAATTTTCGGACTCAAAGAATTGAACACCCAAGATCTAGTTCAAAAGTCAGTTTCGCAAGCACGTGCATTTGTGGATGCTCGTAAAATGAGTGCTGCAGCTAAGGAACATGAGCGAACATTAACCGAGTTGAAGCAAACAATCGAGAATGAGTCGCAGAATCCCGAATACCAAACTAGCCCAGTTGAAAACCTGCCGCCTGATCGCACCTATGAACCACCTAGCGGCGTCCTTCAACTCGACCAACAGCTTCGAACTCTTCGCCAATAAACGTTAACTTGACCGTGATCCACGGCGAGTCTTTTTGGTAGCCGGTTTCTTGCGTTCGCGGCTGGCTTGTAGGTTAGCGGTCACCAGAACAGTCGCAGGCGTTGGACTCCCGCTACTTGCCGCGATCACAGCGGCCTCGGCATCGACTCGACCATGCCCGAACCACGGACTCCACGTTCCATCCGCATCACCAACGTCGCTGAAATCGCCCGAGTCAAACGGGGCTACAGGAGAGACGTCCCATGAAGTATCAGTATCAAAACTAGCGGTTGGCGTCCGCGAATATCCCGTCATGCTAAGGTCTTTGGACGCGGTTCGCTTCAAGATTGAAACGACCTGAGCTGCTGTTAATGTTGGATTTGCTGAGATGACCAGCGCAGCGATGCCTGCGACCAATGGAGTCGCGCTTGAAGTGCCGCCAAACGAATCGGTTACTACACCTTCTGGTGGTCCGGTTGATGTTGTGATCCCTAAGCCTTCGACAGTCATTCTCAAGTAGGTGTGACCATTGCTAGACGGGGCGGATAATGTGATCCCAGTACCATAATTGGAGTAGTGACTTCTCTGACCGCGACTCGACAATGCCGCGATCCACATAACACCCGGAATGCCAATCAAGTTATGATCGAAACTCTTGGACTTTTTTACTCCAACCCAATACAAGCTGCCACCGAACTGCGTGAATCCACGGTCATAGGGAATCTCGGTCGGGGAGTAAACAATTCGCTTAAACTGCTTGTGCCGTTACACGAGTAGGCTTCACCAACTTGTGCTGCCACCAAGCGGCTTGCACCAACGCATCGACTACCGCTTGCAAGTGGTAAAAAGTCGGCGATCCATGCGAAAAAGCCCGAGTTGTGAGTTCAGAAGTAACCGTTCACGGGGCGGGGAGGATTTGAGGAGCGGGTCGGTTTGAGAGCTTTGCTTGGATGGCTTGAACAAGGTATTCGAATGCGTTTCGTTTCTGTAGCCGGCATGTGCCCATCACGCTGAAGATCCGTTCGACGA
>JAWXCK010000096.1:0-4471 GCA_034408855.1 Pirellulaceae bacterium
GTTTTGTAGTTACTACGTTAAACCGCAAAAACGCCTGGAGGTTTCAGGTTTTTTTACGAAACTATCAAAGAATCTCAATCAAGCTTCGCTTGATTGAGGCCTAGCAGCGATTGTCATGCTGCAAATATTCGTCCAGTCGCAACCAGAACCAACGAACCCTCAAACGTCTAGCCAACACTACGGTCCAATCGGCTCGCCGAAGACCCACGCGGCCGCCTGGGTGAGGCCACAGATTACGCCGCCATGTATTCACGCCAGTGAGTCGGCTCGCCAGGCACAATCCCTTCATACAAGGGCAAACCGAAACCGCAAACGGTCGCTCAAGAAATCTGCACCAAGCCCTGAAACTTTGTTCCAGCATCTACTCACCGGTATGCCACGCGAATGGCACTTAGATAGTCGTAAGTGATTATCAGGGAATGATCTATACAAAAATGGCCTCGCATGCCTAGATGGAGTTTGGTGTGATCGCTCAAAGCGCCGGCTTGAAATCTATCACCAAGTACTTGATGTAATTGCCACGCACCGCGTCGGAGATCGGCCAGAGCGCTTTGAGCCCGGGCAACGGAAACGACGCGACGGTGGTTACGACCTCTCACGAAGCCAAGACATCAAGCAAAACACGAAATTCATCGGCAATTCAAACGTTAACTAAGTGCCATTCATGTGTCCAACCGGAGCGAGTTGGCGGGCATGCAAAAATCGCCTTCGCAAACTTGCGCTAGTAAAATTTACCGCGGTACTAAATGGTTTACAACCTATCGATGGCAATACTTTTTTGGTGCATCGACTGATTGTTATGTCGACCCGCCATCGGGTTTATTGATGGCGATCAGTCCCCTTCGATTCCGACCGTATGAAACGAAGAGGGAAACAATGAGGATGACCGCCGTTACCGGGATGACGAGCAACCAGTCAGCCGCTTGTTTGTACCGGATCATGCCCATAACTGACAGCCCCATTGTAAACACGAGGCTTGCAACAAATTGGGGCCACCTATTGGAGATAAAGAACACACCATTAATTCGTATTCTTCCAATCGCGATTTCAAAATCACGAAGTTCTTTGGTTTCCGCGTCATCATCGCGATATCCGCGGAGATATCCAGCAATGACGTGAATGACGCTTACTCTCCGGTAGTAGAGACTGTCCACGTACGTGCATAAATACCCGACGCTGTACAAGAGCAGTAACCCGGTGGTATCCTCCGGTTTGATATCCCCCCATCCCAAGCCGACGAGCGCAAATGATCCAACCACGATCAGCTTCCACTTGGCCAGATCAAATATCTCACTGGCCAGTTGGTTGATTTCTTCTTTGAGGATAATCATCTGTTTGGCTTCCGCAGGTTGACCGCATAACTGTACCGATCCCCCTAGTGCGAGACTGTGAGCCCCAAGGAGCTAAGTATATCAAATGACAGGCGTCGCTCACAAGTCGGGCCAGTAGCAGTCCCTGGGAAACAGCAGCATTCGCGAGACAAGGGTATTCGTTGGTGTTTTTGACGCTTGCTTTGCTTGCAAACCTGAGCCGTCCCGACTTGTGAGCGAGGACCGAATGACAACTCTGATTGACAGACAATAAACTAGGCGAAGGGGCAATTGCGTACGGGCAGAGACCGAAATGGAGCTTCGGCGATCGAAACGATACGTTAGAAACATGAATGTAATGTTACTGCCTCTTCACGACACCTCGAATTCAACTCCATTTGAACGCGGACCCAGCAAATGACATTTTGTCACACTAATTCCCGACCGTTCACATTTCCGAATAATGTATTTTGCTTCCTCAAGGTCGTGCGAGGACAGGAAGTCGTGATAGCCAAGTTCGGTGATCAGCCCTCGAAGTATGTCGATGAATGCGGACGTATGCAACAGGTCGGCACTTTGCAGCGGATCGTCCAAGAGCAAAGCTGGCCACAGGCTCCAATCTGTACTCGGTGCTTGCGGCAAAAGTGTTGCGGTGAGCGCCTCAAAAGGTACCAGTTTAGGTGATTGCTTCAGAGTTCGTAGAAACTGGTATCGGGTCCTAGGAGGCGTAGCGGCGGTATGCCTTTTCTTTACTCAAGCGAGGTTGAGAGATTTCTTGTGGCTGAGAAGACATTGGCAAGCAGTGGTTCGGTTTTTGCTCGGCAGTACCCACAATTCTGCTAGTTCCCACTTTGGTTGGCAGGTGGATGGGTTGAAAGTGCCGGTTTGAGTGGCATGGAAAATTGAGATGGTAATAATCAGAAATGTCTTGGCTTTTTCTGAGACTTGCTTTCGTCCGGTTAGAGTGGTAATCAAAAGTCACGAAATACGGTCTGCCTGCCATATCGTTTACTCAAAACGACGATTGAATCTAGCCGGTATTAGGTCAGCCGGTTTGCTCTTTGAACCATCAATCGCGATCAAGTTTCGGGATATGCCTTGCGGCTAGAAACGGCAAGGCCTATCTGTTTTTTAGGTTTTTACCTAGCAGCGTGGGTAGCTTTTTTATGGGGAGTTGTGAGATGAGGATGGATTGCACCAATATTGGCGAATTCTGTACTTCAAAGGTAATAGGAAGGCTCGAAGAACTAATTCAGCCTTGCCCTCCAGAAGGAGATAAGTTTTTTGAAGCAGAGTTCCTTTTGGATACAACAGTACAAAGGTTATTGATGCCGGAGGAAAAAATGCGCCCTCGCGTTGACGGAGGAATCAGTCTCATTCGCGACGCAAAGCTTTTTCCCTATGGGCCGCAATGGCTCTGGCGATTAAACGGAAGTCTCGAGGGAGCAGTGGCCATTTCTTACTTCCAAGCTTTGCGAGTTGAGATTCGAAGGTTATCGGAATAAAACGGTATAGTTGTCGTTTGCACGTAGGAGAGTCGAACAACTCTCCTACGCTTTTATTGACGTCTGCGCGAGGAATTAATGTTCTCGGTCTTCAGTTTCGCTCAAGTGAAATGTCGACGCAATTGATCGGGGTTCTTTGATTCGGTGGTCGGTTCGTTCGTCCGTCTCTCGTGGAGTTGGTCGATGTGCGGCGCAGGCCAGTGTGCCAACCGACCCCATTTCGTGGTTGACCAAACATGCTCAACAGGATTTAGCTGTAATAGTCAGGACTTGATCTGGCACTGACCAATGAATAGAGGATATCCAGGGACCAAAGCGCCCTGCATGATGATGGAACCAAATTCCCGCTGTTGTTCATCGCTCATTCGGCAGCTCGGTACATGTTGAGGAACGGCAACCAAGGCCTTTTTGCCCCCTCCCGCCATTTCGATTGCCAGTTGTATATAGATTGTCGTCCCACACCGAGCGCGTCGGCTACATCCTGCCTTGTTTCAAAAGATCAATGGCTGGCTTTCAACGCGATTCCAATTCCTGAGTTGTGCCTTTGCTTCGCATACATTCCTCCTGCATGCTCTCAAACATAGCAAATCCATAATTACTCGCTCGCGCAGACGTCAATAGTTCTCGACAAAATCGAGTTCTTTCCGCCCAAAAGATTTAGTCTACTTGCACTGCGGTTCACCAACGCCCAAAATACTTGTGAAGTTTAAGGAAGGTTTCCAAGTCTAGAGCAAGTAAGCGGCAGTGAGAGGGGAATCGAAATGGAAAATGATCAGCAGAGCGACGAGGCGGTTGTAATTGAAAAGGAAGCAATTATTGATCTCGGAGAACCACAGACTTCATCTACGGCTTCAGACGAACCGCGTACTTCTACAGCGAACCCGAGTACAAACAAGATTTTCATAGATGTTGTCGGAGACGTTTTCATCGAGAACTTCATATGGCAGCAGACGGCTGAAGCAGATCGTGCCATGGACCTTCCATATACTTGGCCAGATGAATTGCGAAATTGTGAGTCCACGGCGAGGTTCAGGGAGTTGAGTGGCACTCCACTGCATGCTGACATTTTCAAGGAAATGCTCGCAGCTCGCGCCGCTTCGGAGGAGCTCGCTGCATTCGCCGTTCAATCTTATCCGCCGAAGGATATGTGTAAGCCATACACTCGGTTGATCGACGGTGGCCCGTTTCCAGTTTACCTAAATGAATTGGCACCTTTCCGCGTAGATTCGTCGATTGTTCGTCGTGCAAAGAAGGTTTGGCGCATCGCAAGTTCATATGGAGAGCTTCGCTCCACTGCGATTCGCGATACGCTGACGGCAAAAAAACTTGAAGCCATCGAACTCCCTGTTGCTAAGGAAATTGAAGACTCTTGCGAAGCATTGAGAGAATCAGTGGAAGCTTGGCTCACTCAAACCCTTCCACTCCAGAAGCGAACCGTAATCGTCGTCAATGATAGAAATGCCATCAAAGAGCAGGATAGTTCTACGAGTGTTCGATCTATGTTCACGAAGATTCTCGAGAAGATCGATCAGCAGAAGTTGAAAGACTTAGTAAAAACGGCTCTTCAGGAATTTTAGTGGGTTAATTGATTGGGCATGAGGTCGAGCTTCCCACAAAAGAACAGGATTCGTAGGCGATAGTTCGTGAAGGATCTGA
>JAWXCK010000097.1:0-8634 GCA_034408855.1 Pirellulaceae bacterium
ATGCTGTCATTCCTTTGACAAAGTCACCGTGAGTCCATCCACTAACCACCAAGCGGATTTGCATCGAGCTTACCCTTACCAACCGTAAACACCAATATCGAACAACCTTGCCTACATACCGCTTGATCGCCAACTACACTATCAGCTACTTGCCACACCTACCCACCCTTCCCAGTCAGCCTAAAAAATGTGTGCAACGATGAGGGCATGAGCCTGGGAACGAGTGCTGCATGTCGGTTTCCTGCGGATAAAGGCTTTTATGCTTGAACAATGTCGTGAATCACATGCCCTTTGACATCTGTCAGCCGCATATCTCGTCCGCCAAAGCGAAAGGTCGAACGGGTGTGGTCGACACCTAATAAATGGAGCATGGTCGCATGGAGATCATGTATTTCCGTTCGATTCTCGATCGCTTTGTAGCCCCATTCGTCGGTTGCACCGTAGATAGTTCCAGGTTTGACTCCACCGCCGGCGAGCCAAACGGCAAAACCAAACGGGTTATGATCGCGTCCGTCCTTTCCTTGCGCGAATGGCGTGCGTCCAAACTCGCCGGCCCACACAACCAGGGTTTCATCGAGCAAGCCGCGCTGTCGGAGATCGGTTAAAAGTCCAGCAATAGGTTGATCGACGGCGAGAGCATTGTTCTCATGCCCTTTTCTCAGATTGCTGTGCTGGTCCCAACGATCACCACTCAATCGCGGACACGTCAACTCGATGAAGCGTACTCCGCGCTCGACTAATCGCCGCGCTAACAAGCACTCGGCGGCAAAAGTTCGAGTCGCTTCATATTCAGCTTTCATTCCATAAAGCTCATGGATATGCTCGGGTTCATCCGAAAATTTCATCAGCTCTGGAATCGCAGTCTGCATTTGAAAAGCCATTTCATAATTGGCGATGGCAGATTCAAGGCTATCGTGCACCCCGTACTTTTCAATCGAGACCCGATCCAATTTCCCTACCAGATCGAGTTTGTTCCGCTGCTGCTCGACGGTCGTTTCCGATCGACGCACATTCGCTACCGCTGTTCCAGAAGGTTTGAAAATCGAGCCTTGATTGCTGGCAGGCAAAAAGCCATTTCCAAAGCAATCTAATCCGCCCGGAGGAATCAGCCCGCCATTGATCACAACGAAACCCGGAAGATTTTGGCACTCGCTACCCAAACCGTAATGGATCCATGCACCCATGCTCGGTCTTCCTTGAAAACCACTTCCGGTATGCAAAAAATAGTTCGCAAAAGTATGCTCTGAAAACTCCGAGACCATCGACCGAATGATCGTCAGCTCATCGACACATTTGGCGGTGTACGGGAATAGCTCGCTAACCGGAATCCCTGACTGACCATGCTGCTTGAATTTCCAAGGCGACGCTAAGACGTTTCCATTGTTGTTGAATTGTGTAGGTTCTAACGTAAATAACTTCCCAGGATCTTGCCCGTCGTACTTGTCGAGCATAGGTTTCGGATCAAACGTATCGACTTGCGATGGTCCGCCATCCATGTAAAGAAAGATCACCTGCTTGGCTTTGGCAGCATGCTGCAAGGCATGCGCACCTTGGCCTGCAAAGGCGCGATCATTCATCAACGCGGTCATGGCTACAGCACCAAACCCATTTGCCACATCGCAAAGCAATTGACGCCGCGTTACTAAATGTTCGCGGAAAATATGACTTGTGCCGCCGTTCCTCATCGTAGGTAAATGAACTCCTTGGTATTGATCAGGGCATGGGAAAGATCCGTCCAAATCGAAGGATCGTTGGACTTCATGGCACGCATTTCTGCTTGACGAAGAACGAATTCAATCGCCAATTCCATTTCGCGAGGCTCTGGCGGGCGAGCAAAGGCCGATTCATAAAGCCAAACCACACGCTCACTTTCGGAGTCTCGGCATTGCTCGATCGCACGCTTCGCGAATCCTCGGGCTTGATCGGCGACAAATGGATCGTTCATCAAGATCAATGCCTGCGCAGGAACATTCGAAACGTTCCTGCGTCCCATCGTGCTGAACGGAGAAGGTGTATCAAAGGCGAGCATGAATGGCGATAAGAAATTACGTCGCACGGCGATGTAAATCGACCGACGACCATCGCCATCGATCGGACCACTTTCTTTGGGCCGACCGCGACCGTCCATGAAATCGGTCAAATGAATCGGAATCGAAGGGCCGTATAACTCTGAACTAAGATTTCCAGCCACCATCAACAGCGCATCGCGAGTTACCTCGCCTTCGAGTCGCTTTGGAAACATATAGTGCCAAAGCAGATTTTTCGGATCTTGCTCGATCGCTTTCCCATCGATGTTGCTTGAACACTGATACAACTGAGAAAGGACGATGGTCCGAATGGTCTTTTTAATCGACTGTCCATCGCGTCGAAAACTCGCCGCGAGATAGTCGAGCAACTCAGGGTGCGTTGGCAATTGACCTAATACACCAAAATCATCGGTGGTTGGGACAATTCCGCGACCGAAAAGATGATGCCAAATTCGATTGACGATCACGCGAGCAGTCAATGGGTTTTTGGCATCGTTAATACGGTCTGCCAACTCCAATCGTCCACTACGCGAATGCATCGGCAATGCATTATCGCCATCGATCGCCTCTAAGAATCGTCGCGGCACGCCATTGCCGGGATTGTCGGCGCTGCCACGAATCAAAACATGGTCATCCTCGCCACTGCCATCAAGCATCGCCATAGCAAGTTGCGACTCGTGATTCCATCGCTTCTTCAGTGACTGTCGCTTCTTGCTCCATTCATCGGCAATCTTGCGACAGGCAATCGCATCCGGTTGTTTAGAATCGCTGCGATTGATATGTCGGTCGAGCAATTGCTGAAGCACTTGAACTGAATTGGCAGCCTCGGATTGTTGATAAAGCTGACCGGACTGCCAAGCGTCGAGCGCGTCACGAGCGACGGCTCGTGTCTCGCAAGCCGCATCGCAAGTTTCGTTCATATCGCCCGAGCTGTCGCTTTGGACCGCATTGTCGGTTTTCTCCGAGTCCTTTTTGTCCGCGTCGTCCGCTTTCTGGTCGTCGGAAGGTTCGACCACGGATTCAATTTGCTCCGAGGACTCCACTACTTGAACAACTTCTAAGACAGAATCTTCACTGGGTGTAAACTCGAAATGAATGCGATGTCCTTTGTATCGTGCAAGTTTCATTACATGCCAGCGAACGGAACTCGATTCAGCATTCTTCCCACCTTCAGGTTTGATCTTGAGTATCGTTTCGTTGTGAAGCGGGCCACCAACCTGACGATGTGAATCGACACAAGCGACGATCAAGCCACTGCCACGCACCTGAAGGTGAATGGTTCCGTTTTGGATTTCGACCGAAGGCGACCGAAGCGTGCGTCCACTTCGCAATTTGAAATCGAGTCCACTATTGCTTTGCGTTACCGCTTCGGAGCGATTCACTAATCCATTCCAAAACGGATCGTTTCGCGCTGACGATAGCGCCGCCAACGATAACTTGGCTTTATTCTTGTCGAAGTCAATAACGAGGTCGCCCGCGCGAGTCGGGCGATTGCCGAAGATGAATCCGTCTTGGAGATAGTCTTGCTCGCCGAGTTCACGATAGTCGACAAGCATTCTAAAGTCGGAGGGCGGTGCGTTTTTGTAGCTCCATTGAATTGCATTGCCGCTTTGGATTTCGCTGCAACTGTCGTCTTGATCCACCACGTCGTCCAGCAACGAACCGAGCTTCGTGATCAGTCTCGTACGGTATTCGTCGTCGATTTTATCTAACTCGACAGCAACCTGGCGTTCGTCTTCAATCGATTCAAATCGAACTTGTCGATAGTCTGAGCTTTGCAAGAAACCCGAAAGTGCGTAGTAATCACGGCTAGAAATCGCATCGAACTTGTGGTCATGGCAACGAGCACAAGCGAGCGTGACACCCAAAAAGGTTTTCGACATCACATCGATCATGTTGTCGAAACGATCTGTCTCATCTTTGCGTATGTCGACGGGCGAATGAGCCCATTCTCCGAAAAACCAGAAGCCCGTTCCAAGAACCGATTCATTAAATCCGCTGTCCGGATTCAATCGAGGCTCGGCAATCAAGTCACCAGCGATATGTTCTCGCACCAATTGATCATAAGGCACATCAGCATTAAAGGCTCGAATGATGTAGTCGCGATACTGATAGGCATTGTTGGCGTCGCTATCAAACTCGTGACCACGAGATTCTGCATAGCGGACAAGATCCAACCAATGCCGTCCCCATCGTTCGCCAAAGTGCGGCGATTCAAGCAATTGATCCACTACGTTTTCGAGGGCATCGGTTGATTCGTCGTCCAAGAATTCTTTGACTTGCTCTGGTGTCGGCGGAAGACCAATGAGATCAAAGTACAACCTACGCAAAAGTCCTCGGCGATCGACTGGCGACGCTGGTTTGATGCCTGATTGTTCCAATTTGTTTAGAATAAATGCGTCGATGTCATTTTTGAGCCAGATCGTGTCGGCTACAGTCGGGACTTTGGGCTGAACGATTGGCTGCCAAACCCAATGGGTCACTTTTCTTGCCTGCAGGTCAAAAGCAGGCTTGCTTTTCTCCGATGTTGGCTCGGGTTCATCGGGCCAAAATGCCCCGTGCTCGATCCACGTTTCAAAAACGCGAATGTCCGCATCCGACAATTTGCCTTTCGGAGGCATTTCATACTCGTCGTAGTGAATCGAACGGATCAGCATGCTCGCTTGCGCGTCCTTCGGGACGATGGCTGGTCCAGAGTCACCCCCGCGAAGCATCCCCGCACGGCTATCGAGCAGCAACCCGGCTTTGAGCTTCTCTGCCTGGTGACTGTGGCACTCGAAGCAGTGGGTCGCCAGGGCGGGTCGCACTTGCTTTTCAAAGAACTCGAGATCTTTCGACGAATCGGCATCACCGCCGATGGCTCCGTCGAGCATTGCAATGACCATCATGGTCGCAAAGAAGATTTTAGTTGGGAAGCTCGTCATGTAAGAACGCTTTTGAAAGCTTTGGCACGGTAGGTGGGGAGCATCGCAATTCGCATCCGATTTGAAATTGCAGAATCTATTATAGACTGCACATTGAACTACTGCACCTCTACCTGAATCGCCAGCCAGTGAATCGCTGCGGCGACACTAGAAACTCGGCGACGCCAAAAACGTCAAGAGATCTCGCAATTCTAGATCGGTTAGCTGTTCGATCAGCCCCGTTGGCATCAACGAAGTGGTTAGCTCCTTTCTTCGAACAACCTCGGCATTCTCGATGGTGCGTTCTTTACCAGTAATGTCGCGAAAAACATCGCGGTTCGATGAACGCAACAGAATCCCGCTAAAGACGCTTCCATCGTCCAGTTCTAAAAGTGTGGCATAGTATTGTGGGGCAACTTCGCGGTTCGGCTCTAAGATCGATTTAAGCATGCTCGCACGATCGCCTTGTTGGGCAATCAAGCTTAAATCAGGTCCCACGACGTTGCCACGTCCACTGTGACGATGACAGTTCGCGCACAAAGCAATCTTCGAGTGAAAGAAAATGCTCCGACCAACTTCGGCACGCCCTTCGCCAGGCATCGCATCGAGTCGCTTGAGCCAATGTTCAGTTTCAGAGAGGGCTGGACGATTACTGTTGATAGATGTCGCATCGAGCGCAGCATTGGCCAGCGAGGAAACTTCCGGATAGCGTTTGGCGATCGCTTCAACGGCAGATCGATTGGTATCGCTCAGCGGTCGAAATCGGATGGCTCGGAGCGATTCTTCTCGAATTGCACCATTTTCGTGCTCGACCAATTTCATCAGCAACTCAAAATGCTCGACGCTTGCAGAGCTCGCTAGTCCTGCAATCGCATCGGCGCGCAATGAGGGCGGATACGATTCGCTCTCTGCAATATCCGCAAGCAACACCGTCGAGTCTATTGCATTTCTCGCGGCAAGGGTACGAACGACTTCGGTCGAAAGGAGCAGATCGTTTTCGGCAAGCAGCTTGCGAAGTAGTGAAACAGAAAGTCGCTTGTCGGAAGCTGGCAATAGTCGCAGCGCGTAGGCTTTGAGACGCACCGGGGTCGAAGAATCGGCGACTCGATTGGCCATTGTTTCAGGATCGGTCAGGCCGGCTTCGGGATTACCCCGCAGAGTATTCCACGTAGCCAAGGCTGCTTCGAATAAGCGATAGTCAACTTTCGGATCGTTGAGAACCTGCTCGACTTCCATTGAAAACGAAGTCATGACCGCATCCGAAATCCAACGGAGGCACTCGAAGCGTATCTCTAAATCAGGGTCGTTCCACATCGCTCGAACCCACTTTTCTTCGTTCAAGTCGACGCGGCGGAGCGCGACGATCGCCCAAAGTCGATCTTGTGTTGCCATCGAAGCAAGTAACTCCGGCGTCCAAGTATGACTCGATCGAGCAATCGCTCCGAGGGCAGCGTCCGATAGATACCGATCGCTGCTTCTCGCTAGCTCGAAAAGTTTCGTTTGATCGAATTGCGAGTGACCTTCGCGAATCTCTTTCGCAAGACGTGCCATGTCGTTCATCGGTTCGCGATCGTTCTTGAGCCAAGTGGCGGCGTCAGAATCGATTTCCAACTTCCACAATCGTCCTCGACCATGAACTTGGTATGAGCTGAAAACCCAATCGGTAAGATAGAACGAACCGTCGGGACTAGGTGCCAAACCGACCGGACGAAAAAAATCGCTGCCGTGAACTAGTTCGATACGCTGCGAAGTGTAGCCAGCACCTTTTCGAACCAGCGGAAAATAGTCGATGTTGTGATTGCTCCACGATGGAATTAAAACTCCACCCCCTAGTTCAACAATTGCGCACGGAGCTTCACCTGACGGATGTACCATCCCAATCGTTCCGCGAAGTTCGCCGTTCCAGCCGACAAATGGATGGATCGGTGCATTTCCATAGACGCGCTGATAACCGTAGTCAGCGCCCTCGACGATATTCAGCAATCGGCATGGAGGTCGGCTGCCGGGATCATTCTCGGCAGCGAAGATTTCACCATCGTCGCGCACCAACAGTCCAAAGGGGTTCCAAAATCCTTGTGCAATACGACGCAGTCCCGTTCCAGTAGCCGAACACCGGAAAACTCCACCTTCTCCGCGTCCTTTACATTGCAAGCCATCGCTAGCGGTTAGCGTCCAGTCTTTGCTGAAGTTTTCGCCGAGTGAAAAAACCAAGCCACCATCAGGATGCCATGCCATCCCGCTTAAACCGTTGTGCGGATAGTCGGCCACCGTATCGAGCTTCGCTAGATTCTCTTCGAGATCAGCGACACCATCGCCGTCGGTATCCTTGACTCTTAGAATACGATCGCGCTCTGCGAGATAGACCCAACCGTCCGGGCCAAGCTCGACATGCATCGTGGCATCGGTCTGGTTGTAGAAAACCTGCCGGTTCTTACCGTCCTTGTCGAAAACCAAGATCTCATCGTGAATCGGACCCCGGTATTCTTCGGTGCGAAAATGCGTGTGGCAAGCCACCAGCCAAATGCGACCATCGGGTCCGACGTCGATTCCCGTTGGTGTGACGAGACTTGGATGCTCCGCCAGCAACGTCAATCGCACACCCGGCTGACGTAACTCGATCCCAGGTGCCAGTTGTTCAGGAACAATCGGTGCCTTGTCTCGCGGTTGAGCAGAGACAAATGCCGAACCGCTAAGGCTCGTCATAAACCCAATCAAGATGCCCGTCCAACGTCGATAGGTAATCAAGTAGCTTCTCCAAATCAATCATGATGAATCTAAGTCGATCCTTACTTCGGTCGTATCTTACCACGCGATTTCGCTGTCGAGCAATCTCAATGCCGCCGAACCATTCTTCGAAACGACCTGCATTTTCGCCATCACACCGAACAACAAGCCGAATTATCGCATCCCGGCTAGCTCACATATAGCCGACCATCGTGATATACGATCGACGGATACCATCGCTGGATCCTTTAGGCTAGCTGCTCGTTGGTGAACAACGCATAGAACGGTACCGTTTCCGCTTGCGCCATTTCCTTGCGTCGCTATCGCTGCCGCGCAGCCAATCGAGCTAGAGAAATCGCCTCGATGAAATCTTCTTCAAGCAAGGCATCTTGTTCTGAGTCAGCTATCGTCCCCGTAGCAGACACGTTTTTGTGCGCAGTGATCGGACTCCGTAGTCCTGGCTTCGCCGGGCCGGTGTCGAGACTGGCGAACAACTGGTCATGAGCCTGGATTTCTTCGGAGTCCTCCTTGGGCAACCGAATGATGTCCCGGGCTATTTAGGCGTGCGACATCTGATTTAAAGCTGTCTGGGAAGGCCCAGTTGGTGCCAACGAACGCCAGTAGTTGATCGCCTGATCGACCGCCTGGTTTAACGCTTCTTGAGTTAGCGTTGTTCCAGCCATGGCTACAGCTACTCCACCCGACGCCAACAAAGCCTTGGGATCCTTGTGGATCACAATGCTGCCACCTCCAAGCGTGGTCGTTGGGTCAGCCCCGTCGGTGGCACCCAATCATATTGTCGTAGACAACTCCGCTGCCCTGGTTTCCCAACCAGATCTTGATGCGGAATCGATCCACTCCGCCTCCGCCGGGAGCCTGACCGTATCTTCTCACCGCTAGCAAATCGATAGAATCGGATCTTTTGCTGCGGCGAGGATGTTGATGGCGAGATTTGGAGCGGCAGGATCGTGGCGAAGGTG
>JAWXCK010000098.1:0-57236 GCA_034408855.1 Pirellulaceae bacterium
CTTCAACGGCAGCAGCACACGCTTGGCCAACGCCGCCAACGTAGCCGCAACATGGAGCGCACCGAGTCTCGCTCCGGGTTATTACTCGGTGGCCATTTATCGCTTGGCAGTCAGCACTAACAGTCAAGCGGCGAACTTTACCGTGGTCCATAATGGGATCACCGAAGCCCCGATCAGCGTCAATCTTGCGCCTAGCACTTCCGGCTTTTTCGAAGTAGGCACCTTCTTCTTCAGTGGTGCGCCCGGTGAGCTAGTCCGTCTGTCCCAAGGGGCAACGGTTGGGAACCTGCGAACCGACGCGGTGCGCTTTACAAAGTTGCCTTAATGATCAGCACTTTGGACAAACTTCAGTCATTGATCAAATTCAAAGCCTCGGAGCATGATCAACGAAGTCAGGTTCGAGCCTGGAATCCATCGCTTGCTTCTCGAACCATTTCGGTTCACGTGGACGGATGGCGTTGGTGGCAAAGCGACTTGCAGAATAAAAACTCTTCAATGTCATTGCTTAAAAGACTTTATCTGTTTTCACTCGACGATAGTATAGCCAGCCCCAACGCGATTGCTCTTTAACCTCGCGGTCGGGGCTGACATCCTTCAACTTCACGATTTGTTAAAATTTCGCGATTCTCGCCGCCCCGTGCTGACCCTGTTATAGGAAGATCGACAAATTCGATTTCTTCATCAACGAATCCAACCATGCTTGGATTCTGCGCTGACCATGCCGGAATGTGCGTTCAATCCACTGAAGCTGTTGGCCCTCCGGCGGGCAATTTCGAACTGACAATCGTTGGACCGCACTTTTTGCACAGGGCGGTCGACGATCTTCTTCGGCTGCGTCGAGACCTGGCGGGCCAGGATCACGTCGCCGGTCTGGTCACGAAGGGATACGGTCAGTTGAAGAACACGCTGATGACTTCGAATCGCCCGCTGGAGGACTGGATCATCCATCGGACTCGTTCACGATCGAAAGCAACACCCACATTGAACTGCCGCGAATCCGCTGGCCAACTATTCAAATCTTCGGATCGTTGTGTCCAGTTCAACTGACAAGCACCTCCAACCGTGTGAAGCCATCCAAAACCATGATCGCAGTGGACAATTTGCAGTTTCGCGCACTTCGTATCTGAATCTGCTCAAGCTTTTGATGCGTTGACCCCGCTAAAGCACTTAACCCAAATGAGCGAGTACTCGCGCATGTTCGTCTAGGATGTTATGACAATCTGCGGGGCTACTCCCACCAGGATTACCAGGAAAATTGCCCTGAGGCGACTCTGATGATAATAGCATGATTTTGAGTCACCACCCTGTGCAAAAAATCCGCTCCGTAGTATTTTGGTTCACGCTCGGACGATTAGAACACGTACGTCCCGGAACCATATAGATCTCTTTCTCACAATTGTCTCAAGGAATTCAATCATGTCCAAGCCTTCACCGTCGGTTGAACAAAAGAATATCGCTCCGCTTATGACCACGATCATCGTGATTGTTGCAGCGATCGCCATCGTGAGTGGCGGATTCAAGATGTTTAGTGGCGTCCAGAAAATAGCCAGTTCTAGTTCTGATCCGAAAGTTGATCTTTTGTTGAAAGACTCAGACGTTGCATTAGACGAAGCGAACAAGCAAAATCAAATCGTTGTTCCCGCCTTCCAGCAACTTCTAAACGACTTTGACCAACTGGGAGTCGAGAGCTTTCGAAAAGAAAAACGAGAAGTGAGTGATAATTTAGTTGCACAGTTTGCAAAAACTACGGGGCAGTTCCAAATGGCTGCCAAAAAGCTCGACGCAGCCGCGATACTCAGCGTTGATAAAAAGCTTAACGCCTTCATTGTCATCAAATCAAAATCGTACGGACTTTTGGGCAATGTCTGCGATCAAAATGCAGAGATAATTCGAGTTTTACTCGACGATTCGTTGGTCGATAGTGCCGCCATAACCGAGAAAGTCTTGAAATTGGCTGCTAGCCGCGACGCAACTCAAAAAGCCGCGAATGATGCAACGACCGAGGCAGACGTTATCATGAAGGGAACTTAGATTGTGGATCAACCAATTTGGATTAGTTGAACATTACACCGCGTTTCAATCACGAGGCTCTTCTTAACGATGGGACTGTTTTGCTAAGTCTTGGCCATAACGATTCGCCGTGCAGATAGTCACGACATTCTAGACAAACATGGTAGCAGAGTGGGCTTCGCCGGGGTCAGTCCTGGGATTCGGGATTCATTTTCATTTCGATGGCCTTTTGAAAGCGAACGGCACCGCTTGATTGCACTAGTCGCTTGGCGCCTCGTCGTAATGAATCGGAGGCGCTGTCCGGGTGCGTTCCGCAGCATCTCGGCCAGCGGCGCCGTCAATGGCGTCGTGCTTAACAACACTGGTACCAATGGCGGTCTGACGGTCACCGGCACTGGTGCAGTCAATAGTGATGGCACGATTCAAAACACGACCGGCGATAGTATCGTGGCCACGAACACACACGACATAAGTCTTACGCGTATTCTTACCCTAATTTCAAGAGGGGACGGAATCAATGCGACGGATCTTCGCGGCACAACAACATCGACCGGCTCGACTCTAGCACAAAGTCTGCCATCTCCGTCAATCTCTCGGGCACCACAACGACGGCCTCTGCCACCGTGACCAACAATCATATCGGCCAGGCGGCAACCCTCTACACCTCGGCCGCCAGTGCCCTTGCGGACGTGGTCCTCTTCACGACGCAGAACAGTACCTCAATGAACGCGTCGGTGACCAACAACGTCACCACGGCCAACACTGGCTTCGAGGTTCTGCGAACGCGGGCGATTCAGTCCTCGACGTTGAATGCGACGGTGGCCTATTTAACATCGTCGCCCTGCCGGGACTCGGCAACACTGAATGGACCGCCAGCCGGCAATCTGAATTGTCGCTTCCAACGCCGGTCGCCCCAAAGGGCTTCCGAGTCAGCAGATTGACCGCGATATTGCGAGCGATCCTCAGCAACCAAGCTCGAAAACGCCCGCGATCATCCCGCTGAAACCAATCGCCGACTTGTTTCGCGACCGCCGAAAAAACTTCCTGAACCAAGTCATCCGCATCGGTCGGCTGCAATCCCTGCCGCCGAGCCGCTCGAAACAACACCGGCCCATACACCAGCACGAACTCATCCCACGCCGCCACATCCGCCGCATTTGGCAGCCGCAGAATCAAACTCGCTCGTGTTTCGGGTGGACTGGAAAACATGAAACCTCGCTAGCAACGTTTGAACTCGCCTATCAGTATAGAGTCACACCGACCGGCCGCGATCAAGGTTGTTCGCACTGAATTACATGTTCTTCCGGTCGCATAACAGTCGAAGCTCATTGAGCATACTCGATTGATCGGATTGCATGGCCAGATTTACAAGCTCTTTCGGATCGTTCTTCACATCAAATAGCTGCTCAAAAAGTGGTTGGCTTACCCAACTTTTGCAATTCGTCGCAAGCTGGACGCTTACGCCACTTTTGCAACGCTATGCTTTGACTTCGTAGCCAGGTCGAGCGATTCTTTTTTGCATTGCGTTGGCTTCATCGTCGCCGACGATTTGCTCGGTGACTGGGTCCCAGTTGATCTTTCGACCTAGCCGAATCGCAATGTTCGCGAGATGGCATGTCGTCATAGCTCGATGGTGGGTGTAGACATCCGAAATCGGTTGTTCGCGAGTCTTGATGCAATCGAAGAAATTCGCCATGTGACCTCCAAGAGTCTTGCCTTTGTACAATTTGGTGAGCGCATCTTCAGGCAGCGGCTTCGATGCCATTTCATCGACGGCCGATCCATAGAGAGACTCGCGGCTTACGAAGAGATCGTTCTTATCGCCCGAGATCAAAATGCCGTTTTTACCGTCACTGAGAATATGGAGCTCGATGTCGTTCGCATACAAACACTTGACGTCAAATCGCGAGGCGACGTTGTACATATCCGATCGAGTCGGCATCCCTTTGACGAATTCGCACGGATGGTCAGCGAATATTCCTTCGACACTCTTTGGTCCCGTATTATCGACACCGATTGCCCACGAGGCGATATCGACATGATGTGCCCCCCAATCTGTCATCTTGCCGCCCGAGTATTCGTACCACCAACGGAATTCATAGTGTACGCGACTGAGCGGGTACTTGGCGTTCTCGTCCTTCGAGGGTGCCATGACGTAGTCGGTCATCGGAGCTTGGCCAAGCCACATGTCCCAATTCAAACCGCTCGGCAATGTCGCTTTAGAAAGCGCGGGGCTTGTTGGGGCCGTTCCGATACGGCATTCGACGCGACGAATCTTTCCAAGTCGACCGGCATGAACGAGCGCGACCGCAGTCAAAAACTGCTTGTCGAATTTCTTTCCATCTTTGTCCTTGCTGTCTTTGGTTGAAAACTCGCTCCGCTGCTGCGTTCCGACTTGGAAGACGCGACCGGTTTCCTTGAGGACCTTGATGATTTGCTTCCCTTCGTCGATCGTCAACGTCAGTGGCTTTTCGCAATAGACGTCCTTGCCGGCTTTCAAAGCATCGATCGCGATCTTCGAGTGCCAGTGATCTGGGGTGACGATGGTGACGACATCAATATCTTTGCGATCGAGCAACTTGCGATAGTCTTCGTAGACTTCGACCTTCCGAACTTTGCCAGATTTCTTCTGGATCTCTTCGACCTTTTCTTTCCCTTTAGATGCATGATCGGCGTCGACATCGCAAACGGCCACACAGTCGGCATGATTGAGAGCTTGGGGGCCAACGGCATTCCAACGATCTCCCGTTCCGATACATCCGATAATCGGTCGATCATTGGCCGATTTCGACCCTGCGTTTTGAGCATGGCTCGTCGAATAGAAATATGGAGTAGATGCTACGCTAGCGACAGCCGCAGTTGTTTTTAGAAATTCACGACGAGAGGCCGAGTCATTATTCATAGAAAGATTCCTTGGAATACAGGAAGGCGTCAAGACACCGGAAAGTGTGCTGGCAACGAGACCGCAAAAGTATAACCGAATCGAGCCGAGGTTTCTACGCTTGAGTTTATCGTCCAGGTGGGACGCCTAAGCTCTTTCCGCCGTCGATCGCAATGTTGGTGCCGGTGACCATCATGGCGTAGTCGCTGACGAGATAAAGGACGGCTTGGGCAATTTCTTCGGGTGAAATCATACGGCCACAAGCTCGAGCGATTGGGCTGGCTTCGAGCAAGCGTTTCGTTGCTGCGTCTCGATCTTCGACTAAATCCAGGGCTCCATTGATGATCTGGGTATCGGCAACTGGACCCGGACTAATCGCGTTGACTCGAATTCGATGGTCGGCATGGCAAAGTGCCAACGAACGAGTGAAGACTAGCAAGGCTCCCTTGCTGGTCGAGTAGGCGGGATCGTGGGAACGCGGGAGAATTCCTGCGTTGCTCGAAATATTCACAATCGAGCCGCCACCGCGACTTTGCATCGAGGGGATGACTAATTTTGAAAGCAAGAATGCGGCCTTAAAATTCGTGTCTAAGATCGTGTCCCACTCGGCTTCGGTCGTTTCAGGAATCTGCTTCACCAGTACGACACCCGCGTTGTTGACCAAAATATCGATCCCTTCCGATTCGGAGATGACCTCGCCGATCCAATCCTGAACCGCTTGACTCTGACAGACATCGCAAATGCGTTGAGAGATTTTTAATTTCCCAAAACGCTCGTCGTTGTCACGGTTAAGCTTGACATCTCCGATGTAAACCTTCGCTCCATGTTCGGCGAGAAGAATCGCAACGGCTCGACCGATGCCACTGGAGCCGCCGGTGACCACGGCGACGCGATTCACGAGACTTGATTGCATCAAAATCTTTCGGCTGGTGTTTTATTCAGAAGGGACAGAGGTAAGGAGTGGGTGTTGCTGGATTGGAACAAACAGCAAGACTTGGTTTGCGGGATTACTCGCCTACGGTTTTATAATCGATTTTTTCGAAGGCATCCTTCGCAGCTTGGCGGCGTGGATCGGTGGCTGCGATAATTTCGCTAACACCTTTTTGGTTGAACCCTTTGAAGCCATCGTTGCGTTCGAGGTTTTCCAAATGGCTGCCGATGGCTCCTTCTTTTCGAAAGCGATCGGCCTGTTCATCCGTCACGAGCAGTTTATCTAAAAGCATCTGAAGTCGCTTTTCTTGGACCGGCCAACGCTCGCCCTCGGTGAATGCCTGTTTCAAATACGGAAAGTCGGTAAACGGCTTCATGGTGCGGATTCCGGCTTGAGATTCCATCTGATTTTGCAGCTCCACAAAATCAAACGTTCCTTCGAGGTGATGCATACCGGCAAGGGTGACCGCTTCTCCATGCAAACCGCACCAGAGGCCTACTGTCTGGAGAGCTTGGCTTTCAACGAGTCCATCATGACTAAAGTCGCCAGCGAGCTCTTCGGGACTGAGATCGACATCGTTAAACGTGATAAGCCCAGTGATCGGCTGCTCCATGACTTGTGCTCCCCAACCCGCTTCGATGCCGGCATAGAATCGTTCGCGGCAATAAAAGCCGAGCTTTTCCCATAGCTCGACCAAGGCTTTGAAATGTTGTCGGCTCGATCGGTACGTGTGATGATCGTGATTCGCCCATCCGATCCCTAAACGGTCTTGCCTGCTCTTTTGAAACTGGGCGGCGCGGTTGCGTTTTTTCCAATAATCGCGTTCGGCTGCGAAGAAACGGTCGCAGGCATAGTCGCGCCCAATCTTCGCGATACCGGCATCCACAAGTTCGATCGTATACTGGAGTGCTTCGTCTTCAGAATCAAAATCGCGAGCTCGAGTACGAAAGGATTCGTAGACTTCGATCGCTTGGCAAACATCAGGACCGGCAGACGTGCAGTATCCGATTCGCCCATGTCGTTCAGCGACTGCAAAGGCAGCTTTGCCAAAATTATTTTCGATCATCGCGTAGCGGTAAGGCGACCAAGGTTCCCCTTCGATGCTCCGCGTAAGATCGTTGGCGGCAAGAAAATCGGCGACAAATTCCACCTTCATGGCAAGCCAAATTTCTTCAGTATCGATATCGTCGTAAACGGCAATCGTGGGAAACAAACCGCCGGGATGCTCATAGCCTTTGAAGTGTTGTCCGTTGAGTTCCGGACGATCGCTAGCTACCCAGCCCGCTTGCATCGCGGTCGGTAGATGGCAACTTTCTTGACCGAGGAAGACCGTGTCGAGGAGGTCGATCAACCGCACCCCCGCATCGCGTTGCAATTTAAATGCAAAACTTGAAGCCCACGGCAAGCTGACCATCGCGTTGTTCATGGCCAATTTCACCCATGCTCCCGCCTCGGTTTCTGGCTTCCATTGAAAATCGACAAGAAGATCCGCAGCCTTCGTGGTCGCACGCGAATCAGTTGATGGTTGCATTGCCGGTTCCTCCGAATGGTTCTAAGCTCCCTTTTATTGTACCTTGTAGAGTACAGGTGAAGTAGATATGCCGTTGGTGCAGGGCTTTATTTTTGACTCACCTGCCCAAGAGTGAACTTCGATCGATATGTCGATCGACTGTTGTTTTGAAACGCTGCTCGCTATTGATGAATGTTAAATATGAGTGCTAGTCATCGACCTACTTGGCAGTTACCGCCCGGAGTCAGTCGCGGGACTTGGGACTATGTTTCAACGCCATCGATAGCCACCGAGTACGATTCGTTCCATGGCGATCACCCGTTGATGCGATTGGACCAGCAATGGATCGCCGAGCGATTGAATCGATTGCCAGCAACGACATCGAAGGATCCGCGAGTTCTCATCGATCTTGGCTGTGGGACAGGTCGAGCTCTGTTGCCTTGGAATGATCGAGGTTGGCGAACGATCGGGATCGACTTGAGCATCGATATGTTGCGACAAGCAAAACTCAAATGCGAAGGGAACGCTAATCGTCCTGATTTCATGCAAGCTAATCTAGCGCAGTTGGATGGCTTGTCGGATCGGATCGCCGACGTGGCACTTTGTTTGTACAGCTCGTTTGGGATGGTTCGAGGGAGACAAAATCGGCTGGCGATGCTGAGGGGAGTCCGACGATCCTTGAAAGAAGGCGGACTTTTTTTCGTACACGTTCACAATCGCGGAAGTTGGCTTCGAGATCCCGATGGAATTCGTACGACGGTTCGGTCCTATATCCGAGCGGTCCGCGAAAGGGAAAGTGAATTCGGTGATCGAATTTACGCTTATCGAGGGCTGCCGAGTATGTTTTTACACATCTTTTCTCAGCGAGAGCTTAGGCTAGCGTTAATCGATGCTGGGTTCGCTATCGAGTCGATGTACGTCTTAAATCGAACCTCTAGCGGCCCGCTTCGCTGTCCGTGGTGGCTCCCGCATCTTCGGGCGGGCGGGTTCATGGCGACGGCTGTTTCCCCTCCGAATGTAACTTAATGCGATTTTATCTCGCTTTAATGCTTGACGAGTTACCTACCGATTTGAGAAAATAAGAGCGTCGTTCGTTTGTCATACAGAAATGCGTAGATAGGAGTTGCGAAATGGACAGTTATCAGCGCGATTTTGACGGTGTCCGAATGTGCCTTAACCATAGTCAATCGCGAATCGAGCGTGGTTTATGCGATTTAGAAATCGAGTTTCGGCAATGGCAAAACAAGCCAAACAGCCATGCGATGCGCGACAAACTAGTCGGGGATCTCGAAAATTTTCGTTGGTTGCTTGACCAGCATTTTAATAGGGTTGCAGGCGAAGGTTACTTGGAAAAAGCTGTTCACCAAGAGCCTTTACTTTATGGCGACTTGCGAGAGATCGAGTGCTGGCAAGCTCGATTGATCGAGCAATTGGACGAAATTGTTGAATGTGTTCGACATTTCGAGGTCGAACGCGAAGGCGTGAGTGATTTGGCCGCCAATTTTGTCGCTCTGCATGACGATATCTTGCGGGAAGAGAGCGAGGAGCGGTACCTTCTTGACCGCGGGCTGGTTTAGCCTTGCTGGTCTTCCCGTCCGACGTTATACTCTTCAACCCCTGCCTTGGTGGAATTGTTCGAATCGGAGCCGATGGCGTTAGCTACGGGCTCTGAAAAAACTGGGATTTCCTTGAATTGTCGAACAGCAGCACCCGAGGCTAGTGCCTTGCCGCTCCTGTTTTCATCAGGCCACCGAGCGGTAGTGCAACGAAAATTCCAAAGTTCTCGAAACAAGTTTTCCTCAATAAAGTTAAGTAGAAAATGACTCTCGATAAGAGCCTTAAAGTCCGGGCAGGGTCGATCAAGACCCGAAATGTGTTGAACCGAACAGAACGCATCAAGCGTCTACAGGATATCGACAAGTGGAACGAGGAAAACAGCGTTCTTGGGATGGCCAAGGTGCGTGTTCCTAAGCTTGCTTTGAGGAAGAAAAAGAAAGTAAAGAAGGAAGACGAGCCAGAAGACAAGAAGAAAAAGAAGAAGTAGGTTTTGCGTTCGATCGCAACCAAACTCTTCCGTTTATTGCTTCCGGATATCTCCAACGCAGAAAATGCTCGGCTCTTGCCGGGCATTTCGCATTTTGAGCAACTCTGTGAAGGATTTCACAAGGACTTGGGAGATGCGAGCGACTGGCTTAGAATGTCGAAGATCGATAACTGCGGCTAGGAATGGACTGAGCATGAGTTTTATTGCTGACCTCAAAATTCTTTATCATCTTGCACTTCGTCCGGTTCGCGGCAAAGATCATGCTCAAAGGATGGAGAGTTTTTATTCGGGGCAAGCCGAAGGGTATGACGATTTTCGAAAGCGATTGCTTCAAGGTCGCGAGGAAGTTTTTCAACGCATCAGCACCGATCGTTCTGGCATTTGGGTGGACCTCGGTGGCGGCACGGGCGCGAATCTCGAATTCATCGGCCCTGCCATTTCGCAGTTCCAAAAAGTTTACATTGTCGATCTGGCTTCGTCGCTTCTCAAGATTGTTGAAAAGCGAAGTGCGCAGCGAGGTTGGAAAAACGTCGAAGCGGTAACGGCCGACGCCACGACCTGGACGCCGCCCGAAGGTTCGGCCGATATTGTTACCTTTTCCTATTCGCTGACGATGATTCCCGATTGGTTTGCCGCCATTGAGAATGCGATCCGGATACTTAAACCTGGTGGATTGATCGGAGTCGTCGATTTCTACGTCGCTCGAAAGCATCCATCCGAAGGGATGAAACAACATGCTTGGTCGACACGCAATTTTTGGCCAGTGTGGTTTTCCAACGATAATGTCTTCCCGTCACCCGACCATCTTCCGTTTCTAAAAAGCCATTTCACAACCGTTTTTCAGGCGGAACACAAAGCCAAAGTTCCGTATCTCCCGCTCGTTCGAACTCCGTACTATCAGTTTATCGGCATGAAATAAAGGACAAGGTGTCGACTCTTGATTTCTGCGAACGAGACAGCCAAGAAGATTATTGCGAACGTCGAAAAGGTGATCGTCGGCAAGCGAAAGCAGCTTGCCCTGTCCTTGGTCTCATGGTTCTCGGGTGGCCATATCCTTTTGGAGGATGTTCCGGGCGTTGCGAAGACAATGTTGGCCAGGGCACTCGCTAAGAGTGTTGGCTGCACATTCAAGCGAGTGCAATGCACTCCGGATTTGCTGCCCAGCGATGTCACGGGCGCGTCGATTTTTAATCAGAAAGATAGCGAATTCGAATTCCGTCCTGGTCCGATATTTACCAACATCTTATTGGCCGATGAAATCAATCGAACGACTCCACGAACCCAAGCGGCACTGTTGGAAGCGATGGCCGAGTCGCATGTGACGGTCGATGGTGTCACTCGTAATTTAACGGCTCCCTTCCTGGTGATCGCGACTCAGAATCCAATCGATCACGAAGGAACGTTTCCGCTCCCCGAAGCTCAATTGGATCGATTCCTCATGAAGTTTTCGCTCGGCTATCCAACGATGGAAGAAGAGTTGCGGTTGCTCCAGTTGCTCGAACGCCAACATCCGCTGGATAGTTTGGAAAGTGTCGTAACGGCAGATGAACTGATCGCATGTCAGAACGCCATCAAAGCGATCTTCGTCGATCCGAAGATCCGTCACTACATTCTTCAAATTGTCCATCAGACTCGATCGCATGAAGATCTTGCTCTCGGGGCAAGTCCGCGGGCAAGTATCGGTCTATTTCGAGCATCGCAAGCGATGGCTGCGATTCGAGGTCGCGACTATGTTCAGCCGGATGACGTTAAGCGAATTGTTTCGCCAGTCATGTCGCATCGGCTGATACTTAAGCCGGAAAGTCGTCTTCGTCGCCTTACCCCAGAACGCATTCTCGACGACATTGTCGCTGAAATTGCCGTTCCTACATTGCAACAAGCAAGCGTGATTGAAGAGTAACGAGGCTGTGAATTTATCGTTGTCGCCTTTCGCTCCGCGAAAGTGCGTACGGTGAACGCCTCTTTCGCGGAGCGAAAGGCGACATTGGGGCGAAGCTTGTAATTGGCCAGATAATTAAGCGTGCACCAACCAGGAAAAATTGGCGAATTCAGTTGTCATCATTTGCTTCGATATCGTAGGTGCTATTCAACCACGATCACGTCAAAATCCTTTGAATTTCCGACTAGCTCTGGTGCGTACATTCCTAAAACGGTTGCTGGTAAGGCGGTAAACCGACCGGGAGCTTCACAACGCAATCGATATCGAATGGAATGCGAACCGCGAGGCAAACTTCGCAAATACATCCCGACAAACTGGTCTCTAAATTCTCGATAGATACTCAACCCGCCGGTGAAGCTATAGCCGCTTTGCGTTTCGATCGGTTCGAACGAAGCCGCCTTCGGATCGCTGAGAATCAGATATTCATAATCGTTTTTGCTTTCGACCAGCAGTTCTACTTCGACCATCTGCCCCGATTTTACTTCCGAAAGGTCTTCGATTGCCACTCGATCGAATGCTGCTCGTTCGCCTTTGTCAATTTGGCCACGATCACCGGCGAGTAACAATTCTTTCTCGATCGCATCTAAACGGTAGTATCGACGATCGACTTTGATTTCTAAGCCAGCCGCTTGAATCTCTTCTTCGAGCGTAAAATTGGTTTGATAAACATTCCAATAAAGCGATCCTTTTCCAGTTTTCTTGATTTCCAGTTTATGGCTACCTGGCTTTACTGCCGCACCAATGAGCTCGATCGTATTGTTGGCTTCAAAGAGTGTCTGAGCTGAGAACTCGACTGACCCTATGCTCTGCCCATCGAGCACAACGTCGGCCTTCAAGTCATGCTTTCCTTCTTCCGTAACCCCCAAGTATTCGGCGAACGCTTCGATGACCAAGGCCGTATCGCGGGTGCTGTTCCAATAGGTTGCATTCTTGCGATTATTGAGCAGGTATTTTACCAACCGCGACGCCGTCGGACTTTGCGGTTCGATTCGGACTATGAGTTTTAGATAGTTCGCTGTTGCCTCGATAGAACTTCCATACCAATACCACCAAGGCGATTGATCGCGAAGATAGGCTGTTTCATTTTCGGCATCCTGCACCAAAAACTGCTCGATGTTTTGACGCAACATTTTGGTCTTTTCGAGATCGCCAAGTTGATGCGTCGCTATCGCCAAAAGTGTTTTGCTATGAACACTCAAGCTATTGCGATTTTCATAGAGGAACGACAACATCTCCTCGTTATTGCGTCGATCGGCAGCGACAAGCACATGAAACACGAACGCATCCAAATCGTCGGGCAGTTCTTTGGAAGGTCGCTTCTTGGATTTGGACTTGGCATTGCGAAGCGCCTGTAGCTGCTCGGCTTGATATCGAGTAAGCCAATCGAGGCCGCGATCAAGTGTATGGGGAACGATCGGTGCGTCGGCAGCTTTGGCAGCTAACAAACCTCGCACGACGACGGCTGTCGTATGGGGCCAACTATGTTCGCTCACTCCACTAAACCAACCCCAACCGCCATCGGCACATTGCATCTCGGTCAGTCGACGCAACCCTACGTCGACCATCTTGGATACTTCGTCATTGTCGAAAACTGGGTTTCGATCGAACTTCTTCCATTGCCCAGCACGTTCAGCAGGCGCCCCCAATTCTTGCGCGTTCAGATTGATTCGTTTCTCTTGAAGCGAACGCAGATCAATTCCCATCGTCAGCAAAGTCTTGTGAGTAATCACAGTCGGTACGAAACGGTTGAGCGTCTGTTCGGTGCAACCGTGCGGATAATCGACTAAGTAAGGCAGGGCATCGACCATCGACATCGCCAGTGAAGGCGAAAGGCGAATCGTCAGCCGCGATTGGTCGACGAGTCTGGCCTCAGGAACCGTGAACGGAATCGTCGACGTCGTCTGATCAGGCCGAACGGTTCCGGCAAAGCTTTCTGTCTTGAGAGTCCCATTGATCACTACGGGAAGTTTCAATTCCATAGCGTCGGATTCGCGAGCTGACGTCGCAGCGACTCGCAGTTTCGCTTCGCCAGGCTTCGAGGCTTTGCATCGCCAGTCGACTCGCTTTTGACCGTGTGCAGGAACGGTAACCGACTGCGACGCATGATCGAGGTTGATCAAACGAAGGAAGTCGCCTTCTTGTTCTAAGTGGACTTGGACGTCGATCGCGTCATCGAATTCGTTGTTGACCAGTGCCGACACGACAACGTCATCGCGATCGACTAAGAAGCGAGGCGTTTGCAAGCGGACCATCAAATTTTTGCGTGTCACGGCGGATGTTTTTCCGCTTCCGACGCGAACGCCACTGGCCATCGACCAGACACCAATTTGCCAGCTCGTCAAGTTCTCCGGCATCTTAAATTTCGCTTTGCCTTTTCCAGCCTTATCGAACTGAAGATTGGCTAACCAATAGGCTGCGTCGGCAAAGTCCTTGCGGACAATCGGCGGTTGTGCTCCTGTTCCACTGGCTCCATCGCCGTCTCCCGGAGCGCCTTCATTCGCTTGATCCATTGCCATCATTCGACTTGCTTTAGCCATCGGCGCACGGGGCATCGCCGCACTTTCCATGATCATTCCGCCTCGCATGCCACCGCCAAATTGCGGAGCAGACGCCGAAAAACTTCCGCGACGAAAGCTTGCATCCAGCGACATTGAAAAACTTGCACCCATCGATTCAGCATCGTCGGACATCGACGTTCCAAAAATGCCCAATGGCATAGCAGACGGCATGTTTTCGATGAAGACTGGCAAAGTTCTTCGCGATAGATTTTCCGTCGCTTGTGGATAGTGTTGGCGACGCCATTTCCAGAAGAACTCGCGAATATCAGGCGGCACGGCATCGGGTGCAATTTGCTCTAACGAGCGATCGTAGACAGCCAACACTGCCGACCCTTCGACAGGTTTGCCATCGGTTCCCGTGACGGCAATCTCGACTTCAGCCTCTTCGCCGGGTAAGTATTCTTTCTTGCTTGCGGTTACTTCGACGTTGAGCACACGCTGCTGCGGCGGGACGATAATCTCGCGAGCCTCTTGATGGAAGCGCCCATCGTAGATCGTAAAGGCTTCAACAAAGAAGTTCGGTTGATCGTCAACTACAACAGGTATTTCGACAATTGACGATTTCGCGCTAAGCTGTACTTTTTTCGGTACCGGATAAACACTTCCCTGCGGTCGAACGAACAACCAGACCAAGGCGTCATCGCGATCCGCATTAACCTGCAACCGAACGACTTCGCCGGTGGCATATTCGCTTTTGTCTGGTATCAACTCCAAGGCACTGAATCGAAAATCGGTGCCCTGCATCGAATCGCCGCGGACGGTCGTTAAATAACCGCCTTCGACGGTATGCTCGGCCGCGTCGGTGAGCGTTAGCTTCAAGCGATACTGACCTGAACGACCGGCCTGCATCGTGTGCGTAAGATTGCCTTCTTCATCGCTCTTTACATCCCATGTGTCGATGATGTTTTCGATGGGCGCTCGCGACGGATCGTAGGTGACTCGCAGCAATTCAAGTTTTCCATTGGCGGCCACCGGTTTGCCGCCAAGCGTGCGGGCTTGAAATTGGGCTACCATCTTATCACCGGACCGATAGTAGCCACGCTCACCCCAACTGTAGATTTTAAACGAGTGTCGGGCAGCGATCACGTCGCCCGATGCACTCAACGTTCGCCGTGATGCGTCTCGCACATCGACTTCGATTTTGTATCGATGATCGGAGTTGCTTTGGAACGCCAGAGCTAACGATGAATCGATATCAATTTTGGCTTCGCCATTCGCATCGAGTTTGACTTCTTGTTGGAGAATCAATTCTGGCGGCTCTTCGTTGCGATGAGGAAACCACCACGGCAATGGCCGAAAGCATCCAGCCCATCGTCGCCATCCAGGAAACCAATCGAGATCGTAAGCGGTCCACCAATACCCTGGACCATAACACCAATCGAACGGTCGACTAGGATAGTAGTTATCTTTGAACGCGGTTCGAGTCACCTTCACGTTGACGGTCGCATCGGTAACGGGCGATCCGAAATAATACTTGGCTCGAATGGTCGCTTGGAATTGTTCGCCAAGTTGAATCGGTGCATCGGGAGCATCGATCGTCACTTCAAACTCGGGCTTTCGATACTCTTCGACGCGGATCATAAGTCCGGTCGGGATGCGCCCTTCCTGAATCTGAAAATGATACAGGCCAAGCTTCGTGTCTTTCGGGATCGTCAACTCAATGTCCGCCCCGCCTAAACGATCGGTCTCTAAAACTCCAGTCCAGATCGCCGTTCCTTGCGGATCGACCATTCGAATCGGAATCGGTAGCGAAGCAGGCAGCCCATTCTCAGCTTGGCGGCTTTCCGTCGCATAGCTTGCCAAAGCAATCCAGAATTTCGCTTTCATAATTTCGCCGGGTCGATAAGCGGGTCGATCGGAAACGCCGTACGCTTTCAATTGCTGGAAACTCTGTTGGCTATAGGCTTGATACCAAAGATTCTCGAATCCGAGCGTTGCGAGTCGACCATCTGCTCGGGCCGTGACTTGCCATTGATGGTTGGCTGGCATCTCTGCCGCATCGATGACGACTTGACCGTCCGCCGATGTCTTTTTTGCGAAGTTGGCGATCTTGACCGGTTGGGCTCGACCGTTGTTGTACTCGTGAGCAAACCCGAAGAATTCGACGTTGGCATTTGGGATCGGCAAGCCGGTGATCGCGTCGGCAACGTAGTAGAGTGTTTTATTGTCGAGCTTCTTTTGAACGATGGAAGTGTCGTGAATCCACACCAGACAGCGAGCGATATGGTCGGGCTTCTGGAGTTTGGCTGTGACAACGTAGAGTCCCGCTTGCTGTAGCGGTGTTGCCACTTGAATGCGACGATCCCAATGTCCATCGCGAGGTTTGAGATCGAGCGTCCAATTGGCAACGGTTCCCGACAGGTATTCGCCTATCTTAATCGTCGAGAAGAGATCATTCGGTTCGGTGATCGCTGGCGGATAACGGTCTTTACCGCCAAACTTGGGCGGCTTATCCGACCGATGGTTTCGATAGAACTGCTGGATATCGGTAAGCAGCTTTTCGACGTCGACTTTCGCAGCCGTGAATGATGCTCGTTCGGCGTTTCGAAAGACGAAGCCGACAGTCGCCGGTTTGCCAGCCGGCTGTGCTTCGACAAAATCGAAGCGTCCGCGAGGCAGCGTCATGCTATCGAGCTGCTCTTGGAATTCGGGCATTTTCGGTTGCGATTTGATAGCCTGACGGCAAACTTCAGCAGCTTTGGCATATTGTCGGCGATTAGCGTAGATATCGATCAATCGCGAATACGAACCTGTCTGACTCGGCGAATCCTTTATTAGCGTCTGCTGAATCCGAATCGGGTTAAATTCATCGGACAAGGAAATCCGCTGAATACCATTGGCCAATCGGGCGATCGTTTCGGTATCGTCAAGGGTATGCAGGGCGTAGATCCCGGTCTTCGTTTTCGCGGCTTCGGCTTGTTCGTTGTGATCCTCGGCGATGTCTGCTTGAAAGCGATGGAACCAAGGATCGTTTGCGAGTGTTTCGATTCCGAATTGGCGATTCAAAAAATCCGACCAGAATATTTGGGACTCGAAGGCATGAGTGGCGGACCAACGATGGATCGCCCATCGCAATCGCTGGCCGTCGTTGGTCGCTTCGTCCCAAGACGTGGGGGTCGAGTAAACGATAGGCTTTCCGTCTTCACCGACAGGGGCGAATCGATCGGCATGAATTGAATTCGAGGCATCGATTTCGAGATAGTCCGGAGCTTTGTCGATCTCGGTCTTGTGTTGCAATAGCCAGGAACTTTGCCCATCACGATGATCGAGCAACGACTCGGCAAGTTGCTTGAAAAAGTCACCCTTCGTTTGCGCGGAGGTTTCTTTGTCGACAAGCGGTATCGCTCGAATCAACCAGGTGAGCGATTGTTGTCGATCCTGCTCTTGAACTGTGACCCAGACTCCCGAAGTGTTTCTTTGCGGGGCTCGGTGAAAAGCATTCGAGGCGACGATGCCGTGATGCGGAGCATTTCGGATACTTTCGGCTGCTTGTTTTAGAGCTCGCCAATTATTCGAGTGGACTTCGACGACTGACGCAAGAAACTCATCCAATTCCTGCATCGAGCCAAGGTTGTTTAGGCATTGAATCGCGTTTTGAACGTCGTCGGGCACCCTGGCTGGGTTGGAAGACGAATCCTCGGCCAGTCGGCGAAAAATGTCGAGAGCATCTTTCCAGTTCCCTTGATTCAGATGCAATAGAGCTTGATTTCGGATTTTTTCTTCGTCCTGTTGAGCGGCTGTCGACCAAGTCGACAAAAATAAGAAACTGGCTGCAATAATAGCTACGACCCATAAAACATGGATAGGGTTATCTGAACGCATCGCTTTCTCCCATTTCAACCGCGAGTCTTCCTGAACCACCGCCATTCTAACGCATCACTATCCTTGCAAGGCATAGACGTAATAGATTGAATCCAGTTCCCAATTCATCATGGGCGCGGGGAATCGTTGGTAGGAATTGAAAGCGTTCGGCTCGGCGATCATTTCGACGCGACAAATCCATGTCGATTGGCAGGCGTTGGGTGATTTCGGTCCTGGAGATCATGTATTGACTCGAGAAAGGATACTCTGCGTCCGTTCAAAGGGTGGATCAGGTGCATTCGCCGATGAAGAAGCTACAATATACAATAATGGAGAACGCGACTCGTAGTCGCTGTTTGAACGCAAGCTCCGGACTAGTGAATATGGCGATCACACGCAAGCAAGCCTGAGTGGCGTAAAAGAATTTCGGAGATTGAAGATGTCGACTACTAGTACAAATTCACTGGAGAGCAAGCTTCTAGCGTTTTTCAAAGACATGGCTTCCGCCAAGGAAAACAACAACTACGAATCAGATCGTGGGCAGTTTGTCTTTCATATGACCGATTGGCAAGAAGAACTTGGTTCGTTGCTTCGTCTTTTTAGTCGTCCAGACGATTATGACCAGGATCAGGCGAACCACGTATTACAGGAGTTGTTTTATCATGTGCTACCGCATTTGAACGCAGCGGCGGAAATTTACGACGATGCTGCGGAAATTTACAAAATGCACAACAAACTGCCCTTCGCGTAGATAGAATCGCCTTGCCTCAAGTAGAGGAGCGGGACATTACACCGACTTCGCCGACGAAGCAGCGGATATAATTGAAAATGCGGCAAGAAGCCGTGGGCTGACTCCGAACGCGAACGTGATGAACATGGCGATAACTCGAAAAAAAATTCTCGAAAAGATCGCAGGGAAACAGAAAGGTATCGACTACCATTTAGACGATCACATTCCCGAAATGATTGGGAAAGCCGACAAGAGATTGGTGGAGTACTGGCGGAAGGAAGTTCATCGCTTGATCGACGAAATGGAAGACTGGGGCGGACGATTGTCGAACAATGATGACGTGATGAGCCAAGCAGCAAGGTATCGCGAGCGGCTCGAAGGGATTTTGAACAAGCGACTACGAGACCTCGATAACAGAATCGGACAATGACTATGACGAACGATACGTATGAGAAGCTCAGGAACCGGTTTCGTGCTGTCTTTGACGCGAAGTGGAATCGTGAGGAGTTGGTGAACTTCGATGACCTGCGTGAGAAATTCGCTTTTCACATGGCGGATATAGCTGAAAACTTAGAACGTTTGGCAAAAGCGTATAAGGCGAATGATTGCGATACGGCTTGCCTTGCAGATCAGACGGAATTGTTCTTCGTCCACTGCGTTCCGCACCTGATGGCGGCTGGGCAAATTTACGATGAAATTCCGCAACTATTTGAAGAGCAAAAAGGAGTCCACGACTGGAAAAGCTTCGTTGATGAGGAACTCACGAAATAGCTGATCCAGACTTGCAAGCAGTAAGCTTACGCCACACTATGAAAATTAAGCACGCGTGATTTCGAGAAAGATGATGTTCTGATTCTCTTCGGTCGTAACTCGCATATCCAACATCAGCTCTTGATGAATCATCTTCGTGAGCCCCAGCATATCGAAGCGATCTCGATAGACGAGGAACCAATCCATGCAAGCTTCCATGTAGCCAATATCGTTGATGAAAGGTAGGAAATTTGCAATCACGAGTTTCCCGCCGGGCCGAAGCATGCTGAATAGATGATAAGTCAAACGCTGAGCTGTCTTCTCGTTGAGATAATCGTAAAGCCCGGTGGAGTAGATCAAATCAAACGACCCCAAGTCAAGTTTACCGGTAAGCATTTTTCGGATGTCGGCGAGGTGCGTGGTGACACCGTACCGGCCAAAAGAATGCTGGACCTCGTCAAGGCTCTTGCTGTCGGCGTCTAAGGCGACAAATCTTTCAAACCTTCTTCGACGTACTGCCGAACTCATCGAGGCTTCTCGCAAGTGCCCTGAAGCGACGGCCAAAACTTCGCTGGATTGATTCGACGTGAGCACCTCATCGAGCAGTTCAGCGATAAATTCGCGTCGAGCTCGAACGCCTGCCGAAGCGGCGGCGGTCGTGGTGTACTCGTAGACTTGACGGCCAATGCCTGACATTTCCGGTGCGTCCCAACCTTCTTCGCGACCGTAGATCATATCCATCATTACCGCATCGCCTGCGTAGCCTCGAGGTTTCGTGAAAGCCCGATTAGTAAAAGCATCTTGATGAACAAGTTGGAGGACTTCCGACCGTCGGATCTTTTCGACACATAATTTCCATTCATCCGAAGGGAGATGATGCCGAAGTCGATTGCACTCGACGAACAGTCGATTGATGACCGCTTGGGCGGTATCGCTATCATCTTTCGACGATTGCAGTTGACTCACAATCTCTGGAAGAAAGCTAAGTTCAACATCAGGCGAAAATGTCGTCCCCGTATCAACTCGCAGAAAGGACGGGGCGACAACGAACGGAGACGAACGTCGAGTATGTCCGATAGAAACAGATGCCATGGTAAACTCCTAAAGCAGTATGCAGCGAAAACGATGAATTCGAGCTGCCGACCAATCGACATTGGCGGCGTGATTTGGATTGAAACGCGACGAAGGGGATGGCATCGCAATTTCGCCTGCAAGATATCAAGAGCCTGCTTTGATACCAAAGGAAATCACGTCAGTTTTCGCTGAATGGAGATAGTCGTACTGTCACAATCGCTATCATCCGAAATCTTTTTTCAAAGAATGGCTGTTGTAGAGGTTGTTTCATTTGCCTTGAGTCTACTGCGTGTTCTAATTTCGAAGACCTTGACGGGTGTTTCGACCTTTGCCCCCACCATTGTGTATTTTCGCAACACTTTTTTCGATTCTTGAGCTGTGTTGGTTGAGGGGGGAAATACGATCATGTCCAAACCGATTGAATACGCTCCAGTCGACGTGAAGATTGCAACTTCGGTCATTGAAAACCCCGACGAAATCGATCTATTCACCTGGATTGATCGCAGTCCCGACAGTACTCGGATCGATCGAATCCTCGATGTAACGCGACAACTGCTGATTGAGTTGCGAGCATTGCATACTCAGCGTCAGATCCATGGTTGCTTAACGCCTCATGTTGTCACCATCTCGCCGACGACGGGCAAGGTCACTTTGCAGTTGCTCGGCGAGAACGCGCTGACCGATATTGCCAGGCGTGAAGCGATAGAAGACGCTTGCTATTTGGCTCCTGAGCAAACCGGCGTCGTGCATCGCAGAACCACACCGGCCACCGATCTTTACGGCGTCGGACTACTCATGTGCCGAATGCTTACAGGAAGCAATCCTTTAGCGGTGCCCAGTCTCAATGAGCTGCTGCTTCGCCAGGTTTCTTGGAGGCCAACAAGTTTGCGTTTGGCTGGTTTTCCTATTTCAAGATCGCTCGATGAGTTAGTTTTGCGACTGATTAAGCGTGATGCTAACGAGCGATATCAAACTTCGAGCGCCGTGCTTCACGATCTTAAATTCGTTTTAGAGGGGAATATCGAGAGCGCTGCTGAGCAATCGATTGCACTCGGTACGACCGATTCTCGCGAGCGATTCGCTGAACCTTCGTTGATTGGCCGAAGAGACTGGGCGATGGAGTTTGGTCGTCGAATTCATTCGGTCATAAAAACAGGTTGTGAGCCATGGCTTATTCGAGCTTCTGCGGGGCAAGGTAAGTCGAGACTATTGCACGAGTTTGCGTGCCTGGCAGCCAGTCGTTCATTATTAGTGCTTCGAGCTTCTGGTACCCAAAGCGACCTGTCGCGCCCGTTGGAAGCCATCGCCGGACTCATGAAGGAACTCGGTGCTGCTTGCGAAACGAATTCAGCCCTGCGAGAAACGCTACGACAAAGGCTTGATAGCCACGCTGAAAGTCTCCGACCGTTGATGCCATGGCTATGGGACGAACAGGCACCAGAGCGAAGCGAAGCCGGTCCAGAAAATTTTGCTGGTCGACGACTCAAAGAGGCTCTAAAAACCTTCGTGAGCACTCTGAGTCGGCTCGACGAACCACTTGTGCTGTTAGTCGATGATCTCGATCGCTGTGATGAAATATCGCGAGATGTGTTTGTCGATTGGATTCGATCGCAAAGGAGGAAGTCTGACGGACGCCTCGTTTTTGTTGCGACTTCGAGCGAGGAAGGTCCGGATTGGATTACGGAAACTAGCGTCAATGCGATGGGTGCGTTATCGCCGCTAACACTATCGGAAACCGGTCAGTTGTTGCAATCGATGACAGGGGATTTTCCAGAGGAAGCCATTCTGTTGATTGCGAATGCTTCCCAAGGAAACCCGCATTTGGCGATTTCGCTTCTTTATGGAATGCTGGAATCAGGCAACGCTGTGCGAGGTACCAGTGGATGGTCGATCCGATCGCTATCGATGGAATCGCTTCAAGGCCACCGAGTCGACGAGCGATACTTGGCGTCGAAAATCGAAAGCTTGACCCCCGAAGGTCGACGTCTGCTTACCGCGGCCGCCATCCTCGGCAAGAACAGCAATTTCGCCGAAGCGCGGTCGTTATCGGGACTCAGCGAAGCCAATGCTTTAGCTAGTCTCGAATTGGCCGTGCAACGTCAACTGATTTGGTCTGATTCTGCACGCTGTAAAATTGGTTTCGTGCACGAAGCAGTTCGAAACGTATTATTGAACGAACTTTCGTCAGCCGATCGGGTCGCCTTTCATCTTCGAAGTGCAAGCCTGATACTTATCGAGTCATCGGACCGCTGTTACGAATTAGCACATCACTATGATGCCGCCGGTCGCGGTCCCGAAGCGATTGAATACGCATTGCGTGCCGCTCGACAATCGCAGCAGCAATACTCGACAGAATTGGCGATTCGATTTTATGAGATTGTTTTGCGATGGCTTCCAACCAAGGGACAAGAGTTTGTCGCGATCACCGAAGAACTCGCCGAAGTTTATCTCAGTGTCGGAGAATACCCTGCAGCAGGGTCCTCGTATCTTCAAGCTCTCGATGCGACATCCGATCAGCTTTGCAAAATGCGAATCACTGGCAAGCTTGGTGATGTTGCATTTAAACGCGGGCGTTTGAAGGAAGCTGCCGATTGTTATTCACAAGCATTGGCGTTAAGCGGCATACGGTTGCCACGTACGTCAGCGGGGATGATGGTTTCACTCCTTCGTCAAGTATTTCGACAAGCTTTGCATTCCGTGCTGGGTCGTCCGGCGGATCGACAACCTGCGCAGCCATTGAAAAGATTGCGTTGGAATTTGTTCAGCCGGCTGGCACATGTTTTTTGGTTCAGTCGCGGTGCCCTTTGGACGCTGATGGCGCATTTGCAAGGAATGAACGAAGCCGAACGGTATGCCGACACCTCCGAATTAGCCAAAGCGTATTCCGAACATGCGCCGGTTTGTAGTCTGCTGGGGGCTTTCCGACGGGCCGAAGAATACTCGGCACGATCGCTGCGCATTCGACGGGATATGAATGACGTTTGGGGGCAAGGCCAAACGCTTGCCTATTTGAGCGTAGTCAAACTAGCTGCGGCAAGGTTTTCTGAATGCGCTGCAGTTGCGATGGATGCGGTAGGTCTATTGCAAAAAACGGGCGATGCCTGGGAAACCAATATGGCTCGATATCAAGGAGCCAATGCGATGTATCGACAGGGACGGTTTCGCGAAGCTGCCGAACATGCTCAGCTCATGCATGACGCAGGAATTGAAATTGGAGATACTCAAGCGGCTGGGATTAGTTTGGATGTTCTCATGCGGTCCGCACCCAGTATGGTATCGGAGGCGACGCTTGAAACTCAAGCCTCTATTGTGCGAACGGATGCGCAAAGCCATGCTCAAACACAACTCGCCTTAGCATTGCTCAGGATTCGACAGGAACGTTTTCAAGAAGCCATTGCCATTCTGACCGAGGCCATTCAATGCTGTAAAAAATCAGGGCATCTGAACACATACATCAGTCCATGCTACGTTTGGTTAGCGACAGCTAGACGTTTACTTTTGCTTTCAACATCCCGAGTCAATGTTGAATCGCTTCAAGAGCTGCGTCGGCTATTGCGATCGTCGGTCTCTCAAGGTTATCGCGTTGCAAGCAAATATCGAGCTGATTTGCCGCATGCGTATCGCGAGCTAGCTTTTTACCATGTTCTCGAAGGTAATTTGCGCAAAGCCAAGCGATACTTTGCCAACAGTCTGAACGTGGCCTGCACTATTGAGAGCCCGATGGAGGAATACCAGACGCTGAGAAGTATCGTCGAATTGGCGATTGAATTAGGTGACTCTCAATTCGCCATTCTCAAAGAGCAGACGGAGCGACTTAATGTTCTTCGAGTCAAAATGGCTGATTCGATCGCCCTCATCGACTATGCAAAACAAGTGAGAGCTTCTTTGTCACTCGTGGATCGCTTCGACAAGCTGTTAGACGATGGACGGCGTATCGTCAGTTCGCTCAACAAGGAAGCGATCTTTGAAGAAGGTTGCCTTGCAGCACAGCATCTCCTTCGAGGCCAGGTCGTGTTTCTGTTTGAGAAGCAAGACTCTGGTGAATCGTGGACGATCGTTAATCACTTGTCGACCAATTCTAATATTTGCCAGATCCCAAAACCTCAAGACTATCAACTTCACATTCAAGAAACTTGTGAAAGCGGCCTTGCCAAGAGTTTCGCCATTGATAACCACAATGGACGATCGCACGGGAGTTTGGTGATCGTACCGATTCGGCTTCGCAATGTCGTCGTGGCTTGTCTCGCTGTCGAGCATTCGGAGATCGAGCAGCTTTTTGGACAAGCGGAACTACAAGTCGCCGAATTCATTGCAACGTTAACTGGCGCAGCGTTAGAGAATGCTGAGGGTTTTGCCAGTCTACGAGAACTCAATACGACTCTTGAGAACCGAGTGGCAGCACGAACGGAAGAATTACAGGAGGCAATGGCGATCGCCGTCGCTGCAAGTCAAGCCAAGAGTCAATTCTTGGCGACGATGAGTCATGAGGTCCGAACGCCACTCAACGGTATTCTCGGGATGACCCGGCTCGCAATCGCTAAATCGCCTGATCCACAGCAAGCTAACTACCTTAATACGATTCAGCGCTCTGGAGAATCTTTGCTTCATCTTCTTAACAATCTGCTCGATTTTTCGAAGATCGAGGCGGGTAAGATGTCGGTCGAATCGATTCCGTTTGACCCGCGACAGATGCTGGGAGACGTGATTAGTTTGCAAGCCGCATCGGCATGGCAAAAAGGGCTCGAAGTCATCACCAATTTCGATAGCCGATTGCCCGAACAACTCGTCGGCGACGGCGTGCGATTGTGTCAGATTGTTGCGAACCTCGTCGGCAACGCGATAAAGTTTACAGCTACTGGACACGTCGAGATTCGAGTCGATGTGATCGACGATGCCAACGGCCAGCCAACGCAATGGAAGATCTCGATCCTCGATACCGGAATCGGGATTCCAAAGCACAAGCAAAGCTCAGTATTCGAAGCGTTTTCACAAGCTGACGGCACCACCACGCGGAGATTTGGTGGAACCGGGCTAGGGCTCTCGATTTCCACGGAACTAGTAGCTCTGATGCACGGAAAGATTGAAATGCAAAGTCAGGAAAATTTTGGTAGTCAATTCTCAGTGCTCCTGCCACTCGAAGCCTATGAGCATCCAGAAGCCGCGAACCTCCACTCGTGCCGCGTGGCAGGCTACAACATACTTGTTTTGGAACCCAATGCCGCAGCCCGTAAGAGCCTAGTGCTGCTCCTGGAAACATGGGGAGCTAAGGTCGTTTCAATCGATTGCTGGTCACAATCTGTCGATCGCCAACTCATAGACCTTCAACTCTTTCAAATTGCAATCCTGAGTGGTCCGGAAGCAGACGAAGTATCGAAACTTGCTCGAAACCATGGAATCGCAACTTGGATTGCTCATACTCCAGTCGTGCCCGGTTTAGAGGGTTTTGTCAATCTTTGTAAACCGATTAAGCCAAGCGCTCTGGTGCGCCAATTTGTTGAACACTCGGCCGCAGCACCGATCGAAGACGCATCGACGAACACCAAGTATGCCGACGATGATGCCTTGAACGCTCAGACGCTCAATGCGACGACGTTTGCTGAAGCTAAAATAGAACCGGCCTCGTCGTCCGGCTTGCGGATCCTGATCGCCGAAGACGGTGAAATCAATCGCATGGTTATGGTGGGACTATTAGAGATATTGAATCATTCGCCGACGATCGTTGAAAACGGGCTACAAGCAGTCCAGCAGGTCGCCAAGGAATCGTTCGACATTTGCCTAATGGACCTCGACATGCCCGAGATGGATGGCATCCAAGCAACGCGCGCGATTCGAGAAAGCGGAAATTCGCTAATCATTTATGCAATGACAGCTCATCACGACGAACACCATGCAACACTTTGTCGGGATGCAGGCATGAATGGCTACCTTACAAAGCCCGTACAGGCTGAGCAGCTCAAGCAGCTCCTGCTATCGGTCAAGTCAGGAAATTTAGTATCAGCATAAAGCGTTCGCTCTCCACGTAGCGGATCTTGTGAAAGATCCCAACCACAACGTAGCGGATCTTGTTAAAGATCCTAACTTGCGACCTATCGTAGTGTTGCGTTACCTTGATTGCGAGCGTATCTTGCTTGAACGCTTTGCATGGTGGTTTGATATGCCTTCCTCGCCGCTCTGAACATGATATTGTTGCTCGATAACTACGATAGTTTTGTATACAACCTTGATCGTTATCTTCAGAATTTGGGGCAACGAACGTTGGTCGTTCGCTCTGATGCGATCAATGTCGAATCGATCGAACGCTTGGATTGCAAAGGAATCGTCATTTCTCCTGGCCCTAAGACACCCGATGACGCAGGATGTTCATTAGAGGTCGTTCGACGACTGGCCGGTCGAATCCCCATTTTAGGCGTTTGCTTGGGGCATCAAACGATCGGGCAAGCCATGGGTGCGCGCATCGTGCGGGCCCCGGCCCCCGTTCATGGTCAATCTAGTCCTGTATATCATGCGAACAGCAAGCTGATGGCTGGCCTTCCTTCCCCTTTTGACGCCGGACGATATCACTCGTTAGTCGTCGACGAAACGAGCTTACCCGATTGCCTAGTTACGACGGCTTGGACCAAAGACGGCTTGATCATGGGCTTCGAGCATCAAGAATACCCATTGTTGGGAGTTCAATTCCATCCCGAGTCCATTTTAACCAACGTCGGTTACACGATTCTTAGAAATTTTTTGATCAGCAGTGGAATTGCGAATCCGCCGCAGATTCCCTCCAACGACTTTAACGCGACACGCAAGTTGGCCGACAATGCCGATCGCTGATAACCGAATGATACTCGAAGCGATTGTTACGACAGAATTGCCGGACGGATCGATGCATGTCGCTCCCATGGGCCCTGAAGTCGACGATACATTGAATCATTGGAAGCTGAAGCCATTTAAGTCCTCGACGACATTTTCCAATTTGCAACGGACAAATCGATGCGTGGTACACGTCGTCGATGATGCAGTGCTACTGGCCGAGGCAGTACTCGGAAAAGCCAATCATTACGCCGCTCAACACATCGACGATTGCGGATTCGCTCTCGATTCTGCCTGCCACTGGTACGCATTGGAAGTCGATGAGTGGAACACGGCGCAGCCGCGTGCGATCGCTCACTGCCGACTTACGAAAATGCATAGCATCCGCCCTTTCTTCGGTTGGAATCGAGCCAAACATGCGATAGTCGAAATGGCAATTTTAGCAAGTCGCGTTCATATCCTAGAACGATCCGTACTCGATTTCGAAGTTGACCGCTATCGAATCGTGATCGAGAAAACGGCTGGACAACGGGAACGCAAAGCTTTCGAAATGCTGGAGAATTTCATTCGCCATTCGAAGGGTCGGACGAGTGACTAGGTTTGATGCTCATTCTGAAATTGATGCCGATATAGATGCCAACGACAATGCGATCCTTCGATGGACCGTACGAAGCCCTGCTAGGTTGCATTTTGGACTTATCGAAATCTGTCCAGTCCATCCGATGCTCTTCGGTGGTTTAGGAGTTGCGATCGAGGAACCTGCCGCTTTGATTATCGGCGATTCGAGCAGTCGTGTCGCAATTACTTCGCAACCTTGGGAAATCGATAACGTCGGACCTTGGCAAGCTCGTATCCAATCGGTATTGGATCGATCCATACCTTATTTTGAACGCAAACGAGGAGTTTTGGTTTCTGCTCGAGTCGCGGCTACTTCGAAAAAGAGCATCCGCCTTGAGCAACAACCTGAAGCTCATGCTGGACTTGGAAGCGGGACGCAGATAGCCTGCTCAGTGGCGACTCTGGTTGCGGCAAGCTACCTTTCGAATATTCAAGACGGTAGCGTGCTGCCAGCTTCAGAGGTGTGGAAAAATGTCGACATGGCTTCCGATCGATCGCTGCCAGAAAGAGTCGCAGAAGCAACCGGTCGAGGTTTGCGTTCGCACGTCGGTATTTGCGGTCATCTGTATGGTGGTTTTATCGTCGACAGCGGTGTTCCAGTCGCACCGGAACTGGATCGTCAATTCGAACGTTTTGCTGCTCCCGAGTCCTGGCACGTCGTGTTAGCTCGCTTGAACCGGTCGCAGACCGTTAGCGGCAACGAAGAAAGTGACTATTTTTCGAAGTGCGCTGTTCCAAACCCAAGTCGAGAGCGAATGACTCGATTGATATACGACGAAATCATCCCGTCGATCCGCGCAGAAGATATTGCGAGGTTTGGCGAAGCTGTCCATCGATTTGGTCGTTATGGCGGAGAGATATTCCAAGTCGCACAAGGCGAGATTTTTCGAGATCGAGATGTCGCAGAACTTGTCGACACGATTCGAAGACAAGGGGTTCTCGCAACCGGGCAAACGAGCTGGGGCCCTACGGTTTACGCCATTACCGCCGGTGTAGAAAGTGCACGTGAGCTAGCCAATTTTCTCCAGAATCGATATGGATCAAAAGCAACGATCAAAACAACTCGATTAGCGAATCGCGGGGCGACCGTTTCCCTTCAAGCACGTCGAACGTAGCTGGCTTTGCGGATGTTCATTACGACGATATGCTAAGAAGACTATGCCAATCTACGAATTCTATTGCCGTCCGTGCCATACCGTCTACAGCTTTCTTGCAAAATCGACCTCGGTAAAAGCCTCACCGGTTTGTCCGAAATGCGGTGATAAGAAACTTGAAAAGCAAGTCTCGCGTTTTGCTATCTCAAAAGGACTCTCTGAGCCTTCCCAAGTCCAACAAGATCCATTTGCGAACGTTGACGACGCGCAAATGGAGAAATTGATGGCGGAAATGTCCTCGACGTTTGGCGAAGATGGCGAGAGTGGAGCGGAAGATCCACAAAAAATGGCGCAACTGATGCGAAAAATGTTTGATACAACGGGCATGAAACCTACCGAAGCGATGCTTGAAGCAATGAGTAGGATGGAAGCCGGTGAAGATCCAGACCGTATCGATGAGGAAATGGGGGATTTACTGGATGCCGAAGAGCCGGCTATTGAAGAAGTAAACAGTGTTGCCGGACGATTGCGGCGGTTGATGGATCGTCCGAATATTGATGACGGACTTTACGACCTCTGAGCAAACTAGAAATTTGACTTACCAGTTGCTGATCGGTTCATTTGTTGGCTATACTTTCTCATGTACGTTAGATCGTCGCCATTGAAGCCGTTCCCTACCGCGATATAGACTTTGCCGCACGCCAAGTTACAAGAGGTTACCACCGTGTTTGGGGCGGTTCGGAATAACATCGTACTTACGCTTTGCGCGTTACTTTTTCTCGGAGCAAAGCTTGCGTTGTGCAATGAACCGAGCCTCGAAGGGCCCCCGGGTTTTTCCGTTCCCAATGGATTTTCGGTTCCCGATGGTTTTTCGGTGGCGATCGCGGCCGACGATAGTCTTGTTCACGATGCCTTCTGCATGACTCTGGATAGCCAAGGACGGCCAGTTGTTTCTGGCCCGGGTTATGTCCGCACGTTGATCGACGATGACAAGGATGGAAGCTTTGATCGCCAGGTGACGTGGGCGAAACTGCCCAATCAAGGAGCCCAGGGCTTGTGGGCTGAAGAAAATAAACTTTACTGGGTCGGCGACAAAGGACTTTGGCGATCGGAGGACGCCAACGGCGATTTGATTGCTGACGGGCAGCCGTTCCTGATACTGCCCCTTCCAACGGGTGGGGAACACGATTCACATGCAATTCGTCGAGGACCAGATGGATACTGGTATTTGATAGTTGGCAATTATGCAGCCGACATCCAAAAGATCAATAATGACCGGAACGCGGCGGTCAAAAAGCCTCGAGCTGGAACGATTTGGAGAATCAGTCCCGATTTTTCACGGCGGGGAGCATGGGCGCATGGTCTACGAAATGCCTACGATTTCGACTTCCTCGCCAATGGTCAGATCGTCACGTTCGACAGCGACGAAGAACGAGAAGTCGCCTTGCCGTGGTATCGACCGACGCGAGTCCTCGTCGTATCGCCGGGTGCGGATGCAGGCTGGCTTGATCATGCCTGGTTCGACATGGACAATCGCCTGACGATGCCGCAAGTCATCTCGAAGCTCGGACGCGGTTCACCGACAGGTGTTGCAGTCTATCACCATCAAGTATTCCCGGAAAAATATCGCGAAGCCGCCTTTGTACTCGATTGGACGTTCGGACGTGTGGTTGCGATCTTTCCGCAACCGCCCGATACCCGCGATACAACCAGCAGCTCAAATCGTTTCATGGCCGAAACATTTATGCAGGCAACCGGGACAGCCGGCTTTGCTCCGACCGATATCTGCGTCGAGCCTGATGGCAGTTTATTAATTTGTGTGGGTGGTCGAGGCACGACCGGCGCGTTATATCGGATTCGCTACGACGGCGAACCGTCGATAAAGGCCAACGAAAGCCTCGCCTTTGAAAATGCGACACCCAATGAATATACAGACGAGCAACTTGCAGCGCTCGCTTCCATTGTCTCGATGCCTTGCCCTTGGGAAAGCTGGTCATCGAGTCAATGGATCGCATCCCTCGATACGTTGCCACCCAACATGCTCGAAGAATTATTCAATGGTCGCTTATCCATCGAGTCATCCAATCCCAGGCTATCCAGTCAATGGCGGCGGCGTGCGGCTCAGATGTTGCTGTTCGCGAAAAAGAATCCGCAACTCGATCAACTTCGCCCAACGTTGCAATCAGAGTGCAGTGTGACCGCATCGGCTGCCTGGTGGTTGCTTGGCCATTGCGATGGTCAAATTCCGAAGGAACTCGCCGAGTCGATTGAAAACGTATTCTCGCAGCAGAATCCGTCGAGTACGAAAATGGAATCGGCGTGGGATCAACTGCTCGGTGGCTTGCTTTGGCGACAACAACATGAATCGTTGGGGCTCAAGAATTTGCCTTTTGCTATCTCGGCGATCCCCGGCAATAACGACTGGCAGCGGCAGAATGCATTTCGTCAGATTCAATTGTGGGCGATCTCCAGAACTCCTCAAGCCATGTTACGGCAAGTCTCCTCGGCCTCGTCGAAGACTGAGCCTATCGACAATTTGATAGCTAGAAACCTTTTTGGCTCGGGGGCTGGAACGGTTGACGCCTCGCTCATGGACCGGTTGGCGATGCGAGCTTCGTCCGACAAGATAGAATCAAATCCGCAAGCCATTTTGGAGGCTTTGACGCTCTTACAAGCTTCGCTCGGGGATCTACGACACTCGGTACCATTGCAGCAGTCTCCGCCGCAAGTCCACGCAACGGACGGTTATCGATCTTTGTACAGCCGTAAAGTACCGGAAGACATTCGAGAAGGTTGGTCACGTTGGTGCATGTCATTAGTCAATGCAACTGCACATCCTGACGATGTTGTTATCGAGAACGAGGTCTTGCGAACAATTGCGATGTTCGAGCCAACCTCGCCGTCGGTAATCGACTTTTGCCTTGCTCGGATCGGCGAATCATCGCATCCAACTTCTGATTTACACGTCCTTACCGTTCTCGCATGCTGCAAGGGTAAACGCGATAAAGAACAATCAGAAGCAACCGCTCGGGCTCTGCCCGCTTTGCTGACCAAAGTTAAAACATTGGGACTCAATACAGATAATAGCTGGAGCAAACGGCTGGAACAGATTTTTAAGCAGCTTGTTCAAAACGATCCTGCACTGCCTGGATATCTTAGTCAAAGCGAGCAGTCGATCGAACCGAACACAATTTTCTGGATGGAATGGTGTCCGAGATCGATACAGGCAACCGTCCGAACGGCAATCAATACGCACCTGTCGAATCTTCCCATCGCAAGTTGGCCAGAAGAGCTCGTGCGCTTTGCTAGTCAAGATACGGTCGATCTTCGATTGGTCAAAAAACTTCGCGACGAAGCGACCAGGCCGCCTACGTATATGATTTTAGAGATGCTTTCAAAGTCACCAAGCCTAGACGATTATCCATTGATGGTTTCGAGTCTCTGCGAAGGCACTCGCGATCTGTGGCCGATGGCTTGGAAGAGTTTGACACGCATGCCCTCGCTAAAGCCCGACGTGGAGCTTCGTGCCTTAGCCATACTCTGGATGAAACTCAAGAATGAGCCGATCGCAGAAATATCAACGACCGCTCTTCTCACACGAATCCGATCCAATGCGTGGAAACTCAAGTTGCCAAACGTACCTTCGAATGAGAAGCCCGAAGAATGGTTGGCTTTTTTTGATAAGAATCTCGATGCCTCGACGCTTGAACTTCTTAACAAACTTAACGGACCACCGGCCGATTGGCTTCCGATCGTCAAGGAATCCAGCAGCTTTTCAGGTGACGCAGCTCGCGGTGAAGCACTCTTTCAGCGTGCCAAATGCAGTCAATGCCATGGCGGAGGCAATGCGTTAGGCCCCAGTCTCACCGGCATTTCGCGACGATTTTCGCATGAAGACCTCTTTCGTTCAATCTTTGAGCCAAGTCGCGATATTTCGGATCGCTATCAATCGATGAAGGTTCTTACTACCGACGGCGAGGTGCTTGTAGGAATGAAGGTCTATGAAAGTACCGATGGCGTAACGCTTCAAGCGGCCGATGGAAAACTTCTCCGAATCAATCAAGCCGACATCGAAAGCAAATCGAATTCGCCCATCTCCATCATGTCCAACGGGCTTCTGCAGGGTGCAAGCGCAAGCGACATCGCCGACCTTTATGCGTTCATGAAACAGCTCTAAGGAACGGGTCAAAAACAACTTCGGGCTTTTCTAATTCGGGTGGTTCGGTTCTGAACTCCGTGGTATAAAATGAAGCCGGGTTACGAAGCGTTTTCTCTATTCAGAATATGGTTTATGGCTGCCGTTCAGCTCGTCGTTCATCCTCATCCGATCCTGCGATATAAAGCAAAGCTGATCGCGCGCGTCGATAAGGAACTCAAGGACATCATCACGGAGATGTTCAAGATCATGTATACATCGCGCGGTGTCGGCCTGGCTGCTAATCAAGTCGCATTGCCAATCCGTCTTTTTGTTTGCAATCCGTCGGGCGTTCAAGAAGAAGGGCCGGAAATGGTTTTTCTCAACCCGGTGATCAGCAAGCAACGCGGCGTCGACGAGGCCGAAGAAGGGTGCCTATCTTTGCCTGGCGTGAACGCTGGCGTTAAACGCAGCAAGTCGGTTTGGATCAATGCTTACGATATTTCGGGGAAGGAAATCGACACCGAAGTCAACGGCTATTTGGCTCGAATCATCCAGCACGAAGTTGACCACCTCGATGGAGTGATGTTCATCGATCGCTTGTCACCTGAAAGTGTCAAAGGCCTGATACAGCCGCTCGATACCTTGCTGGAAGACTTCTCGTCTCGGCAGCGGACCGGCTCGTTGCCTTCGAACGAAGAGTTGATGGCGGCAGTCCCCGAATGGGAAAACAAGTACTGTTAGAATCGCTGGTTAGGATCGTTCGATAAATATTCGATAAATAAGTGTCCGGTACCTTTTGCCGGAACGGCCTTTCGGGTGCTTTGCACAAAAGGTACCGGACACTTATTTATCGATCATTACTTAGTTAGATGCTTAAGGCTCTAGACTGCGCAGGAAATTTCGCAAGCTGGAAGCGTACGCCACGTTAGGGAAAGAAGGATTTTCGAGTGCGAATTGTTTTGATGGGAACCGGTCCGTTCGCCGTTCCAAGCTTCGAAGCGATTCGAGCGAGCGGGATGCACGACATATCGCTCGTCGTGACCAAGCCGATTCAAAATTCGGATATCAAAAGCAAAGTCATGGCTAACCCGGTTCGGGCTTGGGCTGATCTCCATAATCTGCCGCTCTTCGACCCGCCTACCATCAACTCCCAAGATTCGATCGCGGTGGTAAACGAGCACGCCTCAGACCTGCTGGTTGTTTGTGACTACGGCCAGATCCTTTCGGCTTCGGCACTCTGCTCTGCGAAGTTGGGAGGTATCAATCTGCATGGTTCGCTGCTGCCAAGACATCGCGGCGCGGCACCGGTTCAATGGAGTATTCTTCGCGGTGATAATAAGACTGGGGCGTGTGTCATTCACATGACACCCAAGTTGGATGGTGGGCCGGTGATCGCGCAAGTTGCAACCGATATCATCGAAACGGAGACGGCGGGCGAACTTGAAAAACGTCTGAGCGAACTTGGCGTTGAATGTTGTATGCAAGCCATCGTGTTGCTTTCGAAATGCAAAACGCTCGATGCATGCGAAGGGCTTGGCGAACGCCAAGACAACGCCGTCGCCACACCTGCACCTCGATTATCAAAGGCCGACGGCGTACTTGATTTTCGATATTCAGCGGTGATTATCGATCGTCAAGTTCGAGGGCTGATGCCTTGGCCAGGCAATTTCGGAAACATCCATGTCGGGACCGATAAAGTACTTCGAACGATTCTTTCACAAGTAAGGCGTACGGGTTGGCGTGTCGATCCGACGATCAGTACCGAAACAAAAAATCAAGAAACCCTTAAAACCAGAAAAACGACGCGCGGCACACTCCTTTGGGGGCATCAACTTGACGATGTAATATCAGCCCAAAGTACTTCGTCGGGCAACGTTGTAGGCCAGCGATCGCGGCTGGTTGTGGCTTGCGACGACGAATGGCTAGAGATTCAAAAACTTCAGCCCTCAGGGAAAAAGATCATGGATTCCCGGGAATTCCTGGCGGGCTATGGGAGGAGCGAATCAATGTGTTTCGAAGTCCCCTCGGATGACGCTCCACGGCATGAATTGTTAGAAAAAATGCGAAAATCCCGATAAAATCGGATTAAGACTCGTAAAATCCGCGGCAAGTTGGGATATTTAGCCCGACTCTGACCGAAAACATGGTTCGGTTGGTTGGTTCAAGTTCGGATACCGATAGAAAATTGAAGAACATCCAGCGAACGTCTCGTCTCGATTCAATGAGTATCTTTCCTGTCAGCTTAATTCTGGTAAGTTGCAGAATGCTTTGGATCAATATTTTCGCTAAAACGAGGTAACTGGAACCTTCAGGACGCACTCAAGCATATGAATGCCAACGCAATCCTTTCGCGAGAGCCCCTGCTGGATCTGCCGCGACTGAATCCAAATCCGTACCCTCGAACCCACTTGATCGATAGCCTTCGGCACTGGGCAAATATCAAGCCGACAGCGCCAGCGTTTTGGTTTACCGACGGTGAAACCGACGACGACGAACTCTTAACCTACGCCGAGCTCGACCATGCCGCTCGAGCCGTCGCCGTAGAAATTCTCGAGACGGCGAAGCCAGGCGATCGCGGTATTTTGATGTACCCGCCGGGGCTCGATTTTATCATCGGTTTTTTCGGCTGCTTGTATGCCGGTTGCACGGCAGTACCAGCATTTCCGCCGCGGCGAAACCGAAAGGGGGCTCGCATTCAGGGTATCGCTCATGACTGCGCCGCAAAATTTGCGCTCACCGTCGACGTAACCTTGACGCAGATTCTCAAAGACGAAGCGACGCGTGAGGATATGTCGTCGATGACGCTGATCGCGACCGACAAGATCGATCGAAGACTGGCGATGCAGTACAAGCCGTTCCCAACGACGCCTCAACAAATCGCCGTTCTTCAATATACATCCGGTTCGACCGGTACCCCCAAAGGCGTTGTCTTGACGCACGCGAATCTGATTCGCAACTGTGAAATGATCGCCTACTTGTTCGGGCAAGTTCACGATGAAGTCGGAGCGAGCTGGCTTCCAACGTATCACGACATGGGTTTGATCGGTGGTATTTTGAGCCCGGTTTTTGTCGGATTGCCGCTTGCGTTGATGAGTCCAATGTCATTTCTTCAGCGACCCGTCCGATGGTTGCGAACGATGAGCAAGTATCAGGTGACGATGTCGGGTGGGCCGAATTTCGCTTACCAGCTTTGCGTCGACAAGGTAACCGACGAGGAGATGGAAGGCCTCGATTTGAGTCTATGGCGAGTAGCGTTCAACGGTGCCGAGCCGGTTCGCGCGAGCACATTGACGGCCTTTACGAATAAATTCGCATCGGTTGGATTTAAACATACATCGCATTTGCCTACCTATGGGATGGCCGAAACGACGCTGATCGTCACGGCCGGTCCCGATCGCGACGAACCCGTTTTCCGGCACTTTGATTCTCGAAACCTTGATGCGCGACAAGTTGTATCGGTACCCAGTAGCGACGCGGATGCCAGAGCCTTGGTCGGTTGCGGGCGAACGGCTCCCAACGAACGTGTTGAAATCGTCGACACGCAAACCTTACACATACTCCCTGACGACCAGATCGGAGAGATCTGGATTCAAAGCCCGAGCGTCGGCGCTGGTTATTGGGAAAAACCAGAAATCTCCGAGCAGACTTTTGGTGCTATGACGGCCGACGGTCAAGGTCCATTCTTGCGAACGGGAGACTTGGGGTTCTTCGAAGATGGACAACTCTTTGTTGCCGGCCGAGTCAAGGATTTGATTATCGTCCGCGGTGTCAATCGCTACCCGCAGGATATCGAACAGACAGTCGAGGAATGTCACGAATCGATTCAATCTTCATCGGCGGCTGCATTCTCCGACGATATTTTGGCGCGCGAGCGGCTGATCATCGCCGTAGAAGTCCAACGTTCGTTGGAAGAAGATTGGGAACCAGTCATTCAGGCAATTCGCAAGTCGGTTACGCAAGCTCACGAGCTACCGCCCGACGCGGTAATTTTAGTCCGGAGCGGATCGCTTCCGAAAACATCCAGCGGTAAGATCCAACGCCATGCCTGCTTGCGCGGGTTCCGTGACCATTCGCTTCGAGTGATTGCCAAGTGGATTAGCTGGGAAGATGGACTTCCTGAAGCGTCGCCGATGATTGCTGCTTCAACGGTCCAGCAAATTGCTGGCGAAAAAGGTTCCTACGAAACACGGCCAACGGCGGTAACGGCTAAGAAGACTCGCGACCCTGACGTCGATATGGTCGAGATCGTCAAAAGAGCGGTTAAGAGTGTCGCCCAAGATCGAGCAAAATTGCTTGATCTGGATACCAATATCGTCGTCGATTTGGGGCTGGATAGTCTCGAACGATTGCAGATCGCACACACCTTGGAAAGCGCTTTCGGTGGACGTATTCCCGAAGAAGTCCTTCAAGAAATCGAAACGATTCGAGAAATCGCCGAGGCGTTGGAAACGCTTTTCGGAAAAGATCGGATGCTATCGGATCTCGCTCCCGAGGACGAATCGGAATCGAAAGGACCGCGTGTCATTGCACCGGAAGATTATCAGTTTGATCAGTTGCCGGAATACCGTCGACTGAAACAAACGATGATGCAGTTCGAAATGACCGGAATTCCGAACCCGTTTTTTTCCGTCCACCAGGGTCTGACTCGAGACACAACGTCTATTAATGGCAAGCAATATATTAGCTTTGCGAGCTACAACTATCTTGGGATGAGCGGTGATCCTGCGGTAACGGAGTATGTCATCGACGCCGTTAAGAAATACGGGACAAGCGTTTCCGCCTCGCGCTTAGTCAGCGGCGAGAAGGATTTGCATCGCACCTTGGAGAAAGGGATCGCCGATTGGATAGGCGTCGAGGACTCGATTGTGCTCGTCGGCGGGCATTCTACCAATGAGACCGTCATCGGGCATCTTGTCGATCAACCTGATTTGATTTTGCATGACGCACTTTCGCACAACAGTATTGTTCAAGGTGCGATTCTTTCAGGAGCAAGACGTAGGCCATTCCCGCACAATGACTGGCAAGCTCTCGATGAAGCTCTTCAAGAGCAACGTTCAAAGCATCGTCGAGTGCTCGTTATCGTCGAAGGCGTTTATAGCATGGACGGTGATTTTCCTAATCTCCCGAAGTTCATCGAGGTTACCAAACGACATCATTGCTGGTTGATGGTCGATGAAGCCCACAGCATCGGCACGATGGGAGCAACCGGTCGTGGTATTGGCGAGCACTTTGGCGTGAATCCACACGACGTCGATATTTGGATGGGGACGCTCAGCAAATCGTTTGGTTCGTGCGGCGGCTACATCGCCGGCAAGAGTTCGTTGATCGAGTATCTCAAATACACCGCCCCAGGCTTCGTTTTTAGTGTCGGTCTTTCGCCGTCGAATACAGCCGCAGCTATCGCGTCGCTCGACGTTTTGCGCCGCGAACCTCAACGCGTTACTCGGCTCAAAGAAGGCTCTCGATTATTCTTAACCGAAGCCAAAAAGCGTGGCCTCAACACCGGCAACAGCCGCGAGACAGCCGTCGTTCCAGTGATAACGGGAAACTCGCTGCATGCCTTACAACTTTCACGACGCATGTTCGAATCGGGGGTGAACGTCCAGCCGATTCTCTATCCTGCCGTTGAAGAATCCGCTGCCCGACTGCGTTTCTTTATCAACACTACGCACTCGAATCAGCAGATCCTGCATGCAGTGGATCAAGCTGCCGAGCACATGCGAAAGATCGCTCCCGAGTATTTTAAAAACAAAGCGTAGTGCGTTGTTAATCCTAAGGGATTATTCCGATTCGAATCGGCTTCTCCGCTTCGAATAATTTTAGGTGCGCGTTGAACGGTTCCGGAACTTTGCCAATGTTGTCTGGATCGAGACTTTGCAGCATTTGGATCACTTGTTCGATCGTCTCGATCGCCGTTGTAAATTCGCCGTTGGCAGCCTGGGCTGCGGCAAGAGTATGCAAATAGCTGACACGCTCGGCGAACGAGGTATTGTTTTCGGCGAGCCGTAATGCTTCGACAGGATTGCGCACCGCATCGTCGTTGGTGGTGGCTAGTAACCAAGCCAAGGCGTTGGTTGCAGTCGGCTGTCGCGGCGTCGCCTCAAGAGCACGTCGAAGTAAATAGGCGGCTTCCGCATGCTTTAACGCTTGGAAACAAGTCAATGCGGCATTTCCACAAAGGTCGGTAATTTCATCCGACGGCCGATCGCGAAGCCCATTTTCCATAGCTTCTTTGGCTGCATTATCGCCTTGCACAAGCATCAGTCGACGGCCAAGTTGAAGCCAAGTGTCTCGATTCTGAGGTTCATACTTGAGGGCTGAACGTGTTTCCGCGATCGCACGAGCGATGTCGCCTCGCGATTCATTGTATCGCGCTGCTTCCAGATGGGCCTTCATCGGAGTCTGCTCGGCGTTGACTTGAAGCAGGAGCACCGATTCAGTTGACAGTTGGCTGGGTGGCTGAAAAAGGATGGGCGTTAACCAAATCGGCATCTCACGGTTTTTGGTCATGGTAGGAATGAAAGCGTCTTGGATTTTCGCTCGTTTCGGTAAGCCTCGCAGCAACCGAACGTATTCGTTTCCAAACGGATCGCTGGCGAACTGAACCAGATGTGTAATGCGATGAAGTTGCATTGCCTGCAAGGCGACCGATTCGCTTTTCGCGCCATAAATTCGTGCAGCCGCTTTAAGTCCAGGCAGATTCTCCCAGTAGTTGGTTCCCACACCTTTCATCCCACCATAGTAAATCAAGGATGTCGTTATGGTAGGACTACTCAGTATCACAGGATCGCGATCGCGATTGGCCCGCTTCACGGCGTAGGCTAAATCGCGAACATAGACTTCGAAAAGATCTTCTGGCGACAACTCGACAGGATGACTCAAGCAGTTTATGGATTCGGAGACACTTTGAATCGGATAAACGAGAATCGAGGCTGCAATCAAAATAGCGACAGCCCACTCCAGAATAAAGATCCGACGCGGAAAGCTCTTATGGAACCAGCAGCCTAAAACGACCGGGATCGCAGGAAGAAGAATCACGTGGGCACTGCCGAGCCAACGAACTTGAAGAAAGCCTAAAGCAGTAAGTAAAAGTGTCGGTATCCAAAGGAAGATGAGAATACCTTTCCATGATCCGCCTAGCTCGCGCATGAAAATCATTCGAACGACTACGATGGACAGCAATGGGACGAGCGAAAGAACCATCATCGACAAAGTGAACGGCCAACTTGGAACAACGTTGATCAACGAATCAAATTCGGTGATGTGGTCTTGGTGAAGATTCCAAAGAAATGGGTCGGCGATCCAAAAGCAGTCGTCCGAGTGGATAGCAATCAGCGCTGGCGGAATCACTATTGCGATGAACGCGAAAAACAAACAAGCGATAGAAGAAATGGATGGCCGTGACTTCGCGGTCGGTTGCACCGAATTTCGAGCAGTGACGCGGTGTGAAACGGATACCGAATTTCGCCACGGTCTTATTCCATCGCTTCGCCAACGCATGACACGGTACATCCATTCGCTTCCGCCAAGCCACGCAAAAGCGTAGACCGGGTGGTTGACCTCCAAACGAATTCCCATGTGTTCTGGAAAGTATTCCAAGAAATAGAAAAATAGCGAGCCACAAAAACCGGTAAAGCCCCACCATCGCCAAAGCGACGGAACGTAATAGGTTCTCTCCGACAGCCGTCGATTTCCGAATACGAGCGTTGAAATCAAAGCTCCAATCGCGATTCCAATAAGTGTCGGGATCGCTGTAGCCGCACTGGCCCACAAAGAAACCGACGCCGCGAGAGCGCTAACGATAAAAGACCATCGCGCAGATCTCAAATCGACTTCATAGTTGTAGATAGGTCTCAGCAACGGAAGTGGATCATCGGTATCAGGCCAAACCGGTTGAGCGACCCAGCCGGCACCACCGAGTGCAATCATCAAAACGCAGACGAGCGATCCTGCCGCCGCGATCGCGTGATGGTCGGCATTGCCAACCAAGAAGAACTCGAAAAACGGATAGACGCCAGCCATTGCCAAGGCCAATCCGCCAGCAGCGATATTTCCCAATCGCCACCGAACGCACCATGGCAAAAAAGCAATCATCAAAACGAGCAATAAAGTATTCGCGTACGGTGAAACGGCTTCGACCGATGCGGGCAGTGGCAGGCCGGAGATCGAAGAATGAATTTCCCCCAATCCGACTAGCCACCAGATAAAGCCATGGCTCCAATGAATCTCACGCCCATCAGGAGCATTATCGACATCGGTCGATCGGATTCGCCAGTCATCGTTGGCGAGCATTTGCTGGGTGTGCATAACCCAATGGCATCCGTCGATCCCAACGCTCGGCAAGATCAATCGCCGCATTCCCAATTCGTAGCCTGTCGCGGTGTTTTCATCGACCGCCGGAAGCGGCAAGCTCAATTCAACTTTGGAGATGAACGCGATTCGCTCGGATCGTCTCCAGCTATCGCTGGCAACAAAGGCAATCGCAACCACGATTGCGATGTATGTTAAAGCAAATCGCATTCGTGAGTTCGGCGGTTTTGTCACAATTAAAAAAAGAGTCCCATCGGACAGAATGGTTAATATCCGGATGCTTGCGGTGCTGTCGATACGATTTTAATCGCATCGAGCGATAGTCGACGGCGGACTTCATCCAGCATATCTGGACTCTTCGAGGAACCAACGCGCGTAACTCCCATCTGCTTTACTTTAATCAGTGCGTCGCAATCGCGAATCCCGCCAGCCGCTTTCACTTGGACAGGTGCCGAAACATTGTCGAGCATCAATTGTAAGTCTTCCATTGTAGCACCGCCGGTTCCGTAGCCCGTGCTCGTCTTTACCCAGTCGGCACCCAAGTCACAGCAGATTTTGCAAAGTCGAATCTTCTGCTCTTCGTTCATGTAGCAGTTTTCAAAAATAACTTTCACTTTGCGATTGGCGGCCTGAGAAAGCTTTACGATCGCATCAATTTCAGCAGTAAGGTACGTCCAGTCGCCACTCAATGCGCGACTGATATTGATTACCATATCCAATTCCACGCAACCGTCGTCGATCAGTTGTTCCGCTTCGATGAGTTTGGTTTTCGTCGTATTCCCACCGTGCGGAAAACCAACAACGCTACTTGGATGGACAGTGCTACCATTGAGCAATTCAACGGTGCGTTTGTGATAGTAAGGCATAATACAAACGCTTGCGACATCGTACGCCAAGGCCGTTGCTATTCCAGACTCAAGCTGCTGCTCGGTAAGTGTCGGGTTGAGCAACGAATGGTCGAACATTTTCGCGAGTTCGGTATAACTATATTGCATCTGGAAGCCTTTTGCCGCTAGTTGACTGGTTGAATAGGAAAATGACAACATGAACCAGCGGGCATTATATCGACTCGGCATCCATGGTCTACCGATTGGGAAAAGAGCCTTCCCAGAAATCCTGGCTTCAGGCGTCCATGCCCGAGACCTGTAGCTCAGCCAAACTCAGCCGACACCACGACAGGAAGTCGAGTGCCATGCGGTTAAGATTGGCGAACTTGTTGATTCCGATTAATTCCGAACGGATGGAACTACTTCGCCGTAGTTTGCTCCGCTGTGCACAACTCCACCGTAGGAGCTTCCAACGATTTCGCCGTTATACGACGAGGAATTGTATCCTTCGTATCCAAGATTCTGAACGCCGCTACCGCAGTTCTCACAGCCCGCGTCGGCCATCGCCGGCGCAGCCATCATCGGAGCGGATTCGCAAGCACCGCTCATGCATGGAGCTCCAACATTGGTGCCATGAATTCGGTTATGCAGTCGATCAAAAATATGGGGGCGCCAGCTACTCCAACCTTGGCCACAACTGCAACCCGTTACGGTCAAAAGTAGAGTGGCAACTATAAGACTTGTTCGTTTCATCACACTTTCTCCAACAGAGCGTTTCAAAATTCAATCTCAGGGTGGTTGGGCGTCGCAAAAAGACCGCAACCGTCAAAGTCACGTGTTCGTTGCACAACTCTACGACACGTTACGCGTGGTGCAAACGAAACATGTTGAGATTTTTCAACAGATCTTTTCAAAAATTGTTTTAAGACCGATCAGAGGAGCTAGAATTGACAGTCAACCCGCTAGCGTCCATTCTCGGCTCAATGCACTGCATTGCGCAAATCTGCAAGAAAACACTATGAAATCGTTACTACGAATGAGCCAAGGCAGCGTTGATCGCATGTCGTTCGCCATCCGAAATGCCTTTACATTCATTCCAATCGTTAGGATGCTTACAATCGTTTTGGTTGCCAGTACGATTTCGAAATGTTGCATCGGGCAGACGTTTCAAGTGGATGGATCGGCCTCCGTTGCGATTGGTGATGTCTGGGAAGTTAGCACGCGTCATCTTCCCTGTTCGGCTTGTAGCAATGTCGGACTTGCGAACTTCGAGGTCCTCCATTTTGAAAATTGCCAGTGGACATGTCGGACAATGGATGATTTATTGAGTCCGACTATCGAGGGTGGTATTGCTCCATTGACGATTCTATATGTCCATGGCAACTGGATGGAGAGAAATAGTGCTCGCGAACGCGTCCGGATCATCGACCGCCACCTGGCTGCCCAAGCATGCGAGCCTTATCGTCTGATCATGTTTTCATGGCCAAGCCAGCGCGACAAACGAATTATTCGCGACGTTCGAGATAACGCTCAATGCGCCGACTTTGAGACCTATTATTTCGCGCAGCTTCTTCAGGCTGTTTCTCAAACGTCCTCGCGAGTTTCAATTCATGGCTTTTCCTTCGGAGCTCGAACGGTTGCCGGCGGTCTTCATCTGGATGCAGGTGGCTCGATACCTGGAATTCCATGTCTACCAAACGCAGGTCACACTGCCTATCGAGTCACTCTCGTTGCACCAGCGATGGATCGTGAGTGGCTTCAGACTAATGGCCGGCTAAAATTTGCGATGAAAAATGTCGATCAGCTTGTAAATCTCTACAATTCGCGAGATCCCGTCCTAAGGCGATTTCGATTCATCGATTCGATCGCGCGACCCATTGCGGCTGGTTTTACCGGCTTTGAAGCCGTCGGCAATCCCCGTATTACAGAACCTCTGACAGGGAGCGATCGAATCAAGCAATTCGATTGTGGTAATCAAATCGGCAACACACATGCCGAATTAGACTATTACGGCAAAAGCCCATGCTTTCGAAAGGTGCTTGACAACTTGCTGTGGAAGTCGCCGTAACCCGTGGAAAAGCCGAGCCGATCGACTGGCCCTCGAATATCTGGCCATCCGACTGTTAAAACGGCCATTTGGCTAGTCCAGTTGCGTTGGATTGCCGTTGTCGGTCAATGCATCGCCGTCGGCATCTCTTACTTCGGGCTGGGGATTCGCTTCCCAGTTACGCCAGTTATCTCGTTGATTTTCGTAACGGCGTTCAGCAACCTCGGCTCGATGGTTGTCGTAAGAAGAATACATCGGAGATACGCCAATTCAAGCGAACAAGGCTCGAACGGACATGCACGAACTGCACCCGTCAATAGTAGCTTCCTCGGGTTGCTCTTGCTGCTGGATATCCTGACCTTGACCGGGCTACTTTATTTCACGGGCGGTGTGATGAATCCGTTCTCGTGTTTTTTCTTAGCAAATATTGTTGTCGTTGGTTTAATACTGTCACCCTATTGGACGTGGGCACTGACGGCGGTGACTGTAGTTTGCACCATTTTTTTGTTGGGCTATTCCAAGCCACTTCCGGCACTGGTACTCGATCAAAGTGAAAAGTCAGCATTTTATACCGTACCGACGCAAGGGTTGTTGATTGCGCTAACGACTTGTTCGATTGTCGTCGCGTATTTCATGACGGTACTAGTTCGTGAACTTCGCCGAAGCGAAAATCGACTCGTTGAAGCAGAAGAGCAGCGAGAAAGCGCTCAGCGTCTGGAAGCATTAGCGACACTGGCTGCCGGCGCCGGGCACGAGCTGGCGTCGCCGCTATCGACAATTGCTGTTGTCGCAAAAGAACTATCTCGCAAGCTTGAACGCATCGATGCGACGGCTTCGATTCGCCGCGACGTCGAGCTCATTCGAAGCGAGCTCGATCGATGCCGCGAAGTTTTGCAACGCATGAAAAGCGGAGCCGGAGAAGCGGCGGCAGAGAAAATGCATGACGTATCGGTTACCGAGTTGGTCAGTATGGTTTTGACACCGATGCGAGAACCCGATCGAGTTGAAGTTGTCATCGAGCCGGCGATCCGGCAAGAATCGATACAGATTCCGCTTCAAGCCGTCACACAAGCCTTGCGCAATCTTGTGCAGAATGCTCTAGACGCATCCGAGCCAACTGCAAAAGTCGCCATGCATCTGGAACGTCAAGAGAAATCTTGGATGATTACTATTATCGATCGCGGGAGTGGAATGGGCGAAGATGTCCTGCGCCGAATTGGCCAGCCATTTTTCACCACTAAAGACGTCGGCCAAGGAATGGGATTAGGCGTATTTTTAACACGCAACGTTCTAGCTGGCTTAGGAGGCAGCTTAGAATTCGAAAGCCAGCCAGGCAAAGGAACCAGTTGCCGCGTAATCCTGCCGAACTAGCGATCATTGGCTCGCGATTTTTTAAAAATCGCTATCGGAGCCGATGGAAAGGCGTCCGACCGTATTCGGATCGAAGTACTTTTCGTCGACAGCCGCACCAAGTTTCCATTTTATTGTCGCGTTCAATTCGTATTCAGAGCCTGGAGTATTAAAATCTCGCACAACGTGTAACTTTGTTGGAGCAGAAACGCCTGCCGGTAATTTGGACCATTTTAGGCTCGCAAATCCTTGCGAACGAAGTTTCTTACCGGCACCAACCGGTCCATTGGTCGTTCCATTTTAAAAGTAGCACGGTAAACCATCCTTGAAGAATACGTAGGAATTTAACCGGTACGATGGCTCGTATATATATTCCCAATGGGTGACTACAAATCCGTTGAAGTCAATTATCCCGATCAAAGTTGATCTCTTAGCCGCTTCACTAAAATATACGAGCTTCACGACATTTTCGGTACCGGTTACGTTATTAAACCCGATATGATTCGGTAGAAACATTCCCAACGATAGACAATATCGCATAGGATCCATCTTTCCAGCAGTGAAATCGGAAATTGCCTCATCTCCGTCTTTCGTTGGCGTGCGAAAGGTAGAGTCTACCGGTAGCTTCTGACGTGCAAGCTCGTCACCAAACGCGAATGCATTTGAAGAAATGACAAACAAAACCGAAACCCAATAAATTAATCTCATATCCAAAGCCCTCCCAAAAGTACCGTGTTACCTACGTCCGTTTCGCTAAATTCCCCTCGACCCGAGAACGGTTACTACGATTGATCTCGTTCAACGAGTCAGCGCATTGATCACACGATTCAGTATTTCGTTTTCACCTTTTGAAATCGCGGCATAACCGAGCACGCCACCGCTCGCTTTGGCTACCGCCTTGACCTCGTTGACAATCGAAGTTTTGACCGATTGAGCTTCTTCGGGCGTAAGTTTTGCAACCAGTGCTTTGGTGAACGCTTCCCATGCAGAGAACAATGCTGGGCTCGGTTGGTTCTCGAGCCAAGTTGCGAGTACGGCACCACTCGGAGTATCCTTGCCGACACTATGTTGTTCGGCGGCAGCTACGACAACGTCGCGTTCATTTCCGTCGAGCATTCCATCAGCCCAAGCGATGGCGACGAGCGGGAAAAGGCGAAAAGCTGGAAATGCGCTTGGGGAGACCCCAGCCGATACGATGGCTTCAAGAACGGCCGCGTCCTGAATTCCGCTCAGTCGCGATAATTCTTGAGTATCTTGTGACTTCTTAAGTTCTGCTTGCAAATCCGCCATCAATTTTGCGTCAACCGCCGCAAAAAATTGGCTTTCCAAGGCTGCTCCGCGCTGCTGAATAATATCTTCGCCGCTCATCAATTTTTTCCTGATCGAGTTCGTAATAAAGTCTGAGATCCTGAGTTTCCATCATCATAATCTTTTCAACGGATTCTTGGCATAGGCGGTACGGCGCGCGCGGGCTGTAGATTTAGTGGTTTTGTAAAGATTGAATGGATCAATCATAACCCGAAGCGTAAGCGAGTGGTTGCGTTCGTTCCCTTGCTTACGCGTCGGGTTACTAAATCAACAGAAGCGAAGAAAACACTGGATATACACCGGGCGGCTTGCGCCGCTACGCTACAAAATCGACCCCAAAGCGAGAAATTAAGTGGCATTTTCATCAGGCCAGCATCGATCCGCACGTATTCGTGAAAAGAGAGTCGACGAACCTTGAAAAGTCTCTAAAAACGAATGAACCAACGCCTAAAACGAGTCGTATGCCGAAAAAACCAGCTTTTCGCCCGCCTTTGTAGTTACACGAAAACGGCTATACTCTCGATCGATCGCGATCTGGAATACTTCAGTTCGAACAATTGATCTAGATCCCCCTCGCCCGTACAACTGCTTGAAATCCAAGAAAAAACAGGAGAAACACAAACTCCATGACATCCACATCGTCCAATAAACGAGCCATGATCGAAGCGATTGGGCTTTCAAAATTCTATGGCCCATTCGCCGCCGCTCGCGATGTTAGCTTCCAAGTGAACGAAGGCGAATTGGTCGCCTTCCTCGGTCCCAACGGGGCTGGCAAAAGCACCACCATGAAGATGTTGACTGGCTATCTTGCGCCTAGCGAAGGAACCGCGAAAATCGCTGGGCACGACATGTACCTTGATCGGATCGCCGGATCGCAGCTTCTCGGATATCTTCCGGAAAACGGACCACTTTATCCCGATATGACGCCGCACGGGATGCTCAGCTTTTTTGCCGATGCACGCGGTATGAGCCCCGATCGAAAGCGAGACCGCGTCGCTTCAGTGATCGAACTTTGCGATCTCAAGAGTGTTATCTACAAGCCGATTAGCAAATTGTCGAAAGGCTTCCGTCAGCGGGTCGGGATGGCACAGGCGCTGCTTCACGAGCCCGACGTTTTGATCCTTGACGAACCGACGGCTGGTTTAGACCCGAACCAAATTCGCGAGGTTCGTAAGACGATGCACAAACTGAAAGAAACTAAGACCATTCTCCTATCAACGCATATTTTACAAGAAGTAGAAGCGATGGCCTCGCGCGTCATTATGATCCACGAAGGCAAACTGGTGTTTCAAGGTACAGTTGAAGAACTGAAGGCGGTCAAGGGAGACTTGGCCGAGGCCTTCCATAAACTGACCAAGTCGGCCGCTTAATTTACTGAGAACCATCACCACTTTAATCATCGCACAGTCGCCCCCTTGAAGGTTTTATTCTATGCCACAGTTCCTAAGCCTCCTTACGTTGCCCATCTACAACGCGATCTTCCTTTGTTTCGTTGGCGTCGTCGCGGTCTTTTTGGCGAGAAAGAAACCGGTCGCGTTTGCGGTATTGAAGCGTAACTTTCTCGGCTACTTTGCCAATCCGACCGGCTACGTTTTTCTTTGCTTGTTTGTCTTGTTGACGAGCATGGCTGCCTTCTGGCCGCACGAATTCTTCAATAACAATCTCGGTTCGCTCGATCAACTGAACAAATGGTTTGTCTACATCATGTTGTTCTTTATCCCGGCCATCACGATGAGCATTTGGGCGGAAGAAAAGCGTCAAGGAACCGACGAATTGCTGCTGACATTGCCGGCGACCGATTTCGATATCGTTGTCGGAAAGTACTTTGCCGCAGTCTCAATTTTCACCGCCTCGTTGCTCTTCTCGCAAATCGCAACCTTTGTTGTTCTCGCATTTCTAACGATGGGCGAGATCGACACTGGGTTGTTCTTCATGAACTACTTAGGTTTTTGGTTTATCGGTCTGGCGATGATCTCCCTCGGTATGGTCGCCTCGTTCCTCACCAATAACCTAACCGTGGGCTTCATATTAGGTGCGCTATTCAACGCTCCGCTGGCCTTTGCCAGCAAGTCCGATGTGATCGCGCCGTCGCGCGAAGCCGCTCGATGGATTTCAAGCTTCGGGCTGACGGAACAGTTTGAAAATTTCGGTCGAGGCGTACTGAGCCTAGCGTCGATGTCGTTCTTTTCGCTCGTCGCTGTTTTCGGCGTCTACCTTTGCATGGTACTCGTCGGGCGACGGCATTGGAGCGGCGGAAAAGACGGCAATCAAATGTTCCTGCATTTCCTGCTTCGAGTCGTAGCCCTTGGAGCGATTGTTTTCGCCGCTAGCCTGTTCCTACGCAACAATGATTTTCTTCGAGCCGACGCTAGCCAGGGGCAAGTAAGTTCGCTTTCTCCGACCACCATCGAAATGATTAGGAAACTCAACAAAGAACGACCGATCGTTGTCGATGCCTTTCTCTCGTCTGAAGTCCCGGAAAACTATGCGAAAACGCGACACAACCTGATTTCGACCCTTCGAGAATTCGAATCGGTTGCCAAGCGCAGCAAAGTGCCTTTGACAGTTCGAATCAATGACTCCATCGAAGCTAAATCGGATGAAGAGGACTTGGCCAAGGATCAGTATGGGATTCAGCCGCAAATGGTTCGCGTTCGAGAACGCGGTGCGATCTCCGATCAACCTGTTATTCTGGGAGCGGCTTTTCGAAGCGGTCTTGAAAAAGTTGTTGTTCCTTTCTTCGAACCTGGCGTTCCTGTTGAATACGAACTGATTCGTTCGCTCAATACGGTCTCTCGACCAGCTCGAAAGAAACTGGGCGTTCTCAAAACTGACGCTCGCGTCATGGGCGGATTAAGCGGTATGCAGCAAATCCCGCGACAGCCAATTATTACCGAACTCGAAAAGCAATATGACATTGTCGAGGTCGATGCAAGCAAGCCAATCGATACATTGTTGTATGCTGTCATGCTCGCGATCCAACCTTCGTCGCTGTCGCCCGAAGAGATGATCAACTTTGTCGATGCAGTAAAGAGCGGTTTGCCTACGGCGGTCTTCGAAGATCCAATGCCTCTGACGTTTGACGCTCCTGGAACCGGCGAACCGAAACAGCAAGGTGGACCGATGGGCGGAATGTTTGGCGGTGGCGGCCAACAGCCCAAAGGCGATATTCGACCGCTTTGGAGTTTGCTCGGCATCGAAATCCCAGGCGCGCCTTCGATGACCGGTGGAGTGAGTCCTGATCTTTGCTGGCAACGATACAATCCGTACCCGATTTTGCAGTCGATGCAGCAGTTCTCGGATCAATGGATCTTTGTAAGCAACTCGGCACCGGGTGCTGAGAATGCATTGAGCAGCGAAAGCGAGATTACTAAGGACCTCAAGGAAGTCATGGTGCTCTATGGGGGCGTTATTGAACCGATGAAAGATGGCCCTACCGATGTCATTAATCTTTTGACGACGGGTGAATCGGCAGGCACGGTTCCTTTCCGCGATATTAGTGGTGGTCAAATGACAGGTGCCATGCAGCGAATGCTTCAAGGCGAAGCAAAGGGACCACAAACACTAGCCGTCTATGTCGAAAGCAAATCGACTTCAAGCTCCAAAGACTCGACGGATAAAACGGACGAGACCAAAAAACTGCCGGTTGTGAAAGCTGTCTACGTTGCCGATGCAGATTGTACATCGCAAGTTTTCTTCGATATTCGAAATCGACCTGACAGCTTCGAAGAGATCGACTTCCGCCTGCAAAATGTCACGTTCGTTTTGAACATTGTCGACGTCCTAGCAAGCGAAGTCGATTATCCGAAGATTCGTCGCCATATTCCGGACTATCGAACGCTTCGAAAAGTTGAACTTGTCTCAGAAGAATTTCGACTCGCAGCGGCACAAAAGCGAGAAGAGTACAGCCGATCGTTCTCCGAGCAAGAATCGGCTGCCGAGTCCGAGAGTCAAAAATCAGAACAAGAGCTGAAGAGTAAAATCGAGAAGCTACAGCGCGAAGGTGCAATCGATCCATCGAAGCAAGCTGAACTGATCGCTGCAATGCAATTGTTCTCCTTGCGTCAGCGCCAGGAAGAACGCAAGCTCGATGTCAAGCTCGAACAACTTAAACGTGATCGAGACAAAAAGATTGCCGAATCCCAGCGTAAAGCCGATCGAGCTATCATGAACATTCAAAACACTTATAAATTTTGGGCGGTGGTTCTGCCTGCAATTCCACCTTTGTTGGTTGGAGTTGTTGTCTTCGTATCGCGTCGATTGCGCGAACGAGAAGGAATTTCAAAGTCGCGTCTCAAGTAGTCCACTGCATTCCGCTTAAAATAATATCCGTTAACGCTCAATTTGGAGCCAAATCAAGTGACAGAAAACGCTAAAACAGGACTTTTTGCTGGTACCGCTGCGGTGCTGGGACTTGTCGCCTGGCTATCGATGCCCAAACAAGCCACGACAGTTGACGATGCTTCTCAGAAGCTTGTCGGCAAGCCGATTTTCGAATCGTTTACCGATCCGAATGCTGCCGCTTCGCTCAGCATTGTTAAATTTGACGACAATCTTGGTCAGTTGAAGCGATTCGAACTGGCTCGCGAGAAGACTAGTGGTGCGTGGGTTATACCGTCGCACGATTCTTATCCGGCTGATGCTGCGTCGCAGGTTAGCAACGTCGCCAACAGTTTCATCGGACTTCGGATCTTAACCTTTGAATCGATCAAGGCCGACGATCAAAAGCTCTATGGAGTCGTCGAGCCGGATGCCGAAAAACTTGAAGTTGGCGATACAGGCGTTGGAACACTCGTCGAAATGAAAGACGATAAAGGCGAAACGCTTGTCAACTTAGTCGTCGGAAAAACCGTTCGCGACGACGAAAAGAAACGCTATGTCCGTCGGGCTCGAACCGATGCGATCTATTCGGTCGAGTTCGACGTAAAACCGATTACCACCGACTTCTCGACTTGGATCGAAGGCGATCTACTGAAGCTTAGTAGCAACGATATTTCTGGCTTTATCATTCGCGACTACAACATTCTGCCGAGTGCAAACGGTGTTGGACAGTTGGTTAAGAATTTTGATGCTGATTTGGCGTATTCGCCCAAAGATGCAACCTGGAGCGCTAAATCGGTGACGACTTATGGTGACGGAAAACCCGCCGATCGCAAGATTGCCGAGGACGAAGAACTAAACACCGTTAAGATCAATGAAATCAAGAACACGCTTGACAATCTCAAGATCGTCGATGTCGTTCGTAAGCCAAAAGGTTTAGCAGCCGATTTGAAAGCCGACAAATCATTGCTTGATGACAACGCTAAGATCCTTTCGCTTTCGAAGAAAGGGTTTATTCCTGGCCAGCAGGCTGATGGCAGTATGGAACTCTATTCGAGCAACGGCGAGCTAGCCGTAAAACTGAACAACGGAATCGAATACCTATTGCGATTCGGGAAAGCAACCGCCGGCGATACGGCGGTCGAAGATGCAGAAAGTGAAGCGGCGTCGGGCGTTGCCTTGAATCGAACGCTTTTTGTCACCGCCCGCCTTGACGAAAATCATTTTCCGATGCCAGAACTTCAAAAGCTCCCCGAGACAATCGATGATCTCAAGGCTTTAGAAGCGAAGGACGCCCCGCCCGAGACTTCTCTGCCTGCGACTCCAGCGACGAATGGCGATGCTCAACCCCCCACGCCGCCAAGTTCTACTGATGACAAGCCCGAGCCTGCCGTTTCCGATACTCCAAAATCGTCAGACGAACCGAAGGATGATAGCGGAAAGACCGAGGAACCCGCAGCGGATGCACCCAAGACTGACGATGCTCCAAAAGAAGACGCTACGCCACCCAAGAGCGATCAATCGCGATTGAACGTCGCCGAGCGAAGTGTTCGACTGGTTCGAACGCAAGCAGAAGACGCCAAAATAACTTCGGATGAAAAATCGCCAACTTCTGATTCGAGTGCGAAGAAGAAGGACAACAGCGAGAAGAAAGCTAAATCGGGAAAGAAGAAGTCCGACACGAAAACCGAGTCGAAGTCGCCTGAAGTCGACAAGTCCGCTGCGTCAAACGATGCTCAGAAGGCCAATGCTGCCGAAGCTGAAGTGGATAAATTGCCGAGTTCGTCAAATGATAAGCCAGAAGCCGCAGACGCGTCGGAGAAGAAGCCCATAGTCGAAACCGCAGAGGAGCTAAAAGAGCGGCTTGAAGCAACCCGTGAAAAAATCACCAAAGAAAATACGCGTCTTCTAGACGATCGCAAAGACCGACTTGAAGAAGCCAAGAAAAAGGCAGGCGAGTTGAACGCACGATTTGCTGAATGGTACTACGAAATCAGCGACAGTGAATTCAAACGATTGCGAGCATCATTGGATGACTTGATAAAGAAGAAGTCGAGTCCCAACGCCGGCGGCCCACCCGCTGGCGGACCCCCAGGTTTTCCAGGTGCAGGTGGTTTTCCTGGCGCAGGTGGTTTTTCATTGCCTGGTACCAACTAGTCCGGCGGCTTGACACTCCTTTGCAAATCTCGATAATTGCGTATTCAGCTCGTGAGCAAGGTGATCGCGTAGAAGTAAAAACAACTACCGAAGTTACATCGCAATCGGGGGATTAGCTCAGTTGGGAGAGCGCTTGCATGGCATGCAAGAGGTCATCGGTTCAAGTCCGTTATCCTCCACTCGTCATAAACCTAGCCGAATCAACGACTTACGATACCTACCGACGTTCGGTAGTGCGGCGATTAACCTGGAGCCAAAAAGGTACATACCTTTTTGGAGTCTCAATAAGGAGTCGCTATCGTGCCTCGTTTAACGCAGAAGGTACCGTCGTACCGTAAGCATGCCTCAGGGCAGGCTATCGTTGTCATCGGGTACAAAACCCACTATCTCGGAAAATACGGCAGTAAATCTAGCCGCATGCTCTACGACCGTTTGATTGCCGAATGGCTCTCCAGCGATCGTAGACCACAAGCAGACGAAACGCAGTGTTAGACTGTCCGATATAATTGCTGCCTACTGGAAGCACTGTAAACGGCACTACCGAACGCCGAACGGTGAACCTAGCAAACCCAGGCCAATATCAAGTATCTCTTGAAGCCTCTACGGAGACTCTACGGCGACGTTGCAGTCGAGGAGTTCGGCCCGAAATCCTTCAAGGCCGCTGTCCGTCTCTTCGTTCAAGGGAAATCCCGTCGTACTGGGAACATGTTTATTTCCAGAGTCAAGGCAATGTTCGTTTGGGCATTGTGCGAAGAGCTGATATCGTCCGACGTGGCCTACTGTATCTCGACCGTCAAGGGACTCGAAAAAGGCCGATCCGAAGCCAGGGAAACGGTGCCCGTAGAATCGGTAGACGACTCGGTGGTCGAAGCGACAGTAAAGCACCTGCCTCCGCTGGTCTCGGATATGGTGCAAGTCCAGCGGCTCATTGGTGCTCGTCCTTGTGAAATCGTCTCGATGCGTGGATCCGAGGTCGATCGACGCCAAGAGACTTAGTTTTTTGTGCCGACGTTGCATAAGACCAGCCATAAAGGAAAAGTCCGCTCATTGGCGATCGGACCTAAGGCTAGGGCGATTCTTGAAAAGTACCTAGAAGCCGATCCAGTTGGTTTCTGCTTTGGTCCAGCTAGGTCCGAAAAGGTTAGGCTGGAAATCGTCCATGCTGATCGTAAAACGCCGCTACATCATGGAAACGCTCCAGGCCGACAATGGCGTCCAGAAGGTGAGCGTAAACGTAGACGTCGCCATTCAGATCACTACGCAGTCAGTACCTACCGAAGAGCGATCGAACGCGCCGCTGAAAAAGCTAACGTATCGCATTGGTCTCCGAACCAGCTACGCCATGCGGCGGCGGAGAACATTCAAGCCGTGTTCGGGATTGAAGCCGTGCAAGCTGTGCTAGGCCACTCTTCGAAGGCTATGTCGGCACATTACGCCAAGCAGAATCGAACGCTGTCCGCTAGCGTCATGGAGGGGATCGGCTAACGACCGAAATGGGACTAATCCCCTTGATATTTCCATTGTCATCGGTCCCTCAAGCCGATGACAACGGGCGGCAGCGACTTCTAAATGCTTGGGGAATCTGAAATATCCTTATCCAATTTTCACGCTGTTCCACACAATGAAATAGTGTCGGATGGATATCTATAACCATGCGTTACTTTGCACTAGTTCGATTTGTTCGCACTTCAACGCAAAGGTTTTTTCATGATCGACGTAGCATCCGAAACGCTTATTTTGCCGACCGAGGTACCAAAGGTGTTGCCTAGGCAAAAGGGAAAGAAAATCAATCTTTCGACAATTTACCGATGGATGCAGCTAGGCCTTTGCGGTGTGAAGCTGGAGTACGTTTGCATCGGTGGTACTCGGTTCACACGCAAACAAGCCCTGAACCGCTTTTTCTCAAGAATCACCGCCGTGAAAACAGGCGATGCAATCGACCGCCGAGTCGAGAAGAACGTCCGCCAAAAACAAGCGGATAGTGAACTCGATGCGGCTGGTATCTAAACGCAAAACGCCGCGCGATGAGTAGTCGCGACGGCGCTCGAGTGTTCCCCCCACCGATTCAAAATGGAGTAATTTCATTATGGCCGATCTAGGCTTGAAAAGCAACAACAAACCAGTGCCCCCGAGCGTTCTAGTCGTCGCGCACTCAGACGGCCACATCGAGATTTTCGGCGATCAAGTCGATGCTCGTTCCGTCAATACGCCCGCTATGTCATCGTCAGCGGGCGAGATTCTCGCGGAAGATTACATCTCGTCTGTCCTACCGCAGCGGTTCAGGGACATCTATTTTCCAGGCAATCTTCTCGCCATTGGCATGGTTCGCACAGTAACTCCGCTCGACCTAGCACAGTATTTCCAGTTTCGCGACTCGTGGCGCAAGCTCGATTCGATCACCACACTATCGAGGAGGGTAGCATCTTGAGTAGCGGGTGTAATGAGTTTGGCGAAGTAAATTTTGAGCTACCGGTTTACGATCATTCGAAGCCAATGCCCGTTTCTCGATTGTGGGATAAGTACCGTGAGCTGCGACCCGTCATTGTCGATGGTCTGCTACGCCGTGGCGAGGTATGCAACATCATCGCCAGCCCGAAGATAGGCAAGTCGTTTCTTGCGGGTGGTCTAGCGTGGTCAGTCGCAACTGGACAGCCTTGGTTGGGCTTTGATACCGTTTTGGGCAACGTGTTGATTATCGACAACGAATTGCACCGCGAGACGCTAAGCAATCGATTGTGGAGAATCGCAAATGCAATGGAGATCGATACCACCGACGATGTTGACGCCATCGACGTTATGTCGCTTCGTGGGCAGTCCGCTCCGATCCACTCGTTAGAGCAGCATTTTGGCGACGATTATGATCGGTATTCATTGATCGTACTCGACGCACTTTACCGAACACTGCCCGAAGGAACATCCGAAAATGACAACGCTGGAATGATGGCCGTCTACAACTGGCTCGACAGGTACGCCGCAAAGCTCCATGCCGCTATTGTCGTGGTTCATCACTCGTCCAAGGGCGACCAATCCGACAAGTCCATTATGGATGTTGGTAGCGGTGCTGGCTCGATTTCCAGAGCTGCGGATAGCCCGTCCTTCCACTGGGCCGTCATCGCTAATCTCTTTTTCGAGGCTGTGTCCCTTTGCTTCGAGTGTCCAATATCGCCATAGGTTGATGAGTTCCTTCTTGGGATCGGCAGTCCATTGCGCGACGGCTTTCACTGCGGGAGGTTGCGGCTTGCGGACGGCGCGGAGTCTTTCGGGGACTTTGTAAAAAAGGCTATCATCAAAGGCAGGGTCGTCAAATGGAATACTCTTCAAAGCCGCTTCCTCCGGTGCCTTGCCGATGCCGATAAAGCCCAGAGGATGCCAGCCGCCACGAAAGTAGTTCGCCGTCGCATGCCTGCCCCAGCTTCGCAACGAGCCGCCTCAGCCTGTCTTGAAAAGCGGGGCTGTCATAGTCGAAGGAGTGTAAGTCAGCGGGCCAATGCTGCTTAGGGTCCTTCTCCGACCCGGTGACTCCATTCCAGTCGAGATACACACGCGGCACGAGCTTGACGTTCAGTTCCTCAAATCGCTTGCCATTGGTGTTGAAGATTTTATTGGTGTGGGCGATGATGCGCTCAACGGTGTCACTAGCGCTGACCTCAATATCGCTCCACTTAATGTATTGACGCTTCACGAGCCCATAGCCATCCTTCTTGTAGTCTCGGAAGCCTTTCAGCGGATTGTTGATTGCGCCCTCGAATTCGGGCGGAGAGACCGTTACCCAGCCGTCTTGAACGGAGGTGCGGTTAGAACTCGAAATGAGTTCTTCGGTGGCAAGAGCCGGACCACAGAGTATCGCGCAGAGACAGTGCATCGCGGAGAGGTAGTTGAAACGTTTCATGGATTGTGTGTTAGATTCTTTGGCTCTTCCGGTAGAATCTGTGGGTCAAAATCGACTATTTATCGTTACGAATAGAAAACCGAAGTTTCAACGGACACCCGTTTCGCATTGGATTTTTGAGGCATCACTCCGATGTCCAAAATTGAAGAAAA
>JAWXCK010000099.1:0-8407 GCA_034408855.1 Pirellulaceae bacterium
CGCCGGACTGATCGTCTGGTGGGTTGTTTTTCTTCAACTTTGGACATCGGAGTGATGCCTCAAAAATCCAATGCGAAACGGGTGTCCGTTGAAACTTCGTTTTTCTATTCGTAAAGATAAATAGGTCAATTCTGACCCACAGCTTTGGCGGAAGAGCCATTTTTATTGGGAAATTACTTTTTTCGGAAATTACTACGGTGCCGCCTCTTCGATCGGTCTGGCGGGGGTATACGGTCCAGCTTTTCTTCGATTCATATAAATTTCCGACACCGCCCCGTCGCTGGATGGAACACGCCGCTTGTCGGTAAAATCGCTGCCTCGAGTCTCGGTCCCCATCGGGATCGAACGGTCGCCACCGCTGGAACTTTGTATCCAATTCATCAATTTATCTAAATTGATTTGGCTGACAGCCAGTTCCTTAGCCCGCTCCTGCATCTTGTAATACAGATCTTGGAATATTTTTTGATTCGGATCGAGTTCTTGATTGGTTGCCGGTTTGAATCCTGTCCCGACGACGATCCATCGCGTATCGACTGACATGCCAGGCCCAGTTTTGATGCCTTTTTCGTTGAGATCCTCGACAACTTCGCCGCCGTTTTGAACAATGAGTTCCTTGAGGGCTTCGCGATCGTCAGCACCATCACCATTGATATCAAGCTTACCCATCAAAGCAAATTGGACCTTTCGTCCTTTTTGCCATGCAGGGGAAGAAACAAGGTCGCCCGCGAGAACCGGTATTCGTATCGAGCCCGAGACAACTTCACCACGCGCTTCGTGGTCGCTCAAAACCTCGACGATTTGGACGTGCGCCTTCGGTTTCGCGTCCTTCAATTTGAGCTCGTCGGGATTCACAATTCCAAAACGAACGCCAGGACGCAAGCCATCTGCTTTTCCAAGGTTCAGCCAGACGATTTTTCCACCTTCGGCGACTAGACTAATTTTCCCTTGTGCCGACTGAAAATCTTCCCCTTCGAGTACATGGATGCGTTCTCGAAGCCTGGAATTGAGATCCAGAAGGTCGGTCGCTTTTTTGCGGTTGGCACTTGCAATCGCTTCCAATTCAGCTTTTTTTGTCGCATATTCTTTGTTGTTTTTCTGCAATGTTTCGTTGACTTGAGTAATTAATTTCTGACTTTCATCGAGTTTCTTCAGAAAATCAGCCCGTTCTTCTTCGAGATTCTTTTCGAGGTCGGCACTCTTCTTTTCGGCGGTCTCACGAGCGACGGTTTCTGCTTTAACAGTGCTATCCATCTTCTTGGCCAAATCAGCTTGGGTCTTGGCAGCCGTATCGACCTGCGCGTTTCTCGCCCGCAACTCGCGGATGAGGTACTCGACTAGTTTCGGGTAGTTCCGATTTTGAATCGGTTCACTGGCACTAAACAGACTCATGTCTTTATCGTACTGCGTCTGAAGAACTTTGGCCGACTCGTCGGTGGCCGATTTTTTCAACCCTTCCCATTCTGCTTCGGTAAATTGACTCTGACCGAGCATAGCTTTGACGTACTGGAGTTCTGTCGTCAGCGTTCGGGTAGACTTCGCGGCCTCGTTTGCTCGATTGACAGCGTCCTGCATCGACTTTTTCGTGTTGCTCGACGAAGCGATTGAAAACGCGAGTGCAACGAGCAATCCAACGACAACAAAACTCATCGTGATCACGTAGGCTTGCCATGCAAATAAATTGCGATCACGGGCCATGAATGGGTTCCTTCAACGAGCTAAAGGTGAGGTGAAAAGATAGCGATAACGAAAAGTCTTCCGCTATAGCATCCTAGATAGGGCAGGTTCTCTCGTCAAACATTTCTGTACAAACTTATACTCTACTTTCGATCCAAATATGCAGAGGATTCCGATTTTTCACGTTAGAATGCCCCGATGAAGAAAAAACACGTTGCATCTGGCCAGCCCTATCTTTTCGACGAAAGCGATTTCGACGATCCGCCTGCGGCGGTTTCCGAGGTTGGATCGCCGTCTGCTAAGGCCGCCGCCAGTCCCATGCAGGGAATCCCTTCGTTACCAAAATCTCGACCTGAAGCTGGCGATCTCGTCGTGGTAGTCGATTCGCACAGCCTAATTTATCAAGTATTTCATGCGATGCCTGCGATGACCGGACCCGACGGAATCGATGTCGGAGCTGTCCACGGGTTCCTGCGCGACCTGGCTGATTTGCGAGAAAAGTGGAAACCTGACTTTCTCATCTGCGCGTTCGATGAATCAGAAAACACCTTTCGCAACGAACTATTTGATCAGTACAAAGCCCATCGCGATCCGATGCCCGAAGGCTTGCGGGCGCAATTGCCGATCATTCACGAAGCTGTCGAAACCTTGGATATCGCCAAGCTTTCAATCTCCGGCTTCGAAGCCGACGATATTCTGGCAACCATCGCCGCGTCGGTCGACGCCGTCGGTGGTCGCTGCCTTCTCGTCACCAGCGACAAGGACTGCCGCCAGCTTCTTACCGATCGCGTGCAGATGCTTAATATTCGCAAGTCGGAGCTTTTCGGAGCCGAACAGCTCCAAGAAGTATGGGGGATTACTCCTTCACAAGTCGTCGACTTTCAAGCGATGGTCGGCGATTCCGTCGACAATGTTCCCGGAGTTCCGCAAATCGGTCCAAAGGCCGCCCAGCAACTTCTCGCTGAATTTGGTTCGCTCGAAGCCATCTATAAAAATTTAGACAATGTTGGCGGCGCCAAGCGTCAAGAAACGTTGCGAAACAATCATGACCAAGCCTTGCTCAGCCAACAGCTTGTGCGACTGCGAAACGATGTCCCTATCCACTGGGATTGGCAACGCTGGGGGAATCCTTCGCCCGCGCCGTCCAAAGTGGAGAGCATGTTTAACCGATTCGGATTTCGTCGCCTCGCCGAACGCTTCGCGGTTACGTCGACGGCATCGGTCGTTCAGCCCCCTGCTGACTTGATCGATCGCAGCCAATATAGATGCGCGACGCCGAACTCTTTCGACTCGACCGACGCTGCGTCTTCGAAAGTCGATCAAGCAATCATGATTCGCGAGGCGACGTCCATTCGACCTGTCTATCAGTCTTTGGAAAGTCTTCGCGTCGAAATTCAGAATCACTATCGACAAATTCCCGAAAGCGAACGGTGGTTGTCGATCGATACGGAAACTACCTCGCTTTCGGCACGCAATGCCGAACCGGTCGGTTATTCGATCTCCTGGGCACAAGGTCAAGCTGCGTACCTTCCCGTTCGCGGACCACAAACTGATCGGCTCTTGGATTCGTCCGAAGTCAACAACTTTCTCAGAGAGCTTCTCGAAGACCCGACGATTCAAAAAATCGGTCAGAACATCAAATACGATCTGATTGTTTTGAGAGGTCAAGATCTTAAAGTCGATCGTATCGCCATGGATACGATGGTCGCCGACTATTTGCTCGAACCAGGTGGCCGCAATCATAACCTCGACGAACTGGCCAAACGCCATCTTGGGCACGAGACGATCACGATCGATACGTTGATCGGTAGCGGCAAAGACCAGCGATCGATGGCGAGTGTCGACGTCGATCGCGTTGCGATCTACGCGGCCGAAGATGTCGATATTCCCTTTCGCTTGCGACCAAAGTTGCTCCCTCAACTGCAAGCGGCCAAATTAGAAAACGTCTTTACGGACATCGAATTACCACTGATCGAAGTCTTAGCCGAGATGGAGTTCAATGGGATCGCCGTCAATACCGAACGCTTGGCGCAACTGAGTTCAAAATTCGAAGAGAAAATCGCGATTTTAAGAGCCGAAATCATGGAGTTGGCCGACGAGGATTTTAATCCCGACAGCCCAAAGCAACTCGCCAATATCCTCTTTAATAAGCTCGGACTGCGCGTCGTCAAAAAAACAAAGACGGGCCCGAGTACCGATGTCGAAGTTCTTCTAGAACTTGCCTCCGAGCATCCGTTGCCAGCAAAGATTGTCGAATATCGCCAAGCCACAAAACTCAAAGGAACCTACATCGATGCCTTGCCTCGTTTGGTTTCACCCAAGACCGGTCGCATTCATACTTCGTTTCGTCAAGACATTGCCGCTACGGGTCGATTGAGCAGCTCCGAACCGAACTTGCAAAACATTCCCGTTCGCACCGAAGATGGTCGGGCGATTCGTTCGGCCTTTCGTCCGGGTCCAGACAATTGGCTGCTGATGACCGCCGACTATTCGCAGATCGAATTGCGTGTACTCGCTCATTACTGCGGTGACGCATCGTTGCGAAGCGCATTCGAAAACGATGAAGACGTCCATGCTCGAGTCGCCGCCGAAGTGCATGGCGTTTCGGTCGCGGACGTGACTTCAGCCATGCGACGAGGTGCCAAAGCTATCAACTTTGGAATCCTCTACGGACAAAGCCCTTTCGGATTGGCCAAAGCACTCGGCATTTCAAAAGCCGATGCCGCGATCTTTATCGACACTTATTTTGATCGTTATAAGAGTGTCCGAGAATTCATGCGTGAAACCTTGGAAGCCTGTCGTCGAGATGGTTACGTCAAGACAATCTCGGGACGCAAACGCTTTCTCAAAGGCATTCGCGATTTTGCGTCGTTGAATCCACAACAACAAAAAACGTTGCTTGAACCTGAACGTATGGCAGTCAATACCGTCATCCAAGGATCGGCTGCTGACATGATTAAGATCGCGATGATCCGCGTCTATCGCCGTCTGCAAGCGGTACCGCTCCAAGCGAAACTCCTGCTGCAAATCCACGATGAACTCGTTTTCGAAGTTGCACCCGAGCACGTTTCTGAACTCGCCGAACTCGTTCGCACCGAGATGATCGAAGCCGTCGCGGTAGATGTCCCGCTAAAGGTCGATATCAAAGTCGGTCAAGACTGGTCAGCCTGCGAAATCCAATCGTAACGCAAGCTAGACTCGCCTGTTCAAGCTTCAACTTCTTGCGAAGCATTCGCTTCGGCAAGCTGTTTCGCTAAGGCGACACGACGACGATGCTCGGCCAGAATTTTTCGTTTGCTGGAGATGAGTTTTACTTGCTCTTCGAGATACACGTCGAGCTTGCCCTGTAATTCGTTGCGTCGTTTGATCGCGAGACTTACCAACGAGCTTGTCGCCATGACGACGGCCAGCGTCCAAAGAATCCATGCCCAAGGTAAGTCGTGAAAGATCATGCTGATTTCGCCGAGTTTTCGCGACCGCTTTCCATCATGGCTCGCAATCGCTCAAATTCTTGGACGTTGGCAAAATGAATAACGATTCTTCCTCGCCCTCGCGACGTTTGATTGATCTCTACTTTCGTACCGAGCTGCCGTTTGAGCGACTGCTCCAGGGCCGCGATCTGTTCGCTCTTGGCACGTTTCTTGGCTCGCGTCGCCACGCCGACACTGCCATCTTCTTCTGCCTCTTCGCGTGCAACCTGATCGGCGACTCGGCGCTCGGTCTCCCGAACACTCCACCCTTCGATTCGAATATTGCGTGCGTAATCTAGTTGCTGTTCTTCGGTGCTTAGCGACAAAATCGCCTTCGCATGACTGGCCGAAAGCTCATCTTTTTGAACCGATTCAAGAATCGACGGCGGCAACTCGAGCAAGCGCATGAAGTTCGCGACGGTCGAACGATCGATTTTCAAACGGTTGGCTAGCTCCTCTTGAGTGCTGCCATGTTCGTGAATGTATCGCTTGAAAGACATGGCTTTCTCGATGGCATTCAAGTCCTTCCGCTGTAGGTTTTCGATGATCGCAAGTTCGGCAACCAACCGATCGTCGGCCTCGCGAATCTCGACGCGAATTGTCGGAAGCCCTGCATGAATCGTCGCCCGCAATCGACGTTCACCGCTGATCAACTGGAATCGACCTCCGACACGACGAACGAGTATCGGTTGCAGTTGCGTGTGAAACTTGAGACTCTCGGCGAGCGACGCAATCTCTTCTTCGTTGAATTGGCGACGCGGTTGAAATGGATTGGCGTCGATCTGCGTAACATCCAAATCGCAAGCTTCAACCGAACTGGTATTCGTCGAAACGGTCATGGCTGCCAACGATTTACTGCGTTCGCTTCGTTGACTTGACGTTGGCCTGATCTTCGTCGGTTCTTCACTGGTTTCTATGGCGATCGTTTCCGCTGCGATCCGCAGCCCGTTCTCTTCGCCTTCGATAGGTGTTCCCAACAATGCCGCTAAGCCACGTCCTAATCTTCGATCTTTAGTCACGTTCCAATACCTCCATACAAAGTTCAATATAGGCTCGGGCTCCACGACTTCGCGGAGCATATTCGATTACGCTAAGCCCATGACTGGGCGATTCGGCAACGGAAACGTCTCGAGGGATTACTGTTTCGAAAACGATATCGCCAAAGAATTCGCGGACCTCTTCGTCGACTTCATGAGTCAAATCCAGATAAGGTTCGAACATCGTTAAGAGAATACCGCCGAAGGTTAATCGCCCCGGATTCTTATGCATGCAGTCGCGAATGACGGTGATCATCTGAGTCAGCCCTTCCATCGCGTAGTATTCGCATTGGATCGGCATTAAGACTTCGGTGCTCGATGCAAGTGCGGCTTGAGTCAACGGACCTAACGATGGGGGACAATCGATGAGTACACTATCAAAGGCCCCCATTCCGGCTTCCATGTGCTGTCGCAAAACCATCCCCTCGCTCAATTCGCCTTTGGCAAGTCGATCGACGTCTTGGAATGCGCGACAGCCAGGAATGAGCATCAAGTTTTCGTGGTTCGTCGCCAACATACTCTCGCGAAGCGGCGTGTCGATCAACAGCGGATGTCGTTCGGCAGGTCTTTGTCCAAGACCCGAAGTTGCATTGCACTGTGGATCGAGGTCAACCACCAACGTCCGTTGGCCGGCTCGTGCGAACCCCATAGCGAGATTGACCGCGGTGGTCGTTTTACCGACGCCCCCTTTTTGGTTCGCTATGCAAAAAATTCGCGCCACGCACATCCATCCTTGGAAATACTACCTCGCTCGATCCGTATTGGATAAATCTTTTAGCGACTATCGAGCGTCAATGAAATATCGTTTGGCAATTCGCCAACGTCGTCGGCCTAATGCTGTCTATTCACGAAAGCTATTCCAAAAACAGTCTGTATTCCGTAACCCGACGCGTTAGCGAGGGATTTACTCGAATCTCTCGCTAACAAGCCGCAACGCGTCGGATCACATCCAATCCAGGCTGGACATGAACCGCAACGCATACGATTATTACCGAATATGACCATACGTGTTTGCTGGATTATCCCGACGCTCGATGAAGGTGGGGCCGAAAAACAACTCTGCTTGCTAGCCAACGGACTCGATCGCAGTCGGTTCGAACCGCTTGTCATTACCTTAACTCGAAACGGCCCGCGATTGGCCGAGTTGGAAAAAAAACAGATTCCCGTCGTGGCGATCGAAAAGCGATTAAAGTTGGATCCTTTTGCTTTCTTTCGATTAACCAAAGCCATCCAGAAATTTTCGCCGCATATTGTCCACACTTGGCTTTATGCCGCCAATAGCTACGGTCGACTAGCCGCCTTGCGAGCCAAAGTTCCGATCATCCTGGCCGGCGAGCGATGCGTCGATCCTTGGAAACGGACTAGCCATGCGATCGTCGACCGCTATCTAGCAAAACGCACTTCGGCCATCATCGCCAATAGCAGAGCAATCGTCGATTTTTACGGAACGCGAGGGATCCCGAAAGAAAACTTTCACGTCATCGCAAACGGCATCGAGCCACCGAACGTCGACCCGATCTCTCGGGAAGAAGCCGCCAAGAGAATGGGCGTCGATCCAAACCGTTATTGGATTGGTACGATCGGTCGACTGTGGCTGCAAAAAGGGCATAAGGACATGATCTGGTCGGCTGAGATGCTGCGGTTGCTGCATGAATCAACATCGCTAATCATTATTGGCGACGGTCCCGAGCGACAACGGCTCGAACATTATCGCGATCAAGTAAAGGCGGCCAAAGAAGTCCATTTTATCGGCCATCGAAGCGACACGGCGCAGTTGCTCCCGCACTTCGATACGCTCTGGAATGCCAGCCATTACGAAGGGCAATCGAATTCGATCCTCGAAGCCATGCAAGCGAAGGTGCCAGTTGTTGCTTCCGATATTCCTGGAAATCGTGACCTCATCCAGCACGACAAAACCGGTATGCTATTTCCGGTTGCCGACGTTGGAACGCTGATGAAAACAACCGCGAGGCTAATTGAAAGCCCAGAACTTCGCCAAAGACTAGCAGACAATTCGTATCAAAAAATAATCGCTGATTTCAGTCTGCCTCGAATGATCGAGCAGTACGAACAACTCTACGAACGACTTTGGAGGGCTAATAAAGGGTAGGGCATGTCGGTTGAAATTTAGGCTCTTCCGCAGAAACTGTGGGTGGTTTTCGTGATCCGCAATCGATTTTAGCAGTAAAATCCATGAAAAACACGAAACTGAGTGATTGCAAAAAC
>JAWXCK010000100.1:0-16056 GCA_034408855.1 Pirellulaceae bacterium
CGGTGACTTGAAGATCGTTTCGGGAGCTAGATGCTTGAGCCGACGATGCTTCTATCTCGACGCTGATCCCATCGAGTCCTAGCGTTGAAATCGTCGGCTTCCACGTTTCGCCGCGATATTCGTCGTCAGCTTCGAGTTGTTCTATTGCCCGAGAAAAACCGGCGTCTACAAGCAAGCTTGTTTGCCGCATGATTCTTGACTGTGTGCATTCTCGTCGCGAGCGCATCGATATCTGAATCGATGTTGCGATCAACGAAATCGAAACAAGTAGGCATACCAAAACACAAATCAAAAAGCTTCCCAGTCGAGTTGGATGACTTCTTTGCTTCACTGTGATTTCTCCGAAATCGAAATACTCGTCGGCGTTAGTCCAACCATGGCTTCTACGCGTCGATCCACTCGCAGCGTCTGGCTGACAAAGTCCGTTCGGGACGAAATCTGCAAAACGGCCAGCGAATTGGCGGCCTGGAATTCAAAGCCCGCCAATTCTCGGTCGTCCAAAAACAGTTCTTCACGACGTAGCGACTGGCTCGCCTTAAATTGCTCTCGCAAGATTCGGTTGTGTTCGGTTCGATAGACAATCTTTGAATCGTCGCTCGAAAAAACCGTCAGCGAATCCGGCGAATCGGAATCAACCTTCGTTCCTTGATGGATATCGCTGCGAAACTGTTCTAAAAAGCGATTGGTCGCGAGCTGTCGCTGGCAACCACTTTTGGTGGCACTCGAAATCAACATCGATTGATCCACCATGCCAATGGCTAGGGTCAGCACAGTACTGCCAATCGCGAGTACCACTATCATTTCGACCAGCGTAAAACCTCGTCGTCGTTTCATTGGCTCGCTTCCTTGGAAAGAAAGTTTAGTTTCGAACTTGGAATCCATCCAACGAGCGAGATCGGTATCGCCTGTCCACGCCGGTTCCATTGAAGATTCACCATCACCCGTTCGCCATCTTCATCATCGATGGTCTCAGCGCTGATTTCGGGATTGACGAGAATCGATTCGAGCCATTCGGAGGGACGCAAGTTTTGAATTGCTGCGTTGCGTTCGTCCGATGTCATGGTTACAAGTCGCTCGAGTTGATTCGCGACTTCGTCCAGGGCTAGCTGGTAGTGCCGTGTATCTTGCCGCAATCGATGCGATTGGACGGCTCCGCCAGCGATCAAAGTCATCCCAGTAACTAAGAGCGAACATGCCACGATCAGTTCTGCGATCGTTGTGCCAGATCGCAGTGGGTTAGCACTCGTTCCCAGGCCCATGCCTGGGAACGCACTGCGTCCGAGGCTCCGCCTCTCGTTCACTTCTTTGACTCCCATGATTAATCGGCAGTTCGGCAGGCAGAGCCTGCCAAGCAGTCGGTTCCCAGGCAGAGCCTCGGAACCAGAGGAATGTTTTTTCATGATCATTACACTTCTCGCAAACATTTTCTTGAATTAGCTACCGAAAAAACACGAAAGCAAAACAACTACGCCAATGACACAATAAGCTGGACGAGATTCCCAAAGGAAGCGAAAGCGACCCATAGCACCATGAAACCAGACAGCAAAATCAAAATTGGATGAACGATCGACACAAGCAGCGATGCATGCTGTCGAACTCTGGCTTCTTTTTCATCGGCCAGTCGCCGCATCAGCCAACTACGGGTCCGAGAAGTGGTCGAATCAGCCAACGCCTTCGATTCCTCCGGCGATAGTAAATGTGCATCGCTGAGACTCTTCCAAGGTTCCGTACCGAGTTCGACCTCGTTTCGAGCAAATAACAATTTCGATCGAATGTTTTGATCAAAGTGGTAGCGTGCCAATGTCGAGAGCGAGCCCGGCATCGGTCGACCAGCATCGCTGGCCAAAGAAAGCATTCGCAGAAGTTGGCCTGATCGCATCTGAGCGACCCCTTGAAACCATCGCGACGCAATCGTTCGGCGGAAATATCGCAGCGGCTTGAGAAACCAACTGGTAATGGCAAGCCCGAATAGGACAATCAGAAAAATTCGGAGTTGATTGCCAATCGCTGGGATAATCGCTACCAACGTCTGTTGGCCGAATGCAGGCTGTACTTCCAGTTCCATAAATAGCTTGGAAAAGGTTGGTAAAATGAAAGCCATAACAAAGAAAGCCAGGGTAATGATGCATAGCAAGAGACCGAAATGGTAGAAGAGAGCCTGCTTGAGATCGGTGTACCCTTCACCCGTTCGCTTGGCCGTTCGATCGATCAGGGCATTCAAACTGGAGTCGATGGTACCGGAGTGAAGTGCGAATCGCAGCGACAGAACATCATCATCGCTCAATGCGTCAGGCGTTTGCTCAAGGGCATCGATCAACGCAGCCCCGTTCTCGATTCGTTTTGCCAGTTGCCGCAGTCGGCTTCTCGCTATTCCACGATGCTCGTTTGCAAAATGGAAAAGCAACGGGGCGATATCAAGTTGCTCTCGATGCGAGACGGCCAACAATCGCAACAACGAACTCTGCAAGTTTCGATGAGTTTCACGACCCCACCAAGGCGTGATACGCCATGAGCTCCGTCCACCGAGGAGCACGCGAATAAGCTTGTTTATCATTGCATTTAACATGAGACCATGACACTTCTCGATGTTCGCCAACACGAAAAAGCTCGTTCCCAGGCTCTCGCCCTCTCCGTTATACATAAAACAGCGAAATGAGTACTTGGTCGCCGATCATGGCGCTGGTGTATAGCCTTTAGGCGACTCTTTCGCCTCGATCCGGCGATATGCTTAGTTGCGGCTAAAGCCTGTACACCAACGCTACGCAATAAATTGCTTGCCGCAACACTTTGGCTACCGTTTGTTGCCACTCTCGAACATTTGTCATGTCCGCAGGCAGTGCCTGCGTTGCATTGGGTTCCGAGGCAGAGCCTCGGAACCAGTTGGTCGAGTTCAATGAGAAGTGTCGAAAGCATAAACATTCTTTTAGTTCGATAGTTGCGTAATCATATTGATCATGGGCAAGAACATGGCGATAACGAAAAAGCCAATAAGGAATCCAACCAAGCCGATCGCGAGGATCGGTGAACCGACACTAAACCAATCAACACGGCTGGCGGCCCGCTCGCGATAAATTTTCGATAGTTCATGCAACAATGCGATGTTGGGACGCTTTGAATCTCCGATTTGAAGGGCGTGAATGAGAGCCGGTGGAAGTGCTTTCGCCGCCTCGGATTGTGTAAGCGACAAAGCACCCTCTCGCAAATCGACAGCCGCTTGCTCGGCGGCACGTTGAAAGAAATAGTGTCGGCAGTTGCGACCGGCAATCGAAAGTGATAACGGTAGCGGTGCCTTAAGCGTTAAGAGCTCGGACATCATTCCAATCAGAGCCGACATCGCGACGAGGTTCCCCGAGTTTCCTGCGACAAACGATGTAAAAAGCCGATTGGTCCATGCACCGTTTCGCCAAAATCGAATAAAAGCGAATGTCAGCAAACCGATGATCGATAGCTTGGCCGCCGAACGAATCGCTCGAGTGGTTACTTGATCAGAAACCCAAAAGACAAGCTGTGTAGGTCCAGGCACTTTGATCTCCATTTCCAGAAAAAGCAGTCGAAAGGTCGGCGTGACCAGGATCAGAAAGAGCAAGAGAAAGACCGATGATGGAAGGAGAATCGCGATCGGATAAGCGAACAACTTTCGTCGACGCACTCGCGTTTCTGACTTCGCCATGACCATCGCCATCCATTCCGTCAGGCGTTCCTCTTTTCGATTCGATTGCAGGCATCTGGTAAAGCTTGGTAAAAATTGAAGGGCATCGCGACTTCCAAGAAATTGCTCGACCGTTTCGATACTCCGCAGGTGGGCAACAAGATGCCGGAAATCTCGGTGAAGGTCGGTCTTCGATAGTTCGCCTTCCATCGATTCCAAGGCGGGCAGCCAGAGAGTACGGCCATCGAGTAATCGTCGAATCTCCGCATGGAAAACTTCGATTTCTTTTTCGGCAGCGACCTTTTCAGGACGTACCCATTCAATCGACTGAACGGAAAGCCGCTGCTTTTCCAATTCGATGACGGCGTCAGAAACGCTCGGTGCGTCGATCTCGCCGGTGACGATGACGCCATTTTCGTCGGAGGCGTGATAGGTATATCGGAGCATGAGCTTACCTTTCCACCGTGACGTCCGAAAACAATTCAACCAGCGGCAAGAAAACGCTTAGTCCGATCCCGAGAACCAAAAATCCTCCGATGATGACCAAGACGATCGGCGGCACCCATTTCTGAGCGCGGCAAGCTCGTACATCGGCAAGCCAACGTTGAATGGGATTGAGCACCCGCTCGATAGATTGGCCATTCACCTGCGTTGAACTCGCGCGTGGCGAATTCGTTCGCTTGAGCCATGCCGCGTAGCTGATTACCAACGCCAGTGGCACTAGCGGAATCCAAATCCACATTCCCTTGCGTATCCACGACATGATCGATAATGCGATCCTTGGGCTGAGATAAAGCTGCTCATACATCGATTCGAATTTAGGAATCGTCACGGCGCAAATATAGATCAGCGCGACATAGGCGATTGCTATGAGGATGATCGGCTGTATCAAGGCGAGCTGCACCAGTCGCGACTTTTGTTTATGTTCAATTGCGGAAATCGTGAGAGAATCAAATGCGGCAGGCGAATGATCGTCAAAAAGCCATCTTTGCAAAGCCGATCGATAGGTGTCCGACAAGCTTGTCTCGCTCTCAATCGCCGACTCGAGCGATTCTTGCTTTTGAAGCTTCGCATCAAAATTCGCGAGGAGATGATCGAGAGTGGCTGCGAGATTCTCTCTGGTTTCGCCTATCCGCAATTGAATAGGGATCCCGGCGGCAGCGATTCGTATGAGTTCGCTATGAAAACTTTTGACGTCGTCCAGCGTTAGTTCGCTCATCGTATATCTCCGCCACGGCCAAGCAGATCGCATTGCATTGAGACGATGCGCGAGCGGTCACGATTTATTTAACAATCGCGATTCTCAACGAAAATTCTCTGGCGAAGTAAACCGATGCATACCCGATAGGCTACGGTATCGCGAAAAGACCTCGACCAAGCCCCATTCAAAACTATCGTTTTCTTGCAGCGAAATCTCTGTGGCGATGGAATGCACTTCATCACCGAACGGTGCAACGAATCCTTCGCGAATCCCGCTGGCGGAACTTGCAAGCATCCCGCCAAAGCACCAGAAAAACAAGCCAAACACTGCCGCAATTCGAGACCATCGTACTCTTGTTCGATCCCGGCCATGTTCGCGAGCTGCCTCCAAAGTCTGCGGACGCAAGTCATCGGAAGGTACAACATAATTGCGAGCCGCGTAGATGGCTCGTTCGAGTTCCGACAAGGCAAAATCGTCATCTTCGAAGGTACGTCGAGTATTACTCATGGGGAACCTCCGGTCGGTTGGCTTGAAGATGTCGGGAAAGTTTCGTCATCGCATAGCGATAGCGACTGGCAACTGTCGACGGTGTCAATTCTAAGATCGACGCAATCTGTGCGAAGGTCAATTCTTCCCAAATCTTGAGCACGACCACTTCGCGCTGATTCGAGGGCAATTTACGAAGCGCCGTCCAGACTTCGCGGTGAGTCTCTTCTAAATCCACTTCGTCGACCGAACGTCGCGTGATCAAATCATAAAGATTCGTCACGCTAAAAGTTCGCTTGCGATTGCGCGTCACCAGAATGGCACGATTGCGCACCATTTGTAAGAGATAGTGCCACGGATGGTCGGCCTGCGATAGCAACCCAGGTTTTCCGGCAACCTGCACCAAGACGGCCTGAACAACATCCTCGGCGTCGTGCTGATTGCGAGTAATCGTCACGGCATAGCGATGCAGACGATGCGCGGTCAGATCAAAGAGTCCGGAAAGTGCCGGCGCACCGCTTTCGCTGATCCGATTCGTCATTTCTCGGACGCGGTCTGAAAGTGAATCGGAAACGGCCATCATCGACACCTACATTTTTATTCGCCTAAATAAATGTGAACTGACGGCGCTAGCCGCAGGTTCTTATTTTAGGGCAACCATCGTCCCGCGAAAACGCCCGAGGCTAGCGCCTACGGCTCATGAATCGGTACTTTCTTATCAGGCCGCGTTGTTAGGATGCGCGAACGGCTGGTATTTGTCTACTTTGTTTTCGAAAAAACCAAAATTCAGACAGTCAAAACCATGCCGGGACGGTTAATAACCCCCTCTCGCGAACTCCCGCCTCCTACAGCCCATCCCCGCACTATCTAATCCTTAATTTGTTCTGGGGTTTTCTACGTTCCGGCTTTGAGTGAACTACTGTCTCTCTTTGTAATCCGGTCGCATGACCCCAGAACTAGTTCTTAATCATTAGTGTTCAAACTCCGGATAAAATGTACTTCGGAATTGGCGACCACTTCCGGATCAACTCAAAGCATCTCGACTTGCCGCTCAACAGCAACGGCAAGAAGCGAATCGAGCGCAGACATGCCGGTTGTGCGAGAACTCGCGCATCAAAATCCAGAATGTCGTGACAATCTGCACCGCTGTTTCCTCAAGGCACGCTAGTCGGACGAGTGACAACATCGATGGGCTGACGCAAGAATGCGATAAGATCAGCCATTTGTTGGTGATCGATGATCGCTTCGAGACCCTCGGGCATGAAAGAAACATTTTGGCCCTTCAGGACTTCGATCTGATTGCGCAACACCGTCTTCTTAGTGCCGTCATTGACTAACATGACGATGCTGTTCGCGTTCTCCGAGACAAGCAAACCGTAGATCTGTTCGCCGGTATTGAGTAAGCAGTTGTAAGGATTAAATCCGGGTTGTATATCCGCGCCGGGGTCGAGGATACTGCCAAGTATTTTCTCGGGTGGATGTTCGACGACCGAAGCCATATCCGGCCCGATTGAACGGCCTTCAGTACCGCGTTTGTGACATAGCGCGCAGGCTTGGATAAAAACTCGTTGACCGCGAACAACATCACCCGAAAGCGACAGGGCAGGTCGATAGCTTTCCAAGATCTTACCTCGCGATGAAGATGCCGTATCGAAGACCTTCGCGGCGAGTCGGCTAATGCGCTTTGACTCGTGCTTAATCAATCGAGCGCGATTGGCCGGATCGAGTGCTGAAATGTGTATTTCTTTGCGATCAAGTCGCTCTGTTAGGTCGAACGCCCATGGTTCACGGGACATCCATCCGTCCAGAGTGACTTGCCGAGCGGTGGGGCTCATCCTCGGCCAAGCATCGGCGAGAGCATCGAGCACATTGGGTGAAGCGATTTTAATGAGCACCCGAATCGCAGCGATCTGAACTTCCGACGGGTAACTTAGGTCGAGCCACGAGGCTAGCTGTGGTAATACTTCATCTACGGCAGCGGCATCGCGGCTGATAAGACTCATCGCTGCAATGCGTTCGAACACCGGCTCGCTAGCATCAACGGCTGTCTTGTGGGCTTGTTCGATGATCAACGTAGCATTACCGAGTAATTGTGAAAGCCGGTCGTTTGTTGCATCGCGGAGCTGCTCGAATCCAACGCTGCCTTGTGCAAGTTGATCGAGCAAACTTGCCAAAGCCGTGACCTGCTGGGTTGAGTAGTTTCCGTCAGTGGCTGTGAATGTCGGTGATAGCAACTTTACCATTGCATCTCGATCGTTCAAACCGAGTCCGATCGTTAACAGCGTCTCCCTTACGGTCGATTGCGATTTGTTCGCCAAGGAACCCTCACAGACCGCTTCGACCAAGGCGCGAAGGTGTGGCGTAGCGGAGGTCATCACGGCTTCCGTAAGCAAACGATCGTCAGAATGCAGCGTAAGCAGCCGGCCTAATGTTTTACCAGCAATCTCGTCGTTCGACTCACCTAATAAGAAAGCTAATTGCAGTAGTACTTTCGCGTCCTTGTCATCAACTAGCCGAACAGCGGCGGTAAGTACATCCTTCGTCAAACAACTTTCGGCTACTCGCAACGCATTCTCGCGTAGACCAGGATGTGGGTCAGCCAGAACTTGGGCAACGAGCCTTGGCGTAAGACCGCCGAGCCCATCGAGGACACAAAGCGCATGCAATCGCGCGAGCGGATTCTTGCCATGCTCGACCAAATCGATCAACGGAGCCAAGGCATCTTCGTCTGCACGCCAAAGTAAAATTTGATGCACCTTGTCGCGACACCAACCGTTAGATGTATCGAGTGCGGTCACGAGATCCGATGTGCTAAGGTGATCGAATCGCACCGTTTTGAAACGAGGCATGTTTTGAAGACTAACCCGGTAGATACGACCGAGATCGTCACCACGACGGTAGTGAGGAAGCATTTCGTCCTTGCCCTCGGGGGGCAAGAATTGAGGGTGCTCGATCATATAGCGAGCCATATCGGCGATCCACAACGAGCCATCGGGTGCTTCACGCACCATTACCGGGCGACACCAACGGTCTTCGCTTGCAAAGAAATCAAACTGACCTTTACCAGGTATCACCTTAGCAACAAACGACGCACCGCTATTTGAGAGCGACACATGCTGTATCAAATTATGAAACGGTTCACATATAAATGCGTGCGTTTCGCTGTCCTGAAATAGCTGTGCATCGCGGTAGATGACGCCACCACAAGCCGACGTATAGTGACCTGACAGATCAGGACGGCGAAAACGCTTTTCTAACGAACTAGCGGGATAAACCGGCGGATTCGGAGGGGTTACCAGTTGCACGAGCGTTTCGCTCGCGCCGAAATGGGGATTGCGATGCAGATAGTGCTCGGGCAAAACGTAGTGCCATAATGGATTTGAATTCTGCGTGCCAAACCAATGGCCCCAGTTGTCGCAATTTCGGCCGAATTGTGTTGGGCCACTGGCTGGCTCTAGTTCACCTGTGTCTGGACGAAATCGATAGTCACGGCCGCCGACGAAAACTTCGCGATCTAGACGTATTGATTTTAAATTCAGCTTGCCACCGTACCGTCTGGCGTCCGGGCTTCCCGCAGCGACATAGACCCAATTGTCGAGTCCCCAGCGCAGGCCATTGGCGCGAAGCTGCTGATTTCCCTCGACCAAGCCGCTGATGAGTATTTCTTTCTTGTCCGCTCGGCCATCTGCATCCGTATCTTGTAAAAAAAGGATTTCCGGTGATGCGGTAACGATGACTCCATCGCGCCAAGTCAGGATACCATTCGGGAAATTTAGGCCGTCGGCAAAGAGCGTGGATCGGTCGTAGCTACCGTCGCTATCGCTGTCCTCAAGTACGCGAATGCGCCCCCCGGGCTGGCCATTGCCGTCCATACCAAGCGGATAATCTGCCATCTCAACAACCCATAACCGGCCGCGCTGGTCCCAATCAAACGCTACTGGGTCTAACAACAACGGTTCGGCTGCTACAATCTCCGCCTTAAACCCTGCGGGTAAATGAATCTTCTTCAATGACTCATCCGGCGAGAGTGCGTTTGAAGTCATTTCAATGTTAGCTCCCCTCTCTTCATTGTCGATGAGTGTGGTTGAGGGTGGCATCTCCGTGCCGATGCCCGCCAACGGCAATACAATGAAGAGCCCGATGACGAGTCCGATTGCGATTGTGACTTTCATTGTTGGCGAGTTCTTCATAATCGATTGAGCGTCCGTTTAACCGATAAGGTCTAAAATCAAATAAAACCTTCAGTGCAATTCGTTCAGCATTTCGATCGCGTTATCGACGATCCGCTCGCCAGTGCCAGGTTCGCAGTAACTGTGAAGTCCCGTCCAGGTCTGGTAGCCGCCGAGTTTAAAAGCATCTTGATCCGGCACATAGCCGATCCAGTCGTTAGCAAGTTCGGCCACATAGGTATGACGAAAGGGAGAGCGGTTCTTAATGTCCAATCCGAGCTTCGTGAAGAACTCGGCTGGGACGCCAACGATGGCGACATCACCTATCCGCATGACTTGCAACCACGTCACGCGATCCTGTCCTTGCTGCGACCTCAACTCGGCTCGCATCTTGCGGAATACGTCGATAGTGCTTTCAGATCTAGTTGGCATCCTTTTCTCGCAATAAGCGACAACGGCGGCGTCATCCTTCGCTTCATCGAAATGCCGGACTTTGAAAGTAAACGGCCGCTTTATTGAGGCAAGTTTGTCAACAGTACGAGGCTGCGCTTGCGCAAAGGACGAATGTACCGCGTCTTTGATGCGCTTGATTGCGTCATGGATCGGTACCTGGCCACCAATGTTATGGGTTGAACCGGAAGCACCTTCGACAAATCCTATGACACTATTCAGCTCTGACTCCAACTCCTGGGCCGCCAGTCCGTAGAAGGACGGCGACCGCTTCCCGCGACTAAGCGTTCCGATAGTATGCGTGCTATGATTGAAAAGCAGAGCCTTGATTCGCTGGTGGCGATCGCGAAACGCCAGCACGGGTAATTCAGGGTCGAATGGCCCGGTCGGGCGCACCGCATCACTGCGATCGCCTGTCCAGAAGATCGTTCCATCTCCTAGCATCAACCGGCTATTCGTGCCGACCGTTTCTTCTCGCCCAAGATTAAAAAGAAATTCGCATCCATCCTTCGATAGATTGGCATTTGCGTCCTTTACAGCCTGTACGATCTTCCGCTGCACTTCTTCACAGAACGCGAGCACTCGATCATACCCATGCACGCGTACCGTGCTGGGCGCGTGATGAGTATGCGTGCAGTTGATAAGAACGTGCGAGCGGGAAATGCCAGTTGCATTTTCGACCTGCTCCAGAACCGGATCGAGCAGGTCGCGTGTGATCATGAGGACGTCACACGCGACGATGGCCAGTTTACCGTCACCAGGCTTCTCCAGGACAACGGCCACCGCTCGCAGCTTTCCTTCCTGCCCTTGCAGCTTCCCCGGAAGGATGCTGCCTCCGATATGCATCGCATCATCCGCAATAAACTCTGCGGCCGCAGCACCGACGCGAAGGTCCGATTCCCCGTGGGCTTGGGTGATTGCGCCTATGGCCAGCACTACCGCCAAAACACTTGTCTTCATGAATGATCTTTCGAGTTTGCGTGTTGTATAAAGGGGTCAGGAACTCTCAAAGTTTGAAAAAGCCGCAACATTCTTATCGCCTTGAAAGTTCCAGACCCCTTTTTAAAACAGTCTCTAACGAATGGCTGCTTGCCATCCGGCTTTCAGTCTTAAGGTAAGCGACTCCAAAAGCCTAGCATTTTCTGGATACGACGCAATGTTCTCAACTTCCAGGGGCGCTTGATGATAATCATAAAGTTCCACTGCGAACGGTTCATCGGGCGTAGTCTGCTGACTCCAAATAGTCAGACGATAGCGATCCGTCCGCATCGAGCGACCCATGGCTTTGCCGCGCACAACTTGCGAAAAGGCTGCAGCCTTTCCTTTCCGATCGGGATCATCGAGCAACGGTACGAAACTCGTTCCCTCCAGATGCGACGGCAATGGCAAATCGGCCAGATCGCAAAGCGAAGGGTAGACGTCGACGAACTCGACAAGAGACCGATTTTTAATGCCAGCGGTTTTTCTTCCCGGGGCATCAATGATCAATGGCACACGCGTAGCCAGCTCAAAGTTAGACTGTTTTCCCCATAGTCCTTGCTCGCCAAGATGCCAACCGTGGTCGCCCCATAGGACCACGATTGTATTTTCGCGGAGGCCAAGCCGATCCAGCTCATCGAGCAGTCGTCCGATCTGCGCGTCGACATAACTCACACAAGCATAGTAACCGTGCTGAAGTTCACGGGCCTGGTCATCGTTCAAAGGCTCGGTGCCTCGCATATTCGTGTACTGCCCGCGCAGCTCGCTGCCATTCTGCAACGCCAGGGCCGGCGCATTCTTCGGCGCGGCAGCGGGGATCGGCAAACGGATGCTCGCTCGGTCATAGAGATCCCAATACTTTTTCGGGGCCACAAAGGGCAAGTGAGGTTTAAGGTAACCGACCGCGAGAAAGAAGGGCTTGCTCTTCAATTCACTTAGCGCTCTCATCACTAGGTCGGTCATCTCGCCGTCATAGAGCGCATTGTCCTCGACAACAGGCGCTTCAGTCGCGAGACCTTGTACAAATTCGCTCGTCCAGGCGTCTAGTTCCGGTCCAGATTTCTTAAATTTGTTTGCATACACTTGGCGGGCGACTTCGATACCATGCGGCGAAAAATAATAACGCGGCGAGCCATACCAATGCCCGACACTCCAAGAGCGCGGATCGTCAAAGGCTCGACCGACGTAGGCCTTCTCGAACGAACCGTGGAACAATTTACCGTAGGCCTGAGTATGGTAACCATGGTTTTTGAACTGTTCAGGCAGCGTGATGACATCCGGCGCCTTGGTGCGGAAATGAGTGCCATTGTTAAATACGCCCGTCGAATTGGGTCGCAGCCCAGTAAGAATGCTTGCCCTGGAGGCATTGCAGACGGGGAACTGGCAGTATGCTCGCTCAAACACGACCCCACGCGCCGAAAGCCGGTCGATATTCGGGCTATGTATATGTGACTGTCCATAACAACCAAGTTCCGGTCGCAAATCGTCCAGGGCGATAAAAAGGACATTCGGCTTCCGATCCTCTTCGGCACCGCATCGAACAACGAATATCCACGCACAAGCGAAGAACGCCAAGAGCGACCAAAAATTTATACGAAGCATTCGGTTCATGTTCTTGATTTAAGGAATGGAAGGCAAAACCACATCGGTTACGTTACTTCGCCAATAGCAGTCAATTGGATCAAGCGCCAATCGTTCCTAAATTCTTTTCATTTTTAGCGTTTGTTTTTCTTGCGACCAACTTGGCTAACGAATGCCGGCGAGGGTTCTTTCGGCAAGGTTGCTTTCCATTGCTCGATCAGCGTCCGCAGTTGCGCGACAATCTCGGGATGCTTCTCCGCAAGGTCATGTGCTTCGTAGCGATCTTCCGCGATGTGATACAGCTCCGCGCGTTGGTCATTATCGGTGACCAGTTTCCAATCGCCATTCCGAACAGCCCATCGAGGCCAGTTGTGTGGCGGCCGGTCGTTGCCAGCCCAATCCCAAAAAATCGGCTTGGTACGCACGACGTTCCCGCCTTGCCAAGCGGTTAGCATATTTTCGCCATCACCCTCAAAGCCTTCAGGTAGCGGAACTCCGACCGCCGCGCAGACGGTAGGCAACAGATCGGTCGCACTAAGTGAGGTGACTTGGTCGACGCGGCTGGCCGGAACCCGACCTGGCCAGCGCACGATGAAAGGCGTGTTGATCCCACCTTCGTGAAGACTGCGTTTCCGGCCTTTGCGACCCGCAGTCTCACCTAGGCTGTAGTAGTTAGCGTAACCCTCGCCCTTTTTCTTCTTGCTCTCGTGCGTGTTCTCGGGTCCGTTGTCACTCGAGAAAATCACCAGCGTATTTTCTTCTAGTCCGAGTCTCTTCAGCGCCGCCAGTACTTGGCCCACGCCTCGATCGGCATCGGTGGCCACGGCGGCATAGATGCGCTGGCGTTCGTCAAGTTGCGCATACGCGGTCAGCGATTCTGTCGAGGGAAAATGCGCAAGGTGCGTTTCATGCATCCACACGTTTAAATAGAACGGCTGTGCGCTATTCCGCTCAAGGAAATCTACGGCCGCGTCCCATATTTCATCATGGCCAACCGTTCTTGGGCTCCCCGGATAAGCCGATCCTGCAAACAGCGCCGCCTCGTCGACTCCATAAGCGGCGATCGCGGGCGCGTCTCCGGCCTGGACACTTTGCAGGTGCCATTTGCCAATGTGCCCAGTGATATAACCCACCTCTTTAAGTAATCGTGGCAGCATCACAGCCTTAGGATCAAGCCAGTCCACCTGGGGAAGCCCGGCATTCTCCTCTAAGCTGCCAAGAGCGCTGCGAATGCCGAAGCGGGCGGGGAATTTTCCGGTCATGAATCCCGCCCGGCTCGGTGAACAGACAGGGCTAGTGGTATTGAACTGGTGAAAATCGGTACCCGCTTGCGCCAGCCCGTCCAAATTCGGCGTCTGGATGAAACTGTTCCCGTGGCACGACATGTCGCCCCAGCCAAGATCATCGGCAAGCAAGAAGACTACGTTAGGTCGTCGCGATTCCGCCGCGATCGCCCCATGACAAACGACTAATGAGCAAAGGAAAAACAGGAGCGAAAATAGTTTCATGGATAGGTTGCTCACTTGGATTGTCTCCTAGAACAGGCAGGTGGCTCCAGTATACCCTAACGTAACCATCATTGCCGAACCCCGCGCCAACTAAGTGCCCTTTATCGCTTTAGGTTCATTTTCGATCACCTTGCCAATGTAAACACCCCTCAGACCCAGTGAATTTCCGTGAACAGTCACGCGGCAAACACGCAATACTCAGCCTCTGACCATCCTGATCAAACTTGCGACTGCGGTTACGAGAACAACTAACGCGAGGAGTACGCCGCTTGTTAACCCAATGACTGCAAGCCAGCTCGTCCTCGTGAGCTGAACTGGATTATCCAAATGCTTAATCAACAGTCGAATATTCTGCTTGTTAGCTTTCCATCCAAAATCGAACAGATCACCCACAAATGGAATCGCTCCGATCACGAAGTCAATTGATGTATTAAATGCCATTCGTAGCAGTACGATCCGCGGTACACCCAACAAAGCTGCTTGGCGGATGATGAACGCTGAAAGAGCGGTAGTGAGTAAGTCGCCAATACCGGGAATGAGCCCCAAAATGCCATCTAGACCCACGCGAAAACCAAAACCAGGTATGCGTACCGATTCGTCGAGTAGCCAAGCCAAGCTCTCGAGGCGTCGCCGCGTTTGACTAAGATCGTCAACCCATGGTGTTGAATCGTTAGGCTGCACAACCACTTGTTCGGTATCGGCTCGACACCGATCAATGGTGGTTTGTCCCGTCAATATTCGAGGGGTGGACGCTCTGCTCATTGTAGACCTTTAACTCTCTCGCTTGAATTTCATCCGAAAGACTAGACTAGCGGGAAAGAGCAAAAACTGTTCCGAAGTACGTTGCCTGTGACTGTGTGGACAACATGGCAAGATGTCGTTCTCCTCCATCACGCCAAATCTTTAAGTCCACACGCGTGAGTTTTGTGTTAACTCGGCTGTCGCCGGGCATTTGCAGAAAAAATCAGCTCCCCGGAAGCAACCCTCTTCGTTATAGTACTCTCTTTTTCGAAATGCGTAAGTCGTTTATCTTTCAACGACATTGAGTCGAACTGCCAGGATATCGGGAGGTGTGCAATGAACTCGCCGTATCGATATTCATTTTCCCGTTTCGCGCGAGGCAATTCCTCGTCACTAAAACCTATCGTGAAAAGTGAATAAAACGGAAAACTATCGGTTGGATTAAGCAGGAAGATATTCACTTTCGGCATCTTTTTCCCGACGGTGAATGACGAAATAAGTTCCGCCGACTCAGCGCCCACAAATTTCGAGACCGACTCAAGCAAAATCTGATGATGGCCTTCGTTTGTAAACTCGAATCGACCCTTTTCGGGAAGAGAACAACCCGCGTTTCGTAACTCTGCAACAATAGCTGTATGCTTCAAGTCTTCGGCGTACGACAGCGCATTTCTAAGGTCTCCGTCCTCAATCGTATATATTACATTCGGATCGAAGCCAAATTTGAGAAATAGTCGAACCAAATCGAGATTGCCGTCTTCGATGGCGGTAATTATCGGGTTGCTATAGATACTTCGTGTGTCAAACTTGGCACCGTTTTCAAGTAGAAACTTTACGAATTCTGGTTGCTTATAGTACGTCGCCCAATGAAGCGCGTTACCGCGGAACGTTCCGCCAGTCGCATTGATGTCGACACCGCTATCTAGCAGCCACGTAGCAATTTCGATCTGTCCTTTCTTGGCCGCTTCGTGAAGCCACGGCTCAAGATAACCGACATGAAGTAGTTCCGGATGTTGAGATAGCATTTTCTTGACGGTTTCGGAGTCTCCGGTTCCTCTCGAATCGGAACCGAACACCGCTGCAGCATTGTGCTCGCGTCCAGAATACAGCACAAAGGCGGACGGAAAGTCACCGATGGCCGCCCTTACCCGATTTATCGCGGCGTTGCGGCAGCCTAATGTTTCTGCATCTTCCGGTAGAATCTGTGGGTGGTTTTCGTGATCCGCAATCGATTTTAGCCGTGAAATACAAGGAAAACACTGGACTGAGTGATTGCAAAAACCAAGGTTCGCTTTC
>JAWXCK010000101.1:0-10391 GCA_034408855.1 Pirellulaceae bacterium
CAACTTTGGACATCGGAGTGATGCCTCAAAAATCCAATGCGAAACGGGTGTCCGTTGAAACTTCGGTTTTCTATTCGTAACGATAAAGAGTCAATTTTGCCCCACAGATTCTGCGGAAGAGCCGAATCAACTAACAAAGCAAACATTTGAGTTTTTTAATTGAACATGTTATAGTTCATCTCCAAGGGATGAAATTTTATGAGTACAACGGCGCGTATAACGGGTGCTGAATTCGATTCGATGGTCGAGTGCGGCGCGTTTGACCACATCGGCCCCAAGAAAGTCGAATTGATTCACGGAGAGTTGCGGTTTATGAACCCCGCCGGCCCCATCCACGACGACCATATTGAATACCTGACCGACTGGTCATTTCGACACACGACCAGAAAGTTATGCAACATTCGTGTCCAGTCGGGATTCGTCTGCGATGACAACCGACCTGAGCCCGACATCCTATGGCTTCGTCCACGTCGTTATGGACGAACCCGTCCCACTGCTGCCGACGTCATGCTATTGATCGAAGTATCCGATAGCAGTTTGACGTCCGACTTGCGAGAAAAAGCCGACTTGTACAGCGAAAGCGGAGTTGCCGAATACTGGGTCGTCGATATTCCGAACCGTCGAATTCATGTGATGCGAGACGTTGTCGACAAACGTTATCGCAGCATCGAAATCATTGTGCAACCCACTCAATTAGCACCAAGTTGCCAGCCCGACGCGCAACTGAATACTCGTGAATTGTTTGACGTGAACTAAAGTGCGTGCGTCCAAAAGTGGAAGCTTGTTCGCAAGTGTCTGGCCACGTCTTCCTTGCGAAAAACGTATCGAACCTTCAAATACAAACGCTCGAGTCTCGTCATGGATCTCAATCTATCGGAACCATCCAAATCATCGCTTGCAGCGGCGACTTCTTACAAGCGCTCCCTTGGTCCAGCAACATCGTTGGGATTTAGCCACGTACCTGAATAACCTATCTATGGTTCAACAGAAGCAATTGCATTTTTTCGAATCGTCGACGACAGCTCAAGAGGCGATCGAACACCAAAATTTGGCGATCGAATAGAACGGCTCGACCGATGCACTCGCTTTGAGTCAGCTTGGCGCGATGGAGCACAACCTAGCCAACGCTTGGCAAAGTCTCGGTGAGAGGCAGCGAGCTGAAGCGATGTTGATGAAAGCAATCGACCATCAAAAGAGCGCGCTCCGATCGCGGCATGACTTGACGCAAGCGATCGACTTTCTGCGAGAACACGATTCGACATTGCTTCGCTGGCAAACGCGTAAACGTCGTTGGGACGACGTAAAGGCGACAAACATCGAGTTATTGCATCTGGAATCAGAGCCTTTTCAATTCCTTCAACAAGAACCTGCGATTCGAAGCGTGGTACTCGAATGAATTTCAAGACAAGCAAAATCAGACGGTTAAGATCGACCGAGCGCTATCGAATCCTGAGACTCGAACAGCTCGAGATGCGATCGATGTTGAGTTTTTCTCCGTTGCCGATAGGTCAAGATTCGATGCATTCGCATCATGCGCCGAATACGAACAATCGATTCGCCAACGCCGCCTTCGTTGCTGATTCCATATCCAATGGCCGAGCATTCCATTTTCACGCACCACGAAGCTCCAGCCAGTCGATCGATCGTCAGTCGCCCGATCTGCTTCGAGGTGGCCCGGTGGCGGAACCAATTCGAGTCATTGAAACCTCGATTCCGTTGTGAATTCCAACAATGTGAATTCGAATGCGGCGGCTCGCTCTCAAGTTCCATTTGCGCGACGAAGCCTCACGTTCGACTCAATCGTCCATCGATTCAACCGTGCTATCCACAAAAGCGTCGTTGAATGTGGCGAGCAACGCATCGAGTGTCGATCGAATCGCATTGGTTTCGTACTCGCCAAAATCGACTGCCTGGCTTAGCGACGCCAAGCCGTTAAGTTCAATCACGATCGATCAACGTCCGAATAACGCGATGCGAGTTCAGGAACGCGTCGAACTCGAACGATTGAGCGACTGGTTTGATCGGTCAGAGGCGTTGAATACGGAACTTGACGAGTTAAACGAGACCTTTCAAGCGTTGGCGGAAGAGCAAACGATTAGCCAACACGATGCTAGAAATGATTCGCGATCGCAATCCGATCCAACGAATCGGGATTCGAATGCTATAGAAGGATCGAAGCAATGGCTAAGCGAATCGATCGCGTGGCGACACATTCGAATGCTCACCGATCGAGCGAAGACGTTAAGGAATTGTTGGCGAACGTGAACAATGCCGGCTGGGAAATTGGAATCGGATTAGACAAAGCCTTTGTCGCCCCGAACTTACTTGGAAAACAAGCGATCGCGATGGTTGCAGAGGATCTCAACTCGCTTTCGCGAGCGATGATGCACGGAAAGAATAGTTCCACCAACGACGAGTCCCAAGAGACGTCGAAGGAACCTGTCCTTGCGAATTACTCGGCATTGGGAATCGTCGCGGTGACGATGAGTCTGATCGGAGTTTATCGACTGCGTCATTCAGCTCCGACGCGACTCTGGCACGTCCGAAGTCTTTCCGCGACCTTCCGGTCAATACTCGCGAAAAATCGCAACGACGCAGAGTGATCTAAGATCGATTGCGGACGCTTGTCACATCTCAACTGGGCAACCGACGGTTCGTTGCAGTTGCGCCAGGCGGCTCGCTAATGTGGCGTCGAGGCGAGCGATTTGCAATTGAAACAGGAGTAGCTCTTGGTAGTTTTCGGTCAATTGAACGAACGTTGTCTTGTTGACCGTATATTCGGACATGGCAATATTAAGAGCCTGCTCCGAACGAGGAAGGATGCGGTCAGCGTAAAGAATCCGCTGTTGGTCCAGCGAGTCAATTTCGGCGAGCAACCGGCGCAGGCGACCTTCGATCGTTAATTGTTCTGATTGCCGAAGTTGAGCCGAGTTTGTACGCATTGCGAAAGCTTCGTCGATCCCACCACGGATTTTATCGCGCCAAACTGGAAGCGTGACTCCGACGGAAAAACTGATCATGTCGTTGCCGTCCGCGACGGGGCTGAGTGCTCCACCTCGCGACATAAAACCATATTGTGTGCCGAATTGTAGATCGGGATAGCGCTGCAAGTAGGCGAGACGTTGCTTTTGGATGTCGCGTTGTATTTGCATTGCCAATCCCCGCAACTCCGGATTGCATTGCTCGGCTGTGGCGATCAATATGTCGAGCTGCTTGGGCAAATCTTTCAGGGGAAGTTCGGCTTCGGTTTGGATATTCAGGCTCTGCGGTTGTTGCAGATAAGTCGCTAACTCGGTTTCGGCGATCGCACGCTCTCTCGAAAATTCAAGCAATTGTTGCTGCAATCGTTCGCGTTCGATTTCGGCATTTAAAACATCTTGCTGCGAACCACCCGTCTTGTAACGAGCCTCAGCGGTTTTGATTAAATTCGCAACCAGCTTTTGATTTTCGCGGACAATGTTTGTCCCGCGATCAGCATACCAAATCTCGTAATAGGCCAATCGGACCGTCTCGGCGATTTCTCGTTCGAGCGATTCCACTTCGGCTTGTGCAATCTGCATTTCGCGGCAAGCAATTTCGGCTCTTGCCCGCAGCTTCTCGGGCCAAGGGACTTGCTGGGTCAAGGAAAACTGATCTTGCATCCGACCACCCGCCGTTTGCAACGAGTTGCTCTGGATCGGCCAGAACATATTGTCGAGCATCGGGTCGGGGAGGGCTTTGACTTGTGGAATTCGACTTCTGGCTGCGACCACTCGAGCTTGCGCTGCTGTAATTTTAGGATGCGATTCGATCGCTATCTGCACGCACGTTTCGACCGCCAATACGTGATAGACATTCATCGGCGCGTCTTCGGATGCATTCGTTTGATCTCGTACGTCCCGCGACTCGTCGTCAACATCCCGCGATCCGTCGGCGCTAGCCGCAGCCTCTTCCGAATGGGCATCGTTTTGGTAAACACTAAGGATTATCCGAGCGGGGCTAGCGTTTTGAGGGTGCTCGAATGAGCGACTCGACGCACAGCCCGAACAAGCAGCGAGTATCCACGTCGCGACAAGACGGGCGTTTGCCTTCGATTTTTCGCTCAAATATCTGTCCATCGATCGACCCTCCGTGGTCGGCACTATCGATTATCGGTCCTATACGCGAAAAACCGTCCGTAAATCCGTCAGTGTGCGTACAATCGGTGCAATGCTCACTCTTTGTCGGCTCGAAGCGAATGACGCGATGAACCATCGAGATTTTTCCATTTTTTCTAGTCTATTGGCGAAGGAATTCGGTTGCCGAAGCATCCAATGGTTGCCTGAAGAATCTTCCGCGCGCCCTGCGCGAATCAGATAGGAGTATTCGTGTCGGTAAGCGACGAAGTTATTCAGCGAGCGGCGTCGGGAGATCGTAACGCTCAGCGCGAAATCTACGAGCAGCATGGCGAACGGGTGTTTCGCCTTGTTCGTCGTGTCGTTGGCGAGTCGGACGCGGATGATGTATTGCAGGAGTCCTTTTTGCGGCTTTTTGCGAAACTCGATACCTTTCGTGGCGAATCCGAGTTTACGACCTGGTTGCATCGCTTGGTCGTCAACGAAGCGTTGCAACATAAGCGGCGTCGCGCGCGATCGACCAAAACAGCAAATGCGAGGGTTGACGATCAAGCTGAGACGCAAGATGTCGCGTCCGATTTAGAAAACACAGAATTGTTAGAAACGGCCATGTCGAGAATCGAACCCGAGTTACGAACGATCTTTGAATTGAAAGAAATCGATCAACTTTCCTATGCCGAGATCGCGCAAACGGTTGGAATTCCCGAAGGCACGGTCGGTTCGAGATTGAATCGAGCGCGTACAAATTTACGAGAGCAGTTAACTCGATTGGGTTGGGAGTCATAAGATGCATTGCGATCGAGTTGAAACGTTACTTTCGGCATATTTCGACGGTGAGCTTGATAATGTTGTAGCGGACGAAGTTCGAGTGCATCTTACGGCATGCGATCGATGCGCGATCGAACTGCGTTCGTACCAGCAACTTCGCAATCTTATGGCCGTACACGTCGAAGCACCGGTGACTCTGCCATCTTGGGAAGCGATCGCCAACGCAATCGATAAACCACTCTCTGAGCCGCTGGCGTTAGCCACGGTTTCTTCGAACGCTACAAACCTCGCCATACCAAACAAAGAACCGATGACTAGCGCCGTGCCGCTCACGAAGCGGGTGTGGATCGGTACTATTCTAACGTTGGCGGCATCCCTGTTCGTCATGGCAAGCATACGACAGCCATCGCATTCGCCGTCTCATTCGACGTCGCATTCGCCGTCTCATTCGACGGTTCAAGCAAGCGTAGCGACTATCAACTTACAACCAATTCTCGAATTGTTTCAAAAGGACGCTCGATTGGCGTTGGAAGCGATTTCCAAGCAATTCGCGGGGCGGGACGTTTCGATCGAGAAAGCTGAGGCCAGCTTTGGTCATCCTGTTTTCATGAATGAGTCGTTCAAGAACACAGCCATGCCGGGCGATGCGCATCTTTCTTCCACTCGACTTCTTCGATTTCCGTACTGTCGTTGCCCGCCCGGTGAATGCCATTGCGGGCCCAACGGCTGTAATTGTGTCGTATGTGTATGTCAGCGGCCAGACGGATCGACCTACCTTGTGATAGAGCATTGCAAGTCGCAAAGCGTGACGTTTGGAGATTTGCCGGTCCGCTTGGTGACTCGTGGTGATCGTCAGATACAACAGGTAGAGATGGAAGGCTCGATGGCGGTTTCGTGGGACGAGATGAATGGTCGACTAACCGCTATCGGACTGCGCGGGCAAGACGAACTCGAAATGCTTTTGGCAGTTAAGTAACTCAAGGTCGGCTTTTTCGAGCCTGACAATGTAGGGAAAATGGTAAAGAGTGAATTGAAAAGATGTCGGATTTGACAAAGTTAAATACATCGAAAACGCGATTGAGCGGTCTGTGGTTCACGTTTCGGATGATCGAAGTGCGATTGCGATTCGTCGCGGTGCTCGTTGGACTGGGTTTGATCATCGGCTATTGGGAGACTATCCAAAACTATTGGGATCGCTGGACGCGGCCGGGCGTGGCCTCGGCTGGCAACGTCGATAAAGGCACCGAGTTCTATTGTCCGATGGACCCGGGGGTGATTCGCGAAGGATTGGAACCGAACGGCTCGATTCCCAAGTGCGGGATCTGCGGGATGCCGTTGTCACTGCGCAAAAAAGGTACACCGATGCAATTGCCGCCGGGAGTCGTAGGGCGAGTGAGCCTTTCACCCAATCGCGTTCGCATGGCGGGGATTCGTACCAGCGAGATTGGATTGCGTCCGATGATGCAAACCATTCGAACCGTCGGAAACGTGATGCACGACGAGAGTCGACAATCGCAAATCGTCAGTCGAATCAATGGCTACATCGAAAAACTCTACGTCGATAAAACCTATACCGAAGTTCAAAAGGGTGATCCACTCGCCGAGATCTATAGTCCTGAATTGTATTCGGCTGTTCAAGAACTCAAGATCGCAAACGGAATTCCCGGCAGCTCGCTCGGCAAGATGGCCCGCGACAAGATCCGGCTACTGGGCATCGAAGATCGTGAAATCGATTCGATGTTACAAGATGGAAGCTCTCAATACCGAGTTGTCGTCCGATCGCCCGCCAGCGGTCACGTCATTAAAAAGATGGTTCAGCAGGGAGCAACGGTCAGCGCGGGCCAAATGCTTTTCGAGATCGCCGATCTTCACATCCTATGGATCGAAGCCGACGTTTATGAGCGCGATCTTGGAATGCTTCGCGAAGGTCAAGCCATCCAAGCGACTGCCGAAGCTTATCCTGAATCTGCTTTTAAGGGGCGAGTCAGTTTGATCTATCCTGAACTGAGTATGGCAACTCGTACCAATCGCGTCCGATTCGAAATTGATAACGAAGACCATCGGCTGCGAGCTGGCATGTATGCGACGGTACTTCTGGAAAGACCGATGCAAGAGACCGAGCCATTTCAGTCGAGGCTGGCCGAATTGCAACGTGAACCGTCAGATCCAGCGATGGCTATCTCGCAACAATCCGTATGTCCCGTGACGGGTTCGCCGCTGGGAAGCATGGGGAAACCTGTTTCTTTTCAAGCCGCAGGACAAACAGTTTACTTGTGCTGTGCTGGCTGTGAAAAGGCGATGGCAAAAGATTCGGAACATTATCTTTCGCGCATTCGAACCGTTTCCGCGACGGGCGTGCTGAGTGTTCCAGAATCGGCGGTAGTCGATACGGGCAAGCAGCAGATCGTATACGTCGAACGAGAGGAGGGTGTCTACGAGGGGCTGGAAGTCAAACTCGGGCCGAAGTCCAACGGCTATTACGCCGTCATTTCGGGCTTGTTGCCTGGCGATCAAGTGGCTGCGGCTGGAGCTTTTCTCATCGATGCAGAGACTCGTTTGAACCCAGCAGCCTCGGCAAGCTATTTTGGTGCCAGCAACAAATCTGCAACCGCATCGGCGAACGGGTCCACCAGCCATTCCGATCATACGATGACTTCCGATTCAAAGCCACCCACGATGAACGCCACGGATGCTTCCTTGAAGAACGACAATGCGGCAATCAACTTTGCAACCTCACGATTGACAGCCGAAGAGTTAGCTGAAATCGGAAAATTGTCGCCCGAGGACCAACAGCTTGCCAAACTACAAGTCTTATGTCCTGTGACGATGGAACCGCTCGGTTCGATGGGAACGCCAATCAAAGTCGTCGTTAACGGCGAAACGGTTTTAGCCTGTTGCGAAGGGTGCGCGAAACGTGTCGAGAAAAATGTAGATGCGATGTTAAAGATGATAAAAAATTGGAAAGTCGCAAATTCTCATCCGTAATATATTCTCGGTTCGCAAGATGCAGATCGATTAGCTCGCAAGAGTTGGGAAGAGCGTCGATTCTTTGAGCGATCTCAAAAGCTGCATGAAAACTGGGAACGGGAATGATTGAAAAGATCGTCGAATACTCGATCCGCAATCCGCTGATCATTTTGTTTGCGGCATTGGGGATAACCATCTGGGGATTGCATGCGACGATCAATACGCCGGTCGATGCGATTCCTGACCTATCCGAGAATCAAGTGATCGTCTTTGCCGATTGGGCAGGTCGAAGTCCGAAAGAAATTGAAGATCAGCTTACTTATCCATTGTCGGTGAACTTGCAAGGACTGGCGGGCGTGAAATCGATTCGCGCAACGAGCGAGTTCGGCTTCTCGATGTTGAATATCATTTTCGAAGAAGGCGTCGAATTTTATTTCGCTCGTCAGCGCGTTCTCGAAAAACTATCGGTCGCGTCGACCTTCCTACCGGAAAGCGTCGAGCCCTACTTGGCACCCGATACGACAGCCCTCGGCCAAATTTTTTGGTATACCGTTGAAGGCGAAGGTTATGACATTGGACGGCTACGTGCCATTCAAGATTGGTTCGTTCGCTATCAACTTTACAGCGTACCTGGCGTCGCCGAAGTCGCGTCGGTCGGTGGCTTTCCGATCGAATACCAAGTCGATATCGACCCCAATAAACTGCGATCGTATGGCTTGACGCTTGGCGAGTTGTATTCGGCGGTAGCTCGTTCGAATTCTTCGGTCGGTGGTCGCGTGATCCAAAAAGGGAATTCGGAGTATCTTGTTCGCAGCACCGGCTGGATCAAGTCGCTCGATGATGTCGAGAAAACTGTTGTCAAATCGATCGACGGGACTCCGATTCACGTCGGCGATGTGGCCGTTGTCCAGTATGGATCAGCACAGCGACGTAATGTGCTCGAAAAGAACGGTAACGAAGCGGTCGGGGGCGTCGTCTTGATGCGATTCGGTGAAAATCCACTCGACGTGACCGACCGCATCAAGCAAAAAATCGAGCAACTTCAATCGGGGCTCCCGGAAGGTGTTCGAATCGTCGCCTTTTATGATCGAACGAGACTGATCAACAACGCCATTGAAACCGTGACGCATTCGTTGATCGAAGAAGCTCTGGTGGCTAGCGCCGTTATCTTTTTGATTATGTGGCACCTGCGGAGCGCGCTGATCATCTGCCTCATGCTTCCGTTGGCGGTACTCATTTCATTCATCATGATGCGTCAGCTCGGTATTTCGTCGAACATTATGTCGCTTTCCGGAATCGCGATTTCGATTGGCGTACTCGTCGATGCTGCGATCGTCATGGTCGATCAGGGGGCTCATACGCTTCATGATCATTTTGGCAAAGAGCCCGTTCGCGGCGATACTCGCGAATTATTGACACCGGCCTTAAAAACCGTCGGGCGTCCGATCTTCTTTTCGTTGGCGATTATGATCCTGAGCTTCATTCCAGTCTTCGCGCTGACGGGGATGGAAGGGAAGATGTTTCATCCACTCGCCTACACCAAGTCCTTTGCACTGATCGGTGTTTCGATCCTCGCCATCACGTTGGTGCCGGCCATTATCCCATGGATGCTGCGAGGACGCATACGGCACGAGTCGGACAGTTGGCTCGTGCGCAGAGTGATCGAAATCTATCGCCCAGTCCTTAACTTTGTCATGGACCATCCGTGGCCTGTTGTTTGGACAGTGTCGGTGATCTGCTTGCTAGGTTCGATACCGACAGGTTCAAAAATAGTATTTCTTGCAGCACTCGCACTTGCGTTCGGCTTAGCAGCGTGGGCGTCGTGGGGCGAAGAGGCCTCGTTTCGCAAGAAATGGAAATCCGTCACAGGACTTTGGTTTATCGCGATGGCCACGCCTGTTGGAATTGCCATCGCGCGCGGCTGGACGCCGGTAGGTATGCCCAGCATTTTACAAACGAATCGATGGCTGTTCGCGGCGACTGCTACGGGAACGGTCGCTTTTGTCAGCCTGATAGCCGTTTGGCTGCTTACTCGATTGCGATATGCTGCGACCGTAACGATGCTTAGCAGTCTCATCGTCGTTGCTCTCTTCGCACAGCAATCGATGGTTCCGCTCGGTCGCGAGTTCATGCCGCCGCTCAACGAAGGCTCGATTCTCGATATGCCGGTTACGATCCCACGAGCCTCGGTCACGGAAGTGGCTGCCGATTTAAAAGCTCGCGACGCGGAAATTCGCAGTTTTCCAGAAATCGAATCGGTCGTTGGCAAAGCTGGTCGCGCCGAAACGCCGACCGATCCAGCGCCGTTGGACATGGTCGAGACCGTTATCAATTTGCGACCCCACGAACAGTGGCTCAAGCGTGAGCTGAGGTACGACGATGCGGTGAAGCAAACCCAACGCGTGATCGATGCATTGAATCGCAAGACAGCGAGCAATACTAAAGAACAACCAGTGAGCGGCACGGCGCTAGCCGCCGGTGTGTCGCCAACAAACCCCAGTCGGTTGAATTCCGAAGAACCGGCGGCTAGCGCCGGGCCGCTCACTAATGATGTGACGATGC
>JAWXCK010000102.1:0-8842 GCA_034408855.1 Pirellulaceae bacterium
AAAAATCCAATGCGAAACGGGTGTCCGTTGAAACTTCGGTTTTCTATTCGTAACGATAAATAGTCAATTTTGCCCCACAGATTCTGCGGAAGAGCCTTAGAAATAAACTTGCGTTACCGGTTTGATCACAATCTCAGGAACGTGGGCATTGGCTGGGAGCATGGCGACGGCGACAATCATGCTTGCAACATCTTCGGGCTGGAGGATTCTTTGCTTATGTTCCGCCGAAACCGGCGTTGGCCGTTGATCGAGAATCGGCGTGTTGACTTCTCCCGGATAGACATTTGTTATTCGAACACCATCCTCGGCAACTTCATTGGCGACGCAAGTGCCCATAGCAGTCATCGCAAACTTACTGGCACAATAAGCTACCCCGCCAAGCGCAATGGCTCGTTTGCCGGCCACGCTCGAAATATTGATAATCAAGCCCGAACGTTTGGCTCGCATTTTGGGGAGAACGGCGATCATACAGTTGAAAGCCCCTGTGGCGTTGGTCGCTAGGACTCGATCCCAATCCTCGGGCGCTATGGAATCGATCTTTCGATTCGGAATATTGATACCGGCCGCCTGCACGAGTATTTGCGTCTCACCGATAGTCTGCTCGGACCATTGAAAAAACGAGGTGACTTGTTTGCGATCAGCAACATCGAGGACATGTCCGAAGATTCGCCCTGGTGCTTGAATACTCGCAACCGCCGATTCGACAACTTCGGAACGTCGACCACCAATGGCGACCTTAGCACCAGCTAGAGCAAAGGCTCGTGCAACTCCTAAACCAATTCCTGAGGCACCTCCCGTAACGACCACGGATGTATTTTCTAGCATCTATCAATGTTCCTTCTCGATCAAAAATGGACCGCAATTTCTCAAGCAACGAAGTATATCAAAAAAGTCAATGAAAAATGCCCGGGATGCGTTTGTAACGCAACCGGGCATTTTCCGGGCTTTTGTAGTCTTGGAGCAAGGATCACTCCTTCCAAGACGTTGTCAAATTTTATTTGTCTTTAGATCGTACGTTCGAGGTCGTCGACTAGAACGTGAAGATCATGTCGGTTCCGAAGATTGCTTGGCTGCTCTTGCCGTTTTCGAGGAATCCAAACGGTGCGCCCGACGAGTTGTGGTCCCAAACATATCGCATTTCAGGCCGAAGCATCAAGTTGGCCGAAGCTCGGTAATTGATACCTACGGTGTAGTTGTACAGGTCGTCGTTTCGAACGTTGTTGAAACCTGCACCACCAAAGTTGAACCACTCGAATCGTTGACCCAAGGAAACACAATCGTTGACCTTATAGATCAAGTAGTTGATGTTACCCCAAGTATTGCGTTGAGGTCCGCCGCCACCGTTGGTCGTGTACAACACGTCGGTCTGCGAAATGTACGTCAAATTATCCGAAAGGCCTTTGGTGTAGATAACGCTATTGAGCGTTCCATCTTCGCCAAGCTCTTTCCCAATTCGTCCCAAGTTTGTTGCAAACAAGATCGAAGACGAATCGCTCAACGTTCGCTTGAAGCCACCGAGGTAGCCGCTACCGTTGCGCTCGAAGCCCGAGTCCCAACCGCTAACCCATCCATTGTACAATTGGGTATCATCGTCAAGGTTGTAGGTTGACAAGAATCCAGTGTGAGTGAACGGCTCAGCGTTGTAGAACGTGAACTGTCGGCTGTAGAAGAAGTTACCAGTTGCTGCAACGACTTCGTTACCGATGATCGTAAAGAACTTACCGAACTTGACACTCAAGTTCTCGTAAGCCGTTTCGACGTAAGCTTGAGGTATCGCATGGCCGTAGCCATTGAACGCACCACCAACCGGCTGCGGTTGGGTCGAACTTTGATCCCAACCGTTATCCCAATGGTTATTGGTGATACCGAAGGCTTGTGTATCCGGAGCATCGGTACCGTAGAGGTAATCGATACGGCCGCCTAACCCTAGTCCGCAACTTCCGTCAGCTACTTTTTCAGCCCAGAACCATTGCTGTTGCAATTGGACTCGATTGTCGTAGTTATTGAAGTTGAAGTTGGTATTGGCGGTGTGGTAACCCACATTCGACCATCCGCCAACTTTCCATCCATTCACATCGCCGCTAAACAGCTTCCATGGCTCCCCGAGGCAGCAATTGCCGAGTAGGCCAAGGCCCGCTCCGCAACCGAGTCCATCGCAAGACCCAGCACCACCGTTGCAACCACCATTGCATCCGCTGTCGCCCGAGCTTGTGCAGCCCGTAGCATCGCAGTTCGCAGAAGGCGCGCTGGCATCGCTGTAAGAAACTGACTTGTAAGGGTTTTGCGTCTGGGCTTGTAGGCCCGAGGACATCCCCCCAAAGCAAGCGCCGGCGATCATCGCACTTAGCGCCATCCTGGTAATTTTCATCGTCCTGGAACTCCTATCCTGAACTAACGTCGCTTGGTTTAGTCTAAACGGTCAAACAAATTTGAACCGTGACGGGGCGAGCATGCCGCTTGATAATCCGTTACCTACGCCAAAGCTTGGCGAGAGACGTCGCATCATCCATGATCGCGTTTCACAATGAGTTATCGGGGACCAGGCTCCACTTAATTGACTACTATTCTGCGTGCTGACACGATCGTTACGACCAGAACGACGAGCATTGGCAAGGTTTAACGATTCAGCAAACTTTGCCTCCGGGCCATTGCCATTGTTGAGCCCCAACAAATCGTGTAATCATCCAAGCATGGACCCAAAAGTTTCGCGAAGATTTCGTAGCCCTTCGTTTTCAATGCTAGCAAAACAGACCTCGATGTTGAACCGATCATCTTTTTGGGTGCTCGCGTTGGTCGTCTTTTTAAGCCTCTGGTTCGGGTTGAGCAAAAGCAACCTGTGGGATCGCGATGAACCACGCAATGCTCGCTGCGCAGTTGAAATGCTGGAACGAAATGATTGGGTCGTACCTACCTTTAACGACCAATTGCGAACGCATAAGCCGATCCTTCTCTACTGGCTACAAATGAGTTGCATCAGGATGTTCGGTGAGACAGATTTCGCAGCCCGTGCTTCGAGTGCCTTCATGGCTTCGCTTGCAATTCTGGCTACCTATTGGCTCGGGCGAAAATTGATCGACGTTCAAACTGGATTTTGGTCGGCAGCCGCACTTGCAACAAGTCTTATGTTTGTCGTGGCCGGTCGCGCTGCGACGCCCGACGCTTGTCTCGTTGCGACAAGCACCCTCGGAGTTGTGGCACTTGTTCTTCACTGGCAATCGGGAAGCCAACGCGTGAGTCGTTACGCCGTCCTTGGGTACGTCGCACTTGGTTTTGCAATACTCGCCAAAGGGCCAGTCGGAATCATCATGCCGTTGATGGTGGTAGGACTCTGGGCGTTGGTCCAAGCCAATGGTTTTGCTCTTCAAAATCAGCCCAACAACAAGCGATATGAGCCGACGGTGCTAGCCGCGGGCTCTTCTGGCAAATCGATTCCGATGACAAAACCCGAGGCTAGCGCCTACGGCTCAGTGATGACAAAATCCGTGGCTGCCGCCATCGGCTCACTACGGTTGATTTGGCTTGTTATTAGGCGATTGAAAGTAATCCAAGGGGTGTTCATTGCCTTAGCGATTTCCGCTCCTTGGTACATTTGGGTCGGCCTGCGAACCGATGGCGACTGGCTCTACGGCTTCTTCGTCGAGCACAACCTTGGGCGCGCAATGTCGGCGATGGAAGGTCATCGCGGTGGATTATGGTTCTATCCGGCGGCAAGCTTAGTCGGATTGTTTCCATGGTCGTTGATGCTGTTGCCGATCGGGATATGGACAGCCCGTCATTTTCGCAAACATTCTTACTCGCCGGCAATTCAACTCGGCATAGTATGGTTAGCCGTTTACATTGTATTGTTCTCGCTCGCGCGAACGAAACTGCCGAGCTACATTACCCCCAGCTATCCTGGAGCAGCACTCCTAATCGGTGGCTTTATGGCCGAATGGGCAAATCGTAAATTTGTACTGTCAAAATGGTGGCTCAAGATTGCTGGCGGAGTCTTTGCAATAACAGCCGCCGTTTTCGTCGCCGCAATTCTTTACCTCTCTATCGACGAGAAGATGCCCAAGCTTGCTTGGCATTCGGTTTGGGGAATTGGGTTTTTATTCGTTGCCGTTTTGATGATCCGAGCGATTTGGCAAGAAAAGCAAGTCCAACTTCCCTGGGCAATGCTGGCTGCAACCGTCGCGTTTACAACCGGCTTGTTCGCCGGTGCTGGCCCGACCGTTGGCCAATATCGATCCGATTTGAAGTCGATACTTTCGCAACAAAACTTCGTTGACGATCAAGGAAAAATCGTTCCTACCGAGTGGATTTCACTTCGATCGATCGAACCCAGTTGGGTCTACTACCTGCGACGACCGATCGTTGAATTACCGAATTTCGATCCGACCTTGGATCACGATGCAACGGACGCACTTGAAAGACTTGCGAAGCATCTCGACAAGCCATCGGGACGCTTGATCGTACAAGCCGAACGAGCTCACGAAATCCAACGCATGTTGGTTGAATCGCATCAGCTTCCGACGCGTCGCTCGATTGCTTTCAAGAGTTTTCTGAAGTCGAACGAAATCGTTGTACTTGAAAACGCATCGCCGCAAAAAATGGCTTTCGAAATAGCTTCCGCAAATTTGGGTCGCATGCCCTGAGTCTTCGAAGGGCGTGATGAATTGTTTCAGCGCCGACGAATTTTTGCGGAGAAATCAGGATCGTTCTTGTAGAGTTGGGCAGCCGTGTTGACTCTTGATGTCAGTTTCGCGACTTCGAACGTTCCTTCGATATCGAGCAAACCTAACTCGTAAGCCAACGAATCGGAGTGGCCCGGCAAAAGCACGCGTAGATCATTCGGAATCGCACCCGGTCGTAGCTTGTTGATATGCTTGACAAGATTGTTGGTGCAATTGTTGGTAAACGTATCGTAGAACTCGGGTTCGCGTGCAAGTTTGTTAACGCGAGCTAACATATCGACCAAGAGATTCTGCACTTGATCGGGCGTCGCACGTCCTGGATAGAGATAGACATCGACTTGACGGATTTCGGTCCGAAGCAGAATGAGGTCGTGTTCATCACCGATGAGATACATCAGTTCGTATTCGTTATCTGAACCGCCTGTAACGGAATACGCTTCGCCCTGTTCGAGTCGAGCTTCGACGGATATCAGAAAATGCCGACCATTGCGCAGACCAAAACTGAACATGGTGTGGGCGAGCAATGGTGTATTCGTAAACGGAACGATCACAAAATCGACGCTCTGGACGTCGTTCAAATCGAATTCAAGATTGTAATGGCGAACATCGTAGTCTTCTTCTGTTCGATATCGACAGTTCCTGACATTTTGAATCGTGACCCGATTTCCGTCAAAATCGGCTTCGGGCAAAACGGCCAATTCGGGTCGCCAAAGTCGATGCAGCGATGGTTGAACCGTTCGCAACCTGGGACGAGCTTTCCATAGTTCATGAAGTGAAGCCTGAATCCGTCCCTCCAAGCGATTCTCATCGGCTCGCGGTATCTGAAAACGCGAACAACCCACGCTCAGTCCGGCAACCAGCAGCGCGGCGAAGACCTTCTTTGTTAGAGATCCGATTACCATCGTTCAAGTGTATATGGATTTCCGATCGTGAGAGGTAGATCGAATGGGTAGAATAGGTATCGATAGTGTTAATGACAGCAATTCAACTTAGCGAGATAACCGTTTGAACTACTTTTCCCATTCGCGTCTATTTTTGGACGACCCCTATTTTGTCGCTGGAACCGCTATGCCTGACTGGATTCGGGTTGTCGATAAGCGAACGCGAGCGCGCTCGAAAACAATAACGAATTTTCTCGATTTGAACACCAATGCCTGCAGCCCCAACACACACTCTTTGTGTCTGGGAATTTTGCAGCATCACAAGGACGACGATTGGTTTCACAATTCCGACGCGTTTCTAACTTTGAACGCTCGCTTTACTCGACAGTTGCAAGAGGCGATGGGGAACGATGCTTCGATGAGAGCAGGCTTTGTCGGGCACATTTCGATTGAACTCCTTTTAGATGCCGCCTTGATCGAAAATTCACCGGCGGAACTGGCGACCTACTACCGCGTTTTAGATAGCTTGGATCACGCAGCCATCGAGACATCGCTCGGACAGATTCTCGGCCGACCTATCGAGCGTGTCGCGAAACTTATTCGGCGATTTTCCATCGAGCGATTCATGTACGACTACTTGGAAGATGCACGCTTGCTTAGGCGATTAAATCAAGTCATGGCTCGGGTTGGGTTGGCTGCGCTGCCCGATTCGATTTTGGATTGGCTGCCATTGGCGCGACAAAACGTATATCAAGAGTGCGACGCGCTTTTAGCCCAGCCTCAAAGTCTTTAAGATCAACGTGGCGTAATCTTCCAGCTTGCGTTTTTTCCGTCGCAAGCTGGAAGCTTTCGCCACTTATGGATCGACGTTATACTACCTCGTCTTCGAGCGCCCCTTCCTTACCTCATTTGTGAGTCGCACATGAACACCTACCGAATTTTCACGCTAGCTCTTTTATTGCTTAGCGTATCCCTGCCGCTTTGCGCTCAGGAAGCTGCGTCGCCGCCGATCGATCCGAAGTTTGCTCTGCCGGCGACCGATGACGGTCAACCTGGGGCCGGTCCGATTCGGCGATACGAGAAATACATGACGACGTGGGCTCAGAAGCGAAGCGAATGGTCGAAGAATGTTGCTCAAGAGCAAGGGGCACTCGTGTTGCTCGGCGATTCAATCACTCAGGGCTGGGGCTCGCGAACCGAAAAGGAATTCCCAAACGTCAAGATCGCCAATCGCGGAATCGGTGGCGACACCACGCGTGGGATGCTGATTCGACTTGATGATGTCCTCGCGCTCAATCCAAGCAGCGTGGTGATGCTTATGGGGACGAACGATATCGGCGAACAAGCGGCACCCGAAACGATTGCCGGAAACGTACGCTTGATCTTAGATAAACTTAAAAAATCAAATCCGAAAATGCCGATCGTATTGTGTACCGTTTTTCCAAGCTCCGAATCGAAGACCCGCCCTTCGGACACCATCAAGAAGCTCAACGATTTGTACATGCAGCTCGTCAAAGGCGATGCTCAAGTAACGGTGGTCGATACGTGGACGCTGTTTGCCGACGCAACCGGCAACGCCAAGCCTGAATTGTTTCCTGATCTATTGCACCTCAATGAAGCTGGCTACCAAGCTTGGGCGGCGGCGCTGCGACCAATCTTTGCCACCCTTGGCTTTATCGAAAACGAACCCGATGTATTTCAGCCCGAGTCAGGTTTCGTAAGTCTATTCAATGGCCGCGATCTCACCGGTTGGGGCTATCAAGCAACGTCGGAGGAAGAAATGGCGACGATCAAACGTGCGCAAGCCAAGAACCCAAGCGCGCCGGCTCGGCTGGTCATTCCGAAAGCCGTTCAGTTCGACGGAAAGACCTCTACGCCCGATGGTCGCTACGTTGCAAAGAATGGTCGACTGATCGTGACGACGCCACCGGAAGGCCGAAAAATCCAGCAGCTTTGGACAACTCGCGAAATCTCGGACGATTTTGTACTCAAGCTTGAATTTCGGGCGACACCGAACGCCGATAGCGGTGTCTTTTTGAGAAAGCCACAATTGCAATGCCGAGATTTTCCACTGGCCGGTCCCTACAAAGAGCTCAAGAAATATAAGCCACAAGATTGGAATGAGTTAATCGTCGAAGCCCACGGCGATTCGGCCCGCTGCACTTGCAACGGCGAAGTTCTGGAAGAAGCTTTCAAAATTCCGGCCAGTGGACCCATCGGACTCGAAGGTGATCGAGGTCAAATGGAATACCGCCGAATCCGAATCAAAGTCGGTAAAGACCAATAGGAGAGCGGCATGGCGCTAGCCACCGTTTCGTGTCGTGCCGCAAAATCCCGACGGCGAGCAAGCCGCTATTTATTTGAGCCGTCGGCGGGCGATTTCGCTTCGAACAGATTGATCTTGAGTTGCTCACGCAATGTCATTATCGCGGATATAGGGTCGGAGATGCCTTTTGCAGACAGGATTCGTATTACACTACTCATGGATTCACAATCACCGTTATAGGTCGTGGGATTTTTCCGACCATACGCCCTGTCGAACGTCTTGCGCCTTTTAATAGTTGGGCTCCACCCTCATCGAGCACCGTCGTAACGCGTCTAACTCCACTAATTGGGGCAACAGAGGAATCTAACGCGGCTATCGAAAACGTGTCGTAATATCTCGATGCCAATAAACAACTTGCGTCGATTCGCTCGATGCAATTGGCCCAAAAATCGTCGGAGAGCTCGGCGCGGGTTTTGGGCCTCAGAACTCGATGGTTCGACGCCGTTGGCGCGTGTCGTAGGCGAAGCGCCGAGGCGTTTGCTGTTGGAACTTGGCGGCGCGGCGAGGCACGATCGGGCTTCGAATGTCCGAAGCTCGATGGTCGTAAAAAGCTTTTTTTCTTAGCTGCCAAGTGCATGAATGTATTGTAGCTGGGCGCGGAGCGGTTGGGGACCGGCAGCTAAAAGCGGCTGCGCCGTTGTTCCCGGGCGGCTGCGCCGTTGTTCCCGGGCGGCTGCGCCGCTATGCCCCCGCCGCTAAAACAGCAGCTAAAAGAAAAAACTTGGGGGTTGTAATGAGATGCGAGCGCTACGGATGGACGACGAAGCAGCTAGAAGAAGATTGCTACTTCGTCTTTGTCTTGATTGATTCAAGAAGACTGTAGGCTGTCGCGGTTTAGGCTGTAGGAAGACCAGCTAAGCAGATGGCAAGCCATCTTCGTTAGGCTTTGGTGATTCTGCCTTTGGATCAACAGCAGTTTCGCCTTCAATAGGTTCCAACTTCGTTGGCTCTATTTCCCT
>JAWXCK010000103.1:0-7702 GCA_034408855.1 Pirellulaceae bacterium
ACAGACAACGACAAGATGTCTTGATCACGGGTCCGAGTCGCCAGATTTTAATCGAATGGCTCCCAACTCCCAAACCTCGGACTTACATGGATTCTTTCGCAGTGAAGATGCCGCAGTGAGCCTGTTGGTCGATCAAATTGGAGACGTTATTGAAGTCGATGCCGAGAACTTTGAAACGCCGCCAGATACTCTTCAAGGCACTGCTCGTGAACTGGTGCAAGGAGCCTACAAACTGGATTCTCGCCTGCTCTTGTTGCTCAACTGCGAGGCTGCAGTCGAATTGGGCAAAGACTGATCCATTGAAAGAGCCGATCCATGGGATCTGCCAAAAAACCAAATAACTCGAAAAAAATCCTAGCAAACCGCTTTAGTTTCCCCAACCTTTTCAATAGGTGTTAAATTCATCATGTTCAAAGTCCGTAACTTTCGCTTTCGATCGATACAATCCAAACTCATCGTCTGTTTTATAACGATTGCGACGCTGCCACTGCTCGTGATTTGCTGTTCTGCCTTTTTCACGACTCGCACGCAGTTGGTCAATTCAGCAGTATCGCTACAACAGTCAATCGCGCAGCAAACGATTGACAAAATCTATCGCAGTCTATTCGAGCGTTACGGCGACGTGCAAGCATTTGCATACAACCCGCAAGCCAAAGCTGAACTGAAGGATCTGAATAACGCTCTCAATTTCTACACCAAGACCTATGGCTGTTACGACCTCATGGTCGTGGCAGACTTAGACGGAAAGATCATTGCAGCTAACACGGTTGGTTTTGACGGCAGCCCTCTCGACACGTCATCGCTCGTCGGCAAAAACGTCCGCGGCGAAGCGTGGTTCGACCAATGCGTTGACGGCAGAATCAAAGCGGGAGAAACATACTTTAGCGACGCAGAGAAGGACCCAATCGTCGCCAAGGTTCTTAAGACTCCAGGACTGTCACTGAATTTCTCTGCCCCTATCTTCGACGAGAATGGAAAGGTAATGCGAGTTTGGTCGAATCGAGCTTCTTTTAATCGTACCGTCGTCCAAGTCATGAGCGAGCAACGCGAGGCATCACAAAAGAGCGGTATCAGCATCGAAACCCAAGTGCTGACCAAGGCAGGGCTTGTTTTGGACGACGTTGATCCGAAAGCAGTCATGGTCCTAAATCTGGCCGAAAAGGGACTTATCTTTGCGAAGCGAATTGGGATGGGCGAGTCTGGTGATACACTTGAGATCCAATCTAGCACCAAAAAGCTTATGGTGAACTGCTTTGCAACATCGGAAGGTGCTCTCGGTTTCCCAGGCTATGGCTGGGGCGTTCTCGTCCAACAAAATTCGGACGATGTGAACGCCATGTCTTACTGGATGCGTAACTTCTTTATTATTGCTTGCACCATTGCAATGATCATCGTGGCTTTGGTTGGTTATTGGTTAGCACGCGGAATCGCGAGACCACTACAGATTGCCGTTACAGTTCTAAACAAAATTTCTGAAGGTGACCTTTCACAACGATTAGATGACACGCCTCAGGATGAAGTTGGAAAATTGGCGAAAGCCTTGAACCTAACCGTCCAAGGGATACAGACTGCACTCAATGTGGAACAGGTGGATTGGAAAGCCGTTGGCGCACAACGCGAGATCAATGTGGACTATGCGGGCCAGATAGCTTCCATCAGCCGAGCACAGGCCGTAATCGAATTCACCATGGCGGGAAAGGTCGTATCCGCGAACCAAAACTTCCTATCGACACTCGGCTATACTTTGGATGAAATCCAGGGTAGACATCACGAGATGTTCGTTGACGCCACCGAACGCAATAGCCATGAATATAAAGAGTTCTGGGCCAAACTAAATCGTGGGGAGAGTGAGGTTGCCGTGTTCAAGCGAGTAGGCAAAAACGGAAAGGTTGTCTGGATTCAGGCTTCCTACAATCCAATTTCCGATGCCAGTGGAAAACTGGTAAAAGTAGTCAAATTCGCCATCGACGTAACCAAGGAAATGAACGCCCAAGTGGAACTCAAGACCAAGGTCGGAAGCATCCTCGAAGTTGTCAATGCAGCCGCCAGCGGCGACCTGACACAGTCTATCACGGTAACGGGCGACGATCCAATCGGCCAAATGGGAATGGGACTTGATCGTTTCTTCAGGGACCTACGCAAGAGTGTCGCTTCGATCGCCGATAATGCAACGGCTTTGGCTGGTGCGTCGGAAGAGCTGTCCGCTGTCAGTGCTGAAATGAGCTCCAATGCTGGCGAGACCTCCTCGCAAGCCATTGTGGTATCGGCTGCATCCGAACAAGTAAGTGCCAACGTCCAAACCGTTGCAACGGGCGTAGACGAAATGAACATGGCGATCAGTGAAATCGCTAAGAACGCCTCGGAAGCTGCACGCGTTTCACAGCAAGCCGTTACCGTTGCCAACAACACCAACAAAACGATTGCTAAGCTTGGCGAAAGCAGCATCGAGATTGGTAAAGTCGTCAAAGTGATCACCTCGATCGCTGAACAGACCAACCTGCTCGCTCTGAACGCAACGATCGAAGCCGCCCGGGCTGGTGAAGCAGGTAAAGGCTTCGCCGTGGTTGCGAACGAAGTGAAGGAACTTGCTAAAGAAACCGCCAAGGCGACCGAAGACATTAGTCACAAGATCGAAACGATTCAGACCGATACTCAAGGTGCTGTCGAAGCGATTCGCCAGATCAGCGATGTGATCAACCAGATCAACGATATTTCGAACACAATCGCCAGTGCTGTGGAAGAGCAGACGGCGACGGCGAACGAAATGGGACGCAACGTCAGCGAAGCCTCAAAGGGTTCGGGCGAGATCGCTCAGAACATTACCGCCGTAGCGACTGCTGCCCAGAGCACGACTCAGGGTGCCAACAACACGCAACAAGCGGCAAGCGAATTGAGCCGAATGGCATCTGATTTACAACAGTTGGTCAGCCAATTCAAGTATCAGAAAGATACTTTGGAGAGCCATGCACCCAAGCACCGTCCAGCTCCGCTAACCCACACCGGAACATCTTTCGGAAGCTATCAGAACGTGTAGTTTGTTAGCTGTTAGCTATTAGCTGAAAGCCATGTCCCTTATGTCCCTTATGTCCTTTAAGTCCCTTAAGTCCTTTTGAATTCAAAGGACTTAAGGGACGAAAAGGACATTAAGTCATCGACCAAGTTTTTAACACAGAGACATTCCCATGCGCGCTTTGGTCATCGACGATTCCCGAGCCGTACGTCGGATCATCGGAAACATCATGAAAGAATTGGGCTACGAAGTCATCGAAGCTGGTGATGGCCTTGAAGGCTTGGCCCAACTTGAAGCCCATGGTCCTCAGGATATCGTACTGGTCGACTGGAACATGCCAAACATGAATGGCCTCGAATTCATCAAAGCCGCTCGAGCCATTCCGGCATACTACGATATGCCGATCATGATGGTGACAACGGAAACCGAGATGGAAAAGATGGCTCAGGCCTTCGTGGCTGGTGTCAACGAGTACGTCATGAAGCCGTTCGACAAGACGATTATTCTTGAGAAGCTGCAACTCCTTGGAATCGGACTGGGGGCATAAATAATCGTGCGTAAAATTCGAGTCCTCATAGTCGACGACTCGACGGTTATCCGTCGCTTGTTGTCCGATGCTTTAGCTGTCGATCCAGCCATTGAAATCGCCGGAATCGCGGCCAACGGTAGGATCGCGCTCGCAAAGATTCCGCAGCTCAACCCAGACATTATCACCTTGGACATGGAAATGCCCGAGATGGATGGAATCACGACGTTGGTTGAGCTTCGCAAGCTCTATCCTAAACTGCCCGTGATCATGTTCAGTACGCTCACCCAGCGCGGTGCCGAGTCGACGCTCGACGCGCTTGCCAAGGGTGCGAACGACTATGTAACGAAGCCGGCGAATGTCGGTAGCGTTAATGCCGCGATTCAGAGTGTCCAGAACGAATTGCTGCCGAAGATCAAGCAGTTCTGTAAGTGGGCCATTCCGACTATCGCCAATACGGCCAAGCCGATGAATCCGACAAACCGGCTCAACGGAAGTTCAACGTTGAATCTCCAAACCGGAGCTAAGCCCAGTCGTGTGGATATCGTCGTCATCGGAACATCGACCGGCGGCCCCAACGCATTGTCGGCGGTACTTCCTAGACTCCCGGCTGATTTTCCGGTACCGATCTTAATCGTACAGCACATGCCACCGATTTTCACGACACACTTAGCGGATCGCTTGAATCAGCAATCGAAGCTTCACGTTCACGAAGCAGCCGATGGCGACTTGTTAGAATCAGGTGGAGCTTGGATTGCCCCTGGAAATTTCCATTTGACGATGCAGCGTCAAGGAACGCAACTCAAGGCAGTGCTCAACCAAGAGCAACCGGAAAACTCATGTCGACCTGCCGTCGATGTCCTCTTCCGATCGGCCGCTGAACTGTTCGGGCCTAACGTTCTTTCGGTTGTGATGACCGGGATGGGACAAGATGGCCAACGTGGCTGCGGTGTCGTACGACAAGCTGGCGGGCGAGTCGTGGTTCAAGACGAAGCGACATCCGTTGTCTGGGGAATGCCCGGTTCGGTAGCGAACGCAGGCCATGCACACCAAATCGTACCGCTTCAAAGGATTGCTGACGAAATTATTCTACATACTCAATCGGGCAGGACCGTCCGAACGTTAGAAAAGGTAGGAGCCTAAGATGAGTGTAGCCACCCCACCGGTCAACACAGGTACATTTGATTTTCTTTGCAACTTTGTGCGTGATAAATCGGCCATTGTTTTGGAACCAAATAAAGCGTATTTAGTCGAATCGCGATTGAATCCAGTTGCTCGCGAAAATGGTCTTTCTTCGTTGGATGAACTCGTCGCCGCTTTGAAGAAGCCAGGCAGTCGAGAACTAGCGACAAAGGTCATCAATGCGATGACGACGAACGAGTCGAGCTTCTTTCGGGACCTACAACCGTTTGAAGCACTTAAGACAGTTATCATTCCTGAATTGATGGAAAAGCGAGCTAAAGAGCGAACGCTCAACATTTGGTCGAATGCTTGCTCGAGCGGACAAGAAGTCTACAGCATTGCGATGCTCCTTCGCGAAAGCTTTCCAGCGCTGGGCGGATGGAAAGTCCGATTGATCGCCAGCGATCTCTCGACTTCCATCCTCAAAAAGGCTCAGGAAGGAATCTTCAATCAAACAGAAGTCAACCGCGGGCTGCCAATGCCGATGTTGCTCAAGTACTTCACGAAGGACGGTCTTCATTGGCAAATCAAAGAAGACGTACGCAAATCGATTGAGTTCCGCGAAGTCAACTTGATCGAATCCTGGCCACCGACGCTGCCGACGATGGATATTGTTTTCTTGCGAAACGTATTGATCTATTTTTCGCCTGAGACGAAGACCGCTATCCTCAACAACGCCCATCGAATCTTGCGACCTGACGGTTGCCTGTTTTTGGGTGGAGCGGAAACCACCATGAATTTGGATACCAAATTCGTGAGAACACCTGTCGGAAAAACTACCTTTTACCGACCAGGGAAATAAGCAGAAAATTTGACACTTCTCGCTGAACGCCACCACGAATACGCTCGTTCCCAGGCTCCTGCCTGGGAACGCACTGTCTTCGAGGCTCTGCCTCCCGCATCGTTGGTTTCAACGAAACCACGGCAGGCAGAGCCTGCAATTCATTGGGTTCCCAGGCAGAGCTTGGGAACCAGATGGTGGCGATCAGCGAGAAGTGTCAAAAATTTTCGTGGGACAGACTTCCAACCTGTCAGCACGGCTTCGACAGGCTAGAAGCCTATTCCACTGTTCCTTTTTAACCAATTAAGAGAAGGTCTGGGACGACTATGATTACAAACGAAGACATTGTTTCAATCTCGCAAAACATCCTTTCAACCATGCTTAAACTGGAAGCGATTCCCTGTGTGCCATTGCCATCGGAGAAACGAATCGATCGCATCACAGGCTGTATCCAAATCAGCGGCGAATGGAAAGGCGCGATTATTCTCCAAAGTTCGGAGGAGCTAGCGAGGACGTTTGCGAGTCGGCTCTTGGACGAAAATCCTGCTAAGATTTCGGAGGAAGACCTTCGCGATGCGTTTGCCGAGATGACGAACATGATCGGAGGAAACATCAAGGGGCAAGTTCCTTGTCCTTCTTTCTTGTCGATTCCTTCGGTGACGACAGGTCAAGATTTTGATTTCCATCTCGCAGGTGCAACCGTCATTCGCGATTTGGCTCTCGAATGTGATGGCGAAATCCTACGGATCGTGATGTGCGAAGAAAATCGAACACAACCAAGCCTTTCGGCACAACGAAAATTGGATACTGCAAAGTAGAAATCGAAAAAAATATTTGACTAGCCGCAGAAATATCCCACAGTTACATGGCCGTACTTGGTCAAGTCCCCTTACTATTCCCGAACTCTACTCTGGCCCCGAGAACAATCATGAAAGTTTTAGTCGTTGATGATTCAGGCGTGATGCGAAAAATCATCATCCGTTCACTTAATTCCGTTGGTGTAACCGATATCGTCGAAGCTGCAGACGGACAACAAGCGATCGATCTCTTCAAGAGCGATACTTTCGACATGATTCTCACCGACTGGAATATGCCAGGCAAAACGGGGATGGACGTGTTGGTCGAAGTACGAGCAACGGGCTCCGAAGTGCCGATCATCATGGTCACCACTGAAACTCAAAAAGGCCAAGTTATCGCGGCCATCCAGGCTGGCGTGACCGACTATTTGACCAAGCCATTTGAAGCTGATGAGCTTCGCGCCAAACTCGATAAATATGTCCCAGCATAGTTTTTATTTCTTGTGTCAGGCCCCATGCATCCCCTCCGGTTTTATTTGAGGAATCGTGTGTTATGTCCGTAACGATCATAAAAGAGAGCGCCGCCACGGCCGAGGACTTCACGACTCCTTTTATCGAGAGCACGAAGTCGATTTTTTCGAAGATGCTCGGTTGGGAAGTGGAACTCGGATGCACTAAGAGATCGAGCCATTTTCGGTCGAATCACGATATCAGCGGGATCATTGGATTTACTGGAGCGATACGCGGAACGATCGTTATCGGATTAGACGAGAAATTTGCCTTTGCTGCCGCCGAGGCATTTTTTGGCGGCAAGCCAACCGAGATTGACTCGGAAGTTCTAGACATGGTTGGCGAGTTAGCCAACATGATCGGCGGGAACGCGAAGGAGCGCATGACGATCACGGGAGTCAATCTAGGACTTCCAACGGTGATCTGCGGTAAAGATCATAAAGTTAGCTTTGATCCAGGAGCCCAAGTCGAAATACTTCCTTTCACCTGTCCGTTTGGTCCATTGACGGTTGAAGTCGGAATACGTTACCGCTAAGAACGACGCCATGCTATTTGGAAGCCAAGAGATGTTCGCGGGTCGCCGTGTGCATTTCTCGCATCTTGGCTTTCACCACGATTTCGTAGGACTCTCTTCTTCGGATCGAATCGACGAACGGCTTCCATAGCTTCTCTGGTAGCTCACATTGCTTTGCTTGTTCTTCGACGACGTTTGCGACGGTCAAGCCTTCACTATTTCCAGGTACGTAAACGATCGCTAAGGCGGACGACTTCATTGCGATCTCGAATATTTCTGCATGTATCAATCGCGGTTGAGATCTGAGCCACTTTCGCGGGGTGGCTTTGGGTGGCTGCGATTTTCTCTTCGCGGATCGGTTGTGTGCCAATTAGAGTAATAG
>JAWXCK010000104.1:0-7859 GCA_034408855.1 Pirellulaceae bacterium
ATGGCAGACGGTTATTGCGCCACAAACGGGGAAACCCAGAAACGGAAGTAAGCCGAAGCCTAAACCACCGCGCCACATCTCGACTCTACCGGAAGAGCCCGCTTTAAAAGGTATCGGGGTTTTACTGGTCCGTGCAATCGATGAAGGATTACGATAAGATCAAGGGGTGTACTGGCCGCTGCATCGAGCGAATGCGGTTTCCGACAGAAATTAAATGAGGAAGTTTCAAGATGCCCGTTGTTAAAGTGCTGCTTACTTACCCGATATTCTTGGTTTGCGTTGCACTTCTTTGTCCGTTGGCCGTAAGCGATGAAACAGACGAAACGCCTCGATTGGCACGTGATATTGCACCGTGGATCGAGTGCATTTCAGGAAGAAATGAGTCGTTTAGTTTGCAAGGGAAAGCCAACCTCAAACTCGATGGCAAACTTCATGAGCTCCAAATCCACTTCGACCGCTTCAATGATGATGCATTTGACCTCCAATTGACGCATTCTGATTATGCAGTGCACTTCCGTAGGCGAATCGATGGCTTTGCGATGGCATTGCCGAAGCACCATAGCGTATATCTCGGCTCCGGCGAATTGGATGACCAATATCACTTGCGACCGCTTGGACTGACTAAAAGAGTGATCGGTCCGGGCACTTCGGTTTTTGGGTACAGCCAACTATTGGCGAACACGGATGCGCCTGCGATGGCGGCGCTATTATTGACTCTGACTCAGCTTGCATTTGACGAATCGACTATAGCTTGGCGCGCAGGAACTGAAACTTCGCTGAAATTTTTGGACGAGGGGCGATCGGTGCTCGGTGAGATCGACGGCCATCGAATCGATTTCCAACTCGGACATGCTCCAGAATTGCCGACGGCTTTTGACGACTGGCCGGAGATGGAAAAAAAGGACTTGTCGCGGGCAGAGTTGGAGCGTCAACTGTGTCGAGGTCTGCGTCGTGCTTTTGAAGTAGCTTCGCCATCGAATTCGCTTACCTCGCCGCGTCAAGCCGAACGCAATGTCGAACATGGTCGGCTGCGATGGATCGATGGCAATCGTGTAGTTCTGTTACATGGAACTCCGCAAGAAATCGGTGACGCGCACGGCAAACTGCTAAAGACTGAAGCTATGCGATGCGTCGATTCGGTCATCAATATGTTTGGTACGATCCAAACCGTTATCAATGGTCGATGGTTCCGCGAGGATCTCGAAGCGGCTTATGCTCGATTGTCGCCCTATATTCCCGAGCGGCACAAGATTGAAACGCGTGCATTGGCAAGAAGTTTAAATATCGATGAACAGCTTCTCGAAACAACCAACGTCTTTCCTGAATTCTTTCATTGCTCGGGGTTCGCGCTCTACGGCGATGCGACGGTCGATGGCAAGCTATACCATGGCCGCGTTTTAGACTACATGACAAAGATTGGCTTACAAGATTCGGCAACAACGTTCATCGTGGCGCCCGATGGCAAAATCCCGTTTGCCAACGTTGGTTATGCGGGATTTATTGGAAGCGTTAGCGGTATGAATGCCGAAAAAATATCGCTGGGTGAAATGGGCGGTGCTGGAGAAGGGAAGTGGGATGGGGCACCGATGGCGACGCTGATGCGCCGCGCTTTAGAGGAGTGCTCATCGCTCGACGAGGTCAAGCAGCTTTGGAGGGACAGCCCACGGACTTGTGAATATTACTATGTCTTTGCCGATGGCGAGACGCGCACTGCGGTTGGTGTTGCGGCTACTCCGGAATCGGTCGAATTTGTCGAACCGGGTCAAGCGCATGCATTGCTTGGTGAAGGGATCTCGCATGCCGTCGTATTGTCGGCAGGCTCACGTTTGGAAGAATTGCGAAGTCGTGTCAGAAATCAATACGGTAAAATCGATGCGAAGGTTGCACAGACGCTGATGTGCCGTCCGGTGGCCATGTCGTCTAACTTGCATAACGTCCTGTTCGTTCCAGAAGACGGAGTCCTTTACATTGCAAACGCCGATCACACGCATCCAGCCGCCGATCGCCCCTATTCCAAACTCGATTTGACTGCATTGCTCGATTCAATCGATGATCGCAGCAAAACTTTGGCTACGTACTCAGAAGGCTCCGTATTCAAAGCTCAGGATACGTTGAATCCCAAACCTGATTCGAATGCGGACGCATCGAAGTGTGTCGAAGGTCTCTGCTGGAAAACGTCGGCGTTCGATGTCCGAATCGAAAAATCGGAGGGTCACAATGGAGATTGGCTTGTGCGATTTCCGAGTGCTATGCCGACAGGAAATCCGATCAACGATCTCGTTGCTCTCGAATGGTATCAGGCTCGCGATACGAACAAGACTCCGATCCACGCTCCGGCGGCGATTATTGTGCATGAATCGGGAAGCAAGATGACGGTCGGTCGATTGATTGCCAGCGGGCTGCGTTCGAAAGGCGTTCACACCTTTATGGTCCAGTTGCCGCATTATGGTGCGCGACGCGGGCCGAACGGCAAGCCCAATGGCGAAGCATTGGTTGCGGCATTGAAACAAGGCATCTCAGATGTCCGCCGCGCGAAAGATGCTGTTGCTACACTCGATTGTGTCGATGCATCCAAAATTTCTGTTCAAGGTACAAGCTTGGGCGGTTTCGTCACGGCGACAACGGCCGGTTTGGACGATAGCTTTCATCGCGTCTTCATTCTCTTAGCGGGTGGTGATCTTCACGGTGTGATGATGAATGGCGAGCGAGAAGCTGCCAAGATGCGCGCCGATTTGACTCGAGCCGGAATCGACGATAACCAGCTTAAAGAGATCCTTAGTCCAATTGAGCCATTGCGGTTGGCTCATCGTCTCGATCCGTCAAAAACGTGGATATTCTCGGGGCGCTATGACAGTGTCGTACCGCTCGAAAACGTCGATCGACTGGCTGTTGCGATTGGGTTGGATGCTTCCCATCATACAACGATGCTCGCAGACCACTATACCGGTATTATCTACTTACCGATGATCCTTCAGCAGATCTACGATCACATGATCGAACAATAGTGTATAATCTTTCAGACTATGTCGTTGCCTTTGCTCGATCAAGTCACAGCTTCCGTATCGCGATTTTCCGAATTACTGCAACCGGTTGCTGTCGAAAAGAAATCTATCGCTGAAATCGTGGGGCGTATTCTAGCGCAGCCGCTTTTGGCGGATCGTGACAGTCCGCCGATCGATGTATCGGCGATGGATGGCTTTGCAATTCGGATGGCTGATCTTCAGGGCGAACCGCTCAAAATAGTCGGAACCGCAGCCGCAGGTTCACCGCCAGTCGAATTGCATCCTCGCACGGCTGTGCGCATTTTCACCGGCGGTCCCGTCCCTTCGGACGCCGAAGCCGTTGTCCGAAGAGAAGATGCAGATATTGCGGTCGACCAAGTTTCTATTCGAACACCGCCACACGAGTTGCGCTATGGCCAAAATATTCGTCGTTGCGGCGAAAACATTCGGACGGGTCAAGAGTTGCTGCCTCCAGGTACGCTATTAACCACGGCTGCGATGTCGGCCATTGCGACCTTTGGCGCATCTGAATTGTCGGTCTACGCGCGAGTTCGTGTATCGATTCTGAATACTGGCGATGAGTTGATACCGCCTGGCGAACCGGCACAACCGTGGCAAATTCGCGATTCGAATGGCCCAGTTCTCGAAACCATGCTGCGTTTACATCGATGGATTCACGTAGTTCATCGTCAGGCGGTCACCGACAAGTTAGCGATCCTTGTCGAGGCACTCAACCAACAGCTTGCATCGTCGGATGCGATCTTGTTGACGGGGGGCGTTTCGATGGGCGACTATGACTTCGTACCCGAAGCGATTCTTCAGTGCGGTGGTAAGATTATTTTCCATCGATTGCCAATTCGGCCAGGCAAGCCCATATTAGGTGCGATGGGGCCGGGTGGACAATTGATTGTGGGGCTGCCGGGCAATCCGGTTAGCGTCGCCGTCACAGCCAAGCGATTCGCTTTTCCCTTGTTGCGAAAATTGGGTGGACTTGCGAACGTGCCGCAACTGTTGAACTGGATACCGATTGTAAATCCGGATTCGAAGGTTCTCGACCTGATCTGGTATCGACTTGTTAAGCTTGTCGATAATGGCAAAGGCGAGTTGCTCGACTCACACGGTTCCGGCGATTTGGTATCGTTAGCGTTGAGCGATGGTTTTGTCGAGGTCCCTGCCGGTCAGTCCGGTCCAGGGCCTTGGAAGTATTTTTCTTGGTAGTCACGTATGGTTCTGACGTATTTAATTCTCGCAATCCTTCTCGTTTTCTTAAACGGTTTTTTCGTTTTAGCGGAATTTTCAGCCGTCAAAATGCGGCCTTCGCGGATCAAGGAAATGATCGATGACAAAGTTGGTGGCTCGCTCGCCGTCCAGCACGTTCATGATCGAATGGACGAATATCTATCGGTATGCCAAGTCGGAATCACTTTTGCATCGATCGGACTAGGCTTTGTCGCCGAACCGGCTATTGTCGATCTTATTGAACCCGTCCTTGGGTGGACCGGGTTGTTTGTCGAACACGACTCGGCGGCTTGGTTTACAAAGCATGGGATTGCGTTTTCGGTAAGCTATCTGCTGGTGAGCTTTATGCACATCCTTATTGGCGAGCTCGTTCCGAAATCGATTGCGATTCGGATGACAGAAAAGTCGTCGCTATGGACTGCGAGACCGCTTCAATTCTTTCGAGCCTTATTCTTCTTGCCGCTGCGAATTTTGAATAGTTCAGCCGCATTTGTGTTAGGGCTTTTAGGGCTCGGCAGCACTTCGAGCAATGATGCTCACAGCGAAGAAGAGATTCGAATTCTTCTCAATCAGTCGCAATCGGACGGCATGATGACCTTTCGAAGGTTGCTGTTTCTCGAAAACGTTTTCGACCTTGGCGAACTTCGAGTCCGTGACGCCATGAGACCAAGATCCCAAGTTCGTTGTATGAGCATTTCGAAAACGTGGGACGAGAATCTGGCCATTGCTCGCCAGTATCGGTTTAGCCGGTATCCACTCATCGAGGACGAAACGAAGGACCCCAGGCATCTTATCCATTTGAAAGACATGCTTCTTTCCGAAGGAACCTCGTGTGACCTTCGTGAATTATGCCGACCGATTATCGCGATCGACGAAAATGCGTTGCTGGAATCGCTTTTGGCGGAGATGCAAAAGAAGCGCATTCATGCGGCCATGGTTCGCGATGCAACCGGAAAATGGACTGGATTTCTAACGCTCGAAGATGCTATCGAAGAGATCATCGGAACGATTCGCGACGAGTTTGAAGAGGAAGAAAATATTTCGCTCTCCGAAACGTTGCTCGAAGATCGAATCAAGTTGAACATTGAAGCAGAAAGTTCAGCCGAAGCGGTGAGCAAAGCGATGGCTTTGATGAAACCGGAATCGCTGCCGATGCCGAAAGAAAAGATCCTTCAAGCCATCAGTGAACGCGAGAGAATCGTTGAATCCTATCTTGGACGACATCTCGGAATGCCACATGCGAGACTCGCCGGATTGCAGAAACCGGTCGTTATGGTCTTACGATCGCTCAAAGGAATTCCATACCGACTCACCCAAGAGCGAGCGAATCTGTTGTTCGTTTTATTGACACCGGCTGGGCAACCGCGTGTTCATCAAAGGCTACAAGCGATCATCGCGACACTATTGGATGAAAGCGATTTTATTCCCGAACGGCTGAAGACGGCGACATCGGCCATCGAAGTGCTCGATATCTTGAGGACCGGCGAGCAGGCTACGTTGGATTAGCTTCGAGCCGAACGACGACGTTTCCGAAGGTGCTTCCGCCGCCTAGATCGGTTAAACGTTCACTGGTCAGATCGTTGAGTCCCTTCCTGTCAGGCGAAAGTTTCGGCCACCATTGCCCGAGTGCAATGACAACGCCCGGCAGTGCTTCGCCGCCAATCTTCGCTTGTCGCACGATGCTTCCTTGCCGGCTCACGATCCTCACGTGATCGCCTGTTTGAATTCCAAGCTTGATAGCGTCGTTGTGATGGATGATGATTTGCGGTTCCCCGCCCGACGCCTTGAGAAGACTTTCGATGTTCCCCATCGTAGTGTTGACGATGAAGGCGCCGGGCGGTGAGATCAAGCGAAACGGAAATTCAATGCTTGGCTGCTCTTCAAACGTCAACTGTGTGGGCGGAGGCGAGAATCGAATGCGGCCATCCTCGAAATTCGAGCCAGTTGAATAGGGAAGAAATGGCTTCGGCAATCGTATTTTGATCGAACGCTCTTCTTTTAGCCTATTGAGTGTAATGCCTGACAAATAGGGATGCTGAGTATCGAGCAACTGGCGCGCAACTTGTTCGGCTGTCCAATACAGTGATTCATCCGTTAAGCCCAAACGCTTCGCCAAGTCGGCGAAAATGTGAGTGTTCGACCGAGTTTGACCTCGCGGCGGTACGACGGGTTCAGCCCACTGCAAGTAGTAATGACCGTAGGCCGTATAAAGATCGGCATGCTCCAAAAATGTAGTGGCTGGCAAAAGAAAGTCGGCATAATCTGCGGTATCGGTTTGAAAATGTTCGAGGACGATAGTTAAAAGGTCTTCGCGAGCAAGTCCTTTACGAATACGACTTGAATCCGGCGCCACCGCTGCTGGGTTCGAATTGAAAACAAATAGAGCTTTGAGTGGCTTGTCGCTGCGCTCAAGCTCGCTGGCCAAGCAGTTCATATTCACGTGCCTCGTCTCGGGTCGAATCAAATGACGTCCGCCGAGTTTGCTTCGATTCAATGGGAACGCGCCACTGGTTGATAGTAAGGCTCCTCCGCCAAGATTCTTCCAAGCTCCGATCAGCGAAGGAAGGAGGCTAATTGCTCGCATCGCGTTGCCACCGCCTTCGTTGCGAGTCATCCCGTAACCGACGCGAATAAAACTGCTCGTACTCTTAGCAAACAACTCGGTGATTGCTTCCAAACGATCGAGCGGAAGGCCGCAATAGACGGCAGCTTTTTCTAGTGGCCATTCGTCGCATGCCAGACGATATTCATCAACGCCATCGGCAAACTGCTGGAGAAATTTGGCGTCGTGCCAACCGCGCTTTAAAATTTCGCCTCCGATCGCTAAGGCCAGGGCCGCGTCGGTACCGACACGGATCTGCCAATGTTCATCAGCCAATCGCGAGGTTTCATTTCGATAGGGATCGATATGGACGATCGTTGCTCCACGACGCTTGGCTTCTTTCAAGAAAGGGATGAGATGCGAATTACTCCGTACGGCGTTGATGCCCCATAAAAGGATGCAACGCGAGTGGATAACATCTTCCGGATCGGGGCCCAGTTTGTTGGGGCCATAGTTGCGTTCCCAACCTTCGCTGCCAGTCGTTGCACAAATCGTTTGGTCTAGTTCCAAAGCACCGAGTCCTCGAAACAGTGCCAGTGCGTGCGCACCTTCAACTTGTCCGAGGGTTCCTGAATAGCAATAGGGAAGAACGGATTGGGGACCGTCCGACTGCAAGATACTCCGGAGACGATCGGCAATTTGATCGAGAGCGTCGTCCCAAGAAATAGGTTCGAACTTACCGCTACCTTTGGGACCGACGCGACGCAACGGTGTAAGCAATCGATCCGCGCGTTCTTGTCGCTCCGGGTAGTGAACGGTTTTAACGCAAGCAAATCCTTGGGTATAAGGATGCTGGTCGTCACCTTGGAATTTCACGACACGACCGTCCTCAACGGTTATCTTCAGAAGGCAAGCGTCCGGGCAGTCCAACGCACATACACTTGATAAAATTGTCTTCATGGAAAACTCAAAAATTGGGGCTCTTCCGCAGAAACTGTGGGTGGTTTTCGCGATCCGCAATCGATTTTAGCAGTGAAATACAAGGAAAACACTGGACTGAGTGATTGCAAAAACCA
>JAWXCK010000105.1:0-3205 GCA_034408855.1 Pirellulaceae bacterium
ATGGCAGACGGTTATTGCGCCACAAACGGGGAAACCCAGAAACGGAAGTAAGCCGAAGCCTAAACCACCGCGCCACATCTCGACTCTACCGGAAGAGCCACTCTTTTTTGGGCGCATTGGTTTGGCATTTGGTTGTGCGACCAACAGAGGAACGCGATATGGCCCAACGATTCGGTGAAGCTTACTCGGAATATCGCCGACGCGTTTCGTCGGTGTAGACTTCGAGTACGAGTACGAGTACCGCCTGCGGCTGAGTACGAGTACGAAAATGCTGTCAATTTGCAAGTTTCGTCTTGGAAAGTGGTGGCGCTCAGCGAGAAGTCTCGCAAATGGCGCCAATCTTTGACAGCGTCGAAGGCAGTCAACACCTTCTTGTTGTAGTTTCAAGGCGCAACAAAGTCCCGAAAGTCCAGCGCCCACGATCAGTACGTCAGGTGTCATACGATTTTGTCATTTGTGCGATGTAGCGTTCGCAGCAGCCGCTAAATTTCTGAGCATGCCCGCAAATACTCTCTGATGAAGTGGGTAGATGCCATACCAGTAAATCAGCCCAGCCAATCCAAGTGGATCGAAAATCGCGGTCTGGCGAATGATGCTTCCTTGTTCACAGGGACTGACTTCGAACTCTAGCCAGGCCCTTCCAGGAACTTTCATTTCCGCGTAAAGACGTAGTCGGCGCGACGGTTCAAAGATTTCTACTCGCCAAAAGTCAAGTGGATCGCCGACTCTCAAGTTTTCAGGATCACGTCGACCCCGGCGGATACCAACTCCACCGATCAGCAAGTCCATGAAGCCTCGAATGGACCACAACCAATTGCCGTAGTACCAGCCGGTACGACCGCCGATGCGACGAATGGGTGTGAACGCTTGCTGGGGAGGCACATTGACGGTGACCGTTCGCGAATCGACAAGACGCGATCCAAAACGGTGTCCACCCCAAGCCTGCGTATTGCCGGCTGACGACAAGGCGTCCGACCATCGCGTTTCAGCAAATTCGCGATCTTCGTTTACGATCGCCCGAGCTATCGCGTCGCGAAATCCGCGAGGGCGTACTGAGAAGACAGATTCGGCTAAATTGTTTGAGATAAGAGTAGGATTCCGAAGACTCTCCACAAGCTTCCGTCCAACCCTCGCATACAGCGGTGTTACAAGACCGAGCCAAAGACTCGATAGATACGGAGTCAAAAAAGGAACACGGATCATCCAGCGTTTTAATTTGCGTTGCCGGACATATTCCTGCATGAGCTGTCCATATGAAACTTGATCGGGTCCACCTATCTCATAAATTTGAGAAGCGCATTCCGTCAATTCCGGAGCTGCTATGAGATACGCAAGAAGGTCTTCAATCGCAATCGGCTGTGCTTTAACCTGAACCCAACGCGGGCAGATCATGATCGGGAGTCGCTCGACAAGCGCTCGGATCATCTCGAACGACAAGCTTCCAGAACCGATCACAATCGATGCACGAAACTCAATCACCTGAGAATGATTGGCTCTTAGAATATCTCCTGTTTCCTGACGGCTTCGGAGATGCTTGGAAAGTTTTTCGTCTGGATTTCCAAGACCACCGACGTAGGTAATAAGCCTCACACCCGCCTGCGTCGCCGCTTTCGCAAAGTTCTCTGCAGCAAGGCGATCCTGCGATTCGAAATCGCATTTGTCACCCATCGAATGAACTAAATAATAGGCCGTCTCGACACCCTCTAAAGCCATCGTGAGCGACTGTGGATCTAAGACATCGCCCTCGACAACTTCTATGGTCTCGTTGATCCGACCCCTCAAAGCTTCGGGACGCCGCGTTAAGCATCTTACTTGAACGTGCTTTTGATGAAGACGCGTAAGAAGTCGCCCGCCGATGTAGCCGGTAGCGCCTGTCAATAATACTAAACCCGGCATCTAGATATCCTATTCAACTCGGCCAATACAAATCTGCAGGGCGATTCAGCTCCCTAGCGAGGGAGCGTTAGATTTACCATGTAGGAGGGGTTGGGGAAAAGTTCAAAGTTCCCCAACCGACCTATCCGAACCATTATCCGCATGTCTGTTTGCGCAAGCAGAGATCGTAGCAGTTTAAAAGCCGCTCGCAAACCGCGTCGGGTCTTGATTAGGGTACGAATCCGACTCACATCGAAGACGAGAGTTTTATTTTCTGATATCAAGCTCACTGGCCGGCCATCGACCTTAGCATCGATTCGACCGACCATAGTCAGTTTGGGGGAGTGCCCGGCCCGCCTGTGCGAATTTTCATGGTCCCGCTCAAAATCCATTCCGCATGCTCGGCATTTTGGCCAGTCCCGCTTGGTATTTGAAGGTGCAAGTCGACGAATTCATAGGTAATTTCGGCATTGCGCCCAGTTAAGCGGTCGTAAAGTCCGATAGCTAAATCCGGCCAGTTAGTCGTGTGATCCGAGGACATTGTTTTCTCCGAAAAAGGCATGCGCTATGGAATGGAAATGCTCCATTCACTTCTGGTGAGCATCAGAAGTGTAGTCGTTCGTCAATCGCTAAAATGATCGAGCACCCACGCAATCGACCAAATGGTGAGTCCACCAGAGACGCCAAACAAAGCAGGTTTGCGTGGCGACAATGGACCGGACCATTCGGCGCTCGTCGCCCACAAGTGGTCGTCAAGCTCACAGTAGAGAAACTCTGATCTTTCTTAGAGCATCGAGCACGACTTTAAATAAGCCAATGTTTGCGAATTTGACCGTCTATTATAGCCCAACTACACTAAATACGGAAATTGGTGATGCTCGCGATGATCTTCAAGTCAATACTTGCAGGCATTGTTGACGCTCAGGATATTTGTCGCGAACTAAAGAATGAGAGTTAATCGTGCTGTATTGTAAAAGTCGTACGCGATCTTAGCTTAAACGTCGTCGAACGTTATTCGTCGAAACGTTAGAAGTTCGAAGGCTACTGAATTCCGATTGGCAGAATCCGGGTGAGCGAACGGACGTGAACAACGATTTATTTGTCGCGCCGCTAGACGTGTTGCAAATCATTAACGACTTGAGACGGAATGGAACTCGCCAGCTTGGCCCAAGACCGATCGGTACCTCCATAGGGTACATCGACGTTACTGGCGACGGTTTTGCATCTCCGGTTGATGTCTTGAATGTCATCAATATCCTCAATTCGCGGAAGCCGATCGTTGCTGCCAAGCTAATCAATGATAGTGGGACCACCGAAGCCGCCAAGTTTG
>JAWXCK010000106.1:0-32008 GCA_034408855.1 Pirellulaceae bacterium
CAAAAATCCAATGCGAAACGGGTGTCCGTTGAAACTTCGGTTTTCTATTCGTAACGATAAATAGTTAATTTTGCCCCACAGATTCTGCGGAAGAGCCTTAAGTTTATAGCGATCAGTAGTTGAGCCCGATTTCATTCGCCGTCCGTTCCGAGCTTATTTCCGACGTATGCGTCCGGCGTCCTAGTCGCGTAACATCCACCGTGTGCAGCCTGATGACAGTATGAGCGGCTCGGCGCTAGCCGCCGGTTCGAATGTTTGAACACTCAAGGAAAACTTGGTGCATTCGGAACATGTGGCTCGCTCCCAGGCTTAAATTCGTATGCGAAATTCGACGGGGAAATCGAGGTGCGAAAGAAGATTCGTCTTTTCATTAGGTATGCAGTCTTTACGGCGGCATCCGCACCGTCTGGCACAGCAATTACGAAAAAAGCAGGTGTTCGCGTTGAAACGACTGCGTCTAAAACAATCGGTTTTGTCGCTCCGCAATCGTCAATCAACACATCAATTCGATCGCCAATGTTGAAAGCAAGACATTCCTGGGTAGACGGAAGAATGACCTGTTCAAGGCCTTTGGGAAACACGTACGTTGCCGTTGAAGGGAGCGTTACGCGTCGGTTCATCGATTTTGTAACGGTCTGAGACATCCATCCCAAGCTGAACGCGAAAATCAAGATCGTGAAGACAACTAGCGAACGATAAACCATAAAGCCTTCTAAAACTTGCGATCGGGAAAATTTGTAGTTTCGAACGGGATTCTCAAAGCGTCTTCAACTGCTTTTTCACGAGTCTTCTGCTTTGCACGTTCAAACTCTTGAAGCTTCATGTCGTTCCGAATCCGTTTCTGTGCCTCAAATTCATCTCGGAACAAGGCTTGCTGCTTGATCGCGACGTCGCGATCTAACAAAAAAACGGAACGATCTAATCGATCTTTTGCGTCTCGACCAGCGAGAAACGCTGCAACGATGACGGGTAGAAGCAATAGGGAACGAAGATTGAACTGCACTTTTAGTTTGTTGAAAATGGTCTACCGACGCTCCAGGAGCGAGAGCGGAAAACTGACGCGATTAACAAGTCATGTAAGTTTACGTACTTATTGCAAAATTCGCGCACTGGATTCGCCATTCTCTGCTTCCTCGGCGTCATACATCGCGAACACCTGTTCGCCGGCGAAAGCAAGTTCGCCGTCAGAAATATCGCCCGCTACTTCTTCGGAAATGCGAGCAAGCTCGATCAGAACCGCGTGCCGTTCTTTTAAGGGCAAAGCGGAAAAAGCATTAATAAGATTATGTGCGGCATCGCTCATGGTCATCTCTCAGTTGTTCGTGAGACTTTAGATTAGGCGAAACACAGGATTTCGCAACATCCGCGTGTATTGAGAACCCGTGGCTATCGCCATCGACTCACATTCGGCGGTTTTCATCATGCGTCGATGCGTACCAGGCCGAATTGCAATTACAAAAGATGAACGGCATAAAAGACTGTCGGAGGTGTCTTGTACAAATGGTGGCTTTCTGTACACTTTGTTCTCTAGGTTTCAAAAGCATCGTGGGAGTTCTGGAAAATCAGTGATTTGACTGGGGGAAATCATGCAGGGATCGACGGAATCTCAAACGCAAGCGGATTCTGTAAATGAACTTACCAGCGGGCCGATCGCAGGACGACTGAGTCGGGCGATGGCTCGCTATTGGGGCTATGAGTCGTTTCGACCACTCCAGCAGGAGGCGATGGAATGTGCCCTAAGCGCACAAGATAGCATGGTGATCCTTCCCACCGGCGGCGGCAAATCACTCTGCTTTCAGGTACCAGCACTTTGCCTTGAAGGTTTGACGGTCGTCGTATCGCCGCTGATCTCGTTGATGAAAGACCAAGTCGATGCGCTTCGCGAATGCGGCGTCGAAGCAGCTCAGTTGAATAGCTCGATGTCGGCAGCAGAAAAACGCGACATCGATCGCGCTATCACGGACGAAAAATTAAAACTTCTCTATGTTGCACCCGAGCGATTAGCGACCGACGCGATGCTCAACTATTTAAAACGTTTCAAGATCGCGATGATTGCGATCGACGAGGCGCATTGCATCAGCGCATGGGGGCACGATTTTCGACCTGAATATCGAATGCTCGGAACGCTGAAAGATCACTTTCCAAACGTCGGTATTCATGCCTATACTGCAACGGCCTCGGTCAAAGTCCGTGAGGATATCGCCCAACAACTTCGCCTTGAAAATCCGCGGTTGTTGGTCGGCTCTTTCGATCGGCCGAATTTGACGTATCGAGTCGTACCAGCCAAGAATCGATTTGGTCAGATCTGCGATTTTGTCCAATCGCGATCAGGAGAATCGGGAGTCGTTTATTGCATTTCACGAAAAGAGGTCGACAAAGTCGCGATGGGACTCAATGGGCTTGGCATACGGGCTGTCCCGTACCATGCGGGGCTCAGCGATCAAGAGCGCCGAGCCAATCAAGAGGCATTCTTACAAGATCGATGCGATGTGATTGTCGCTACGGTCGCTTTCGGAATGGGGATCGATAAACCGGATGTTCGCTTTGTTCTCCATGCCAGCGCTCCGAAGTCGCTCGAGCATTATCAGCAAGAAAGCGGTCGCGCGGGTCGCGATGGTTTGGAGGCGGATTGCACGCTCATCTACAGTCCCGGCGATATGGTTGTTTGGAGCAGGATGCTTGAATCGAGCTCCAATGGCGACGCGCTTCAAGGGCAGCTTCGGTCGCTCGACACGATTCGCAACTATTGCACCGGGACACTCTGTCGCCATCGTTCCTTGGTGCAATACTTTGGCCAGGACCTTCAGTCGGAGCATTGCGGAGCCTGCGATGTCTGCTTGGAGGAAATCGAATTGGTCGAAGACCCACTTCGCATTTCGCAGATGGTCTTATCGTGTGTCGTTCGGTTGAACCAACGCTACGGAGTCGACTATACAGCGAAAGTTTTAATTGGCTCCAAAGAATCGAGGATCGAGGAGCTCAAACACTCGTCATTGAGCACCTATGGCCTCCTCCAAGAATATGCGATCGGGACGGTTAAAGCTTGGATCGACCAACTGATCTCTCAAGGATACATGGTTCGCTCGCAGGATAACTATGCAACCTTGTCGCTTACTCCAAGCGGCCGATTGCTGTTAAAAGGAAGCGCGCAACCGAAACTCACAAGGCCAGACGAAGCGGCGACATCAACGACGCCTCGAAAATCGAAGGCTGCTTCGGACGATTGGGAAGGTGTCGATCGAGGGCTATTCGAATGCCTAAAAGCCGTTCGAAGCAGAGTTGCCAGTGAACGATCGGTTCCGGCATTCGTCATTTTTGGAGACGCAACCTTGCGAGAGATAGCGAGAAGACGCCCAAGTTCGCTTCAAACGTTTTCAACCATCTCAGGCGTTGGTGCGAAGAAACTAGAAGACCTTGGACAAGTTTTTTTGGATGCAACAACTGCGTATTGTACCGACAAGAATCTAACGACCGACGTTGAACTGCAAAGCCCCGCTTCGAACGGAAAAAGTGCTTCGGCACGGCCGACGAATAAGCCAACGGGACCGATCGCCGCATCTATCGGCTGTTTCCCGCTTTGGACTCGTGGAGCATCGATCGAAGAAGTTTGTTCGAGTACTCAACGAGCTAGATCAACGGTGATGGGATACCTGAACGATTACTTGCAGCATGCCCAGGTTGTTGACGCATCGCCGTGGGTATCGGCAGAAGAGATCGTTGAGATCGAAAAAGCGATTGAAGCGACCGGTGTGACGGACCGGCTACGTCCACTGTTCGATCACACGGAAGGAAAGATCCATTACGATTCGTTGCGCGTCGTATTAAGCTGCTATCGCAATCGGCAAGTACAGACGACGACAAACTCGCAAAATTGCGCAGACGCCAAGTCGATCGGTTGAGCTCTCGTTCCCAGCCTCTGGCTGGGAACGCACTGGTCCCGAGGCTCTGCCTCGTTCTACATCGCAGTCAACAAGTGCATCGGCATATAAAACATTCAATCCTTGGGAGCGCTGCGCATCATTTCGTCGTACCAGTTTTTTAATCGCGTTACGACTTCCGGATTCGCGTTCGCAACGTCAAGCTGTTCGGTTGGATCGGACTGCAAATCAAAGAGTTGCATCGGCTTAGATTCATCGCCCGTTTCAATGCCAGGATGACTGTCGGGCTGGTACTGTTCGTAGGGTGCGAGAATCGTCACACCATCAGGGCCACGTTCGTCAATCCAACGCTCACCTGGTTTTCCTAAAGTTGCGAGCCCGCGACTTGGAGCAAGCACATGTAATTTCCAGCGTTCATCACGGACAACGGCGAGTTGCTTACCTCTTTGCCCTAGCGTCGCGACGTGAGAGCTTTTGGCATCAGAGATCAGCATCGGAAGCAGGTCACGACCGTCAATGATTCGATCGCTCGGTTCGGCAATGCCAGCGATTTTCAAAACCGTCGAAAACAGATCCATCATCACGGCTGGCTGAGAACTAACGTGTCCAGCCGGAATTTTACCGGGCCAGCGCGCAAGGCACGGAACTCGGTAACCACCCTCGTAAGTACTGCCTTTCATACCGCGCAGTCCGCCCGTGCTGCCACCAAACATCGCGCCATTGTCGCTGGAGAACACAACAAAGGTCTTTTCATCGATGCCGAGCGATTTGAGTTCCGCCAACAATTCCCCGATTCCGGCATCGAGATCCATGAGCACATCTCCATACAGGCCAGCCCCGCTCTTTTTGTAATAATCTTCGGTCGTCGCAAGCGGTTTGTGCGGCATCACGTGCGCCAAGTAAAGAAAAAACGGCGTCGATCGATTGCGTTGGATGAAGTCGATTGCACGTGCGGTATAACGTCGAGTCAACGATGCTTGCACTACTGGATACTCGACGGCGCGTGTGCCTTCGATGAGTTCTACAGGGCGCATATCGTTACTATAGAGGATGCCAAGGTATTCATCAAAACCACGACCCGTCGGCATCTGTTCGGGTAGTTTATGACCCAGATGCCATTTGCCGACCATGCCGGTTGCATACCCATTTTGTTTGAACAACTGAGCCAACGTGATTTCGCCTGCGGGCAAGGCCAGCGCATCAGCAACTGGGCCTCCATCAGGCGCTGGATTGCCGTTCATACCGCAGCGGAAAGGATAGCGACCGGTCAATAACGATGCTCGAGTCGGAGCGCAAAAAGGCATCGGGGTATCGAAGCTAGTGAGCCGTGCCCCTTCAGCAGCCATTCGGTCGAGATGGGGCGTCTTGAATTTTGGATGGCCGTAACAACTTAGATCGCCAAAGCCAAGATCGTCGGCCAGAATTACGACGACATTGGGACGGTCCGCCGCCAGTGCGACATGCGCCCAAAAAATTGCGACTGCGAAGTACGTTAACTGACGAAGGACCGCATTCATTGAATTACCCCAATAAAATATCGTGAACAACCTTTTCAAAAACATCCGTTAAACGCACCATATGCTAAGCCACTTTTCATGCCACCGCCAGCGAACCGTTAAGAAAAGCACAATCCATGTTGAACACGACCTTTCGTGCCATCGACGCTAGGCGTACGACCGAATTCGGTCACCTTTTCGTCAGAGGCAAACGGCAAACCGGATGAATCGCTGTCGGGAACTCATTCCTATGCCAAGAATCGTCTTGAACTTTATTGCAGATTTCAATGTTAGCGGCATTGGAAGCTAGCCTTCCGTTTGAGCCGAACCGGAAGGCTCGCGCCGTTCCGCTAAATCCATAATGCATTTTTGAACGACTCCATACCATCGAGCACTGAGTCGGAAGGAATTGTATCCGAATTCTCTAGTCACAACGATTTTCCGTCTTCTGCGTCTTGCAAGATAAGTACTTACTCCCACTAACTGTCGCGTTGTGGCCGATTCAGTAGCGATGCCGATAATGCTTCTGGGAGCGAGCGGACGTGAAGATCGCGTTGTGGAAAGGCGATTTCAATTCCGGCTTCGGTAAATTGACGATGGATTTGCACGTAGAGATCGTGTCGATTTTGAATACGCGTTTCAAGCTTGTCTAAAAAGATTCTTGCTTTGATGTTGATTGTGCTGTCAGCGAATGCATCAAAGTGCGCGACGGGGGCTGGGTCGGTCATGACATTCGGGTGCTCTTTGCAGATTTTCTGAATGATAGAACAGGCAACTTCGGGATCCGATTTATAAGCGATGCCAACGGTGAGAATTAATCGATTGGTTGAATCGGTGAGCGTCCAGTTCAGCAGACGGCCGGTGATCAGATCCTTGTTAGGAACTACCAGCTCTTGTCGATCCCAGTTGGTAATCGTAGTGGCTCGCATTCGAATACGAGAAACCGTCCCGGTGGTTTCGCCCATGGTAATCACATCGCCGACTCGAATGGGTTGTTCAAAAAGCAAAATCAACCCCGATACGAAATTGGCGAATATCTCTTGAAGTCCGAAGCCTAAACCGACGCCCAAAGCGGCAACAAGCCATTGAATACTCGCCCACCGTACGCCGATACTATTAAAAGTAAGCACGATACCGAGCATCACAATTGCATAACGCGACAAGGTCGAGATGGCATACCGGACGGAATCTTGAAAGGGCAATTGCTGCAGGAGGGCAATTTCGAGTAGGCCAGGTAGATTTCTTGCGCCGACGAACGTCAAGACGACGATAGGAATTGCCCAAACCAAATTAGCGAGAGTAAACGGGGTCTTTTCGTTGGGCGTTGCGCCATCAACCGTCCAGAGTGTTACGGAATCCAACACATTGACGGCTGGTAGTACACCGGACCAAATGTACGCAACGGCTAAAAATGCGATGACAACGAGAACGCTTACTGACAAACGCAACGTTTGGACATTGATCTCGGCGAGATCGACCGAATTGTCGATACGAATGCGTTCTCGATCCCCCGTCTCGACACTCATGATTGAATTCGCGATCGTATTGCCTACCAAAGGCATGCTAACATCGCGCTGTTGGGCTTCTTCTAAACGTTGTCGAGCTTGTTCGGTCATGATGCGTCGACGACTGAGGAGAGCCCAACGCTTTACGAGCTCGAAAAGCAAAAACAGACCAATCATCGTCATGATGGTGGTATGCCAAAGCATCGACAAACGAAGTGCCGTATAGTGATAGCCGCTCAAACTATTGAAGCAGAGGAGCAGCGGTCCGGCTGTAAATCCAAAAATCCAAACATATCGAAGTCTATCCGCCCAACCACCTGGATTGTTCGCGAGGTATTGCGTGAAAACTCCTCGGCTCGGTCGCAAAACAGTGAACATGAAAAGCGAGCAGAGCAGCATCAGAACAGCGAAGCAAAGACGGCCCAAAGAATGTTCGTAGCGATTTTCGCCAAAATTAAACAGCATCGCGCACACCGCAGCGGATGGAACACCGAGATCGATAAGCCATCGAAGGTTTCCTCGGATGAGCGAGGCTGTACTCCTTGGCCAACCAAAGTGCTTGTCGGCTAAACCGCCGGTACGACAGACTTGTCGAATTACCTCCAAGGGGAAAAAATATCTCGCGGCAACCATCAGTCCCAAGCCAAGTGAAGCGGTGAAAGACTGTGGCGCATCGGCATGTTGTAGGCCAAAGCCGATAAAGAGCATCAAGGCCGGCCAAGGCGCACTGAGCAGCAGGCAAAGAAAGACCGACTTTAAAGTTGGACTAAAATTCGTCATCGTTGATCGATTGGCTTGTTCTCCAAAGAGCGTCATGGTCCGTCGCAATTTGCTGTGATTAAAGACAAGCAATCCCCAGAACAAGCAAAACAGAACTGGCTGCCATAGTTTGCGCTGAATCGAGGCGACTAAATCCAATCCCGTATTGCGCCATTTTGCGAAGTCGAAGAAAAATTGAACGGACGGCCAAAGTTGCTCTACGTCCACCATACTGATCGGTTTGGCTGAACGAATCCAAAGGATATGTTGGTCGATAAAGCCGCGATAGCGATCGGCCAAACGTATCGTCGACTGCTTGGATTCAGAAAGTGCATTCAGATTGTCTGAGAAATTTTTGGCATCGAGGATATAGCTGTCGACGAGTTCACGTTCAGCGGACAGCAATTGATCGGCATACTGCAATAAGCCCGGTGTCGAATAAAACTCCGCCTCGGGATCGCTGATATCGACGTGCCCCATCGCATCTAACTGTTCAATCGAGTTTTGACTTTTCCAGTCTTCTAATTCGATAATCAACGTTTCGGTCTGTTGCATGAGATCGAGATGGTCATTCAACTGAGCCTTTAGTTTCCCGTCGTCGGGTAGCTCTGTTCGATGACGGCGAAGTAACAATCCATTCCAACTATTGATTCCACCAAAAGCCTGCTCTCGATTGGACTGACTGCGTTCGGTCATAATCTTAAATCGCTCTTCGAGAGCCTTATACTTGGAGATGGATTGTTCCATGTCGAGTTTGATCGAGGTGTTGCGCTTTGCCAACTCGAGCCAATCATTGGCTCGCTTTACCAAGCGATCCGATGAAGTTTTAAGTTTCGCAGGAGCGGATGCGGCTAGGCTTTCGGCTTTTTTCTTGTCTTCTTCTATCTTGATTTCACGACGTTTATTGAGCTCGTCATTGATTTCGTTGACCACCGATTGGTAGTGACGCTCATCGGCTAAGTAAAGGTCTTTCCGTAAAGGCAATAGCTCGGCTTCGGCTTCGTAGAGTCTTAGTTCTTGTTCACGCTTTCGAATCTTTTCTGCGGCAGCATCGATCTGAATTTGCAAGAATTGCTTGTCTACCTCGCGCAGTCGGATGTCTTTTGGTTCAGCCGTGACGGCCGACGCGGAAGCGGCAAGTTTTTCGTTTAATTCAAGCAATCTGGCTTTTTCGTCGGCGATTCGACGAGGCAAGTCCTTCTTGGCGACTTCCCGAGTACTGATGCTCGATTCAGTTTTTGTGCGAGCATCGATTGCGGCTTGAAGATTCGACTTCTGCGTCTGTAGCAGCTCTTGCAACGGTTGTAATTCGTACGACCGAAGGGAACGGTCGGACACCCACTCTCTGGCGGGCGGAATCTCCTTGCGTCGTTTAATGTCGGATGTGACGCCTGGAGCAGCTTCAGCATTGGCTGCAAATTCTTTTGCTTGTCGTTCGTCTTCGAGCTTCTTCTTAAGCTCGACGATCATCGAATCATACAACGGAAGTAGTGCTTGTTTTTGAGGATCGGCAAGTGTTGGATCGGCTTGCAATTGCTTTATGCTGGCTTGAATCCCTTCGACGGTTAACGGGTTCGTCTCCGCGATCTTCTTTTCTGGGGCTTGGGTAGTCGAAGCAGGAGCCTGTTCCTGCCCAACGACAAACGTAGAAAGCATGACTGCAATGTGAATGCATCCAAGGACCGTCGCAACGATCTTGAGCATGTACCGACTCCAATTGATTTTTATGTTAGGGTGCGACAATTGCGCCATACGTTTCTGGGCGACGATCGCGAAAGAATTGCCATACGTTTCGAACTTCGCGAATCATGTCAAAGTCCATATCGGCAATAACGATATCGTCTTCAGTTCGCTTCGTCGTCGCGGCAATGACTTGGCCTCGGGGGTCACAGAAATAGCTTTGTCCATAAAACTCACCGATCTTCCATGGTTCTTCTAAGCCGGGGCGATTGATCGCACCAACGAAATACTGGTTGGCGACGGCATGAGCCGGCTGTTCAATTTTCCAAAGGTACTCGCTCAAACCAGCGACTGTCGCCGAAGGGTTGAAGACAATCTCGGCACCATTTAAACCCAAGCAGCGAGCTCCATCTGGGAAATGTCGGTCATAGCATATATAGACGCCGACTTTTCCAATAGCCGTTTCGAATACAGGATAACCAAGATTGCCAGGTCGAAAATAGAACTTTTCCCAAAAGCCGGGCTGGCAATGCGGTATGTGCATCTTGCGGAATTTCCCCAAAAATTCGCCGTCGGCGTCGATAACGGCGGCCGTGTTGTAATAAACACCGGCCATTTCCTCCTCGTAGATAGGAACGACCAAAACCATGCGATGCTTTTTGGCAAAGGACTGCATAAGCTTCGTGGTTGGACCATCGGGAATGCGCTCGGTTAGGTCGTACCATTTCGTCTGCTGTTCGGCGCAAAAATAGGGGCCGTAGAACAATTCTTGTAAGCAGGCGACCTGTACTCCTTGGCTGGCTGCGGTTTCAAGCATCGCGACGTGCTTGTCGATCATGGCTTGTTTGATTTTTTGAATTGGCGACGTTGCTGGCTCACATAGCGTGGCTTGCAGCAGCGCACCTCGGACTGGTCTTGGCATGACAACCTCGAATGATGGGGGACAGAAACAGGAAATCGCTTTCTAGCATGAAATGTTGCTAGAATGAATGTCTACGAATCAACTCGATGCGAAAAGCTACAAAAATTATACAAAGAATCGTGATTTCCATGTCGTCTGCACCGATCGTCCCAATGCTCTTAGATGGCCATTTTGCCGTCACAGAAGCCAACCATTACGAACTCGTTTATAATCCTTCGAATGGGAAATCGATCGGCCGAACGCCATTGTGTGATCGGCTTGTCGTCGATCAGGTCGTCGAGAGCGCCTATCGTGCCATGCCAAAATGGGCGGCGACTCCGGTAGTCGATCGAGCTCGAATTTTTTTCCATTATCACGCACTGCTTGAAAAGCATTTTGATGAACTGGCCGTCATTGTTACACGGGAGCATGGAAAAACGCTCGCTGAATCGAGGGCCGAAGTCCAGCGAGGCGTAGAAATGGTCGAGTTTGCTTGCAGCATTCCAAGCTTGCTCATGGGAACCACCCTTCCCAATATTGCGACCGACGTCGATGCCGAAACAGTCAAGCATCCGGTCGGAGTTTGTGTAGGCATCACCCCTTACAATTTTCCGAATATGGTTCCGCTTTGGATGTTTCCTGTCGCTATCGTATGCGGAAATACCTTTATTCTCAAACCGTCAGAAAAAGTTCCACTCTCCTCCGTTCGATTAGGCGAGCTCCTCATGCAGGCCGGACTCCCACCCGGTGTATTCAGCATCCTGCATGGTGGTAAGGACTGCGTCGAGGCATTGCTAGCTCATCCGAAGGTCGCGGCGATTTCTTTCGTCGGTTCGACGCCAGTCGCTCAAAAAATATACACAACTGGAACTGCAAACGGAAAGCGAGTCCAATCGGCGGGAGGCGCGAAGAACCACCTCATTGTCATGCCCGACGCCGACATGGAAATAACAGTCAAGGCATTAGCGGCCTCGGCTTACGGTTGTGCAGGTCAGCGATGCATGGCTGGCAGCGTGGCTGTTGCTGTGGGCAAGGCCGGCGATCCACTAGTCAATGATTTAGTCGAGCTTGCAAGCAAAATGCGTGTCGGGCCAACCGATGGCAATGACGCGATCGATATGGGACCGGTGATTCGCGAAGAGCATCGCTCGAAAGTTGCAAGTTACCTTCAGATCGCCAGCGAGGACGGCGCGACCTTGGCACTGGATGGCCGACTTGTCGCGAAGAGTGACGGATTCGTGATCGGCCCGAGTATTGTTGATCAAGTCAGTCCATCGATGCGAGTATACCGCGAAGAGATATTTGGCCCGGTCCTATCCGTGGTTCGCGCCGATGATTTGGAGCATGCGCTTTCGATCGGTGCCGGTTGCGAGTATGGAAACGGTGCCGCTATATTTACCAAGAGCGGTTATGCTGCTCGCCAATTCAAACAGCATTTTAACGCGGGGATGATCGGCATCAACGTTGGTGTGCCAGCACCGATGGCGTGGTTTCCTTTCACTGGCTGGAACCGTTCGTTTTTTGGTGACCTGCATATCCAAGGCATGGAAGGTATTCAATTTTACACACGACAAAAAACAACTCTCACTCGGTGGCCCAAAGCGGACGATTCCCATTTCGATCCAGTTTGGAAATCGAATCGCTAGAACTTTCGAAATAACGAGAACAATTGCGCCCTACAATCGCTACAGTGCGAGAAGGCGGCACCCAAGCTTTTCGTGCGTTGTTCTTCAATGGAAAGCAACTACAATAGAGGCAGGCAATGGTCGCGGATGGCTCGCGGACCTAGAAGCTTCTAAGGGTTGATTTCGAATAAGATTTGACACGCTGGATGGATGTTTCACCGAAGACAATTCTCTTGACAGGCGCAACCGGTTTTCTTGGCCGGTATTTCCTTAAAGATCTTCTGCTTCTCGGCAAACAGGTCATCGTGATTGGACGTGGACGCGGCCCGATTTCTGGCCAAGATCGAATTGAAGCGATTCTTCAAGATTGGGAATCGAGACTCGGAAGACGATTGCTTCGCCCGCGTTTCATCGACGGCAATCTCAATTCGCCCGACCTCGGTATCGCCGGAAGTAAGTCCGAAAATGCCTTGCTTGGTAGCGTCGACGCAGTCCTACACTGTGCTGCAAGCTTGCGTTTCGAAGAAGATGAAGAACGTCAAGAACCGTTACGGACCAACGTAACGGGGACGCGAAATATCGTCGAATTCGCGCAAGAGTGGGGTATTCAGCATTTCCATCATATTTCGACCGCCTATGTCTGTGGCCAACGCCATTGTCTCATTGAAGAATCGGATCTCGATCAAGGACAAGCCTTTCACAACATTTACGAACAATCCAAATTTCAAGCCGAACAAGTTGTTCGTGCGGCTGGCGGGTTTACTACTAAAACGATTTATCGCCCCTCGATAGTTGTCGGTGACTCGGAAACAGGTTTTTCATCGACATTTCATACGATCTATTCCATCCTTCGCTTTTTACGGGCCTTACCCGAGCAAAACTCTGCCAGCCTCGATTGGATTTTTCATAAACTTCAATTGAGCGGCGACGAAGGTAAGAATCTTGTTCCCGTCGACTGGGTGAGCCAATCGACGATCGCGTTGCTCGACAGCCCGCGTGCATGGGGAAAGACTTACCATCTAACCAATTCTATCCCAGTTACGGCCAACCAGCTTTCAGACGCGATTGCCGAAGCCATCGCCATGAAGCAGCATCATTGGGATGCGATGGCGCTACCGGCGTCGATTACCGATGCGCAAGCTGCGTATCAAATGCACGTCGATGCGTATCGAGGCTACTTGGCTAACGACCCGCAATTCGATACGTCACAGTTTAAAAATATCTTGCCAGACAATTTGGCACCTGCGATCGATCATGCAATGCTCGTTAAGATGCTGGCATTCGCAATCGAGAATCGCTTTCGCGACCCAACACTGCCGATTCCAAGATTCATCGATGGTCGTGATTTCGTCTCATCACTAGATAGAGCCGTTCACGACGACTCGGTTCTTGAGTCGTTCAAAACCTTCGACTGGACTATTCGAATATCCGGGTTCGGCGGCGGTATTTGGAATTTCGGCGACTCGTTAGGCAATGAAAAAAAGAATGCGAATTCTTGGGTGCACGTAACTTCAGAGACTTGGACCGAACTTCTAACCGGCACTCTCTCTGCGGAACAAGCGATTCATGCACACCGACTGCTCATCATCGGCAGTAATGAGGATCGATCCTTAATTCGCCAACGCTTAGAACAACTGATTGCATGGTGTCGCGTAAATCTGCATCATGCTGAAAACGGAGATGAAGGCGAAGAGCCATCGGTCCTGCCGCTGCACAAGAAAAAAGGGGGGCGTCGTTTTGCCTGAATCCATCATTCAACAACCGATCGCTATTGTCGGAATGGCTTGTCGACTTCCTGAAGCCGACTCTTTAGATGCTTATTGGAACCTATTAGTAGAAGGTCGATCGGCGGTTCGCCCTTTGACCGACCGCGTTCTCGACCGAGAGCTTCATTTTGATAGTCGTAAAGGATTGCAAGGAAAAACTTACACCGGGGTTGGCGGTTTAGTTCCTGAACGACCGCTCGACCGAAAGCTCTTGGGACTCGACGATCAGGAGCTGGCGGCGTGGGACGAATGTCATCTCATGTTCGCCGAAGTCGCGGCTCAGGCTTGGAAGCAAGCCAATCAAATTCAATCGAAAGCGGCGGCTTCCAACGTCGGCGTTTATATCGGTCATAGCGGCGGTTCGAGGACGGCTGGCGATCTCATTTACGCGACGCTCTCGGAACAAACGGCAGACCTGCTTAACGATTCAGCCGAGTTTTCGAGTCTCAGTCCTTCCGTCCAAGCAGTGATCATTGATCGACTGGTTCGAAAGATGAAGGATGGTCGACCGCTTCGAGGCGATGCAGGTAAGCCTTATCTCGAAGCAAGTGCTGCCGCGCGTCTTGTTGCCGAAGTTTTAAAACTGAATGGTCCTCGAATGGTTTTGGATGCGGCCTGTGCCTCGTCTTTAGTGGCGCTCGGATTGGCAGCTCTCGATCTACAATCCGGCGCGATCGATTCAGCAATTGTCGGTGGTGCTTCCTACAATAAAGTCGATAGCCTTATTCTCTTTTCTCAAGCGCAATCGTGTAGCCCAACGGCTAGCCGCCCTTTCGACGAGAATGCAGATGGTCTTATCGCATCCGAAGGTTACATCGCGATCGTTATTAAAACGTTAGAGCGAGCTATCGAAGATGGCGACACGATTCATGGCGTTCTCCGCGGACTGGGGTTGGCAACTGACGGTCGCGGAAAGAGCTTGTGGGCACCACGACGCGAAGGTCAAACCCTAGCGATGAAGCGAGCCTATGCTACCCCCGAGGATGCGAAACGCGTTCAGTATTTAGAAGCCCACGCAACCAGTACACAAGTTGGCGATGCGACGGAAACGCAAGCCCTAGCCGACTATTTTGGCGCATATCACAACGTCGGATCTCTACCGGTCGGCAGCGTCAAATCGAACATCGGTCACACGCTCGAAACGGCTGGCTTAGCCGGACTGGTCAAAACACTGCTGGCGATGAAAAACGGGACCATCCCACCGACGATAAATCTCGAGCAACCCAGTTCTTCGATCGATTGGAAAGCTGTTCCCTTTAGCGTTCCAACCAATTGCATTCCATGGCCGGTTCCCAACGATGGAACGCCACGATGCGGTGCCGTCAATGCGTTTGGCATCGGCGGTCTCAATGTCCACGTTGTCGCCGAGCAATTCGATGCCGACTATCACCGACGTCTTGTGACAAAGAACGATTCATCACGCACGATATCAAAGCTTGCAACCGAAGTATCGCGCGAACCAATCGCGATTGTCGGATACGGAGTTATCGTTCCTGGAGCTCAAAGCGCCGAGCAACTTGCGCAGTTGATCGAGAGCCGCAAATCAAAGATCGTCGAGCCGCCTGAAAATCGATGGCGCCATCGAATTGGAATCTCCGCAACAACGAAGAATGCGTCGTCTGACCAGCCATATAACAATACTGTTGAGACGGCTCGTGGCGGTTATCTTTTGGACTACGCCTACGACTGGAAGAAGCATCGAGTCCCTCCCAAACAAGTCGATCGCGCGAACCCATTGCAGTTTATGTTGCTCGACGCAGCCGGTCAGGCCCTTGAACACTTCATGACCAGCGGCCAACCAATCGCGCAGGACCGAACGAGCGTTATCGTCGGTACGATTTTTGGCGGTGAGTTTGGTCATCAGTTGCAGCTTGGATTGCGCATCTGCGACCTACAAAGAGATTTGCACGAGGTTCTCGATTCCATCCAAGATCTTCGCAACCCATCTGTAATGATCGATGAGTTCACGCAGTCGGTTCTCATAGCCAATCCGGCTCTCCTAGATGAAACGGGCAGTTTTACAAGCAGTACGCTCGCATCACGGATCACCAAACAGTTCAATTTAATGGGCGGTGCGATGGCCATCGATGCTGGCGACTGCTCAGGTGAATCGGCACTGGTCACGGCCACAGAAATGCTTCGCAGCAACGTGTCCGATATGGTACTTTGTGCAGCGGGTCAGCGAGCGATGGATTTGCCGTCGTACCAAACTTGGAACTCTCGTGGACAATTGAGCGACGATCCAACGGCTCAGCGACTTCCGGCGGAAGGTGCAGTGGTACTCCTCTTGAAGCGTCTTTCCGATGCTCAGAAGTCTGGCGATCCGATTCACGGAATCGTACACGATGTGAAGCAAATCAAGGCTGGTCAGATCGGTGTCGATGATCCTCAAATCGCTCAACCGTTCCATTCAAATGCGTTGTGCGAACAGATCGGGGATTTGAAATCAGCCCAGTCGCTTTTCGCGATTGCAAGCCTGCTTGCAACCAAGCAAAGCCCAGAGGGGCAGCCGCGAACCATTCGATCGAGTCCATCAAGCCAAATTGCTTATGAAGTTGTTGTATCACGAGGCGGAATCGTAGTGGCCAATTCACATTTGCACATATGTGAGCCGTCGGCGCTAGCCGCAGGCTCTTCCGGCGCGCAATCACCAACGCATGAACCGGAGGCTAGCGGCTATCGCTCACAGCGAAAGCTGGTTTCAACTGGCAAGTTGAGTGCAGAATATAGTTCGGTGCGCCATTGGTCTGATGAATCCGCGAAACGACCATGGCTTGTGGCGATCTTCCCTGGTCAAGGCTCGCAAGCTCCGAAGATGCTCGATGGTGTCCTAAGCCGATACGCTCGAGCGCGCGATACGCTCGCACTTGCAGACTCGACGTTGCGTGAACTTGGGTCAGCGACGTTCGATGAACTTCTCCGAATTGCCGCATCGAATGCTTTGCCGCGACATCGCATTTGGCCCATCCAGTCGACGATGCTTATCGCCAACCTCGTTTATTCTTCGGCAATTATCGAACAAGGATTCCACCCCGACATGGTGATGGGGCATAGCCTGGGCGAGTTAGCCGCGATGGTTGTGGCCGGGGCGTGGTCGATGCCTGAGGCGTTGCGATTTGTCAAAGATCGAGCCAATGCGGTTGCGAATCAGAATCATGCCCCCTCTGGTCTTGTTTCAATCAATCAGAGCGCCGACATTGTCCAAGATGCTCTCGCTGCGTTTCCATTGCCAGTTGTCTTGACACACGACAATAGCCCTAACCAAAGTGTCGTCGGAGGACGAACGGAGCACCTTCAAGAATTCCAAAATTTTGTTGCTAACCGTCGTTGGTCCACCGTGCTGTTGAATGTTCCTGCCGCCTTTCATACGCCTCTGATGGTCGACGCTCAAATTGCGCTAGTCGAATCTGCACGAAAGGCGAACCTGCGACCGGCGACTATTCCGTTGTTGAGCACCGTTACCGGGCGGTTCATAAGTGATCCAGACGAATTTCGACGGATTCTATTACAACAGCTTGTCACGCCCGTCGGCTATCGGTCCGGTATTGAAAAAGCTTATCGTTTGGGTGGCCGCGCCTTCGTAGAAGTTGGACCGGGTGCCGTCCTCTCGCGGCTCAATCAAGCCATCCTCAAAAGCGATCCATGTACCTGCATTGCATTGGCAGACAATTTGGCGATAGGCAATGCGCTCAACAGCGCGCTTTCGCAGCCGATTGAGCTTGTACCCCCGAGCTACTCAGAAAAAAGTCTGCTGCAGGCGCAGGACGGGAGCGACCGGCAAATTATCGTCATTGATGCGACCGAGTCACGTAGAAAGCGACGTCGAGAACGAGCAACGTCTCCGCTGGAACAGCAGAAAATGTCAGAAGTCACGGCGTCACCGATACCCGAAGCGAAGCCTAAAGTTCCACCCGCCGTTCGCTCGAGTGAACTGGAAGCATTCGTGCGAGACTTCATTATTGAACATACCGGTTATCCAACGGAGATGATCGAATTGGATTGGGACCTAGAAGCCGACTTGGGGATCGATAGCATTAAGCAAGCTCAGCTCTTTGGCGAGCTGCGTGAGTTATTTGACGTCGATATGAATCTATTGGCATCTGGTAGCGTTCGCACGATGCGGCAATTAGTTGCGGTACTTGAAACGAGCGGTGGCAAGCGAGAATGGATTGAAGATGAGCCGTCTAACAAGTCTAACCAACGTCCGGAATCGACAATCGAAGCGAAGTCGACTTCTGTAGCGTCACCAATGTCGAAGCAAATTATCGCCGATCGATCGGTCGAGAACTCGCCAATCGATCGTTCCGACATTGCGACCTTCATGATCGATTTTGTCGTCGAGCACACCGGCTATCCTCGCGAGATTGTCGATATGCATGCCGATTTCGAAGCCGACCTCGGGCTCGATAGCATCAAACTAGCGCAACTCTTTGGCGAACTAAGAAGCAATTTTGAACTTGCCGTTGCTGGCAATGATCGATCGGTCTTAGCGAACTGCCGAACGCTGAACGATATTCTCGAATTGTTTCCAGCGGATCAATCGGACGAAGGTTTATTGAACGATCCCAAAGAGTCTGGGATCGATCAGATCTACGCGAAAGGCTTGGCATGGGGACAATTGAATGCCGTAAAACTTCAATCACGACTCATTGAAGCGATTGATAGTCTGGGGTCGCGCTCGAATTTCAATTCGGGTACAAAATCGCAGCACGGCGTTCACGATCATCGAGTCTCCAACCAGCTAAACATTGGCGATTCTACCGGCAAGCATTTGCGAGATCATGATTGGTGGCGAGGTGCTTCCGCTGGTGCTGGCGTTGATGAAGCGTTCTTGCTCGGCGACGTCGATCATATCGCGGAGCTTCTTCAGTTGTCTGAAAAAGAGTTAAGCGAGAGTTTTCCTGAGCCAAATGAGAGCCACGAGCTCTTAGCGAAGTCGGTGGCCGATAAACTTTCGGTAAGCGAATTCAACGGCGACGATACCTTCGAGTTGCCTACCGAATCGATAACGCGCCGGTACCAATTGAAGATGGTCGATTCGCCGTTACCTGAAGGGTCGCCTACGCGCCCGGAGTGGAAAGGTGCAGCGGTCATTCTCGGTGGGAACGCGGTTGCCGAGAAGCTCGCTCAGTCGCTAGCAGCCGATGGCGTCCGATGTTTGCGGTTAGACTCAAGCTTGCCACGCGATCAACTTGTGCTGCGACTGGAAGAAGCCTGGAAAATCGAACCGATTTTGCACGCATTTTTGGCGACACCACACGATGAAGCGGCAACCATAGGAATCTCGGCAAAAGAATGGCGCGATCGTCGACAGTCTGGCATGACCACCGCATTTTGGTTTTGCCAGGATTGGGTATCAAGAGTCATTGCGGCCGAAAAGATTCACCAAGCATCGCTTATTGCACTGACGCGATTGGGTGGCGACTTTGGTTTTGAAGCGGCGGTTCTCGCGCCCGAAAGCGGTACACTGACCGGCTTGCTCAAGGCGATCGTTATTGAAAACTGGGTCAATGGCCATCGCGGGCTGGCAGTAAAAGTCATCGACGCTAGCTCGAACGAATCACCGCAGCAGCTTGTCGAAGCAGCATACCGCGAAATCGCCAACACGAGTTATGACATGGAGATCTCGTGGGCCAATGGTCAGCGTAAAGTCGTTCGGGCCGATTTATCTCCGATTCGAAAACTTAGGAATTCGCCTATTACACGCGGCGGAGCATGGATTTGTACCGGTGGAGGACGCGGAATCACGGCCTATGCGGCGGAGCAACTCGCGTTGCGTTACGATTTGACGTTGCACCTCGTGGGAACCGCACCGGTTGCCAACATACCGGATGAGTGGCGAAATCTCGAAGGCGGCGCGCTTCGCCAACTCAAGCTTTCGATCATGCAGCAGGCTCGCACTGATAGCAGCCCGTCGGCGATCAATCCCATCAAGGCTTGGGAGAACGTCGAAAAGGGGATAGAGATCGACGCGACGTTGCGTCGACTTAAGAGCCAGGGAATACAAGCCTACTACTATTCTTGCGATTGCTCGAACGTTAAGCAATTGCGTGAAGTCGTATCGCAAATCCGAAAAGTATCTGGACCCATTCGAGGATGTTTGCATGGCGCTGGGGTGGGCCAGGACGCCCGCTTCGAACGCAAGCGACCAGAAAAAGTTGAACAATGTCTGTCGGCTAAAGTCGATGGTACGATTGCTTTGATGGAGGTGACGGCTACCGAGCCTCTCGAATTCTTCTTCGGGTTCGGATCGATTAGCGGACGCTTTGGTGCCAACGGTCACTCAGACTATTCGATGGCGAATGATGGCATGGCCAAGTGCATCGATTGGTATCGGCATAAGCGACCAGACGTTCGAGCCGTTTGTTTCCATTGGCATGCTTGGGGGGATGTCGGAATGGCAACGAAGCCCGAAACGAGACTTGCCTTAGAAATGATCGATATGCAGTTCATGCCTGCACGAGAGGGGGTCGAGCACTTGGTTCGCGAAATCGAAGGCGGTGCTCCCATGCGAGAAGTATTGATCACTGACGATCGATATTATCGGTTATTCTATCCCTCTGAGACGCTGCTCAATAATCAAGCATCGGAGAACGACAAGCTTGCTTATGGGCTCATCGAGGAGCAAGAGGATACGGCATGTAATGGAGTGCATCCTCTCAGTAACACGTCCGAACGTGCAAAGACTAACGTCGCCCGCGTTAAGCTAGATCCGGTCGGCGACGTTTTTCTTCGCGAACATTGTCTAAATGATCGCCCACTTTTGCCGATGGTGATTGGTCTTGAAGCGATTGTCGAAAGTGCGGCCCGACATTTTCGTTGGCGACCGATTCAGTTCGGAGGACCTGCCATTCAAGTACAAGGATTTGAATCATTTCGAGGCTTCCGATTTTTCCAAGATGGATCTCAAGTTGCTGATTTGATATCGACTTCAACGTCTTCGGATATGTGTTCTGTTGAACTGGTCGCTGACTTTTATGCTCGCAACGGTTCATTAGTCGAAACTCGGCGGCGTTACATGCGGGCTTCGGTTTTCGAAAATTCCGGCAAGCGATTGTTAGATTGGACAATGCTAGATGGCTCTCGCTTGCATTGGAATGACGCAATCTATCCGGCTGCGGGGTCCGCTTTTTACGTAGGCCCGGCCTTTCGCGTCCTGAAGCAAACGTCGCTTCGCGATTCAAGGATTGTCGGGCGCATTCAAGCACCGTCGTTAATTGAACTAGCTGGAACGCGGCGGAATGTCGTTGGATGGAGAACGCCGAGTGCCGTGATCGATGCGTGCCTTTTTGCGACCGGTATCTTAGCCTGGAATCATGTGCGGCCGGGGATCAACCTGCCAGTCAGTATCGATTCGATGGCGATTCATAAGATGCCGACGCCAGGCGAAACGTGTTTCGTGGAGTCCCGATTTGTTCGTCGAAACGATCGCAATGCATGGTTCGATTTTTGTTTGTGGGGAAGTGATCGTACGATTAGACTCGAAGCCGTTGGCTACAAAACCGCATGGCTAGAATCGCAACTGCCAACGAATCCCGCTTAGATAGGCTTGCGTGTCGGATGTACCAAAGCTCGACCGGATTGCCCCATTTGCTTGCGCCAAAGGCCTATTTCGATCCTGAGTTCTACCGTTCGGAGCTATCGACGATTCTAAATCCATCGTGGCAGCTCGTGGGTACGACGCTGAAATTGCAAAACTCAGGCGATTTTTTTACGACATCCTGTTTCGGCGAAGAGATTCAAGTGCGAAACTTTGACGGTTGCCTCAAAGCGCTTTCAAACGTGTGTGCTCATCGTCATTGTTTGATCTCAGATCAAGCGCAAGGACATTCGCCGGCAATGCGCTGCCAATATCACGGCTGGGAATATGGCGAGGACGGATTTACCCGGAAGATTCCGTGCGCGAAGGAATTTGCACCGATCGACCGTTCGAGCTTTCGACTGCATGAATATCGGATCGAAACGGCCGGTCAACTTGTATTCATTTGCCTCGATCAGAGCGCCGGTGATTTGCAGACGTTTCTCGGCCCCATTGCTTCTCGGGTAATGCAACGCTTTGGAGCGGACTGGCGTCAATTTTATCGAGGCAAATTTCAATATGAAGCCAATTGGAAAGTGTCAATCGAAAATTCATTGGAAGCTTATCATGTAGAATCGATCCATCCCAACACATTCCGAGCGGCACCGGGCGAAGATCGCAGCGAGCACCTATTGAATTCTCGGCATACTTCGTTTAGCACCGATACTCCCTTTGCGGCTCATCATCGATCGGATGAATGGTTTCAGAGAATAGAAGGATGGATGGTACGGAAATTGGGAGTGATTCCAACTTGCCGCTACGAGCAGCATCATGTTTTTCCCAATCTGCTATTCTCGTTTACCGATGCGATCAGTTTGGTTCACTCCGTTGTTCCGTTGGGGCCGACAAGTTCCCGGTCGCTAATGTTTCAATTTGGGCTCTTCCCGGCAAAAATATCATTTGGGAAACGGATGATTGCCCGTTTGCTTGGGCGCGTAGAAGCAGAGATTCTCAAACGGATCATGAAAGAAGACATGCAACTATATCCGTCGATCCAGCGAGGCTTGCAGTCGAGTCGCCATCAAGGCACACTGGCGCGATCGGAAGAACGCATTCATGCATTTCAAGACTATCATTGCAAGTTGCTGTCGAATCGAACAAGCGAATCGATGGCAGCTACCGATTCAAGCGAAGGCAAATTATGACGAGTCTCGTTGGCAAAAAGGCGATCATTACCGGTGGTTCAAGAGGTATCGGCAGGGAAACTGCGATCGCGCTTGCAGAATCAGGCTGCGATGTCGCGATCAACTACATTACGCAGGAATCGGCGGCTCGGGAAACGGCCCAAGCCATCCAGCGCCTCGGTCGTCAAACAATGGTCATCAAGGCGGACATGAGCGAGCCGGAAGACATTCAAGCGATGATTGAATCGGTTCAACAGCAATGGGGCAAGCTAGATATTTTGGTGAGCAACGCTGCGTCGGGTGGCTTTCGAAATATTTTGGACGCTAAAACATCCCATTTTGATTCCGCAATGCATATCAACGTACGTTCGTTGATGTTGCTCGTGCAGGCCGCCCTCCCGATGCTAGAAAAATCGTCAAGCCAAGCGAAGGTTATCGCGCTTTCAAGTCATGGTTCCCATCGAGCATTGCCAGCCTATGGTCTGATTGGTGCGGCCAAGGCCGCTATCGAAAGTTTGATGCGTCATTTTGCAGATGAACTCGGGCCACGCGGTATCAATTTTAATGTCGTATTGGCTGGACTGGTAAAGACAGATTCAACGGCACAAGTTCCCAATGCGGATGCGATGTTCGCGGCCATGAACGAGAAACTTCGGATAACCAGGTCGAGAACGCTTACGGCACGAGATGTTGCGAATGTCGTGCGCTTTCTTGCTTCGCCGGAAAGCGATTTAATACAAGGCCAAACACTCGTTGTCGATGGCGGTGCTTCATTAAGTGTATAACCATTTCATACTCAACCATTATTGTGAGCCGTCGGCGCTAGCCGCAGGTTAATATGTACCATCTCTTCAAGACTCTTTTTATGGCAATGGCCACGATGTTTCTGTTACATCATGTGGTCACGGCAGATGAATTTGACCAAAAGGTTCGACTGCTGTTCGTCGGCGATATTATGCTCGATAATGGCCCTGGCCATCTTGTCTCCAACGGGCATGATCCATTTTTGCCATGTGCTGATTTGCTACTGAGTGCGGACTTGACGATTGGCAATCTGGAGTGCGTAGTCGGCAAAGGCGGCGAGCAGCTCGATAAGCCATATACATTTCGAGCCGCCTCCGATTCTCCACGGTACCTAAAAAAGTACTTCGACGCTTTGAGCCTCGCGAATAACCATAGTTGGGACTACGGAGCGGATGGCTTCAGTGAAGCTCTTCGAGTCTTAAAAGCGGAAAGGATCGCCTATTTCGGCGGAGGTAATAATCTTCGCGAAGCTCGCGCTCCGTTGGTTCTGGAATGCAAGGGACGAAAGCTTGGGCTTCTTGGGTACAACGAATTTCGCGCCAGCAATTACGCGGCGACCGATGCAAGTGCCGGCAATGCACCGCTCGATGAACGAAGTATGATTTCTGACATCGTGTCGGCACGAAAGAAGTTTGGGTGCGAGATCGTAATTCCGTTCCTCCATTGGGGGGAGGAGCTGCTTGCGATGCCTCGAAAGGATCAACGTGAATTGGCGGAAAAGCTGATCGATGCAGGCGCGACGGCGGTCATAGGTGCACATCCCCACGTGACGCAAACGATCGATATCTATCGGGGCGCGCCGATCTTTTATAGCCTGGGCAATTTCGTTTTTGACTATTTCCCTGGCGATCCCCCTGAATGGATTGGATGGGCTGTCGCATTGGAAATTTCTGGCGATGGTCATGTCGACTTTGAAACGACTGTCGTTAAACTCGATCCTGTCGGTGTACCGCATCTAGCTCGTCAAGAGTGAAGTTTACCATCGCAACCGATCATTTCTTTGCTAAACTGGAGTAATCGACTTCAAAAAATGTGGCAATCGGGTGTAGGCGTTTGAAAATAATAGAATTGGCTATCTGATTCGCAATGACGAAATTCACTACTCATTCTTCATCAGATAGCGAAGGTCGGCTCGCTATTTGGAAATTGGCAGGATACGTCGTCGCAACGATTTTCGTAAGCTGTATTGCAATGTTGGTCAATGTCGGATTAGTCTACGCTCTCTATAGCGGCATAGCGCAGTTTGCGATAAAAGAGACGTATTCGAAACAGCTCGGACAATTCGTGTTGCTGCTTGGGCCATTCTTGCTACTCTTTCCTGAATGGCTCTTATACGACCTGCTTACAACTCCTTTTCGAAAAAATCGGTAGAACGTTTTATTTGTGTTTCAGCTTCTTCTTATTCGGCACGCTCAATCCGCCAATAATTTTCTTCCGGAATCACAACGAGTCCCCGACCCTGGACTGACTCCGAAGGGGCACCAACAGGCCAACGCTCTCGCCAATTGGCTCGCATCCTATCGCCCTACTCAATTATTTTGCAGCGGATTTCGTCGTGCTCTCGATACGACCAAACCAATCGCCGCGATGCTAGACCTGCAACCCTCGGTTCGCATCGATCTCTTCGAGCAAGGTGGTTGCTATTCGGGTTATCAACCGGGAAAGAAGGAGCCTTCTGCTGGACTGGGGCGAAGTCAAATTTTGCGAGATTTTGGCGACTGGGTCATTGATGACCGGATACCTGAGGCAGGATGGCATAGCGGACGAGACCTCGAAAGCCAGGACGATGCGATCGCACGATCACACAACGTTGCCCAATGGATAATGGAAGACCTTTTATCGAATCGCACAAAAGATCAATCCTGCATGCGCCCGGCGTTGATCATTCACGCCGATTTTAAAGCTTTGCTATTGGAGTCGCTGCTGAGCAATCAACTAGAAACGACGAATTCGAGCCGCAGGTACCAATTGTCCGCAGTATGGAACGCGGCCGTCAGCCAACTTACATGGATCGGAAGCGAATGGCAACTCGATTTCTGGAACTCGATCGGTCACATGCCATCAGAACTTTTAACGCAGTAATCGTGAGTTGCATCCAACAGGTTCAGGCTTTTCGGATTTTCATCAATCGGAAGTCGTTTTCAACAACTCTTCGAGCAACTCGATATGTTCGGCGAGGAAGGGGACCGCATCGCCGCATTGTATTGGCTCCGGGAGAAGTTTGGCGATGATCGCTTGGAACAAGAACTCCATTCCCGATTGCGTCTTCACACTGATACGCATCGCGGATAATTCCGGCAGCCCCAACGGCAAAGGCAATCCAAGGTCCGACTTGGTGTGTATTGCAATGCATTTTGCGGAATACTTAGCTTGAAGCTCTTCATGCCAGCGTGTCCACCCCTGTGTTGGCTCGACGAGTAAGAGCACAATATCTGCGCGCTCGATCGCCGAAAACGCTCGTTGTATACCCTCGGTTTCGATCGAATCATACGCGTCTCGAATTCCTGCGGTATCGACAACCACAAACGGCCAACCGAGAATGGTGGTGTGCTCACGCAGGGCATCTCGGGTCGTTCCTGCCATCGTGTCGACGATCGCGCGATTGTAGCCGAGGATGGCGTTCATCAGACTGCTCTTTCCCGCGTTAGGTGGACCAGCGATCGCAAGTTGCCAAGGCTTTGTTAAATGCATTCCTGCCGTCTTGCGTTGCAAGAGTCGTTGGATTGCCGCGATGGCTGAAACTTTCTCCCCTTTTCCTTTCAAGACTTGAATCTCTAAAATCGCGTTGGATAGTGCACCGCGAGCTTGATCGAGCAAAATGACCGTCGTGGCCGGCGTAGTCGCTTGTCCAAGTTCCATCCAAGCGTCGGCAGTCCAACGGTCCTTGTATTGCTGCGCCGTCCTCTGGTCTGATGAGCGAGCAATAGCGCCTCGTGATTTCAAATCATCGATAATTCGCGAGGCAGCAGATTTGCCACCATGGCAATGAATCTCCATCGTGTCCGGCTTCGTCAAACATACGACAACGTCTTCTCGGAAGTTGGACGTTGGGTTGGGGGCCTCCATTTCGGCAACTCCATATCGACCGTGCCAGGCTCCATAGCGGATAACGTCCATTTGAAGTGGAGAGGCCGTCGATGGTTTCCAGCATTGGAGCAGCCATTCTTCCGCATGTGGACCGGCAAGTTCGATGACAGCGATGGCTGCCGGGGTTATCGTTGTCAGTCGCGTGACAAACGTCGGCAAGTTCTGGTCGAGGTCGGTCATGCGTGGCCCTTACGGTCCGCAACTGTGTGGCCCTTACGGTCCGCAACTGTGTGGCCCTTACGGTCCGCAACTGTGTGGCCCTTACGGTCCAATGCAATCAAAAACTGAGCTTGTTCTAGCAGCGAATCCTCGTACTCCAAACGAAGTATGCCGTCGCGTTGCAAATCATTGACCAAGCTGCTTTGTTCGGCTTGTACCGTTTTGGCGAGCAGATCAATCTTCGATCGTCGCAACAGTACCGTCAACGCTATCATGGCGTATAAGAGCATTGGGATGTACGAAAGTACGACAAGAGCCAGTAATTTTGAAACGCTCGGATGTTCGAAGGTTCCGATGAAGTCACTGTTGTCCAGCAGCGCGCCCCATGACGCTGCAAAGAATTGGCGATAGATCGATAGAATCGGGCCTGCCATCAGTCCCCAAAAACCGAGCGTTCCAAACGTCGCCAATAACAGCAGTACAAATCGCGATGGACGATGCTGATCGAGGACTCGTTCGAAGTGATATCGTGAACGCGATTGGAGTTCGTCGACACCGGCTAGGCGAACGACTTGCGATACAGCCCGCGTGTTCTCAGCCGTATCGTCGCCTCGCAACTTCGCTAACGCCCGATGGAACTGGCTTTGGATCGGTGCCAATTGGTCGTGGACTTGACCGTTTAATCGGTCTCGGAGTCCTTGTTGCATTTCCCAATCGATCTTTCGAGATTGCTGGACGTTGCGAGCCCAAGCGACGAACGTCCCAAAAATCGATGGAATACTCCCGGTCATAGCCAAGACTAGGCGGTCCCATGCCCCGTGAGAAAAACTGAGCAGCGAGAGAGTCGTTCGATAAGGAAAACACAGGGGGCTTGTATCGGCCACCATTTGCGTACGCAGCCTCGCTCGAATGGCCGTTTCTAAAACGATTTGCGATCCTAGTACCGATTCGATTGCGCGGCGAGGTAGCAAATTCGCTTCCTCTTGAAGGCGTATTACGGCCACAGAAAGTTCGGGAGCCTCGGCTTGTATAAATCGGTGTACTTGGTGCTTCAATCGCGAGCTTGCTGCCATTAATCGATTGATGGTTGTCAAAGCTAGGTCGTCAAGTGGTTGTCCACGAAGCCTTGCAAGGATCTGATTCCGAAGCAACTCTCCTGACGCACTTTCATTGCCGCTGGCCTCAAAGTCATCGACGAGTACGGGCTCTAATATTTGACTTTGCGGAGCGCTGGCTTTGATCATGTCTAACCATCTCTCGAGATCGCTTCGCAACGAGGCGCTGGTGATCATTGGCTCGAATCGGGTCGAAGGTGTCCCCGCTAATGCTTCGCTCCACTCATTTTTGGGAATCGCCGTAATGACCGGAATACACAGAACGCCTTCACTGCGCTGCGCCAGTCCACTGGAGGTGGCCGCTCGCAATTGATCTCGCCGAATTACCAATAATTGGATCGGTGATAGCGATAGAGCCGCGTTGGCAATCTCGTGAGCTTTGGGGTTGCTGTCGGTTGTCCCAGGTGTATCGAGCAATATGTAGGGGGTTCCCAGGTCGATCATCAACCGACTTGGGCATTCGATGTACCTTTCATGCGTTCCATCCATCGTCTCTGGCCGAATCGAGCCAATCCAATGGAGTCGAGTCGTGGCTTCGTGGGCTAAGACACCACTCGGAAGGCGATCGCGCGTTAATGCATCGAGAATAAATTGCCTCGCCGTCCAGGTCTTTCCCTGCCCCTTGGGTCCGATAACAGCAATCGTCAGTATCGGAAGACCGCGTCCTAGAAGGATATCGCGGCATTGTTGGTCATATTGATGGCATGCGAAGGTAATTTTCGCGGCAACAGCATGTCCCGAAAACAATCGACTTGAGGCCTCGACGATGCGACGCGAAAGCGAGGCCGTTTGTTCAAGCTCCAACTCACGATTCATGCCAAGCGTTCCTTGCGAAAACAAAAGTTAAATGGTCGATTGTGAAAGCAGTCTATCAAGAATGGTATCCAACTGTTTCGCGAATTTCGGGTAAACACCCATTGGCGGTTTTCGATTGGAATTGCTCGATGCAAATACCATTGGCAAAACGCTCGGCAAGAGCGTCTTGCTTTCTTGCCCGATCCATAGCGTTGGATATTCATTGAGTTCTGGTCGCGGAACGCCAAAAGCGTCGCAGGATATTGCGAATAGGTCGCTCAATTGCTGCCAGGCGGCTTCTTGCTCGGCGATTTGGGGCATCTGATCGTTGCTGATCATCGCCATTCCGACGCTGGCCATTCCAGCGAACAATAACTCTTTCAACGAAGCATATACAAGAACCGTAGTCCCGCCAAAATCCAACGGGACCATGACAACCGCGACTAACGGGGCAATGAGCAATCCCGCCGGGGCGACTCCCGTCCACAATCGCTGTCGCCACGACATGCGTCCCCAAACTGCGCGAGTATATTCGTCTAATTGCGAATCCTGAAATCGAGTGCGGCTTTCGGCCTGAAAGCGAGCGATGATTTGTTCGATTTGCTCGAGCATCGCTTCGGACAATTGACCGTCCGACGAGTCGATCAGATCACCCATCGAATCGTAATTGCGAATTGCGTCGCCAAACGACGTCGCCGAAATAATTCGTCCACCTTCGCCGGAGCGCCATTGAGCCCGAACCCATGAACTTGCAGTGCTCGCCCTTTCGGAAAGCCAACTTGGAATCGCAATCCATTTCGTCGCGTCACCGGCAATTTGTTTAAGCTGTTCAGACCAACGCATCAGCTTTTGACTCGGCACCGCCCACCAAGGGGCTGTGCGTTGAAGGCTCTCTGCAACTTGACCGATAATTTCTCTCGAAACCTGCATCCGAAGACTTTGCTTCGTTCGATCGATCTTGCCACGGCTTCCGCCGCTTAATGAAAGACTCAGCGAAGCTTCTGCAAGTGTTCGGTGCAGTCGAACCATTCGCTGTTGACTTTCGTTCGCGAGTGACTCGACGTTGGACCACGCTTGCCTGCATTGCCGGCTCAACGAGATGAGCGTCGATCGAAGCATTTCGAGCACCAAATGACTTCGATCGAGCTGGCTTCCGAGAGCGACAAGGAAATCTGCCATAGGAACTAGGTCAGGCGGCTGTACGGACGGCGTCTGGTCGACGCGAAAAAAGACAGGCCACGATTGCTCAGGATCGCTCGCGATCATATCGTTGGGAGTGATCGGCAAACGATGGCGATCCAGCGGGCCGTCAAAATGGTAAGCCATATAAATGCGAAAAAGCGAAGCATCACTATAGCCGTCGAGGATTTCTCGAGCGATATCCGCCGTCATATAGCGTCGCGGTACGCGATTGACCGCAAGAATTCGTTTAAGTCCGGGCATGGCAGCACCAGCCGCATTCAGAATCGCAGAGACACTCTCATCTTGAATCGAGTTCGCTGAAACGACGACGATATAGGCCGAGGCGATCTTCAATGCTTTTTCAAGCAGCCGAGCGCGATTGGCGGCAACCGATTCTATCGATTCGGTAAGCGTTTGATTCACCGCTGACGGCTGATTGACTCGCTCAACGATTCCGGTTTGAACATCGGGGCAATCCATGAGCCCAATTCCCCATCGATCGAGCCCTTGATCGGTTGCCACCAGTGGAATGAGCATCGGGTCGGTCGTTGATGGAGTTAAAGCATTCAAGCATTCGCCGTTGTACTGTCGATATGCTAACTCTTTTTCACTCGCCAACGCTTCGGGTTTGACCCCGAAGATATTTTCAAGCTGAAGCATGGCCGTTCCCCACATCTCGGGATGTTGACGCCACGCCTCGGGTAACCACAAAACGAAACGATGTGTTCCCTGTTGATTCGACGAACCGACCAGCAAACGCGACTGCCCCTGTCGTGACAGGAATCCGGCGACAAGGCTAGTCTTACCGGCATTCAATAGCCCAGAGACGGCAAGAATGGGACAAGCCTGCGATTCCGAAAGCATTTTCGCCTGCGTCAGTCCCTGTTCGATCGCGTCACTTGAATGTCCGATCAAGCGAATTGCATCAAGCATCGAACGCGGAGTGTTCCGATTCGGATCGCTGGTCAAAACAAACGCGCATGGTGAATCGAGCGATTGGTTGCGAAGACACCGATCTAAAAGGTCGATTTGCTCAGTACTTATCACTCGCTGATTCTGCAATGGTCTATGTTGTTGAGAATGGTGAGACTATTTATCGTTCACGATTAGGGTATGCTATATCATACACACTGCCAGCCTTTTTCGGTGAATCCATTCCATGTATGTAAAACTTGCAAAACGACTTGTATTCGAGACCGACAAGCGACTGCTTTGGAAGCTAGTGCATTTGGCTTTTTGGCGTGGTCTTCTGTCGGTTCGGAAACACAAGCAACGGCTCAAGAAGGGTGAATTCTTTCCACCCTTTCTCTACATCTCCGTCATCAATACCTGCAACCTCCGATGCCAGGGATGCTGGGTCGATGTAGCAGGCAAGCAGACCAAGATAGATCTGCCAGCAATGGACCGTCTGATTGGCGAGGCCAAAGCGATGGGGAATGCTTTCTTTGGGATCTTGGGCGGCGAGCCGTTCATGCATAAAGAGCTTTTGGAAATTCTTGAAAGCCATCCTGATGTCTATTTCCAAGTCTTTACCAACGGACATTTCATTACCGACGAAGTCGCAAAACGCTTGCGCAAAATGGGCAACGTGACCCCGCTGGTTAGCGTCGAGGGTACTGAGATTGTGAGCGATACTCGACGTGGTCGCATGAACGTGCTCAGTAAGACTCTCGAAGGCTTGCAGAATTGCCTAAATAACAAAGTCATGACAGGCGTTTGCACCAGCGTCTGTAAATCCAATATCAATGATCTCTTGAAGCCCGAATGGGTCGATCGCTTGATCTCGATGGGTGTGATGTACTGCTGGTTCCATGTCTATCGAGTCGTTGGCCCGGAGAGCGCGCCTGAATTGGCCTTGGATACCGATGAGCTACGCAGAGTTCGTCAGTTTGTAGTCGATACGCGTGCGACGAAACCCATTATCGTGATCGATGCGTATCATGATGGGAATGGGCAAGCACTCTGTCCAGCGGTTACTGGATTCACGCATCACATTGGTCCAGCCGGCGATATCGAGCCATGTCCCATCATTCAATTGGCGAAAGAATCGATCCACGACGCGAGGCCGCTGCGTGAAGTTTTTAACGAGAGCAGTTTCCTTCGCGACTTTCGTGAGACGGTTGCTGAAAACACACGCGGCTGCGTCGTACTTGAACGTCCTGATCTATTGCAAGCCTTGGCGGCTAAGCATGGAGCTCGCGACACAACGCAGCGACAAACCGCGCTGGCAGAACTTGCCGCGATTCAGCCCCGACGCTCGCAGTATGTACCGGGCAACGAAATTCCCGAACGCTCGTGGGCATACCGAATTGCCAAATGGATCGCCTTCCATGACTACGGGATGTATGGAAAGCATTTCAAGCCTGAAGCATGGCGCGACCCAGAAAAAAATTCTGCACCTTAGTACCGCTACCCAAGCGTGAACAGTTACAAAAAAACGTCTTTCGCTTGAAACACAAAAAACGGCAAGCGAAATTCGCTTGCCGTAAATTATTGATGAATCAATCTTCGAGCCGTGACTAGCGTCGGTTGTATCCGCCGCCGCCACCACCA
>JAWXCK010000107.1:0-9496 GCA_034408855.1 Pirellulaceae bacterium
ATCCAATGCGAAACGGGTGTCCGTTGAAACTTCGGTTTTCTATTCGTAACGATAAATAGTTAATTTTGCCCCACAGATTCTGCGGAAGAGCCTTTTCTTTAATCGGTAGCACGCCGAATTTTGTAGCCCGCATTTTCTTCAAGACTTCGTCCGCTAGACCGATCGCTGCATCGCGGAACTTCTGATCACCAGTCGCCTCGAACATCAAATAAAAGCTTAGTGCTTCTTCGCCAGCAGCTGTTTTGCCTTTCATCGATGCGACCGATCCATCATTGTTGACCAATTGACTCAAATGTCGGTTTAACGTCGTTTGCAATCTCGATTTGAAATCCGAAACCTTCGGTGCGTCGGCTGCGCGGACCGTATTTAGTGGAGCTAGCACGAGAACGAGAGTGATCAAGATAAACTTCATAATTAATGATTCTACCTTCAAACCACGCCAGTCAAAAGTGTTCCAGCAGCCATTGGCGACAGCAAAAACTTAGTCGATCTTAGAATGAGCAGAATCATTCTACTTTGCTGCCGCTTTTTTCTTGTTCTTTTTTCCAGCCTTGGGCTGTCCCTGTTCGTTTTCTGGAAAGCTGGGGGCGGCTTGTTCGGCGCTCCAAGCATGGTAGAGCTTTTGTAGTTTTGCAACGGTCGACGGTTCGGCAGCGGCGAGATCGGTCGACTCGCCAATATCCTTGGCGATGTTGTAAAGTTCAGGCTTGCCACTGCCACCTTTGCTTACTACGAGCTTCATGTCTTCATGTCGAACCGCCCATTGCTCGCCATAACGCCAGTAAAGCGTGGTATGCGGTCGCGCTTTATTTTCACCCTTCAAGTACGGCGTTAGATTGACGCCGTCGAGTTTCCAATCCGGTTGAACGGTGCCGCCTGCGGCAGCAATGCATGTTGGCAGAATATCCAAATTTTGAACCGGATAATCGTAAACGATATCGCTTGGAAGCTGGTCTTTCCATTGAACAAAGAACGGTACCCGCGGCCCTCCTTCGAAAGTCGTCATCTTAAAGCCGCGCAGCGGAAGATTGTTTGACGTCGTCGATGCGGTTGGTCCGCCATTGTCGCCAACAAAGTAAACGATCGTATTGTCAAATTGGCCCATTTCGCGAATCTTGGCGAATACTCGTCCGACGGCATCGTCCATGCTTGACATCATCGCCGCAAAAATTTTCCGCTTCTCGTCCTGGATATTCGGAAATCGATCGAGATACTTTTTCGGTGCTTCCAGCGGTGCATGTTGGGCATTAAACGGTAAGTAGACGAACCAAGGATTGCCTTTCTGTTGACTGAGCCAATCGACCGCGCGATCGCCATACTCATCGGTCGTATAAAAGCTGGCATCAGAAATCGGCTGGATATCGAGCGATTTACGCGAATCAATAAACTTGAGCGGATGGAAGAAGGGCGTGTTGTTCACAGTTCCAAAGAATTCGTCAAAGCCTCTTTTGGTGGGATAATAGTCCTGAGAGACATCGCCCCCCAAATGCCACTTGCCGATACAAATAGACGCATAGCCAAGTGTCTTCAGCCGGTTAGCCAACGTCGTCTCCTGGAGAGATAATCCAGCATGGCGTGCAATGGAATTGAATTCGTGCCCGAATCGCGTTGGATAACGCCCCGTCATCAACCCGGCCCGCGATGGACTGCAGTAGGTTGCCGCAACGTAACCTTGAGTACATCGGACGCCGTTCTTTGCAATCGAATCAATATTTGGCGTCGGAATATCCTTACAACCCTGAGCACCTGTTTCTGCCCATCCTAAATCATCGGCGTAAATGATCAATACATTCGGTTTACTAGTCGCCGCGCTAGCGAACTTCGGATGAACGCAAGCAATAACAAGCAGAATGTAAAGTGCCCAGTTTTTTCGGGAAACTGCAATCGGCAACGTTGTTAGATGCATGGAGAGTCCTCGAGGTAGGGGTGAATGAAACGCATAGCCATCGATCGCTACACGAGCTGAGATCATTTGGACGGAGCGTAAAGCATAATTAATTCCCTTGTTGATGTCTACTCAGCGGGAAAATGAAAGTTGTCACCCTGCGGATTGTCACTCCATTTGGAAGTTCTATCGCTGACGCGGAATTTCGTCAGGTCGATATTCGTTCACCGCATGTGGGATAGCACCTTTACGTTTTAGCTTTGACATATTGCTTCTGGCGTCGGAATCTGTGACGCACAAGGATTACTATTGTCATTTTCCTAAAATTTATGGAAGCTGGCCGATGAATACTTCACAATCAACGGCAATTCAGATTGGTAGTCGCCAAGACGATTCCCACTTCTAGGTTCTGCTCAACGCGTCTCGTCACAATTCGGATTTCGCGATTTCTTGTGTGAACCAACGACGCCTGCAACAGATTAATTGTTCGATTGACCTGTGATAGTTGACGCTCAAACTCGCAATCAATTTTTTCGGCGAGACGTTTCTTAGTTAGTTCCTCTGTGATGGCTCGGGCCTCCTCCTTTGTGGCTTCAGCTCGAGCGGAGGCTATACGTTTAACGACCACCCCCTTAATTCCTTTAAGATGAGTATCGACATTGGTTATTTCCAACGATGTTGCGACATCCAATTCCACGGGCCAAGTAGTAAATCGAACTCCATCGAATCTCACGATCTTGATTGCCGCAAAGGACGTCGATGTGGTGGAATCGATTTTCGCCGGACCATTCGTTCCTATGTTTTCGGATTCAATAAGTCCTTTCAAAACACAGCGTATATCCGCATTCGCTTGGGCACCTTCGATACTTGAGACCAAGCTGCCAGTGCATCGGGAAAGTCCAGTAATTTTTGTCCCGAGAATTTCGCACTCTACTTCTTCTACTCCGGAAACTGGCTGATCAAATAGCGTACTTACGAACGTGGCCGACAACCAAACAATCGATCCCCCAATCGGGTTTTCATCGCTTTGTCTCAGTTCTGCAATTTCATTGCCACCTGTTCCCGCCAATCGCCACAAAAAGATTGCCACGGTAATTTGCCATGTGCTCATTATTTGGAATTCCGTTTAAACCTTGATCAGCGGCCCAGTCACCGTTACGAATTGCCCTCTATGTGAGGAGCCAGAATTCGACGGTGCCACCAATCCAATTTATCTTCCAGTCCTGGAAGTGCCCTAAGCATGATGTGTGCCAGAATTTGCTTATGCATTTGGACTTGCTTGAATTGTTTGCGAGAAATTTCCGATGTCGGTCCAAATCATGAGCTGTCTTGAGCTTGCAGCAGGTAAGTTCGACTCTAACGAGAGATTATAAAATGGGACATTGGCGCGAATTAGAAGCAGTTGCCACTCGATTCAAATCATTCGTTTGCGGGGCGAGCGTCCAGTACGGAACTTGAACGACCAGCGTGAATTTAATAGGAATCCCCGTCGATAGGCCTTGAGGCATGGTATCAGGAGTTTCTTGACACCAAAGTTTTGGATATTAGCTCCCTGGCTCGGCAAGTTGCCAACTGCGAGCGTTCCTGGAACGCCCTTTGCTTTCACGTTACCTAGCTTGGCGAATTGTTTGCCAAGCATTGAGATTTTTGAGATTGTTTTGAGGGAGTAAATCGATGATACGTCGAAATGTTTTGTTGAGCTTGTTCGGATTGTTCGCCATCGCTGCCGTTGGCCTAGCGCAGGTTCCAGGTGGCAAGGGTGACAAGAATTCGGACAAGGCGTGCTGGACGTGCGCTGATGCGTGTCTGGAATGCATTGATGCCTGCGCTGTCGCCATGGCTAAAGATCCATCGCGATTAGCCTGTCTGCGCGCTTGCGTCGCTTGTAATCGCGAGTGCGTCACGTGCGCCCGCCATTGCGAGTCTGGTACATGCACACCCGCAATCATGGGTAAGTGCGCAGATGCTTGTCGCAAGTGTTTGGCAGAGTGCGAAAAACACGCAGATCATGATCCAGCCTGCAAAGCATGTGCGGAAGCATGTCGTGAGTGTATCAAACACTGTGAAAGCGGGAAGAAGTAAGCCTCTCGACTCCTTCAAGCTGGCGTCACAAAAGTTACGTTGCTGCCCAGAAGCGGCGACGTAGACTTTTGTGTTGCTTAAGGTCACCGATTTCCGCCCAAGTGACCGTGTATTTTGAGCGACAGGTTACTTTAACATTAAAGTCACCTGCCCGGTTCTGTTCTCCCTGAGTTCGCTTAGTTGCTGGTAGCTTGTTTGGCTTTTTTCTTAGACTTTTTCATGGCTTTGTCGTTTGTTTTCGCAGCGTCCTCTGGAACAGTCTTACCGCCGGCTGGATTTAAGCTATCCATGGCTGCTTGCAATCGTTTTCGAGCAGCTTGAGAGTCGGTATCTGATGAACCTTTCGGGACGAGTGATTCTACAAACGGAGCTTCCTTCATCGAAAACAGTTCGCCGCCTTCGTTTAACTTCCATCGGTCGTCGCGGACAAACCAACCGGTGCCAAGTTGAACAAAAATCCATTCACGCGGATTCCCTTTTTCGCCTCGCAATTGAGGTGCGAAACTTCTACCATCGAATGTGACTCCCTCTGGTAACTTGGCGCGTGCAAGGTCTGCGAAGGTGGGGAGCAGGTCGCTAAAATCAATCAGATCGGATCGAACGCCACCTGGACTGAGTGTGCCTTTCCAATTGCCAATCAAGGGAACGCGTGTGCCACCTTCCAAAAGTTGTCCCTTCTGTCCGTGAACCGCTCGACCACCGATTTTGCCGGTGGTTTGTTTCGCATCGTGTTCTGGTTGGTAGCCGACCTTGGATGTTCCATTGTCCGCCGAAAAGAGAATCAAAGTCTTTTCGCGAAGTCCCAACTTGTCGAGTTCCGCGACCATCTTGCCGACCGTTTTATCGAGATATTGGATATTGTCTTCGTAGAGTTGGTTCGGTTCCGCGTCCGATTTCGAATCTGGAGTTCGCAAGATGGGACCATGAATCAGATGCTCCGACAGATAAAAGTAAAACGGCTTTTCTCGGTTACGGCGAATAAAATCTACCGCGAAATCGGATGCCACATCTGGGTAATAGATTTCTTTGTCGAGTTTGATGTCCTTGCCGTTTTGGATGTAGTTGCCCTTCCAAAACCAACCGCTCGCGGTTGGATCGGTGATGAATTCATCGAAGCCCCATTCGCCGGGCGAATCGGACATCTGTCGCCACTTGCCAGCCATACCGGTTGCGTATCCAGATTGCTTTAATATCTTGGCAAGCGCCGGTTCATTCTTATAAGACGGATTGCCTGCCGTCTGATTGGTCAATCCACCCGTTCGAAAGCCGTACCGACCAGTCATGATAGTGCACCGCGATGGACCACAAAGTGGCGTCGCGAAACCTCGCTCGAACTTTACCCCCGATTGAGCAAGCTTGTCAATGTTTGGCGTGAGGCCTTTCACGCGATCTGATCCATAGCAGCCAAAGCTATCGATACCGCAGTCATCGGCGAAGATGAACAATATATTCGGCCGATCCGGCGCCGCAGCCAACGTCGCGGAAGCGAGCATCGACAGCATCGAGAACAAACTACTACAGAAAATTAATCGTTGATACATGGAGGAGGACTCCTACGAGGGGTTGTGAAGCAGGCAAAAGAAGTAAACATTCATCACGGCTTAAAGCATTCGGCGCAGTCTTTAGATTGTTCCAGATACGACCAAGAAAGCAATGACTGTTACTACGGGCAGGCCGGTTGACGCCAACGAGTGTCTTCGCGATGCGATACAAGAACGCAACGTAATCGATCGAGAGAAACAATCGTCCACGGCTCGATCGAACCAGTTGAATGATCCTCAAGCTCCGGTCGCGCCGAAGAATCGACGTGGCCAACAACTAGGCAAGCCAGCTCCCCATGCGGAGAGATTACTCGCAACTGCCAGTCCGCGAGGAAGTGGTGGGTGTGGCTGAGCAAGAAAAGCTTTGTCCGTGTTGCGGCTTGTCATTGGAGAGCATCGGCTGTGGGGATGACCATGAGCAGATTGAAATCGAGACGGTCGTCTATCGCCGAATTGTCAAACGCAAGCGTTATCGCCGAACATGTAGCTGTGAAGGTCCAGCCAGAACGCTGACCGCAGCGTTGCCACCGAAGTTGCTTCCCAAGAGCATCTATGGCACGAGCATCTGGGTTCATCTACTGATAGAAAAATTTCACTTACAACGACCCACGCAACGGACGATCGAGCAGTTACGTTTGTTAGGATTCCACTTAGCACCGGGCACGATCGCTGATGGACTAAAGCGAATCGAGCCGCTGTTGACGCCAATCTACGTACCGTAATCGCACTTCGCCAAAAACGCCGAAGGTGTGCTGAGCGTCGATCGCGACAGCGGCTACAAAGCAATGCAACAAGTCAAGAACGGCACGCTGGTGTTGGCCTTCTGCTGGGCGCATGGGCGTCGCGATTTTGTGCGGGTAGGTAAAGGTTACCCGTCGCAAAAGTCCTGGGCACTGAAGTGGCTCGGTCGTATTCGCGAGTTGTATCAACTCAACCGTGCGCGGCTTAAGCAACCGCCCGGCTCGCCTGAGTTCGCCGCTGCGGATGCCAAGCTGCGTAAGCAAGTGGAAGCGATGGCGACCGATCGCGACGCCGAGCTGAGCCTCACCACGCTCCACTACGCATGCCCGAAAGTCCTGATGAGCTTAAACGAACACTGGACCGGTCTCACGTTGTTCGTCGACGATTCCATCATTCCACTGGACAACAACTACGGCGAAAGACTGATTCGTGGCCCGGCCGTCGGACGCAAAAACTACTATGGCAGCGGTTCACAGTGGTCCGGTCGCCTAGCCATGATGATGTTCTCCATCTTTGCAACCTTAGTGCTCTGGAAAATCAATCCTCGCACCTGGTTAAGTTGGTACTTCGACGCATGCGCCGCCAACGACGGAAAAGCTCCTACTGACTATAAGAACTTCTTGCCATGGAACCTATCTGTCGATCGGCTCCATGAACTGCGAGGTCCAACACTTAATGTCCTTGCCGACAGTTCCTAACCGATCCCGCCCAAAGACATACTTCGCCATCAATTTCGCCGTTGGGTCACAAAAACCTCACACAACCCAGCGAGACACTCGGAACAATCCGCCCACACCTTCGGCGAATGTTTACCGACCGAGATTCGTAAATCCAAACCCGCGTTCGGCTTGAAAATCCTCACATCGAACCTTCGTCGGAGTTTTTGTACCATACGCCGTCGGTCATTCTCGAAACTTCTCAGTTCCGACGGATTCACGTGGCCTTCATCGATCTCCACAGCGGCCAAGCTGGAAATCCAGTCCCAGGGATACAGAAAGTGGCGAGTACTCGCGCATGTTTGTTCAGAAGGTCGTGACAATCTGCAGGGCGCACCATTTGCTCTAGTGGAACCCAGCCAATCTGCAAGACGGGGCAAGTCGGACTCGGAAAAACAAATATGAACGATCAACAATTATTCGACGCGGCCTACAGCCGGACTGAACCGGCGTATGGCAATCGCCCTTCCTCTCCGTTAGCGGCGTTTCTAAATCAAACCAGCCATCAAGGCATCGCGTTTGATCTCGGAGCAGGCGCAGGACGGGACTCGATGGCAATGGCTGCGGCGGGATACCATGTTCATTGCTTTGATTTGTCAGCGACTGGACTAACGCGAATCGAACAGCAAGCCGATAAAAGCGGGCTCGCGAAAAATATAAAAACGCATCAAACCGATGTTCGCGGTATCGAATTTCCAATCGAGGGAATTGATCTAATCGTCGCCACGACAGTTCTCGATCATTTGCCAGAATCAGACGCACGAAAAGTTTGGGGACGGATGCTGGCCGGACTCAACCATCACGGCGTTCTATACGTCGAAGTCCACACGGTGGATGACCCTGGTTGTGCGGAATGTCCGCAAAAATTTCAAGACGCGCCTGTCAGTGAAACCGCAGATGCCGTGGAAACATATTTCCAGCCGAACCAGTTGGCCAATTGGGCTTTGCTAAAGAACGCTGGACTGAGAATCCTGCATTACGAAGAGCGATTGGAATGGGACAAAACTCATGGCCCAGAACATCTGCACGGCAAAGCAATTTTGCTGGCCGAACGTCTAGGCGCGCATCGGCTGTGGCGCGGCGAGAATCCGGTGTACAAATGAGCACAACCAACGAAATCACGATGAGGACCAAACGTATTGGCGACGAAATCGAAAACGGAACCCGGAACATGACGGGATGACGGAATGAAAACACCCGGACCTTGGTACTCGATCGCACCCCACGCATCACCGAACAGCACGCTGTCGCCGCCCGCGATGATCGCCGAAACCCATCTGACGCCGGTATTTGTTCACGAGATGCGAGTCGGCCACCTTACATTCGAGATTTGCAAAACAGTCGGCGATCAGCGGCGGCGCAACACGATGGGCCGGAACTGCTGTCAAACCGAATGCTTCGAATTTATCAATTTGGCCGAGGGGACAGCCCAGCTCCTGCTTGAGGGCGGGCACGCGGGCGACACGCTGAACATAACCGGTCCGGCCGCGCTCGATATCCAAGGCATGGCTGAGATCCTTGGCCGCGTCCGGGGCCGCCCGCTGGTCCGGCGGATCGTCCCCTTGGTTGAATACGTCGCCTCCTTGACGGCGGCGGGCGAATCCGAAGATTTCGCCCGGCAGTGGGCGAATACGTATCATGGGGTGGCGCGGGGTGAGCTCGGGCGCGTCGATCCATTCCTCGGTACGCGGCTCGGCCAGCCTGTCGCTGTTGCCCAGTCGCGGACCCCAGCCAAAAAAAAGTTTGATAGCCATCTTGTCGTTCCGAATGCTCAGGGAAACGAGTGCCGCGAAAAAGAAGAGATTTGCAGCAGCAAATGAAAAAGGGGCCGTGCAGGGTGACATTCGGCGGCCCTTCCGTGAGCGTTCCGACTCGACTTGTGTTTTCTTAGTTAGGAAGCTCAAAGTCAAACCTCGCGCGAATTAAAAAAGCCGAACGCTCTGAACAGGTTGCCGAGTTTCGAGTGCCATTTGGACCTGTCACCTTCATCTATTTAATCTATTTGTGAGCGTCCTCCTTGTATAAACCGCAACTGCCTGTCAAACTGGGCTTTGCACACCAACCTCGGAATTTCACCGTAAGTTCTTATGGGATCGCCGTAAGTGCTTGCTCTTGAGACTGCGATCGGTGTTGGTGTGCAAAGCCGTCAAGCTGACACAGGTGCTGAAAGCGCAGAGGGATTTTATAGCGATGGACGGCTCTGCATCTCCGTGACGACCCTTTCCTGATTCGTCAAACCAGCTGCTCGGTGTGCGTTCCATTGTGCTGAAGCTAAACGCATGCATATCGGCGATACCGCGAAAATGAATGGACTCGGAGGCAATGAATTGATCAGCACCCATGATACTGTGAGCAAGGACGCAGAAGACGCGTTGCTCAAAACGGGCACCTTACAAGACGCAATTTTCAACAGCGCCAACTTCTCCAGCATCGCCACGGACGAGAAGGGTGTTATTCAAATCTTCAACGTCGGTGCCGAGCGGATGCTGGGCTATACCGCCGCCGAAGTGATGAACAAGAACACGCCCGCC
>JAWXCK010000108.1:0-9941 GCA_034408855.1 Pirellulaceae bacterium
CAAAAATCCAATGCGAAACGGGTGTCCGTTGAAACTTCGGTTTTCTATTCGTAACGATAAATAGTCAATTTTGCCCCACAGATTCTGCGGAAGAGCCTTTATTGTAATATCGCGAACTCTAAGATTTTTTTGACGAGGACATGATGCCAACGCTTGAAACGACCGTGAATGGACTTCAGTTACCTAATCCTTTCGTCATCGCTTCGGGACCACCTGGCACCAACGCCAACGTGATCGGTAAAGCCTTCGATGAAGGATGGGGGGCCGTAATTTGCAAAACGGTCAGTTTGGATGCATCGAAAGTCATCAATGTGCAGCCACGCTACGCGCGATTGCGAAGTCGAACTTCGGGCGAGATTTATGGCTGGGAAAATATTGAATTGATCAGCGATCGCGAACTCAGTATCTGGATCGACGAGTTTAAAGAGCTCAAGGATAAGTATCCAACGCAGATATTGATAGCGTCGATCATGGAGGAATACAATCGCGATGCATGGCACGAGTTGATCGGTCGATGCCAAGATGTTGGCGTGGATGCCTTTGAACTCAACTTTTCATGCCCGCATGGTTTGCCTGAACGAAAAATGGGTGCCGCTATGGGACAGGATCCGGTAATCTTGTCAGAAGTATGTGGTTGGGTCATGGAAGCTGCAAAGATCCCCGTCTGGGCCAAGATGACTCCGAATGTGACGCATATCGAAGCTCCAACGCGTGCGAGTCTTGCGGCAGGCTGCGACGGTATCTCTGCGATCAATACGATTCGAAGTGTCATTGGCGTGAACTTGGATACTCTTCGTCCTGAACCATCCGTCGAAGGTTATACAACACCCGGCGGCTATTCCTGCCAAGCAGTGAAGCCAATCGCCCTTCGAATGTGCATGGAGATCGCACAGGTCATTCGCCAGGAGTTTCCCGACAGAACGTTGAGCGGAATGGGTGGGATCGAGTCCGGCGATGATGCGGCCCAATTTATTTTGCTCGGTTCCGATACGGTTCAAGTATGCACCGGGGTCATGAAGGAAGGGTATCGGATCGTGAAGCCGATGTGCGATGAGCTTTTAGCTTTTATGGAAAAGCACAGGTTCGAAAAACTCGACGATTTCAAGGGGCATACCCTTCAGTTTTTTACAACCCACACCGATTTGGTGGCCAGACAAGCCGAAGCTAGAGCGGCGAAACAAGCCGAAGCCAAGAAAAAGATGATTACGGCAGACGCTCAATGGGATGGTGACGATTTTGTAAAACAGTCTGACGCGCTAGCACGAGGCTAAGAATTTGTTTCGGAGTGTTCGATTTCGTCAGATATTGAGATCCAAGAATAGCTTTTTTCAAGGAGAACCGACAAAACCCCCGTCTAATTCCCGAAACCAGCGATAATTAAAAAGCGGTAACTAATTACCCCTTGCAGATTGACAACGCCCCATGAAGCACCGTAAGATGGTGTTTCACTAAAATAGAAACTTTATTTTAAAGTACCCTTAAGAGACTTAGTGAAGATTGAAAATCGTTCGCGTACAGGATTAACCGTCTGTAGTTTTGGGGCAAAGGAGAGAAAGCGATGCGTTCTTCGACTCGATTTACACGGAGTTGTCCAACTTGTGGTCGGAACCTAGATATACCTGTAGACCAGATTGGTAGGATGGTAATGTGCAGTCATTGTCATGCCGAATTTCAGGCAACACTTAGGTCGGGCGGCACAAGTGAAGACTTCGAGCAAGCCCTTGAACAGCGCATCGATCGATTGCTTGCCGGCACCTCATCAACGCCTCCCAAGCCCAATTTTGACCACCATCTCAGCGTCGCCTCGCGAACCTATGAAGTCTAAGCATTGAAGTGCGGGCAAGCCCAGCATGCATCAAGGGGAAATATCGCAACCCCCTAGCTCTACACTCCCCAAAAGTCTATAAAACATGGGTGAAATGACACGCACCCATAGCTCAATTGGATAGAGCATCGGTCTACGGAACCGAAGGTTTCTGGTTCGAACCCAGATGGGTGTATTTGATTTTTCTAGCGACTCTTCGCGACACGTTGCGACAACTCCTGAATCGGCAAGGAGTTCCGACGACTCAATGACCGATGCTTTTGCAGAAGACGTTTCGACCGGCTGTGACGTTTGGGGACAGAGAACGCCATTAGAAGTCTCCAGTTTACTCCCAATATACTCCCAAGGCTTTGGCAAAGCGTCGACGGCGTTCTGCTTTTCAGTCAGATCAGTGTGGGTGTAGATCCCTAAGGTTAGCCGTATGTCAGAATGACGGGCAAGCTCTTGGGCAACTTTGGGTGAAACCTTGGCTCGGCTCAAGTTGGTAATGAACGTATGACGGTTGGCGTGAAAGTCAGCAAACTTGCCACGGCTGTCCTCGTACTTAAGAAAATCGGTTCGCTCTCGGTCTGCTTTTTCTTCCGCCGTTTTGACTTCGTCGATCCATTGGTTTCGAGCGGCCTCCAAGTCAAGTCGCATCATCTTGGATGTCTTACGCTCAACGCCACCCGGAATTTTGCCGGAAACGGGAAAAAGAATCTCGTTCATAGCGGGCTTTCGGTCAGCCAACCACAACTTTAGCCGTCTTGCCAACTCAGGATGCAAGACCTGAGTATCCATCCTGCGTCGCTTGCTATAGGAGGCTTCAATTGTCGCCGTTGGTGGATTGGCATCGAGTTGCAACGATGCGGGCGTAAGACTCCCAAGTTCCGATTTGCGATATCCCGTCCACGCAGCCAGCACGTACATGATTGCTCGATCGGTCCCCGAGATCGACTCAATCGGGATACCAGCTTCGGCAGCCGCAATAAGTCGGCTAAACTCTTCCTCACCAAGCGGACGGCGATCGTGTCGGCGATCGGTTTGCGTGTTGAGTTTCCGGACTTCGATAAGCGGATTCAAAGGGAGCTTTCTCGTTCGGACGAGCCAAAGTGCGAACTGCTGAATCGTTCGAAGATAGTGGTTGCTGGTTTGTTTACTAAGTCCTCCGTCACGAAGTTCTTTTAGAAATACTTGAACCCTATCAGCATTGATTGCTGCAATAGTCTGAATCTTCGCACCCGCAATCAATTTATTAAGTCGCGAAACGGTTTCCGAGATTTGCTTTGGGCTGACATCACGCTGCTCAAGATACGCTTTGAATTTGAGTACCATCTTATCAATGGTTACTTTTTTTGCTTCCAAACGCTCTTCCTCATCGGGTTCCTTTAGCCCTTGTCGTATGAGCTTGGCATTCTCTTCGAGCTTTACCGCCAGCCGTTCTGTCTCCGTCCGATCGGTAAACCCTTTCTTAGTGCGTTGACGTCCCGCGTGGTCCTTATAACCGATAAACCAGCAAGTCCGCTTCTTGTGTCGGTCTTGCTTTCGTTTGTAGATCGATGCCATTGGTTCGGTATCCGTTTGGAAAAATAGAAGGCTTATAACGAAAAGGAAATTAGGAAGGTGGTAACGGCTTAACTATGGATCGTATGCGGATCGCCGCGATCGATCACCTGGTTTTGAAGAAATTTTTTCGGATCGACTAACGCGGTTTCTCAGGAATCTCTTCGCATCCGCTATCGATCCAATCACGAATCGCGTCTTCGCGCCATCGAATTGAGCCTCCTACACGAAGCGGTTCCATGATCTTTCCGGACGAAACAAGCCGCCATATTGATCGAGGGCTAACTTTAAGTATTCCGGCTAGCTCTCGAATCGTAAGAAGCTTTGGAATATCCCTGGAGGCAGTGGGGTGAATAGACATACGACGAGATCCTTTGATGTACTACGGATTAAAATCAGGAATATCAGGGTTCGGTTTTGGTTTTGGTTTGAGCATCTCCGAAAGCTTCTCAAACATTGATTTCTCAATTTTTGGAGCGAAGCGCTCTTTCTCGTCTTTTGTCCAGTCATGAACGAATTGGTCTAAGTCATCACGAGGAACAAAGTCTGGCACGTCGTCCGCTTTAGGGAGTAACAGTTCGTCGAATAAAAGACTGGGTTCGATCGTATCGAAACATGCGTCTGTTGAACGGATCTTGAATAGCCCAGCGAGTCCGTTTTCCAAACCGCATGCGGGGATCGCCATATACTCTGAGGGCAATACGGTACGTTGAGTTGCGCGACTACGATTGACGGAACGAGAATTCTGACTCGACGAAAATGTGCTGGAAGTCGATGTCTGCTCGATTTCCTGATCGCCGATGTATTGCGAAAGGTACTCCGCCGTTATGGGACATTCCAATCGGCCAACAAATCGATTAGATAGTACTGCCAATAGATCTTTCGTTACCCACTCACCATACATTTTGGAATCTTGGAGTCCAGCAATGCTTTGACTTGCGACGGCCACACGTCCGCCATGCGATCGCGACTTTTTTAACAATGGCACGATACTTGGCAGTGGTCCAGCCTCACTAAGTTCGTCGATGAACGTCCAGAATCGCTTGGTTGTTCCGTCTGGTTGAGCGAGAATAAGTTCAGTCCATCGCTTAAATATGCAACGATTGATGCTGTCAATCGGAGCGCGACTCATTTCAGAATTGCCCAAGATCACGATCTCTTCCGAATCCATACAGTCGAGCAATGAAAGCTTCTTGCCGTCGCGATGCGCCTTTTCCCAAGATCCGGCGATAGGTTCATAAACCATGAGCGTTGCCGCTAAGGTAGCTCGAATGTCGTTGAGTAGTTTCTTTTCGCCAAAGTACATTCGGACAACGTGCCGCGTTTGCGGATGCCGAAGCAAGACGCGTCGGCATGTCGACATACTTCGAAACGATCGAAGCATGTCTGCGAAAGTCCAATCGAGTCCGCTAAGCATGTAGGAACACATAATGCCCCAAGCTATATGACGGGCAGAATTTCGAAAAAAGGCAGAGCTCTCTGAAACTTCAGGAATCAAGGTAAAGGCAACCTCCATTGCCACGGCTGATACGCGAACATCCTTGGACATCCACCACGCATAACCTCTCGCGTCAAAGGGATTGAGAGATTTGATTCGGTCGATTTCACAATAGCCTGCCAGTATCGGATAGACATCTTGTTTTGCATCGTATACGAGACCTCGGTAGCCAAGTCCCTTTCCTACCAGTGAAAGAGCATCCTGCATCAGGAGCCGAAGAATGATCGTCTTCCCCGACCCGGTCGTCCCGATCGCAAGGAAGTGCCCTTCGGTGTCGCTTTCATGTAGCTCGAATTGTCCCCACGAGAAAACCAGTTCACCGGATTGAGAATCGTCCATAGCATGCTCCTTTGAGATAGAATTTCGGGCTTCGTTTTGCAATAGTTTGGCAGTGAAAGTCGACTACCGCGACGTATATTAGGTTGAGATGTTTTTGGCGAAGGATGTCGGGGTTTGCGATTACGAAGCGAGTTTCTGACATCGTTACCGGATTTGATTCTTGTGCCACGATGCACAACTCGTTCCTCGGTTTGTTCATCTGAGCCGAGCACAATCGCGAACAAGACGTAACAGATCGCCAAAGAAACAATAAGTTCAAGTGGGTGATTGATCGACCAATACAATCCCTTCCCGATGTTGCAACCAATTGCCCATGCGTTTCCGGGCAAGTTATACAAAGTGGTTGGTAAGGTCCAAATAAAAGTCTTGATCTGTCGAGCAATAGCGATGCCTCCCGCGAACGAGAAACCGATCACCATGGCCGAAAACAAAGTCATGAGTGCAAAAAGGTACAAAACTCGGGCAATATCTCGGACTGATGGCACGGCTGTTTCATCTTTCTGTTTGCGATAAGCTCGCTTCAAATAGATCGCTTAGACCGACGACTTTTCCGCGAAGGTGCTACATTCGATTTTGGAATCGTTGAGAACAAAGTTCGGACGTGTGTGAACCAACTCATAGGATTCAGCGATGTCCAGATCGCATTTTGCGTCGATGAGGCGTTCGGGAATTGAGGCACATTGTTTTTGTTTCGCAATCGACTGCCACGATAAACATTTCGCGGTGGGTGCGAATGAGTCTTGCGTGCGCCTTGATTTCGATCCAGTCGCTGTTTGACGGAATTGGAAGCTTTTAGTCTCGATCCTCGAAGGATTTTTTGGGGCTCGTCGGGTAGTCCATATTGGTCGCCCGAAAACACTTGGATGCACCGGATAAGAACCTTAAAAACGACCGGCAGCACAAAGCTTGCAACAACGGAAAGGAAAACTTCGAGTGGATGAGTAACAGCCCAAACTAGTACCGACCAAATTGCAAACGGTATTTCGATCAGAATCCCGACAATGAATGCTCCCGTTTCGAATACGAATCTTGGAATTCGAGGGACTGTTTTGATAAGGAACGGTGCGGAGGCAATTCCGATGCAAATCGAATAAAACGCAACAATAAATACGGTCGAAAGGCGCAAAAAGATGTCTGCGACCTTCAGGATAAACTCGAATATTTTTTCATCTATCGTCATCGGTTACCTACTTAATGATTAGTCGCGGTCACGACGAGAAATGCGCTGAGATTCTTCAAGATCATGGGCCATCGGCTTTTCGAGTGATTTCTCCATCGCTTTCAATATCTCGGAAAGCATTGGCCCCGCATGATCGCGATCGATATAGAGCTTGGTTTTCGCAGTCGATCGGCTCAGCGCCGTATACGTTTGTTGCTGGTTAGTCATCGAACCGCCCGCAAGGACGTAGGCTTTTTCGACGTCGATCCCTTGCAGCTTGTGAGTCGTGGCAGCATAGGCGAGCTTAATGTCGTCGGACGTCAACTTGGAAGCATTGAATATTGGCTCCTGCGTGATCCCTCGCTTCTTCTGTTGCTTTGAGATCTCTTTATCGAGCTGAATGCGAACTTCACCTCGCTCCGTGATTCCGATTACCGTTCCGCTGTTTCCATTCTCAATTCCAAGATGACGCATCGGTTTTTGAAACATGACACGGTCATTGACATGTAACTCTTGGTCTCCAACGCGGACGGAGATATTCGATATCGCGGATTCTAATAATCGTGCCGATTGGCACATGCGGTTGATTTGACGAGCTTCCTCTCTTGTTTGCACCAGTATCATTGCGTCTTCTGGACGCTTGATTCCGCCATCAGACGCCCAATCTTTGACCAAATGTTTTGCAGCGTCGTTTCGATTTCCGGATATTTTGAGATCGCCTTTTTTCGCATAGATGGCCAGAGCTTCTTGGATCTCACCGTCGCGAATATGTTGGGCTGCTTGGAGTCCAAGTGGATCGTTTCGCATGCGAAAGTTTTCAGCCAGATGGGTTGAACCCGCTTTCTCAATCATCGTTGTGAAAGGCGTTCCAGCGTTGATTGGTGGAAGTTGAGAAAGATCTCCGACGAAAACGATTGTCGCGCCTGCATCGACGACTTGTTTGAGTACCCTTTTGCCTCGCTCTGTATCCATCGTTGCCGCTTCGTCGACCATGACGACCGTGTTTTTGTCGATCGAAAAGCCGGTGGATTTCGACCAGGTGCTTTTCCCGACCGCAGTCCGCGCAATCATTTCAGCATGATGCTTCAGTCCGTCGATGGCACGATCGGAGATCGATTTCTCGGTGTGATAAAGAAAACTCTCGATGGTGCGAGATTCAGCGTCGGTCTTTTTCTCAAGATTTTCTGCGGCAATACCAGCTAACGCAATTCCGACGACCTTTTTCCCGTCCTCTTTATAGGCGTCAACAATGGCACGTAACGTGGTAGATTTTCCGGAGCCCGCAACGCCGGTGATGCAAGCAATCGAACTTTCCGACTGGAGTACATGACAAACCGCTTTTTTTTGTTCGTCCGTCAGCATTGGATTGGAAGCAATCGCGTATTGAACTTGCCAGTCTTTTAACTTGAGACCCGGCTTGGCCACCAAATCATCGGTCATCTTGATTACTTGCGCCTCCATCTCCCACATCGACTTTGTGGTGTAGATATCGGGTCCGTGCTTTCGGTCGATCCGTACAAGTTCCTTTGATTGCTGAAGGCAGTGGTCGACGACGGAGATAACCTTGTCGCCGGAAATGGGAACGTCTTGAAGCTTTTCGGATACGGCTCGAATCAGTGTATGTCGTTCGAAAGCGGAATCGTGGGCGGTGATTTCAGAAACGGAGCTTTCAATGGCAATCGCGACTCGTTCCGGTACGTTGACTTTGATATTGCGGCCCGTCGTTGCAGCCATCAGATCTGCCGTGATACCAAGTTGTTTGGCTTCTTTATCCCATTTCTCAAAAAGTACTGTCCGATTCGTGAGTTCGCCTTTAGGCATTCGGGTCCTTAAGTTCGCTGCCTTTTGAGCGGCAACATCCGAGGCATGGCTACCGGAGAGCTCGACCTCATTGAGGATTTCTTTCGTGCGGGACGACCATAACTTGGTTAACTTGGTGGGCATGCCAACAAGGTCAAACCAACCCACAGCCTTTTCATTGACGATCGGCTGATACGCTTCGACTTGGAGTCGCTCTGTCAATTTGACGAGAAGGGTGTTGCGGTAGAGTGGTCCGAGTGTTCGCGCCCACTTGAGCACCATGCGGCTATTGACCTTGAAAACGCCGCCTTCACTATTTATCGCCATGTTGGGGATCACAGCATGATGGTGCAGGTTTGGATCGTTGTTATTGCGAGATGTACAGTGGGCGAATAGTGCAATGACAAGTTCACCGTGTTCCTCCTTCATGCCTCCTTTTCCACGCCGAATCAGTTGGACTTGCTCTTGAAAAAGGCGCAACGTCTCTTTCACCGCTTCTTCATGACATGCCTCAATCACTTCCCTCATCTTGGGCGAAAAAACAGCCCAAAGCGAGGAAACAGATTTTGGTGCGCTAAACGTTATGTCGAATCCGGGCATATGTTCGGTGGGAGTTTTGTTCTGTTTCTTACTTCTTTCTTGATCGCTAGATTGCGAAGGATTTGTTCCATCGCCTAGTTTCGAATCGCGTTCTTTTCGTTTAGCCGTTCTTACCAGCCGCTTCTTGCCATCGGCGGACTTGCCACGAAGTAGATTGTAGAGTTGCTTTTTTGTGACCACCCCATCGAGACCAAGTGCAGCGGCTCCAGCTCCAAACCACTCACCCGGCGCTTCGCCCGACTCGGTATAGTAGCGTTCGTTCGTTGAATCGACGTAGTAGCTTGCGACCTCGGCGACTCGTCCGTTGTCTTTGGCTGAAAACTTGAACATCTTTGCAGTGGCAACCATCACTTAATCTCCAAGCAGTTTTGAACGAACAAGTTCGGCGGCAGTTTCGGAATCCATGCTGCCGACTTGGGTAAGTACGTAGTAAAGGGATTTGGCTTGATTTGCATTAAGGCGACCAATCAACTGCTCGAAATGTGCTGCGTTGAACGGACGAAAGATTTCGTTCTCAACCAACTTTCGAAGCCAGATACCTGAACTCAATCCATCAATCGCGGCACGTTCTTCAACAAGGTCGATCAGATCGATCGCTAGGCGCACGCTCACAGTCTTCGACTTATTTGTCATGTTCTTATGTTTACAAAAGTGTTTACGGCTTTGACCAACGAAATTCTTGGTGAATTCGCGATGCTAAAGAGTTTTTGATTGCACTACGTGCCTAGGTCTGATTAAGAAGTCAATGCTTCCTGTTTTTGTAAAATGCAGCATTCCCCCTAGAGAGCCAACGCCTGACCACGTTGAACTCTTGGAAGATATGCCGCTTGCCTTTTCTCTCTTCCTTGCTCATGGAGGCGTAATGCTGAAACTCGTCGTTCCAATAGAAGTCGACTATTGCCGCTATCGCATTCATCACTGAAAGCGGTGCTCTGGCTGTGCCCTCTGGCTTGTCGCTCGTTTGGTCGGTCGGTTTCATTTGCATTGCGCCTCTACTCTATAGTCATCGATGCGGTTCCAATGAGCTGATAGCTGAACGCGGCAAAGTACACGCGAATCAACCACGGACGGAGGCCTCAAAGGCGACAAGCTTGTCGCCTTCCGTTGCATCCTTACCTTACTTACTACGCACACAGCATCAGCCATCACTGGAACCCCCAAGCTAATCTTCGTAACTC
>JAWXCK010000109.1:0-69422 GCA_034408855.1 Pirellulaceae bacterium
ATCAAGCAACCCAGAATCGCAATCACCCCGGCCATCAATCTAGCAACCACCAAACCAGCCAAACCGGAAAAGTTGCTCAATCCCTGACCGGAGTCGACATTTTGAATATCGACCTATCTTCGTCGCTGCGCTTTCGCTTGATCGCAATCGCCTTCATGTCAGCCAATATCGAATCGACCAAAGTAAAGTCGACGACTTCACCCGAAGCAATCGCCTTAGCTAACTTTCCCACGCACCACAGTTCGTTAGCCAGTCGTGCACTATGAATTTCAGCCACTTCATCCGGCGTGATGTAGCGAACAATCGTGCCTTGCTGCGGCTTTATAACAAGCAATCGTTCGGATTCTAAGGCATTCAACGCCAATCGTATAGGGCTTCTCGAAACCTCGAGTGCGTATGTTTCCGCCAAGTCAACTTCAATCTTCGCCTCGCTCAAACAATCGCCGGGCAAATATTTTTCGAGGAGCAGGCATCGAATAGCGTCGATCGTCGCAAGTTTCTTATGTTTCGTCATTTTTGGGCACCGAAATGAGTTGACATCTCCTCTGACTCAGATATAGGATTGTCTAAATCATCTCGCTGACATTCAAGTCGTCAACAACATGAATCCAGGAATCCAAAGTGTCTAACAGACAGACGCGTTTCTCGACGAGTAACACGATCGCATCTTGGCGTATGCGATGTTTGATGCAGTGCGCGAAAGCGCGGCGGACGTCCCCCTTCCTGTGGTGCGGATCATAGTGCAAGAGGGACGTTTTTATTTGTGGAACTGCTGAAAGCAGGCTTCGCATGATAAAACCTTAGAAAAACCTAAGAGTCAATCCGTTTCTTATGCGGGTAGTGGTTCTCGGTGCGGCCCGCATGCCTTATTCAAGCGAGGTTGCTGCTCAGCAACAGTTCCATATTATTGGACAACTTTGTACCACGTCACGAAAAAGATCACAAAATACTTGTTTCGCGTATCTTTCGTTCACTACAATAGACTTAACCGCACCACTTGAACCGGTTCCGCGTAACCCGGTTGCATTCCCCCGCCAGTCCTCCGCTTCTTGCAGGAAGCATTGATGACTCGTTTTCTAACTTGGAGTGGTGCAAATGAGTAAAGCGTCACAAAGTACTACGTTTACGGATCGCGATTCCCAATTATCCCGACTTCTGCTCGATGATTGGCCTGGTCTCAATGAAAAGGAACGGTACCAACGTGCATGCCAGGTCGTTTCAACGTTGACTCAAAGAAATGCCGTACATAAAAGCAATGGGCCTCTAGGTTCGAAAGGGGAACCTGCTACCGAAACGCTGAGACAGCTCCTGCTCGTACTCCTACGTCATTCACGCCGCGAAGGACTACAGATTGTCTTTGGTCAATTGGTAAAAAAGATCGTCGTCAACTGTGGCAAGAGCGATCGCGTTTATCGCACAGCCCCGAATACACTGTATTTATATCAAACTGAGCATTTAATGGATTGGTATGACGAAACCGCATCACAAGACACGGTTCGGATGCTTGCGGGGCTGATGTACGACGATTGCAGCGCGCAGGAACGAGAAGGATTTGATGATTTTTATTCGGCGTGTGGACCGCTGACTAACGAAATGAATTGCAAGGATGAAGCGACGTATTTCCTAGCTCGATCGTACCTCGCTTCCACCGACTCGAATTGGAAGCGCGTGCTTGACGTTGACACCACACGACCCTTGGTTTTACGCTCCGCCGCTGACCGTATTGCGTGGACTAAAACACGTTGGAAACGCTATGGCGTAACCGTTTGATTCGAAGAATAGCTTAACTCACCCTGAGTCATTCCATCGAGCAAGTTATCCAATACTTCCAGGTTGCCTGCAGAATATGATCTGCAACCAGGTCCGACGAATCCTCGGCGATTCACAATCGCATCATTGATACGCTCTTGAATTTCTTTCCACCTTGGGGAATAAATCACGAGCTTTGGACTTCCGTCGTCAACCTGTTCAACGTGACCAACCGGTCCATAAATCATTCCGACCTTCGAGCCCCGAATGTCAAGCATGTCATTATTTTGCGACTCAACTTGCGGCTCACCGTCTTCGGACAGAGCAATGCGTGGTTGCAAGTCGGCAATCACGTCTGCCGCAAGCCTTTTTACGCGCCCATGAAGTAGCTCGACTCTGTTCTGAACAACATCTGGCGCCTGTCCTTCAAGCACGCTAATCAACTCTCCGAACCTTTTCAGAATACAAGTCACCATTGTTTCAAACTCATTCTGAGTCGAAAGCCTTGCCACCATCTCAACAATGGACTCAATTACTTGCAAATAACAGAATTCCATTTCGCTCTGATGCCAATCGTAGTCCGCGGATATAGACCGCGAGCGCAACGCAAACTTTTGCTCCGACATAAGTCTTACGACTATATCACGCGTCCATTGCCCTTCGTTTTCGACTCCCGTAGGTTGTCTATTCCGTTTTATTTTGTCTGCCATAGAACACCTTGGTCTAAAGAAAGATGAGGTCTAAAGAAAGACGAAGACTATTATACCGTCTTGCACTCTTAAATGCACTCCGGTAACATAACACCACGATATCGATTAATCAATATGCTCATCAACCAATTTACCAATTCTATACCATATTGTAGCAAACAGGGCAGACAAGTCGAATGGCACAGAAACCTCCAATACTAACAGATGCCATCGAGCTACTTGCTTTGGCGATCGTCGACGCCCGATCAACCGACCAAGCAAATGGACTCATCTTGGACCTTTTGAGCCACGGAGAACTTGATGATATCAAAAAGCGACTCGCGGTCGCTATCGCGATCGAAGTAAGTCGCGGATCAAATGGAACTCCATTACCAAACACAAAAATCTCCCAGCAATTGCAAGTATCCCCTAATACAGTTGGGAAAACACACCGCCAAATCTTTGGCCCCGACGCTTCGGGCGTTCTAGCAAAAACAGTTCGTAAATTTTGCGCGCGACGTTCAAACCCGTCCTCCAAAGTTTAGCTTTACCCTTAACCAAGGCCCTACAGAGCCTGCTGACTTAACAGCGCGTGAGTAGAGCGAGCTCTTTCGACCCTTAGGATAAGGTTTGTTTTCCCTGTTTGCCATCTGGTTTCCCGATGGTGTCACAATATTTTATCCGTTGTCAATTGAGCGTCGCCCCCTCCCAGAACCGGACGTGCGCCGTTAACGCATCCGGCTCCCCACGATGGCTATCCCGACCCAACCAAGGTTGAATCGTTCTGTCAGCTAGGACCGTTGTCACTAAGGTACCGGCACTGAGTCCGGATAGTGCTTCCCTGACTGACGACCATCGCTCGGCCGCCTTCCCTCCACCAGAGTTACCCGGCTTCACTGGTAATATGCAGCCTTCGGACTTCCCAACGTCGTTTGCAAACCTCCCTTTTTCAGATTGGTGATACATACTCGCGACGTCGTAATTGGTCTTCACGCCGTACAAGAACAGTTGGGATCTCGCTGGTTGCCTTAAAGACATAATGGATAACGCGAGCGGGCCTTCGACTCCGGGCCTTCAATCAACACTCGCCATGACGCATTGATTGAGTTTGCCTTCAGGTATCCACACACCTTAGGCAGGATCCGATAGGAACAAAGTTTTCGGAGCTCAATACCGATCAGGGTTCGACAGTCAGTCGATACCTTTCACCCTCGCTACCTTTCTGTGTACGCTTCAACCGGCTTGTTACCAAGCAAGCTGCAACACTCGATACTGAGCCTCTGGCTAAGAGCTACTCAGGTGGGAGTCTCACCCACTTGTCTTCAAACCATTTCCAGCACGCACATGGATGGAATTGTTAAAATGATATCGGTTTCTAGTCCCAAGCGGGAGGGTTGAATCATGCTTATGGATCAGAATTGGCGGTATCGCTTGGATCGATTTCGATTCTCGCAGAAATGGGATAATCTTTCGCTTCAGGCGTTTGCAGTGCGATGGTTGTCTGCTCGTGGCTCGGTGTGTTTTGAAACCGAAGAGTGGCGCGTTTGGTCGTTCGGTAAGCAAGAATCAATACCAGTCAGAATACGATCGCGCGCGAACGGGCCAAGACCCAGGAGTATGCATCGATACGACGAGAGCATCCCGCGATCGAACGAAAGCTGAACGAAATAATGAATCACTATGGCGGGCGATTTGCTCGGTACTGGGGCCGTGAGAAAGTTCGCATTCACCAATACATGAGTTGTACAACAGCCAACATCAAGCAGATGACGCGATTGATGGCGAGAGCTCTGCGCAGCCGACACCTAAAAAGCTAATTTAGAAGCATGATCGCTGAAAAGCTCGAAGCCTGAGCGAGAAAACTCGGCGGGCGACTGTCTGACTGGGTCACAAAGGCTGCGATGAATAAAAAATCGCGAACTAAGGCAAAAAAGAACCAATCAGTCATGTTGTTAAGTCAGCAGGCTCCTACATGACTCTGTCAAGCATTCAGTCCCCTCTTGAGCTGGGTATGGTACCCATATTAGCTGCCATGTCAAACAGAATTTGTTTTTCCCACAAAGCAAATCTCGCGATTCCAAGCAACCTTCAATAGCATCCTCTAGATCGACGGGTCGATATTTTCCGTACAGCGACACGCTTTAGAACAAACCCAACACCCAGCCACCAAATACTTTGGGCCGCTCGGGTTGGCATCGTTGTTGAGTTTTTTCAATTTTGCGATCGCGTTCCTCGCCGATGACTTTGCTCAGTCCAGCGAAGCAATCAGCTGGCGTGATGTAGCCTTTCGCCGAGTGCAAGCGCACCGTGTTGTAATGAATTACATGACGGTGCACTCGCTTATCGGCTTCTTCCTTCGTCGAGGGGCAGGTTGCTCGGATGCATTCTTGTTTCAACGATCCATGCCATCGTTCAACCTTGCCAATGCTTTGCGGATAGTAGGGGCTCGTCCGGACATGCGTCGGGTTGTAGACACGAATGAATTCTTTGAAGTCGTGCCATTCGTGTCGGACACCTTTTCCTTTTCCGTATTTCAACCGTCGATAGCAACGCAACGACGAGAAGCACTTCCAACCCACCGCACATCGACGCCACCTCAATCAACTACGATCACTCGCAACGACGCTGATGGGTCAAACGCTAAACTCGATGCCGCTGGGAGAGTTCGAAAAATTGTGATCGACGACGTTGAACATGGACAACCTGGCGTGATCCGCAGAATCGCATTGTCTACGTCATCGCCCAGGGTCGTTACTGAATCTGCCGTCTGACGGCCGAGTTTATCGTACGAATAACTGTGTACCGAGCCGTTTTGATCGGTCTTGGTCGTTGGTTGTCCTTGGCGATTGTAGGTGTAGGTAATCTTGTCGGAAGTGTCGACGGAATCGGGATCTTGCATAGAGGCGCTCATCGAGCGAACCGTCGGATGGAAACGAACGAGATACACATCCTAAAGCAATTGTGACGTTTTGCAAGTGAATGGCAAATGACGAACGAACAACAGCGCTTCTACGTTCGGTGCTTCAATCGTGCGCCAGTAGTGGTCGCGACCCACGAAGCATGAGCTTCACCACGACCATGCAGTTATTGGGTACGAATTGGTTGCTATGCGCCGTGATCGGCGTAACTGTCGAGTTAGCTCAACTCGGACAAGAAGCCTCAAGCAGCGAGCGAGTTGGAAACCGGCCGGATCGCGTAGAGCCGCGCGTGAACAAACGGCGACCGAAAGTGATCGCGTTGATGTCCAAACCACGACGCGAATGCCACGCCGAGATAGGACTCGCAGTATGACCGTAAGTCCTTACATAACAACCAACAGTGCCATTCGTGTCCGACACCGTTTTGTTGATTCTGTTGATAAATTGCGTCAAACGCTTGGGCTAGTTTGCTCAGGCAGAGCGATTTCGAGTTGAAAGGTATTTCGTTTCAGATTCGACAGATTGACAGTAGCGTTAACAGGAAGAAACCGTAATGCCTATGGCTTCTTCTTTCAGTACGGTTGCGCCGGTGACACACTCAGGATTCGGGATTCAACTGTTACGAGCCGAATTGTGGTCGCATTTTGGGCCGAATTGTGAATGTAGGGATTTCGACCTCTGATCTGAGTTGCATGGAAACGTGGGGCCACCCATCCTTTGAATGACGTAAATCTCGACCGCCGGCTATTCTTTCGCGACGAATTTTAAATCACCGGACGATGGACATTGCCAAAGCATGAAGGCCGCAAGTCCGTCGAAAGCCCACTGCATTCGCCGGGCGATTTTTAAAGTTGAATACCGCGACAAGTTTATTCGTCCGCCGATCTTGGGCAATGTTGCGGCGCCGCGGCAGCAAAGGCGACAAAAGCTCGTGTTCGGCGACAACGAGATTTCCACGTTAGATGCACTTGTCGTTATCAATGATCTTCAGCGAAGTGGCTCGCGATCTGTGTTAGGCGTGCTTCGAAAGCCCGGCGACCCGTTTTGCGACGTCAACGGCGATGGGTTCGTTTCACCGATCGACGTTTTGGTCGTCATAAATACTCTCAATCGAAACCGCTCTCCGTTGAGTATTGTTGGTGGTGTCGCACCGAACTCAGACGCCAACGCCAATGGGGTTGTCCTAGGAACGTCACTTACCATCGTTGGACAGACGTTCGCAAATATTCCTGTAACCATTTCGAGCTTTGCCGACGCAAATCGACCGGCTATACGAGCTCGTTCCGGAGCGGACGGACGCTTTTCGATCGATGTTCCAATGACCGCTGGCTCTGAACAACTTCAAGTCACGGCAAGGGACGATCTAGGTCGGACGGAAAATTTTGTGCTCTCAGTTGACAAAGGCGATGTCATCACCGATTGGAATGCCGCCGCCTTGAACGTCATTCGAGACTGGACGGCGCTTTCGAACGATCCATATCAAGGTCGAATTGTTCCTTCTCAACCGCCTCGTGTTGCAAAGAATCTAGCGATGATTCATGCCGCGATGTTCGATGCGGTCAACGCAACGAGTGGACAATACGATGCCTACGCATTTTTTCAGCCGATCCAAATAGATGCCTCACCCGTTGCTGCCGCAGCATCCGCTGCCTATCGAGTTGCATCAGCTCTCTATTCCGATGCCGACGAAATCGCCATTTGGGACGCAACGCTTGCCGAGTCAATTTCATCGATTGCGGATGATGCAGCGAGAGCAAAGGGTTTAATTCTCGGACGACAAGTCGGCGATGCAATCCTAGCCGCTAGAGCGAACGATGGTTCTACCAGCGCCTCTACCTACGTTCCCGGAAACGAACCCGGCCATTGGAACCGAACTTTTCCTGACTACTTACCGCCGTTGCTTTCAAACTGGCAAAAAGTGAAGCCATTCGCTATTCCATTAGGCAATGCTTTTCGCCCGTCATCGCCGCCGACTCTGGCGAGCATCGAATACGCGAATGCTGTCGATCAAGTCATGCGGCTTGGTGGGCTAAACAGTACCGAGCGAACTACCGAGCAAACCGAGATTGCTCTATTCTGGGCCGATGGAGGCGGTACAGCAACTCCGCCCGGCCACTGGAACCGGATCGCAACCGACGTCATTCACCGAGAAAATCTATCGCTCATCGAAAGCGCCCGCACGCTTGCCTTAGTAAATCTTGCCGTGGCCGACGCTGGAATCGCAAGCTGGGATGCTAAGTACTATTACGATCTTTGGCGTCCCGTCGACGCCATCCGTGATGCCGATTCAGACGGGAATGTTGCAACAGTAGCCGATACGAATTGGCTTCCCCTATTGAAGACTCCCCCATTCCCAACATATACATCCGGCCACAGCACTTTCAGCGGAGCCGCCGCGGCCGTCTTAACAAAACTATTCGGCGACAACTACGTTTTTATATCAACTGCCGACGGACACACCGGACTAGCTCAGCGACCACTTGCCGATTCCTTGATCACCACGAGAGAATTCACCAGCTTTGACCAAGCAGCCCACGAAGCTGGAATCAGCCGAATCTACGGCGGAATCCATTTTACTTTCGACAACACCGCCGGACTCGCAACCGGAAAATCCATCGGCGAGTTCGTTGCAAATGGCATGTTGAAAAGGAAAGCGACCGGATAGAAATTGTCGGGATGTTTCCAGTTTGGCGAACCTTTTCAAGTCGGCGGTACTCCAGACGTACTCTCGCAACTTGGTTTATCGGATTGTATCGAAAGATTTTTGCTGTGAAACTTGCAGAAGCCCTGATTCTTCGGGCAGATATGAAGAAAAAACTCGATTCCATGCGGGAACGCATGAAAGGGAACTGCTTGGTTCAAGAAGGAGAAGAGCCACACGAAGATCCACAGGCATTGCTGGAAGATTCCTTCCGTTTGCTCCAAGAACACGAACAGCTCATTTGTAAGATCAATCGAGCGAACTTGAGTGTGAAACTTTCTGATGGTCGATCGATAATGGAGGCGATCGCCGAACGTGACCGGCTGGTAGCTCAACATACGCTGCTAAAAGAAGCAGCCGCTAGCGCACGAAAGGATAACGCTTACTACAGCAACAGCGAAATCAAGTGGAAGGCTGTCGTGAAAGTTCCAGGCCTTGAAAAACAAGCCGATGACCTTTCCAAGAAGATTCGGGAATTGAATACCGCTATCCAGTCGGTAAACTGGGCGTCTGACATGCCCGAAAAGTGATTAACATGGTTCCGGGCGAGCGTGGAGACCTGTGGCCAGCGGGTTGAAAATACACTGGCTAAAACTGGTGCTACGAGCCGCACCACCCAATTACCAATTAGGCTCCTTACTTCTCACCACCCAAAATTTACCAACGCACCTATCAATCCGTACTACCACACGCTGACGGAACCGCCGTTTTCCCTTCCTTAAGTCAAGCAAAATCGTCGAGGTTCCCCAAACGAGCAATTTTACAGCCCGCCTTCTTCTTCGTTCGAAAGTCCTATTGGCTTTTGCGAACAGGTTGCACGTTGGGCGGAGCGATGAACTTCCGGGGGCGAGAATCGGCCAGTAATTGCTAAGGCCAGCAATTGATGGTAGATAATTAGATTGGAGGACGATTTTCACGGCAAAAACCTTTTTGTCACACGGAAGGGAAGGTATTTGGACGCAACGGCAACGGAATTAACTGAGTTTGCTGCTCAACAGCAAGCGATTTTTGATGGGCTGACGACTCCTACCGAGCGTAAACGGCAAGGGCATTTTGGAACGCCAACCGTCATTGCTGAGTTCATGGCAGGGATGTTTTCTGAGCTTGCTTCTGGTTCTGGCGATATTCGAGTTCTGGATGCCGGTGCCGGAGTTGGGGTTCTATCTGCGGCGGTTTGCCAAGCTTTCGCAAAAAGCAACTCTCAGGGCAAGCTGCATGTCGAACTCTGGGAGAACGACCCGAAGCTGCTTCCGATACTGAAAGCGACAATGAACGAGTGTCAGGAAGCATTGGGTGAACTTGAGAGGCAAATGACTTATGAAGTGCAATCGGGCGACTTCATTTTAGCAAACACCCAGAAAGACCTCTTCTCGGTCGGACCAGAGCCATCATTCCATTGGGCGATCTTGAATCCACCCTACTTCAAATTGAGAAAGGATTCGGCGCACGCTCAAGTCATGTCGCATGTCGTTCATGGTCAGCCGAACATCTACGCACTCTTCATGGCACTGGCCACCGATTTTTTGCTCCCACAAGGAGAGCTTGTGGCGATCACCCCGCGAAGTTACTTCAATGGTCCGTACTTCAAACGATTTCGGAAATGGTTTTTCGATCGAATGGCTCTTCGCAAAGTACATGTCTTCGAATCGAGAACGGAAGCCTTTAAAAGCGATTCAGTGTTACAAGAGAACGTCATTATCCACGCTCAGAAAGGTGGCAAGCCAGCACCGGTTGCATTGTCGAGCAGCTCGGGCAGAGACTTGACCGACGTATCACTTCAAACCCTTCCTTATGATAAAATTGTCGACCAAAGCAGCAATGATCGAATCATCCGTGTCGCCTCCGATTCCTTCGAGAACGATATTGTCGACGCTATGGATTCGTTGCCGCATCGATTTCGGGAATTGGGATACGAAGTCTCGACCGGTCCCGTGGTTACTTTTCGTGCGACGGAGTTTCTTAGAAATGAGCGATCATCTGAGACGGCGCCTCTACTTTGGATGCACAATGTAAGACCGTTTATCACTCAGTTCCCGCCAAAGAACGGTAAACCAGGGCATATCCTCCAAAGCGAACGATCCAAGAAACTCCTTTTGCCATCGAAGAACTACGTTTTGCTCAAGCGGTTTACCTCGAAGGAAGAGCGGAGACGGTTGATCGCGGGAATTTACCGGCCAGCGGATTCGTACTCAGAATGGGTGGGGCTTGAGAATCACGTCAATTATGTTTATCGCAAAGACGTCGAGTTGAGAGTTCCCGAAGTATATGGCTTGGCTGCTTTCTTCAATACTGCGTTTGTCGACCGGTACTTCCGAGCGATCAGCGGGAATACTCAAGTCAACGCAACGGAAATGCGGGTGATGCCTGTTCCAGAGGTTGAAACGCTCTGCGAGATCGGTGAACAAGTCATGCAAATGGAATCGCGGAATCCTGAAGAAATCGAGTCGGTCGTCGGGAAATACCTCGGATTGCCTAAACGATTGTTGGCACGGCTAATCGAGGATTGCCGATGAGCAAGCAGGACGATGCACTTGAGATTCTCAAAGCGCTTGGCTTACCCAAGCAGCAACAAAACGATCGATCATGCTTGACGCTTTTGTCGCTTGCCGCGATTCGAGAGAACGATCGCTGGTCGAAGGTGTCCAGACCATTGCTTCGGATTTGGGACATGATGGCTTGGATGCGTGAACACTACGGAAAAGATTATGCGGCGAACAGCCGGGAAACCATTCGCAGACAATCTGTTCACCAATTCGAACAGGCAAGGCTCATCGATCGCAATCCGGATGATCCTGCTCGTCCGACCAATAGCGGAGACACCGTTTACCAGCTCACTGAAGCAGCGGCAGATGTTCTCAGGCGTTTCGGAAAAAAAGACTTCGCTTCGGCTTGCGAGCAATTTATTAAGAATCACGGAACTCTGTCTGCAAGCTACCAACGAGCGAGACAGTTGATTAAGGTTCCAGTGACCCTTCCCGACGGAAGCAAGGTCGAGTTGTCCCCCGGCATTCACAATGAGCTTCAACGATTGATCGTGGAAGATTTCTCGTCTCGTTTCGCTCCCGGTTCCTATGTTCTGTACCTCGGAGACACAGCAGAAAAACGGCTGGTCATTGACAGGAAGCGACTTAAGCAACTTGGCATACCGGAGCTAAATCATGACAAGCTTCCAGATGTGGTTCTATACGATGAAGGGCGAAACTGGTTGTTCTTGATCGAAGCAGTGACGACTCATGGCCCTGTGTCGCCCAAGCGTCACGCCGAGCTTGAATCCTCGTTAAAGAATTGTGCTGCCGGGCGAGTCTACGTCACCGCGTTTATGGACTTCGCCGCATTCAAGAAATACGCATCCGAGATAGTCTGGGAGTCCGAAGTTTGGATTGCCGACTTCCCAGATCACATGATCCATTTCAACGGCGATAAATTCCTAGGGCCGTATCCTCGACGAAACGCCTAAATTCAGAGCGGCGTTTGACGATATGGCAGCCGTTTTAAATACGCAGTTTCGCGTTTTTTCCATCCTACGGAACTTTGGGGTCACTACTCTGCGATCCAATCCAGATTTTTTTGCAAGCAAAAAAAACGGGAATTAGACCGTTTGCCAGTTGTACAAATCGGCATCCGTCGATAACTTTACAAAATCGATCATCTTTGACGTTAGTTGGATTTTCACTGGAAGGTTTTGTGATGGATTACGGCGATATTTTTAAGAGCGATGTCCCTACCGAATTTTTGACCAAACTTGGAAGCGGTATCTTCGATGCCTATCTCGCAGCCAAACGTGCCGTCGACGACCAAATCTTGGGACCGGACGAGCGGTACAACCTGATGCCTATGACGCGACGGGCGCATGTTGAAACGCAGCTTCGGAATGCCGCAACTGCCTGTGGGATCGAAACGACGACGGAATCGTCAGGTTTCTGGAACCATGTCGTCATCAACTGCGGAAGAATTCGGATTACTCAATCATCATCGCCGGATTCAAGCACATCACTACGCCCAGCGGCTTACAAACGCGACTATGCCCAGCAGCAGCTTTTATTTCCCCCTTTGCCCAGGAAATGACAACGACTTTGTCAAGCGATGCTCCGCATATTTACGCGGTCTTGCTGCACCATGCCGATATTTACGCTGAAGCGCCAGCCTTCATGACGATTCGGTTTCCACTCGCCGACCTCGATGGCTATCATGCAGATTGCATCGACCTTTCATTCTATTGTGGTCGGCCTGCCAGCGATTCGGCTCCGCTCGAATCCATCGAAGAAGTCGCAAAACCCAAACTCAAGATTCGAAAAAATGCGAGTTCAAGCTGATGCGTACTGGCACTCCAAGCTTTCGCGGTGATCAGTTAAGAGCGGCGCGTGAAGCTCGTTCGCTGACCGGGGCGGCGCTTGCTGACCTCGCGAATGTGACTCGAAGCGCCATTTCACAATATGAAAGAGGCGAGCAGAAACCATCGCCGACCGTGCTCCAGAAATTAGCCGACGCATTGAATTTACCGGGCTGGTATTTCTGCACTGAGATGAAAGATATCTCGTCGCCAGTTTTCTACCGATCTTTTGCCTCAGCGTTGCAACGAGCGAGACTTCGAGCAGAACGTCGGCTTGAATGGCTGGTCGAAATCGTCGACTTCGTTTCCGAATCCGTGGAACTCCCTCGCGTCAACGTTCCTGAAATAGCGCCCCACGATGACGTACTATCGCTGAGCGACGACGATATCGAAGAATTTGCAACGAAGGTTCGTCGAACTTGGGGACTTGGAGACGGACCACTTTCTAGTGTGGTAACCCTTGCCGAGAACAATGGTATTCTCGTTGCAAGGCAGTTCCTCGATTCCGACAAGCTAGATGCTTTTTCCTATTGGCCGGACCAGGATGCTTGTCCGATCGTTGTGCTCTCCACGGATAAGGAATGTGCGGTTCGGTCGCGTTTCGATTTAGCTCATGAAATCGGGCATCTTTTCTTGCATCGCCACTTGAAGAGGGAGCAAATTTCGTCTCCAAAAAACTTCAAAACGATTGAACGCCAAGCCAATCGCTTTGCCGGTGCGTTTCTACTTCCGTCGAAAACTTTTTTGCAAGAGCTGGTTTCCATGAGCCTCGATGCTTTCCTCGCACTTAAGGGTCGTTGGAAGACGTCCGTGTCACTTATGCTAAAACGCTGCGAAGATCTCGGAGCGGTCAACGAGGATGTTGCCACACGTCTTTGGATGAACCTTGCAAGACGAGGTTGGCGCAAGCGCGAGCCGCTGGATGATAGCCTGCCAGTTGAGCAGCCCAAATTTTTACCGCGTTCATTCGAGCTATTGCTCTCAACCGGTCCCGAAGCCCGTGACCATATCCTTGCCCGGCTCCCTTGGCGATCAGACGAAATTGAAGCTCTTGTCGGAATGGAGAGCGGGTTGCTAGGGGTAACGGACAAAGAACAGCAACTCACTCCGAAAATATTTCGCTTTCCCTGGACAGAATAGATAAAGTTTCGCAACCAATCTTGCAGCGAGTATTTCGGATTGAATGATAAACTCCACGTTTGACAAAATCGAAAAAGTTAATATCGACAGTCTCGTTGCGAATGCGGTTCGTGAATCCAAAACGCTCGAATACAAAGAGGTGCTTCCGGGCGGTCGCGACGAAGACAAGAAGGAGTTCTTAGCAGACGTTTCTTCCTTCGCAAATGCATCGGGCGGAGACATTGTTTACGGTATCGTGGAATTGCGAGACATTGATGGAAAGCCGACCGGTATTCCGGAGCGTGCTCCAGGTCTAGAAGCCATTAATGGTGACATTGAGGTTCGAAGACTCGAATCGATCATCCGGGATGGACTAGACCCGCGAATACCCGGTGTTCAGCTGAAAGCAATTGATGGTTTTCCAAAAGGCCAAGTGGTAGTAGTTCGAGTTCCACAGAGTTGGGCTGCACCACATATGGTTGTTTTTAAAGCCAGCCCCCGATTTTTCACGCGTACGAGCGCCGGCAAATCACCCTTGGATGTCCAGGAACTCCGTGCCGCCTTCGCATCTTCGGAATCAATGCCTGAAAAAATTCGTCGCTTTCGGGATGGACGGTTAGGCAAAATTTTAGCAGGAGAAACTCCATGGCCACTCGAAACGCTCAATTGCTGTGTTTTACATGTAGTTCCATACGAGGCAATGCTGGGTAAACAGTTGCTCGATCCGCTTAAGTTCACAAGCGGAGGATTTTTTATTTCGCGACCCAATGGTATCTCCGGCTACGATCGACTCAATCTGGATGGTTACGTCGCGTTATGTACAGGCAGCGATTTGGATGGCCCTGCCTTCGGCTACAGTCAAGTCTTCAGACAAGGAGCAATTGAGTTCGTTGATAGTTACCACCTTCGTCCTCGCGCTGATACGAACGACCACCGTTTTCCCGCTACGACAATTGAAAATTTTGTTTTTTCTGGAACAAATTCTGCAATTGAGCTCTTTGAGAAAGCGGACGTGCTACCACCCTATGCGGTACTATTTTCTTTGCTAAACATACGTCGCTATCGGCTAGCGCACTCTCATGACTCACAGTTGTATGGTCTTCCCAAGACTGCCGACCGACCGCACTTGATCTTTCCCGATTTTGTGATCGAGCGCGTCGACTCCGAAAATTGGAACGATCAATTGAGATACTTCGTCGTTCCACTATTCGACCTACTTTGGCAGTCGTTTGGGATGCAAAGAACTCCGAACGTGGACGAGCTTCGACGTTGGACTTCCCGAAGCTAATTTTACATGAAGCAGCGGTCTGACCCTGCAAGTCATAAAAAAACCCTGGACGACTGGGGCAGGTAGTCCTCACAGGGCACATGAGGGGCATTACGGGGTAGGTAGTTAGCCACCTCTTCTAGCCAAATTCTAAAGACCTTCTGTCCTAAGTCAAACATTATTTTCTCCTGCAACTTGATCCCAGAAATCGATGCGTGGTATTCGACGATTCTCCCCCGATCTTTCTCAATCGATACATCTTTCGACACTTCGCAAACGCCGTTGAATTTGGAGACCCTCCACCTTCGCCGGTTGTGTTGATCGGTTCTATGTTGGTTTTCACCATCGCGTCGCTGACGCATTTGCGTGGGAGGTGTATTGATGAGTCTTGCTAAAGTACACGTTACGGATGGCACCATAGATTCCAAGGTCGCGATCTGCAATCATACGTTGCATCATCGAGACGAAGATGGAGCTCCACTTGGTTCATGGGTCGAATCGACTGGAGTTTATGGTAACCGACTCACTTGTCGCGTCTGCGACAAATTCTTCGGCTATCTACCGAACGAGCAAGGAAGGTCGGATCAAGAGTTGCACGAAGCGTACCTTGAACAGCAACGACGACTCGCGTGTCCAGGTTGCGGAGAAGAACCCTTCCTTGGTTAAGGTAACGGTTCTCGCCATGCGTGGCTGGTTTTTATTCGTTCTCAATAAAGCTGGCCACAAATTAGACGAGCTTCGAGCTGGCGAGACAGTTTGCTCGCTGAATCGACGTTGGTTTCGTCGAACGATCGAGTTATTCAGGTGACTGTTTTGTGGCCAAGGATTTTAGGCCAATCATTTCTTTGACTTGCTTGAGTTCTTTTTGCAACGCCGTCGCGATCGTTGTTACGACGATATCGTAAACGATGACCATCGAAGCAAAGCTCACAAAGATCCCTGGAAAAAAGTAGCGGAAGTGGACAAACGCCACATACGTCGCCAGAAACCAAATCGCAAACATTCCGACAACGAGGATCATTGAATCGAGTGGATGCAGGTAGAACACTCCAAGTATCATTGCAAACAAGATCGTAAAGAGTACCAGCGATTCCAATTGAGGACTGAGGCGTTTGATCCATGAACCGTCGAGAAGGTTGCCAGCTATCGTTGCATGAATTTCAACGCCATACATATAGCCTCCCGGCGCGGTGACTTCGAGAATCTCTTTGTCGCTAAATCCCCGCATCGACAACTCGCTTGCAAAACCTAAGAGCACGACTTTGTCTTTGAAATAGCCCATCGGAATGACGCGATCGTCGGCGAATAATTGCCAGAGCGAGTACGAGCGAATTGTGCCGGCATCGCCATAAAAATTGATGAGTCCATTTTGGTCTGGTGCATCGAGATTCTGTCTCACATATTTTTCGAGCGGCTTTAGAAGCGGAACCGCTTCGTCTACGGACAAGTCTTTAAGGTGGGACTGTCGGATGTAGTAGCTAGTTCCGAAGTAGTTGTCGACGACCATCGGAAGTTCCATCGCGGCAGCTCCTGTATTCGCGGGTCGGAAGCGTATGAGGCATCATCCGATACCGGTGCACGGGCAATGGTCGTTGGCCCTAGCCGCAGCGCCTCGATTGCTTTTTGTGTCCCCTCTTCTTCGTCGATATCGTAGGGTGCGTGCATGTCGAGTACGACAACCTTTGGCTTGTCCTTATGAATCTCCTTTAGCGCGTCGGCAAGGATTGCTCTCGGAAATGGTTTTCGATTGGAAACGTTGAGCTTTTGGTACGAGAGATCATCGACTTTCACGATTGCAAGTTCACTGGGCGGATTCGCGTCCCCGCGAATGTTGAACAGCGCTTGAAGCAACAATGGCTCTTCGTAGTCTCGAATGCATTTGCCATCGATAGAGATTCGATTCCAACCCCAAACCAATGCAAGTGAGACGGCCATGGCGACAATCATCTTGCGGAGGTTCCCCGGCTGATCTTCGTCACGGGAAAGCTTTCGAAAGACAAATAAAAATTGCGTTACTTGGTAGCCCATATTCTCTTGTGGTCTGTTCGGTTCATAATTCGTCGTCGCTGATGTTGCCAAATCGGCACTATCACGCGTGGCATTTTTCAAGCAAGCGATTTTCGCGATGACTGAGCCAATCTTTCGCCTAAACCTTGAGATGCAGCGAAGCGGCTATTAAGTGCGGCGATTGCAGACCGTTTTTGATAAGCGCCCAAAATCACTCATGAATAGCATCGCCCCTGAAAAAGACGTTCGTCATGCTTGAGTTTTCTACGAATTTTGCCGATCCCTAGGCTAAGCAATGCCAAGCAGGAGAGTAACAGCTATGGAAATCAAGATCGCCGAAAAGTTGGTCAACGATGTCGCAATGACAACAGTTGAAAGCCCGAGACTGGAATCGATTAAACCTAAAGCAAATAGCGAACGCGGTTCGACGATGGTCGAGTACGCGTTGCTCGTTGCGTTGATGGCGATTGGAAGTATCGGGGCAATTGGTAGTGCGAGGGAAGGAGCCCGGACTACCTTTATAGACATTGAAGATAAACTCGCTCAAGCGACATTCGTGCCAAATTGAGGCTAAGTTCATAACTTACTATCGAGTTGGAAACGCTTGGTGAAAAAGTCCTTTTTCACCAAGCTAGAAACTTTCTTCTCCAGCAAGGTTAGTTTCGTCTCCAACGACTTCGCACAAGTGATGAACTTGCGAATAGAAGCAAAACAAAAGATCCGGGTTCTGGTACAGACGTAGAGTGAAGCGAGATCGTCGAGTTAATCCAATCCCGATCAAGACGAGAGTACGAAGTGAGAGTGTCAAAAATGTTACTCGATGATCCCCCGCTCACGATGCCCGCAAGCTTAGAAACCATCTGAATATTGCCGTTCCCGTCAAGAACTAAGTTTCCTTGTTCATCAACAAGCGGTACTTTGATAAATAATCCACCACCGGAGTCACCAGGGCGACCTCCCATTCCTAAGGGTCGAAAAGTTGATGATGAAGAGTCCCTCAAATTTGTCTGAAAAAACTCCGGCAAGCTTGATCCTGATACTCTTGTTACATTGTTTCCTGCTCGTCGATCTCCAGTGAAGTCGACTTGTGCCGTGTTCACCATCTGCACGTTGCCAAAACCGACAATATCCGAATCAATTCCGCCCACAACGGTACCCTGATAAAGGCCTACCGGTGCCACCGAAAGAAACGGGTTCTCGAAGTACATCAAAGCAAGATCGTATCCCGATCCGCCGAGTCCTATCCCTCGGTAACTAGGATGGATGAACAACTCCGTAGCTGCCAATTGAACTTCTCCTCGATTGTTGATCTGATTTGATCCAAGACCGAAGCCATACTGATTATATATTGGCGGATGCACCGGTGAACCGAATGCATTTGTGCCTTGATGTGCGCTCATCAGGACCCAGTTTTGATGAATCAAAACGCCTGATCCCCAGAAACTACCATCTCCCTCAACAAATCCAACGTACGGATGATTGTTCGCTCGATCAAGATAAAGCTGATCACTTGCGATGATCAACCCTGCATGGGCATCGCGGTCGACGCCAAACAAACTGACCAACAGCCCTACAAACAGAAAACGAAAAGTCTTCATACTACCAAACTCCTTCTTTGGAAAACGTGCAACTACAAAAACCTGTGGCTAAGAACCTTGAATTCCAGCCTCAAGTTGATAGTTGCGTCCGAAGAAAAAGGGGCTTGATCTCATCATGCGATTTCATGCCGCGTGGCTAAAACAAAAGTATCAACTTGAGTCATAAAGTTGCGTCTACCCGATCCAGCAATTTAGGTGGCGGAGTTCAAATTCATCTCAACCACTGAACGGGCTTCTAGCACAAAGCGGCTCAAAAAGCACGTATTGCTCTTATGGCATGCCAGGGAAATGCCGTGACTTATCGTCAACTAAGGTAAATTTCTGGGAATCCGAAAGAGTGTGACTCATAGTCTACAGACACAGTGACGCAAAATCAACACCTTAGGCGTCATGGTAAGTCCCGAAAAGATTCAAAAGCAATTTGGTGCAAGACTTCGTTCCTTGCGCCTCGAACGAGGAATTTCTCAGGAAACTCTTGCGTTTGACGCTGGCTTGGATCGCACCTATGTCAATTCAGTCGAGCAGGGTAAACGGAATATCTCGCTGGTCAATATCGTGAAGCTTGCAGTCGCCCTCAAAATCGAGTTATCCGATCTGACGGATTTTCCCATTGGCAAGCGCTAGACAATTCGAGTTGGCCTGCACCGGCGACAGAATTGACGGTGGGAAGGATTCTTCCTTGAGGCGGTCTCTTAGCTTTCACCACCCGACTGAACCATTTAGAACAGATGCTTGCGAAACACAAGGGCGACATACAATAGCCCCACATACTCGGCAAGTCCTGGGATCAGAAGAAAAGCGACGGCCAACATCAGTGACCAAAAGACCTGGTACATCATCATAATGTCACCCCCACTTCCGTCTCGACCGACTCATAGACCTTGACCGGTGTTCGTCGCAATCCAAGCATCGAAGTCTGGATCGGTTCAAAGCCGTGCGGCTTTCGATGTTTGTTGACCATCCGAGCGAGGATCAAGAGCTGGCGGCGGATGGGAGCATATCTCGCATAGGGGAGACTTCGAAACTCCGCTCCAAGATTCTCCGCCGATCGATGAGGAGCCAGGCTTTCGAAGTACTCCTTCAATTGGACGTAGGTCTTGTTCTCGATTCGGACATGGGCACAGAATCGTGAGCTCGCTCTCCCCGATTCTTGCACCCCTGCTTTCCGATACGAGACGGAGTATCCCCCAAGCTTGATCGGGTAGCGCCTTGCGTCCCGAAGTGATCCCTTTTCCCCTCCTTGGTGCGACGGAAGCTTAATCTTGTGGAATCGAGCTTTCAAAAGACATATGGCTGATGCTGTTCGCTGGCCTGCCAAATAATTTCGTGCTATGAAAATGCTCTTATAATTGTTTTCGAAGTGGCTTCTACCGATTCATCCTTTGATCAACAGCAAAGTGCCGAATCGGCCATTCGTGTGTATTTAATTATTGGGAGTATCAAAAATAGAGAAACAAAGCGATCTTGGTTTCATGGAACACACATTTCGATTTCCGACGTTGAGCAATGCACGAGGCGTCATGCCTTGGGACCCGAACCAAATCGATATTTGGGCATCGGAGTTTGGTCGAGACGAACAAGCATTGCATGCGGCACGATTTATTTTGGAACGCTGGAGCTCGGGCTTCGCTTGGGAGTGCGGCAAATTCAATCCGAAAGTCGCTCTAGAAATCTGGGACAAAACTCATCGACGGGCATTTCTTGAGTTGGCGACTCTTGAATTGTCGTACTCGGCGTAGCGACTTATAAGTTGGCAGCGGATTCCGATTCCACGAAGAATATCGGCCTTCGCATAAATCGATCATCTCAATTTTGATATACACCGCAGCTCACTGCCTTCCTTTCGTAGGTAAAGGCGTCAAATCTCGCGAGATCCCCGTTCGGTACGACCTACAAGGACTTCTATTCGACTACCTGAAAGCAGCCGATAGTTCCAAAAATCAAGTGTCGCGATCGCCCGTCTTAATCACGAAGTCGATATCACCGTAATGGATGTAGTTAACCCAGTCAGCATTTTTGGCATTGAACAATTGTTGTCGGGCCGCTTCCACGGCTTTTCCAACTGACGCACCAACAAGCAATCGTTGATAAAGCTGCTCGGCAAACACGACGGCACCCGCATCGCCTACGGGCCAGTAGGTTCCAATGTAAGCTCCAACGCCACCACGCAAGAAGGCTTCGGCAAACGATACATTGCGACTAGCCAATTCTCGCACATCCATCGACTCCTTCCCTGCGTTGCCTCGGGTGCGTTTCATGCGCGTCGGAATCTCGCGTGAACGGACGCGAGCGGATTCGCAAGCGTTGAATACCACGAGCGATGGAAGTGAATCAAGCGTGGCCAGATCTCGACCAGAAAGCACTTTCTCACCCGCACACAGAATGCCGCTTTCAGAACGGTTGCTCTCATCAAAATAGGCGTGCCCTGCATAGTGAACCAAGTCGTATTTCCCAGATGCAAACTCTTTCGTCAGCCGCTCTTTGGTTGCGTTCTCATTCCAAATATCTGTCAAGTTAATTCCCGTCATGTTTTGCAATGCATCCTTGAGTGCCTTGCCTTCTTTTTGAGCGCCGTCCAGATCGCTGGTAGGATTGACTACCAGCAACAACTCAAGTTTCGGCGACGTTCTCCGCTCGTGCAACCATTTGGCGACAGAGATATTCGACGTCGAATACTTTCGCGAGAGATTGCCGTCCAGTCCCGCTCGCCATTGACCGACTTGCATCAACTCCCACGGAATCCGCGAGCCCCAAAGATCGTTGATTACCGTTAAAGCGTTCGGCTCCGTCTCTTGCAAAGCCGTCAGCAAATCGTGCGGCAACAAGAGTTCAGCCAGTGCTTTGCCAAGTTCCACCGTGTGATCGAAGAAGTCGTTTTGTTTTGCGGCGGCGTTTATTTTGTCAAGCAAGCGATCGACTTCGGCGTTCAGCACTTCCGCGCGTCCGCTCAGCACCGTAGCCTTTTTCCCGGTTCCAAGCATCGAAAAATCAACAATATGTTTCTTGGAATTCGTAGAAGTGTTGCTCGAATTCTCTCGTACCATCAAGTAGGCACTCTGATGTCCGGTCGTCAAAACCGAAGCCGCCGCTCCGTCTCTCCCTCGCTCGGCGGATGACTGGATTTCACGTTCCAAAACGAATTCCATATCGTCAAACTTTGCGGACGTTGCGAGGTCAAAAATACTTTCGCAAATCGCTTCATAGTCCTTGGGGAATTTCGTCGTGATACACAAACTGCGTAGCGACAAACGTCTACGCGAGTCAAGCATTGCCGCTTGCACTCCCTCCATGATGGCTTCCGTCAGTTCTGGAATTTTCAAGCCCGAGCCGCCGCCCATCGGCACCGTCACCAACTCATCAACGTTGCAATTCAATAAAGTCTTGGTCGCGTTTTGAACACTCGAGCGAAGGCTTTGCAAGGTGAACTCGCTGAAATTCCCCAAACCGATTAACACAACCATCTCGGTTGCCAAATTCTTTCGCCGTGTTGGCATCACAAAAATCTCGCCGACGTTGGCTGAAAACATTCTTCGATCAATCACCTCCGCCAACATGCCTCCCAGTTTGGCGTCTACGGCTCCGGCCGCACCGCCCGGTCGTACATCCTTGAACACGCCCAGCATCAACGCCCGGCCTTCCGCGTCCCCGATGTCCCCTTGAGTCAACCGCAGGTCCAACCGCAACGATTTCTTGCGGCTGATAATGATTGGGATTTCGCTACGAATTGCGGACTCAGTGGACGCTGTACGTTCCTCGCCAGTCGGTCGGAATCCCAATAACGGTTCGAGCGCATTGCGGTAGTCCTCAACATCAGGCAAATCAGCCTTGCCGCGAGTTTCAAGCGATTGAACGCGCAGTCGATCTTCGAACGCTCCAGCCTTGCGAGCTGTCTGAACGGACGAACGAAGGAACGAATCTGGCGAATCACTTAAACGACTTGTATCGCCATCCCGCAGGATATCGACCGTCGATTTGATTGCCAGATTGTTCATCGGCAAGTTGCCATGAGTCGATGCACAGTAACGATTGGTCGCGCCAGGCAGTATTGCCAGATTCAACGGGACCGTCCCATCGCCTTCACGCGACATTATCGTTTTGAACTTGCTGGGGTCATCTGTGTTGGTCTCCAATCCGACAACGGTATCCACGCCAGCTCCGGCAATCATCCAGATTTTGTCGGAACCCTTTGCGAGCCGAGCTTGTAGCTGATTAGCTTTTGTCAAAACGGCCTTGCGTACCGCTCGATCTTGAGTCGGATAGTTGTTGATGTCAAAGAAATTCGTACCGCCCGACTTGTCTGACTCAGGCGTCATCTCCGCCAGCCCCACAAACGTCGCGAACACATCTTTCACTAGCGCCCCTTGCGGACTCTTGCGATCCAGCCACTCCATCCATTGAACCGTCGAATAATCACTTGTCATGACGAGTGCCGGTGCGTACGATCCGAAATTCGGAGTGCCCAGCAACACCACATTCTTTATCAACTTGAACGCATCGAGTCCGAGCGACTTGATCGCTGCCCGACTCACTAAGCCACCCATACTGTGCGCAACCAAGCCAACTTTTTGATTCGAGGTCGCCGCCGCGCGAATCTTGTTCGCCAACAGTTTTCCCGCATCCGCGATCGGTTTTCGCCAATCGAAATGAAAATACTCGGAGTCAAATCCCGCTAGCTTCAATTTCAGATAAAGCTCGGTGTACGTCGGCCAGAACACACCGTTGGAAGCGACGTTTACTGCGCCACCGTCCAACGACAGCAGCTTTAACTTCCCCTTGGCGATATCAATCGGATCGAACCAGATCGTGTCGTCTCCGACCACCAGAGTCGAACCAAGAATCCCCGGCAGAATAAAGACCTTCTGCTTTGGCCCAAACCAGCCGCGAGTCTGCTGCACCTCTTTTGCCAGCTTCCGCAAGTGTTCGGCATACTCCTCACCCACCACCGAAGCAATCGCATCCTGATTCTCATCCATCACCAGCGCGCGTTCGACTTCGCTCGCTTCCATCTCAAGCCCCCTCACCATCCTCCGCGCACGCGCCGCCTCCGCCCCCCGCACTACCGGCTTCGCTCGTTTCGCAGTGCGTCCACGTGTTGTTTTCGTCGCCCGTCGTGTTCTTCGCTTTTTCGCCATGTGTGCCGCATGTTTCTTTTCAAGGTGAATTTCAAGTTTGAATTTACGTCGATTCTCTGGTCTTTGTTCTTGTAACGCTATAGTCGGCCAAATAATTCCTCCTTCCACTTGACCTAGCGCAGGCAGGTGGTAATAATTTCTTACGCACTGGTAATTCGTTGATGTGAGAGGTAAAACGACGTGAATCGCGATGAGGTCATTGGCATGTTGCAAGATGTGTTGCAGTCCATACAGCAAAATAGCGGTCGATTAGCACCTCCAATTCAACAGGGAACGTGCCCGATTGGTGATTTAAGCGGTTTCGACAGTCTCAATGGAGTTGAAGCGACCGTTGAATTGACCGATCGGTTGGGAGTGGAGTTTTCAGGTGTGAGTTTATTTGTCAACGAAATGGGCACAAAGGCCCTGACCATTTCCGAAATTGCCGATCGGATCTGCAAGATGCCAACTAACAAGGAGGTTCAACCATGAGCGAACGCGTAACGATTCGAGAAGCCATTGCTGGTCGACTGAGAACAGCGAGAGAGACAGCGGGATTGTCGCAGGGACAAGCAGCGAAACGTTTGGACATGCACCGACCAACGATTTCCGAAATTGAATCCGGTCGTCGTCGAGTTACCGCTGAAGAACTCGTGCTATTTGCCGACCTTTACGGCGTCGATGCAAAATGGCTCATGGAAGGTTCTGACTCGCAAGTTGAGAACAATGACAAAATTGTTTTGGCGGCACGCCAGTTAAGTAAGCTGAAGGACAAAGACCTAGACCGACTTATGAAACTCCTCACAATGCTCCGTGGTTCGGGAGGCAGTGATGAACCGGAGTAATCGCAAGGAGCTTGCGTTACAGGCGATCTCCCAATCACTCAAGGTACGCAAACGTGCCAAATATAGATTGGCGCATCCAATTAGTATTTATGATCTGTGCGAGCGCCTTGGCATCGCGGTGTTGTTGCAAGATTTTCCATCAATGGAAGGGCTCTATATGCCCGAAGCACAGCCGAAGCCAACGATCATCTTGTCGTCACTTCGGCCAACCGGACGAAAAGCGATTACTTGTGGCCACGAGTTAGGCCACCACGAATTCAAACACGGAAAGCAATGGGATGAACTTAAGGAAGATCGGAGCAAGGCGAGACGGTTTGAACCGGAAGAGTACTTGGCCGACATGTTTTCTTCCTATTTGCAAATGCCCAAAGGTGCTGTCGAGTCCGCATTCAGATTGAGAGGACTTTCGCCAGCAAGTTGTACTCCGGAACAGATTTTCTGCCTCTCTACTTATTTCGGAGTGAGCTACGAAGCGTTCGTCACTCATCTCGAACGGACACTCAGCTTGGTTTCGATGAAACGAGCTTCAGAGCTGATGTTCTTTTCACCCAAGAATCTACGACAAAGCTTGCTTGGTGAGTCTTGTCCGCAAGGCTTGGTTGTCGCCGATCATCATTGGGTTGAGCATGCGATTGATGTTGAAGTGGGCGATTCGATTTTGCTCCCTACGAACACGATAGCCGATGGAAGTTGCATCGAGAGAGTGTATTCGTCGCTTGAGAATGTGGCTTTTACCGCAATAAAACCGGGAATTGGTCGCGTCGTTGATTCGACCGGCTGGTGCTCATTCGTCCGAGTGATGCAAAAAGGATTTGTCGGACGCGCGATGTTTCGATTCGATGAAGAGGTTGATGATGAGTGAAGTCTGCACGATCCATGAGACGACGATTTCTGCGGCTTGGTCGCGGGCACTTTTGCAAATGTTGAAGCCCGGAGTAACTGAGATTGCGCCAATGATTGTTTCAGTTGACTTGGACGACACCACCGGATTCGATCGCGAGACGGAAATTCAGCGATGGCTGGATAAAACAATCGTTGAATTGAGACGCTCCAATCCGGCGTGCAAGAAACTTCAATCGACGGGCACCGTATCCAATACGATCTTCCCCAACTCAATGTGGAATCCAAACTCCGCCGATGGTGCTGAAAAACTTTTCGAGCGGTTTGAGAGAGCTTGGCCTAAGATCAAAAAGTGCCATCAAAATCGCCGTGGTTCTTATTTTCAACGATTGACCGCCTTTCGAGCGACTGGCGACGAGCGACCAATCAACCAACTTCAGCACATCATCGACACTTATCGATCAGGAAATCACCGTCGCAGCGCATTGCAGACCACTGTTTTCGATCCAGCTTTAGACCATGTAAACTCTCGGCAACTTGGTTTTCCGTGCCTGCATCAAGTCGCGTTTTCTCCCATAGGGACAGACGAGCTTCGAGTAACGGGATTCTATGCGAGCCAATACATTTTTGACCGCGCCTTCGGGAACTACTTGGGGCTGTGCCGCCTCGGCAATTTTATGGCGAAACAGTTGGGTCTGCGATTCACGGGCATGACGTGCATCGCTTCCTTAGCTCAGTTGGGAACGCCCGGAAAAACCGTGCTTCGTTCGCTCGAAGCTGAATTGGAATCAATCCTGAAAGCCACGCCAAGGACGGCAGCATGAAAAAGGAATCTGCTCAACAAACGTTTTGGCCTTCCGAGTTCACACAGACACGTAGACGAAAGAAACTTTCATCGCTCGCCCCTGCAAAGCCGACCGTCGTATACGACACGTACTGGCGATTCGCGGCCGAGCGTCAAGCGACCTTTTTTCGGCGTTTCAACAATGAGCCACATCCGTGGAGCCAAGATGACATCCTTCAAACGTACAAATTTACCAATGCCTATCGAGCTTCGGATCGGGTCAGCCAATATTTAATTCGCAATGTAATCTACAACGGCTCACAGGAGGTCGAGGAAGTCTTTTTTCGCACGATTCTGTTCAAGCTCTTCAACAAAATTGGAACTTGGGAGATGTTGATACGCGAACACGGATTCCCAAGCTTCGAGCAATACAAATACAAAGCCTTTGACCGTACTTTGACGAAGGCGATGGCGAACAAGCAAACTATTTATTCGGCTGCATACATAATGCCCTCCGGCAGTCGAGAACTCAACAGCACGAAAAAACACAGGAGTCATCTTCAGCTTCTTGAAAAGATGATGAAGGATGAAGTCCCGAAGAAAATCGCCGATTTTACAAATATGCGAGAGGGCTTCGAGTTGTTGTTGTCGTACCCGATGATCGGCGACTTTCTTGCTTATCAGTACATCACCGATCTGAACTACAGCGAAATTTGTGACTTCACGGAAATGGAGTTCGCTGTTCCCGGGCCCGGCGCAATCGACGGCATTAGCAAATGCTTCAAATCGCTCGGCGGCCTTAACGAAACCGACATCATCAAATTGGTTGCCGACCGCCAAACCGACGAATTCGAACGCCTCGGAATCGAGTTTCAAAGTCTTTGGGGACGCCCACTTCAGTTGATTGATTGCCAGAACCTTTTTTGCGAGATCAGTAAATACTCCCGCGTCAGCCACCCAAAAATCAAAGGCGTCGCCAATCGAACGCGCATCAAGCAAAAGTATTCAGCGAAGAATGAGCCGATTGCGTTTTGGTATCCACCAAAGTGGCAAATTAACGACCGAATCGAGAACAAACATCCTGCAATAGAGGAATGAAAATGGCCTTTTGGCGAAGCGAAACGATGAGGACACGGTTGCCTGAGGAGAGTCTCGTGGAACCGTATCATGAAGAACATGTCACTCAATGCGCCTATGAACTGTGTATGGGATCGCAAGCCTTTATCACATCGACAGAAGACAAGCAGAAAATTGTCTTGGAAGATGGCGATTCGCTGGTGATTCCTCGCGGACAGTTCGCTTTGCTTTTGACAAAGGAAGTTGTGCGAGTTCCGCTTGATTCGACCGCATTCATTTCGATGAAGTTCGGAGTAAAGCGGCGTGGCCTAATCAATGTCTCTGGTTTCCACGTAGATCCGGGCTTTGGTGGCAAGCTAAAGTTTTCCGTGTACAACGCGGGCAGCAATCCGATTACCGTGACCAACGGCGATCGACTGTTCTTAATATGGTATGCAAAGCTCGATGCGCCCACTGAGGACAGTTATGGCAATGCAGGCCCAGACCAAAACGTAATCTCGTCGGACGATCAAAATGTCATGCACGGAGATATTGCTTCGCCGGCTGAATTGAAGTCCCAATTGGATTTATTGACGCATAAGGATGTGCACCGCAAGTGGTTGCTCGGTGTGCTTGCTTCAACGTTCATTGGTATTCTGATTCGATTGATGTTCATGAGCTACTTCGCTCCGGTTTCGGAGTCCGAACTAGACCGAATCAAGCTGGAAATCATTGAGGAACTAAAGCCTCTTCGACCATTCCCGAGCGATAAATCGTCAGAGTCAGATGGCTCGTCAACGGAGATTAAATTTGCTCCATCAAATGCTCTGAAAAGGTTACTCGACAATTGAGAAACGAAATGAACCTACAATATTTTCAGCGAGAAGCGGCCAAAACCGACCAAGTCAAAGGTGACGATGACAAAAGCAAGCTCGTTCCCCTGCTGGGGCTGGCTGGCGAAGTCGGCACGCTTTTGTCCGAGTACAAAAAGTTTCTTCGTGACGGTGGCGCTCATCAGCGATTCCACGAACAAGTAGCAGAAGACCTTGGCGATTTGCTTTGGTACATTGCAAATGTAGCCACCAAATTCAATCTTGATCTCGATGATATTGCAAAAGCCAACTTGAGAAAAGTGAACGACCGCTGGACGTTACACTCGAACCCGTCGCAACAAACGCTGTTCGATCCCCATTCGCGTCACTTGCTCGATGAAGACGCGACTCCGACTCAGCAGCTTCCACGGAAATTCACCGTCGAGATCAACGAAGTATGGGAAGGCGAATCGGTACGAGTGATCGTGTCACGCGATGGCAAGCAAATCGGTAACGACTTGACGGACAACGCCTACGACGACGATGGCTATCGGTTTCATGACGTTTTTCATCTCTCATACGCCGCCGTTCTAGGTTGGTCGCCGGTCACTCGCAAGTTGCTTGACGTCAAACGAAAAGACAACGGCAAAACGGACGAAGTCGAAGACGGTGCTCGCGCTGGGATTATCGAAGAATTGATCGCCCAACTCGTTTACACTTACGCACGCGAACACAACTTTCTCGAAGGCGTAAACAGCCTCGATTATCACTTGCTCAAAACTATCCAGTCGTTGGTTGCCGACCGAGAGGTGCGAGTTCGCTCCGCTGCTGAGTGGGAAACCGCGATTCTTCAAGGCTACCGCGTTTGGCGCAGTATCCGCGAGAACGGCGGCGGTTTTGTTGATGTTGACCTTCTAGCTGGAAGCGTCTCGTTCCGAAGAGTAAATCAAGTCAGTTCATAACCGACCAATTGATATTACAAGGGAGTGCGACATGAGCGATCCGAATGCCGATTCTAAACGACGTCACGTCTTTATCAGCCACCACCACAAGAATGATGCCGAAGTTGACAAGCTGACAAAGCTTCTTAGCCGAAAAGGCTACGATATTCGCAATAGTTCCATCCGAGCAAAACCAGCCAATCGCGAACGACTTGAAAAGGGCTTGGTCAAGGACGAAGTTATTCGCCGCTTGCTCAAAATGAAAATGTCTTGGGCCGGAACTGTGATCGTCCTTGTCGGCAAAGATACCCATACCCGCCCTTGGGTGAACTGGGAAATCGAACAGGCAGCGAAAATGGGAAAACGAATTGTGGGCGTGTGGGCTCAAGGTGCCCAAGAGTGCGACCTTCCAGAGAACCTAATCAAATACCGCGACGCGATGGTTGGTTGGAATTCCGAAAACATCGTCGACGCTATCGATGGTTCAGACAATACTTCGCATCTCCCCGGCGGAGGCCAATTTCCAATGCAACAAATCGGACGAGCGACATGTTGAGCGAGCGACGTGCCAATGAAACTCTTTTCCTATGTTGTCCGGCTAGACTTCGGTTTTGCACCGAATCCGTTTTATGGTGTCTGTACTCTTGCCACGTGCAAAGGCCAGATTCGCAGAACTGCTGAAGTGGGCGATTGGGTCGTAGGGACAGGCTCGGCGGCGTATGGGTTGCAAGGTCAGTTGGTCTACGCAATGAACGTTTCGGAAAAACTGTCGTTTGAGCAGTATTGGGCCGATACACGATTCTTGGCAAAACGTCCCTACCTGCATGGCAGCATCAAACAAACTCGCGGTGACAACATCTACCATCGTCATGCGAAGACGGGAGTATGGATTGGAGTAGATTCCCGTCACAGCAACGACAACGGATCTCCAAATCCAGACCACATCGCCCGAGACACTCGGTACCCGTTCGTGCTGATAGCGGATGAGTTCTACTATTGGGGCGGATCAGGACCAATGATACCAACCACGTTTCGGAATTGGGAAAGCAATGACTTGGTTCAGTCCGCACGCAACTACAAGTATAAGTTTCCGCCGCCAATGATTGCCACAGTCGTCAATTGGATTCGCTCCGCTCACGAGTTCCGATTCATTTCCGAACCCAGTGAATTCAGCTAACGTTTCGAGTACATGTTAGCTTTGGCAACTTTTCAGGACTAAAAGCGACTTCAGTAGATGATGCACGAAGGCCAACACTTCACCATAGAAGTTACAGTCGAAGCCATCTGTGGTTGGAAACGCAAACACGATCAAGACCACCTCGAAGTCCGCGAAAACGGATTGATTAGCACCACGCTGTTTTCACTGCTACAATCTTTCATTGTGGTTTCCAGTCAGACCGGTGATTGGGCGTCCTAAGGGCTCTGAGAGTAGCTTGTCGTTTGTTTCGAAGTTTTCGGCGGTAGCATTTTTTTATAAGATACTATTTTGAGTATGGCGCACGAAGTCAGTAGTGTTAGAGGCAGTTTTCGCTTCGAGATTGCACTCTCGTTTGCCAGTAAAGACAAACGAGAGAAGATTCGTAAAATTGCCGAAATGCTAGGGAAAAGGCTCGGCGATGGCAAGGTGTTTTTCGATGAGTACTTTGAACACGAGTTCGGTGGACTAAACGCCGACATCTATTTTCAAGAAGTTTACGGAAAACAATCACGTCTTGTAGTACCCTGCATTTGCAATTGCTACAGCAAGACGACTTGGACGGAATACGAATGGCGCGCAATTCGGAACTTTGTATCTGAACTCAAAAACGACCCAGTAGGTCGTTGCCGTTTTTTTCCTATTCGCGTCGACGAAGGCGAAATCGAGATCGATGGATTATTCCCAAACATCGATGTCGTACTGGATGTGCAGGATCGTAATGAAGAAGAGATCGTTAAATTGATTTTGGATAGGCATCGCCACTGTAAAAATGGAAAGCCTCGAGATATACCGACTCCGCCGTTGGGTCTTGACTTGCATTACGGAAAGCCGTTCGTTAACGAAGCGGGTAACTTCCTAAAGAAATGGAGGGCTGAATATATACGATCGATGAATGACAAAACGACTGTTAACTTTGAACAGACGTCTCGCGATGATATTTTTTTCCTGTTTGCGGTTTTAGCAGAATGTGAATCCGGGAAGCCGCTCAGCGGCAATTTGCTTCCAGAATTTAGTTTCGTAGAAAAATTGCCAACCGAAAGCGTATGGGAACGAGTTAAGTTTCTGGGCATTTCTTTTGGCGTAGTTTCGGAACGACTTCTTGAAATACCAGCTTTTCTGGCGCGCTTTTGGAAGGCGGTTTTTGAGAACCAACAGGCGACGGATGTAAATTCTCTGCGGAGTGTTTCGCGACGGATTATTTGGCAGACTTCGATCAATTCGTCGGAGATCGATAGTAGGCTTGAAAATAGGATGGTCGATATTGGCTTAACACCTAAACGGTCACGCGAAGGACTAGCAGATCTTTTTACGAGTCGAGTCATCGGAGACTGGCTGGAACGACTTGGCTCCGAGCAGTGGACGACCGTTCAGGGGATTGTTTCCGGTGAGCGAATGCCGCTAAGCGAGATCTATGTTGACCTCTACGCAGTACCTGAACCGCCTGGCGGCTACGGGCTCATTCGAAAGAAAGATGTACTTAAGCAACACCGCTCGCGATTGCTTTCGCAAGCCAAAAGAGAAGCGACAAATGTAGTTTCACTACTACACCAACTGAGTCGACGCACTTTGATTATCGGCGATCCAGGTTCCGGGAAGTCGACCTTCACCAAGTGGGCTGTAATGCAAGTACTCAGCGGAGAAATCCCTGACTTTCGACTTCCTTTAGTAGTTAATCTTGGACATCTGCGCCGTGAAGAGAGACAACCAATGTGCGACACTTCGGAGGAAAAACGGATTGATCTTCTGGAACACTTCGTGGCGCCGTTTATCGACCCAGCCGACATTGCAAGTGCAGCCCGCGAACTAGCTCAATACCTAAAGTCGCGGGGGGACGTTTTCTTGATTTTGGATGGATGGGATGAAGTTCCAAGTGACCTGCGCGATCCAGTTCACTTAGCAATTGATCGAGTCAATAGTTTTATCCCGGTCATTATAACGTCGCGTCCCTCTGGGTTACCCAAGGCTTTGCTCGGATGTCAAGCAAGCATTTATGAACTCGCCGGATTGACTTCGGCGTCGGCAGAAAAACTAGTAGAGGTGTTCTTCCGTAGGCGCAGCAAGCCATGGTTATCTCTTGAGATTTCGGATCGTATCCAAAAGCAGGGCTCAGTATTCTCAACCAACCCGTTTCTATTGACACTTCAATGCGTCATGTTAGAGCAGGAGGAGACGAATATTGTCGATGGGAGTTTTTTTCAGGACCGAAATGCGATCTACCAAAAAATACTCGAATTGCTTCTGGCAGAAAACCGAGTCAGATTGGAGCCGGAAATATTAGACAAGCTGGCAGTGCTGGCCGAAACCCAATCGTTTTCTAATGGGGCAACAAATGGGGTCAGTTTCACTGGCAGTCAACTATCTGAGACGCTTTCCAATCGCTCCGAAGCAATCGCTGTATGCCAGTCGAGAGTATTGCATTGCCTTGACGATCCATTCGACACAACACCAAAGCTGGAGCACACGTACTCATTCAGTCACTTGACGTTTGGGGAATTTCTAGCAGCCAAGCATATCGCCGCGAATCCCGACCATGCGGCAATTCAGAAATGCGGATTGGACCTTCGGCGACTGGAGATCTACCGTTTTTTACTCGACTTCCATGGAACGCGTGGCGCGGCAGAAGCGACACGAGTTTTAGAGAATCGCATTACGGCTCCCGATAGGTATCGATTCCTTTTCGTCCGCTTGGGGCAACTAATTGCCGACAAACATCACTTAGTGCTGGAATGTCCTTGGTGCAATTTGATTACCACTCAATTGTGGAATTTACTTTGTAGCGAGTCTACTCCAATCGAATTGGTCCAAGAAATTGTCTCTCTATTATTTCGGATTAACGCTAAATGGTTTGTGGATCAGTGCCTTGAGAACCCCATGGCTGTGCAGGAATTGGCTCGACAACGATTCGTCATCGAATATGGAGGTAGACTGCCCTGGCTCTACTTGGAGAAGTTGATCGGGCCTGGGAAACCCTGGGATGCCTTTGCAAGCCTAGCTGATAGTTCTTTCAAACCCACAAGCGCGTTTATGCAATTGACTGGGCCTGAAACGACTATCTTTTTCCAGGATACGCTGGAACGATTCCAACTGAACCACACGATCGAAGACGCGCAGTCACTTGGACAAATGCGAAATGAAGAAGCTGTTCCTTCGTTGGTGAAGCAAATTAAGGAAGGCGATCCGGAACTTGCCGAACAGTGCGTTTATGCGTTGGCAACCATCAAGGGCAAAGTTGCGGCCCACGAGATTGTTTCCGGACTGCTTGATCCTCCCGAGGCGTTGGGTTCGTCTCCATTCATGAACGCGTTGCGAAGTTACGGAATGAAAGCGCTTGATCCTGATGGGCAGCAACGGATTATTCGTCGAATCGCCGTTTCCCCGCCCAATCTAGTAGGGGATTATCTCGATTCGCTGACAGGATATCCTATTCGTTCCGGGGCAGGTGTCATTGCGTCACTGCTAGTCGCGCCGCCATCGGAACGTGACAACGATTGGAGTGTGATCACAAACGCTGAAATTCGCGATGGTGCGATTAGAGTTCTCCGAGCATGCGAAGACATTAGGATCGTCGAATCGGTGCTCGAAGCGGCCAAAATCGAAAAACAACCCGGAATCCGAGCAGCCTTGATTGGTGTTGCCTATGAAGCGGGATTGCCGACGGCTTTTCAAGAGTGGATGTTGAAGGAGATACCCAATCAGAGGAATAAGTTGACGGTTCGCACAGCCTTACTATCAGTATCGGCCAACTACGCGAGGCGCTATCCGGATTCGTCCTTCAGAACCAAGCTTTCGGAATTGCTCGTAAACGAACTGAACATATTAACCCTGAGAAGTTCATTTGAACTGCTCTCAGAGGTTTTGAATTCCGCCGATGTTGCGGGTGTTCCTGCGGTCGCAATTCTCGGAGGATTTCTAAAATCCTTGGGGAACGCTGCCGAAAAGAAATACTCAACTTCGGAAAAATTTGAGGTCACGGTGAATTCGACAACGACGGCATTGGTCAGGATTGGTACGGAACAGGCAAAGAGCGTTTTGCTTAACGAATGCCGTCGTTTGCTGAGGACACCACTAACCAAACGCGAACAGTTTATTCGTCGATCTGTATTGGGTGGCCTAGTGCATATGGCACCATTAGAGGTACTGAACTGTATGGATAAATGCGAAGAAGCGAACGCGATCTTGCGGGATTGGTCCAGTCAATCCGGCTATCTAGTGTTCGACAACTATATTTTTGATCCGAATGGGCAACCAGTGGTTGTTTAGCTAACTGGTTGATCGAGAAATACCTCAGTATTGTCGTTGTTGAAGATGTCGACTTGACCTGAAGTAATCCTGCCCAACTACTAAATCGTCTTTTTGCCTCAAATTTTTAAGTATCGAGCACTAAATTGACTCGTAAGACGCAAATGAAAGCAAAGCAGTTCCGGCACGATTTGGCGATTTCATTTGCCAGCCAGCAGCGTCCTTTGGCTCAGGAGCTTGCGAATAGGCTTACCTCGCGAGGCTATTCTGTTTTCTTCGACGAGTATTCGACTTCGGAAATCTCTGGAACGGAACTTGGATGCTACTTCGGCGACATTTTTGAATCGGACGCTCGGTTTGGAATGATTCTTGCTTCACAAGATTACCGTAAGCGAATGTGGACTAATCATGAGCGTGAGTTCATGATTTCAAGGCGAGTTCGAGACAACGGATATTTGCTTGTTGTCCGTTGCGACAACGCAAGAATTCAGGGTTTGCCAAAATCACTTGGATACTGGTCTGCCAACGAGAGCACTCCCTTCGAACTCGTAAGTTTAATTTCCACTCGAATCGGTAAAGCTGCCGGAACGCTTTGTCGTGACAGAAAGCACATCTCATCGAAGGTCCAGAAGGAGGGGCGAGAAGCCTTTGTGAACGCGACCAAAAAGTCGCTCCAAAAAGCGATTTTGGTTCATCCTATGGTAGCGAAAGCAAAGGCATCTCATTTGGTCCAAGTCGAGATGATGTTGTACCACTTGGAACAAGAGGTCGCATGGACTTCAAGGGCTTTCAGCACGTCAATGTCGGATAGTAATTTTGCAAGCGCCCTTGGATACTACCTCGCAGACCAAACTCGCGTTCTTCGCCAAAAGATGGAGCAAATTGCAAATGCCCCCAACCCACCGAACATACTTGCGATCACACAATACAAACGAATTGTAAGTGGAAAATAATTTGCCTAGGGTCGCTGTCGTGGCCAGGCGATGCCGTACCTCAGGTTACTACATTCATGCCGACCGAGTTCGCGATTCACTTGCTTAACGAGCGAAGTCCGTCGACAATTGATTCTGCTGTCAACACAGGATCGACGATTCGAAATAGCTCTTGGTTTTGTTTGTCAGTGAGACCGTTGTTGAGGGCGAGGGCCATGCCATTTGTGCCGGCTGACATGATGTTTTTCATCATCTGCGATGCTGACACAAACGAAATGTTGTTCCTTGCGTAAAGTTCAACGACTTCGGCATAGTTCGGGATGTTTTTCAATGCGAACTCGTCGGTAAATTCCGGAACCGCACTGCCTTCGAGCAAATCAACGATTGCTCCTGCCATGCCACCAAAGGCGCCGACGACGTAAAGTGGCTTGCGGTTGACGATCGAACACCATGCCTCCTCCAATACGCCGGGAAAGGCACCTTGTGAACCGACGATTCGGCCACCTGTGATTACTCGGGCGGAGGTTCGCTCAACCATCGTGCGCCGCATTTCGGTTAAGCCACATCCCCACGCAAATCGCTTCTTCGCGGTGTCCGGCGCTAGTCGCCACTTCCCATCGTCTCGCACTGGAAAGACAATTTCAAAGTCTTCGACACCTTGCGGTTGTGGGCCTTCGTCAATTTCCGCAGTGCCAATGAGCAAATTCTTATCATCGTCTGTGTAATCCTTCGACAGAGGCCACGGAGCATAGTTGATGATTGACGACAATTTCGTCTGGAACGCATCGCTGGCGATAGGCGAATATCCGCGAACAAGTTCCATCAGTTGTAGCGTAAAATTCTCGTCTTTGGCCATATCTCCTTTTAACGCACCGCCGTATCCGATCTGGGCTCCGGCCAGCAGCAGATAAAGGTACAACTCATCCTTCATCTTGGAAAAGTGGACTAACGACAAGCCATGTCGTCGAAGATCTTCTTCAGGAACATCAGATATCGACACACCTATGTGACGAACTAAGTCATCGAGTGGCATCGCGACGAACTTTGACATGGGAGTCGCGAATTTTGCTTTTGGGTAGACGCGGCGAATGACCTCCAACTCTTCTGAGGACAATGGCGGATCTGGATATACGAACGATGCGTTTTCAGGATGAGTTCGCAGATACTCTTGACAGGGATCGTTAGACAGCCCTATCAACTCGGGTGTTGTCGGTAAAGCAAATTCATCGGGACCCGCGGATGCTTTCGCCACCTTCTTGTTGAATGCAATTCGCACCGCTTCGCGCAAAGCCCTGTCAACGATGTTTCGGGCCTGAAGCCGATTGCCTCGTTCCGAAGTATCCCGTTTCCAACGAATGGATGGCACATTGCCCATATAAGGAAAGCTTCGTGGCTCCCCTTCCTGCAAGGCATCAACCACAAGAATCGAAACTCCGAGCCTTTTAGCCTCCAGAATCTCACGACGACACCACGGGCGTGAAGCGTATTTGTCAGTCACGACGGCGATCACAATTGCAGAATCTCGAATTCCCTGTTTGATGCGGTTTCCAAAAGACTCGTTCGGCTTGATTTGAGCCGAATCAAACCAGTGGTCGATAGGAGCCGCCGCCAATTCTTCCATGATCCAAAGAGCTTCGGGTCGTTGAGAAATCTCCAATTCGTTTTCAGGATAAGTCGTCTTGTAGTCCGCTTTGGCATGACTGAGGAAGAATGTGACTGGTGCCTTAAGACCACGTGAGTCATCGACGTTCAGGTATTGGTCGCGAAGCATAATAATGGCAGTCTTTGCGATATGAATGGAGATCGCATTCAGTTTTTCCTCGAAAGTACCTGCGTCAGCGCGGACGATATTTCTTTCTTCGGAAATACCAAAACCGGGAGAATCCACTGCAGCCGCGAAGAACTCATGCCGTCCACCCGAAGCATCAACCGCTTGGCTGAATTCGCGAGCGCATTCTTTCCATAGTTCGCCCATATCATTCGACGAGACTTGCCTAACCATCGTTGCATCTGACAATAGGACCACTATGGTATGTTCGGCAACGTCGAGGTTAATGCTTTGCGAACCTGATGTCGGTGGTGGCAACCGATCACCATTGTCTGGGCCAAAGAATGTAGGGATTCTCAAGCCAATCGAGGCCGGCGGCTCGACAAACCGCTGCAGTAACCCCTCAGAAATCCGTCGCCCCTCTTCAGATTGCGGGTGAAAAAGCAGTCGCAAATGAAGTGGTTGTTTTGGCATGGCTTCTATTTTTCTGTTTTACGATTCAACGCGCCTGATGAACGATTTCCAAAGTGTGGCGGCGCCCTCGGTTGCGTTGGCATTTTCGATACCATCGCCAAAGTGACCGCCCATTGTACCGTTCAGCAGCAAGCCGTTGTCAGTCTCGACAACACGAATCGACTCGTTGAATGCCCCAAATTCGCCGCTGAAAGAATTGCCGTTGAAAAAGTTGATTGCTCGCGAGCCAAACGTCGAGTCGATCCAAATCTGGCACTGGGCTTTGCGGTTCCCGTCCAAATAGGCCGTACAGCGCAACTTTTCGGCATCGGGCTTTTGAACTTCAACGACAATTCTTGGCTGTTGTTTTTCCAAATGCCGACCAGCTTCTGCAAAGTAATCGGCCACGACGCGAAACGCATCGCGGACAAATCGGTCTCGATCGCGATCTGTGATTTTCCCGCCGATTTTCGGGATGTATGCCGTACTCGTCTCCGTTGGCGTCGATTCCGTCGTCGTGCTGCCGCCAAGTCGCTGCTGGATCGCGGCAGCAATTTCGTCAGGATTGTTGTTCCAGTCGATTGCCAATTTGTTGGCGAGTATCGGAACCTCTCGCGTCAGCGATGTGCGGTCTCCTACATACAGCGGCAACACTTTGACATTGCCCGCGTTGATTTCCGAGTCAATCGCAATGCCGATTTCCTTGATCGGCCAGCCTTTGCCTCGCGAGTTCTCGCTAACAACCACCAGTACAAAACGTGATTTTTGCAAACCATCGGCAACGCGAGCTGCAATATCCTCGCCCCACTGAATTTCGTGCGCATCGAACCAGCACCGCACGCCGATCCTCGTGCAAGCCTCTACAATCGGCAAAACAATCCGCTCCTTGTCGCTGCTGGCATGACAAATAAATACGTCAAACTCACGATTCATTTTTTCCTCCAAGTTATCGCCGATCCACTTTGAAACTTCAAACTGGCGTTCATCTTCCAGCCGCTGAAATGCCAAGCCAGCTTTAGCGGAATACGCTTTCGCAAGGTCTATGTATTCAAGGGGAAGATAAGTCTTTGCAAGTGCAAACCAAGCATCCGCACAATGTGGCATCTCGTCAAGTTGCATGAACAAATCCGCCGCGACGAGGAGCGTGGGCAAAGCAGCTTCGTGATTTCGCAGTCCGAGCAATATTTTTCCGTGAAAGAGTTTTGCGGTTGCGAAATAGAGTTCGGAGCCGAATCGCACGGTAGTTCGGAATAAATTCTCCAATTCGCTCGATGCATCTCGATTCCGCCCAAGTTCACTGAGACAAGCTACCGCCTCAATTGTTGCCGGAAAAATAAGAGACAGTTCTCTGGCGGCACGAACATATTCGAGAACGGTGGAAACGGTTGCGAGCGCTGCTTCTGCATCGCCGCTCTCGCGACGCATTGTGGCCACCATCAAATTAAGTTCGTTGTATTTGAAGTGAAGTTCATGACTCAATGCCAGTTGCTTCCCCGATTCGAGATTGCGCAGTGCGGTTTCGCGATCATTGCGTCCTTCGAGCACGGAAGCGAGCTGGGAATAGGTCTCAACTGCCTCTTTGATAAGATTGCGGCTTAGCTCGATTTCTAAAGCCCGGTATAAAGACTTCTCGGCTTCTCCCGAACGATTCAGGCGTTGAAAAACCGTCGCTTGATACTTCAATGCGATTGCTAATTCAACTTCGTGATCGGCTGCTTCAAACAGCTCAATGGACCTATCGAGATAGCGACTCAACATGTCGGTGTTTCCATTCTGTTCCCAAGCGTCAGCATACTTCAATTCACTCTTTGCGGCTCGAACAAGCAGATCGTTCACGAATGCAATCGAATGACTGGCGATATTGCCAATTTCAGAGTAAATCTGAACTGGGAAGCCGTTTTCGTGAGAAATCGCCTTTGCCTCCTCGAATGTGCAGTTCTTGGGAAGTCTTGGGAAATGTCCTCTGCCTTTTAGTTCAATTTTGATGCCCGATGCTTCGTTCTGAGCGAATCGTTTGATATTGAATTCGCTGGAACGTGCCATCTTCCATCCAACTTCGAACAATGCATCAATCCATAAGTAGCCGTCTGAGTTGGCACGGCTGGAAAATCCTTCCGGCCAGTACTTCCATACGTGGTTCGCGATAGAGACGGGAAATAAGTAGAGAACATCCGCCGCAACTTTGCAGACGTCCATGATTTTAGAACTGCGAAAACGGGAATCCGAAGGGAAAGCGGAAAAGTTGGAAGGGCTTCTGTCCTGAAACAAGAATTTTGATCTTGAGAATCCGTATCGAAACGCAAACGGTTCGTTGGCAGTATTCTGGATTGGCTTGCCACTGACATCCGACATCGCGAACACACCAAACAGAGGCTCGCTGCGATTGACTCCCAGTTGACAAAAGTCTTTGCTCAAACCACTGCCCATACTAAATCCAAACGGTTCACGATTCCGGAACCAATCGTCGCTAGTGTCACGCCCAGGATATTCAGGGATTCGCATTTGGATCAATCGACATGAAACGGCTGGCTCACTTTCTCGCAACCTCTGGAACTCGCGTTTTACTTCAATAAGCGAGCGAGTCCAATTCTCGGTTTCTTTCGCTTGACTTGGAATGTACAAATCAGACGGCCAACTCTGGGGCTGAAGAACGAACTTCGTCCCTTTCGGAATATTAGTGCCATCCTCAACGTCAATTTCGGCATTCGGATAGGGCTGTCGTCTGACTACCTCGACCGTTGCTCTGTCAGTTAGGTCAAGTTTATCGCTGGCTGTTGCGTCATAAGTTCCTTCCGCGATCGACGCCAACGTTTTGCCTGCTGTCGCGTATTCTCCACCAAGTCGATTGAGCACTTCCGAAGTGACTTGTGCAAACCGACGCTGGTTCTCAGGGATATCACCGATCTCCCATTCTTGAACGCTAGTCGGATCTTCAAGTATTGCGGAAAATCGTCGTTTCGCTCCGTAATGCTGTTGCACATAGGCTGAAATCAATTCCATCGCATCTCTGGCACGACGAAAGCCCGTTTGATTGCGAAGCTTGTCGCGAACTCCGGGCAAAAACTCGTACTCAACGAGGTTCGGGTCGATATTCACAGGAACCTGCAAAGACTGCTCGCGCCGAAAAACAATTCCACTCGCAAAGATCTCGGCGAGATGTGATGTCGTTGTACCACGATCAAGGCAGTGCTGTAGTAATCTCATCACTGGCAAAAAGAGTGGAGCATTCGCAAGGCTTCGCGCGAGCTTTACGGACTCTGGCGTCGCGAACCGCATGAATCGCTCGAATGCCTTTTCCCCCAGTTCGTGAGTCGGAACAAACACGGACGGCGCAATTTGCGGAGGCACGACATCCGGCGCAGAATTCGGCGGAGTAAAGCAGGCAAGTTCGCCGCTTGGTTTGGCGAGCAAGAATGGCCCCAGCCGAACCAAAGATCTGTGCGTGAAGCTAACAATTGGAAAGTAATTTCTATCTTGGTCGGCGTTCGGGCCAAGCTTCAACCCAGCCAATGGACGCGCTAGCTTGCCAGCCACGAAGGTCGCACTCCGAAGTCCAGTGCGTCGCCATATGGATGACTCAAGCACTTGCAGCACGACTACTTGATTTCGCGAACCCCACTGCTCAAGCTGCTCCGAGACACTGCCATGAATCCAAGAATTGCTACTACAGTCCGTCGCAAAAAGCACGAGCTGTCGCTGACCCGATTGAGCCAAACGATTATCCTTGAATGCACGTCTCAAGCCACGATCGTGAAACAGCGCGGATTTAGTGCGGAACGCATCGAGGTACAAGATGTCGAGCCGACGAATCGCACTCACTCGCCAAAGTAGCTTTTTGAACTCCTCAAGCGACTCCTGCCAAAGTCGCATCGACGGCGAACACTCGATAACCAAAACGGCGTCCAGCCACCGTTCCCTTATCGGTTTGGTAACGATGTTCAAATGCGACGCGTCCGCCGACGATTCGGCGGTGGCTTGCTCGTCGATCTCGAAGCAAGTTTTGGAAACGACTCGATGAGACATCGACCGTAACGATCGTTCGTATTGTAAGGAGTGCGGAAGGCAAGGCACATGAGGCAGCGACGAAATCGAACCTCGCAATCGACTTGATGTCTGTTGAGATTGAGCGACGACATTACCTTGATTCTGCCGGACTTTGGGACGAATCGTCTCTTGTCGATCGTCTTTCTGCGCCTCGGGAACACTTAGTGACGGGGTAGCGATCGGCTGGTCAATTTGTGGCGGAACAAGATTGGACTCCGGTGTTGTTGGTCTCTCAGCACTTGGCAACGAAGCACTCAACCATGCCGCGTCCGCAATATCAATTGCGTCGACGCGCATGTTTGCGATTCGCAAAGCTTTGTCGATCCGAAGGAAGGTTTCCAGCAATGTCAGGTTCCCAATTCACGAGCGTCCGACAACGATTGCATAACCGCCTGCTTTATCTCCTGATGTTTCTCCGGGCTAACATCGTTCGTTGACTGGGTCAAATAGATCGCGTTCAATAACTGATCCACCGCCAACTGATTGCCGCTGTTAAGCTTGCCGACAAAATGGGCGAGTACATCACGAGCAGAATCCGTATCTGGCATTGACCCCAAATGTGCGCCCAGAATGTTTTTTAGTTTGGCTTCATCAGGTCGATGCATCCGAAGGCGCAAGCAACGGCGAAGGAAGGCAGGCGAAAACTCACGTTCTCCATTGGTAGTCATCATGATGATGGGAAAGTCATCACATTCGATTTTTCCGTCGGCAGGCACATCAAACATCGTATCGCTCTCATGGATTCGCACGCTCACGGGCGTCTGCCGATTGAGTCTCGCAATTTCCGGAATTTCGAAAGAACTTTCTTCCAGCACATGCAGCAAATCGTTCGGTAAATCGAGATCGCTTTTGTCGATCTCGTCGATCAGCAAAACTCGCGGTTGATACGGGCCGGTTCGGTTCGGAACCAATGCCGAACCGAGTGGCCCCAGCGACATATACTTGCCAATGTCGTCTGCCGATTTTACGTCGCCAGATTTCTCTGAAATCGAAGCATGTTGCAGTCGAGCAATAGCGTCATAGCGATACAGCGCATCTTTCAGTGTGGATCGTGACGTGATGGGCCATTTCAAAACGTCGCCCAATCCCAGTTGCCATGCAACACTGTACGCCAGCGATGTCTTTCCAATCCCCGGATCACCTTCAATCAAAAGCGGGCGTCTCAGTACGATTGCGGCGTCAACAATTCGAGCCTCGGCCTGCGTCGGTTGAAAAGTCTTGCCTCGCGATTCTTGCCGTAGTGACATCGAGCGACCCTGAAAAACGCCGTCTTCGTCTTTCTTGGTTCCAAACTTACGCCAAGGCGGAGTGGCGTTGGCAAGTCGTAACGGTTCGCAATTAGGAGTCGAGACGTTTCCCGAACGATAAATCTGAAGTGGGTTGTCACTCATGTGTATTCCATTAGGTTAAGCCAATTGTAAATTGTTTTGAAACAGATTGTCTTCAGGAGCAATTGGAATTGGCTTGATGTTGGGATCGAAAAACAAGACCGCTCTCTGCCAACAGGAATTGGCGGCAAGAATTCCCGTTCGTTTTCGATCAATGGCTTTCGGGACTTCATCGATTCGCTTGCCTAGCAAGGCTGATTGCAATTCTTGTTCATACGCGTCGGAATCAGCGGGCCCGCGTGTCCAAAGTCCAATCGTCGCATGTCGCAAAAGCGTGTGCACGATGTTACAGGGACAACTGTTGGTTCCGTCCAATTTGCCAGTCGCGAAGATGCCGTTCGCTTGGACGTGAGTTGAATAGGCGTCGGTCTGGCTGAACGCAATCACATGTTCCGGTTCAACTTCGGTGCGGCAAACTCGATTCAAAGTGTTGTCCACCATTCGCACAGTCACCGGGACATTGAGAAAATGCAAGGTTCCATTCGAGCCAGTTCCGCATTCCCATTTCCGATTGAGTTCTTCGAAGGGAACCGCAACCGAAACGTGGTTTATCGCGTGTTGCAACGTGGCGGAGAGACTCGGCAAACGGACATCAACTACCGTTTGCAACTGCGCGTGCTTGTTAGACACGTTGGGGGCAGACGAAACGAGGTACTCAAGCTGTCCACAACGAATATAAGCGTAGGCAGTCGCACAACTTTCGCCCGAAATTGGTTCGTCCCAGAAAACATCAAGCCAAAAATAACGCTCGCTCACGTTTGGGAAATCAGGAAGTTCGCCAAGAACAGCATCGTAATCATATCCGGCTCCACGGCAATGTTCATCAAACCAGTCGCGCACACTACGTCTCGCAGCTGAGCCTGATGGCAAAAGCTCATGAAGCAACACGCAGAATCGAACAATTGCAGGCGTTGGGTTCTCTGGGTCGTTGGAAACCATGTCTCTCACGAGTTCTTGTACTACCGAAACAATCCAGTGCTGAGTCGCAGGGTTCGGGCTATCGCTAACAACGCTTCCCCTCAGCATCGCGTTTGCAATGGCAACCGCCGAACGCACGACTTCATCTGGTTCCTTCCGCAACCGACCAATCAGGGAATGGATTTTATTTTTGGAAAAATCTCGTGTTTGAAGTATTGGATTACTCGGGACGTAAAGCGGTTTGGCGTAAACTGAATCTGTCAACTTCTTTGCCACATCCGAGCAGAGTTTATGAAGCTGACGATTGAACGGCTGTGAATCAAGATCAAAGCGACGTCCGTCACCGTCAAAAAAATCAAAACCGAGGTGACTCGGCAATACTTTATGTAATTCGTCAAGCGACACATCATCGTACCGAATGATAACGACCTTGTTAGCAACTCGATGATTAAGAAACGTATCGCGTTCGAAATCACACCAAGGACGCGTAAGATATTTTTTGGAGGCTACGACCAGTAGAACTTCTGATTGCGTAACAGCCTGCTCGATGGCAGCGTCGTAAGCTTCATTTCTCTCGATAGACTCGTCATCGAAATAGATATTGGCACTCTGAGCCACTATCTGCTCATTGAGACAGTCCGTAAATCGCTCGACAAATCCTGCGACCCAACCATCATGGTTGTTAGCACGTGCGTAAGTAACGAAAGCGTGATGAGGGAAAAATGGCATCTGGAAATAATCAATTTCGCTGCTTGGTCAACTTTAACAAATCAGAACTCAATTCAACGACAGTCCACTTACGCATTGTCTTGCCAACTGTATCCTCCAAGACTCTATCGCAGGCCTGCAGCATGCCTTGATTCCGCGCCGAACGCATCTACAACTTTGGATACAGCTTCTTGATAAACTCAATGTCTTTTGTAGACAACTTCTTGTTATCGTTTGTTGGGCCTTTTCCGTCGCTAAAGAGCTCGGCTTCGAACATGTAGAGCATGATCGAGTCGGCGTCGAAGTCAGTGGCCGCGATGCCGGTGGGCGAGTATTTTTGTAGCACATTGCTTTTGATCTCTGCTTCGTCCCAGAAGTTGGGGCTGCCGGAGAAGTATTCTAGCACTTTGGCTTGGTTCCATTTGCGGTCGAACTTGGGTTGCTGGTGTTCGTGGATGCAGCCCAATGCGTGACCGAATTCGTGCAGAACGACGCGCTGGTATTCGACGGTTGAGGTTAAACTGTCAAGCCAGCCGTAGTTCATTGTCGGCTGGTGCTTGGGGAAGTATTCGGTTTTCAAAGCGTCGCGACCGACGGCGGACCATGAGCCGTCGTCGGCAAATGCGATCCGGATTTCGGCGTCACCGGTTTTCACGAACTTGAATTTGACGTTGGCGTGCTTCTCCCATTGATGAGCGATGGCTTCGACTTTCTTTTGGACAGTGGCGGAGCCGTGCAAGAATCGGCAACGAAGTATCTGCCCGGTCTCCCACTTCTTGGACAAAGGAATAGCCATCCGCGAACGATGGGCAACATCGTCGGCGTTGAGGCTGCCGCCGTCGGAATCGGCCATCGCCCGCCGCAAAGCGCGCCGAACCATGCGTTCGCCGTCGATCAAATCCGGGAGAATCCGTTCAAAGCAAATGTGTGCTCTCGCGGACGAACTGTTCGACGATGTGCTTGAAGTGTTTGTTTTTTTCTTTGCCATGGTAGTGCCTTTCAAATTGTTGTGATTGTGTAATGACCGCTTTTTCAAATAACGTCGCTACGAAGTTTGATTTCACGAACGCCGCTCCCTTCCAGGCTTTCGCGGGTTGTATCCATCGAGTCAAACGGGACAAGTTCGTCGAAACCAAGGTCGGTTTCGTTGGCGAGTTTTGTCAGCGAGACTTGATAGAGTTTGAATGGATCGAGTTCAAGTACTTCTGTCGGAATTAGTTCACTTTGCGTGAGAATGAATGCAGCGACTTTGAACTCGTTGTCTTCTGTGTCCCGGAAGGCGATCAACTTCCAGAAGTCGCGAGGAATTTTTACGTTGCGATGTTTCGGATCGTTGTCTTTGAAAATGGGTCCGGCCATCACCGACACTCGCAAGTTCTCAACGTCTACATCTTCCAAAATGGCGTTTTCAAGTTCACCCCATAGCCCCCGCTTGCTGGACTGATTGAACGACTCATGCTGGGGCGTAATGTTTGTGAAAAAGAAGGAATCTTTGTTGGCTCGTTTTGCTTCGGCAAGCGATCCCCACGTCAGATCGGCACGTCGAGCAACGTGGCCACGGTCGTAACGATTGTTTTTGTAAAGTTCGTCACCTGCTTGAAACTGTGCGGGAACGCGCGAATCGAGAATAAACGGAATTCCATTGCGACTGACGCTCTTCATCGCCGCACCGTCGATATTCCAGCTTACGAACCGAGGCAATTTCCGCGACTTACTTTGGCAAACCGAGAAATGTGTGTAGTCGAGTAAATGAGTTCCGTTGAGCGTGAATGCGTCGGAAGCATGATCGGCACTCAGTTCAGGAGTCGGCACGGTCTCCGAAAGAAAAACTGTATTGAAACCAGTTGCTACGGATTCGATTTCGGCATCATCGGAAGAGTTATCGTGCGATAGTCGACCGAGTGTTGAATGCGACGACGTCTCACCTAGCGAAACAGTGATTCGCAGCGGCACTTCGATTTCAATTTGACGACCAGTCGCAATACGACTTGGAACGACGGGTGTTTGTTTGGTCATTGTAGGCTTCTTTCTTGGTTGAGGAATTGATGGAGAAAGGGATTCATTATCGACAGCAGTCCAATAGTGATCCAGTTCTGTATTGGCTAGTGGGAGTTCGCCTTCGAAAAGCACTCCTGCGTCAACGACACGCGGATCACGCGCCAATTCGATCCCTGGCACGGCATAGTTTTCAACAAGGTAGCGCCCGGCAAAATGCAGTCCGTCGATACAGCCTGACGCAACATCGAGAACAGCCGATCCAGAATTTCCGCCGAGCGTGGAAGAGTCGTGTGCCAATGCGTCAACGCTGACAGTTAACCAGGACGAACCGATTGGTTTCTTACGAACGATGATTCGACCTGGTGCGATTCGTTTGACATTGTATTTGCCGTCAAAGATTTCTTGTTGAACTTGAGGGTCGTTGCGTTCAGGATCAAACGCCGGATAGCCGATGACAACCACATCGCGATTTAACAAGTCGGCAGCGGAAATAGTCGAAATTTTAAGCGGAATGATTTCGTCAGGCAGATCGGCAGTGAACAGAGCCATGTCCCAATACGGATGTACCATAACACAATCTTTGAGCGGGAACCCCGACGAGTCGGTCCCGAATTCTTTCTTGAAATCGACTTCACCTGGCTGCCACGGTTTAATGGTCAGGCCAGTGCGTCCAACGCCGGTCGTAAACAAATCAGCCACATGACGATTCGTCATCACAAGGTTTTTGCCGACCACAAATCCAGTGCCGCCGTACTTCATGCTTGACAGTGGCAGGTCAATACGACCAACGGCAGGTATGGCTTTTTTGATTGACTTCATCGCCGCGTCGTCTTCGGTTAGGTAACCGAATTCATCTGGAAAAGGGTCGAACGAGCCATCACTGATTAAGTGCGAAGGTCGTTTCGTTTTGTGAACGATCGCTTCTGCACGAAACAGATCGTCGTGCGACAATTGGCCAGTACCTTGCATCGACTTACGAATCGCTTCGTTTGCTTTGAGCGTGGCACGTTTATCTAATCCATCGACAGCATTTGTCGCTTGGGAAAACTCGGCCAGAATGGATTCGTTGGTCGTACCTCCAGATATTGTTCGCAGGTAAGCGGCGAGTCGATCAGCTCGCTGTTTAGTCGTTAGGTCTGACATAGTGTGCTTTCATTTTGGTGGATTTGTTCCACGGAATTTCTCTAAAAATGCGTTTCAAAACTACGACCTACGGCACGGCTCAGACCCCGCCGCAGATTCGTCGAAGCTCGCTCAAAGTTCTTGCGTTTCTTGACTTCTCTTCATTGCTCGTCACGAGACTGCTCTCATCAATTTGCCAAAAAAGATGCGCAATCACTTCCAAGTCGTCCCGGCATTGATCCAAGGTCATTACCAATTTTGTCCCCGATTCTTCGAGATGATGTACTTTCTGCCTAAGCTTCTGAATCAATAGAGACGCTTTGGAAATCCAGTTGGACGAACTCGCATCGTCGGAAACTTGAACGGCTTCCTTTCGTGATTCCCGACCATTGAAGTAGTTTGTCCCCATGTCTTTGTAGACTGCGGAAAACGTGTTGTCTTCGAACACGTACGCAATGCGTTTCATGTAGGCGATCAGCAGCGTCACGGCGCAAAAACCACAAGGATCAAACACGTTGTAGAGCGTGCATCTTTTACGGTAGATGCTCTCGTCGTCACTTCCCGGTTCCATAAACAACATCGTTTTGTAGTAAGTGTCCACGGTCATTCCTGATGGCCGCGGCTTCTTTTGCTTGAGCCGTTCCAGTGCGATGCGAAGGGCGATTTGTTCCGCATGTTGCAATGGATTTTCGTCTCGAAAAATTTGATTGGCACCTACCGCAAGTACTTCACCATCTCGGTTGTCGATCACCAGAGCTTGTACGTTGAAACCACCATAATGCGTCGTGACACCATTGGAAACGACTGGCGGGTCGAATTCCAAATAGGCTCGGGTCAACAGTCCAAGTGTCGCAATCAAGTCGCGTTCAAGAACAAAGCTCATGGTTGTTTCCTTTGATTAGTCATCGAGTCCACGTGTTCCTAACGGCAACGTGCGCGACGGCATTGATCGAGGGATGCCCTCCGTTGCATTTGCGGCCGCTGCTCGCGCAGAGTTAAGCAATTCGTTCTGGTAGTAGTTCCGAATGCCGACCGCCAATTGCTGCGAGTAATCTGTTGTGATGTAAGTTTGCCCCGCGTCACCAACCAAATGCGGGCCTGGTCGGATCGCTTTGAAGAAGCGATCAAATGACGAACGAGAAAAGTCCGTTGGCGAGCGCACGGTCGCATCAAAAAATGCCATTAACTGTCCACGCTCAAACGGGTCAGGCGAAGTCGTGGCGGAAACTGCCGCCCGAGCGTGACACGAAATGCAGGACGATATTGGATTGTCGACCGGACCATTGAGACGGCCGCCAAGCCCAGAGTGCAGCATCGCGGCCTTTCCTTCGACTTTTGACTCACCGAGGATTGAGGTGTTGAGAACGGTTCCATGCAATTCGGGGTTGTCAAACGCTCCACTGCAGAGCCTCGAAAAATTGTCTGCGTCATCGTCCCAAATCAACCCGATATAGACCAGCCGATCCAAAGGCGACCTACTTGGCAATGATCCATCGTAGATGAACGTTCCAAAAATCCAGCCCGACTGATTGGCAACGCGAGGGTCTTTCACCGCGAAATCGAGTTGCAACAATCGAACGGTTCTATCGACACGCTCTTGTGCGTAGTTTTCGCCCTTCGGAATTGGCGGGTAAATGTTCGCCGTCCATTCCTTCGACTCTTTGAGGAACGGAACTTGTGCAACGTCAGCATCGGTAAACAGCAACTTGAAGGCCACTGTCTGATCGGGAAAATTAGCACAACTAGGATTGGGAGGAAGGTCAGCGGATGGCCAAACTTTCCCAAGCGTATAACCACCGCGGTCATTGTAAAAACCGACCGCCCAGTTTTGCGCGTACTCGATTTGCAGCTTGTGGATTTCGCCCGGCCTTGAGCGACGCTCACGAGTCAATCCGTGGTGAGCTTCGCGACCGGCTCCGTTTGAAACGCCATCATCATGAAACCAAGGCGCGTGATACCAGTCTCTGACAACATTCTTCTGAACAACAAAATCTACAGCCGGTTCAGTGCTCCCTTCGAAGCAATAGCGCAAGACCGCATCGCAGTAGGCTTTTGGATGAAGGCGGAAGTCGACATCTTGCCAAGGGAACTGTTCGTCAACGTAGTAGCTGCTCGGATAATCTTGCCGTAGTTTGAATGGCGAACTCGCTGTGCCCGCTTTGTATCGCGTTGCGATGTCCTCGAATTGTTCCCGCGCCGGCGCGAGTTGCACCTTGGGAGTGAGCGGATGATTCGATGTCGCTTCAATGAGTGGCGAGCTTTGCTGAGTTGGCGTTTCTTTCGTTAAAAGATCTTGCCCAACTCCTTGCTTCGAAAAAGTTAAACTCGTTGCAACAGACAAAACTCCGAATAAGCACTTACGATTCATCGAGTTACCCCCAAAAAAAGCAGCGGACCTAGAGACCGTTGCGAAGTGAATTCTTACCGCGAGTTCAACTGCGAAAGTCAATCGCAGGTCGATAAGACGACTAATATAGCGGATTGAAGGACGCTCACGCTAGCTGCCAAGCCGGGGTTTCCTCTGCAAATTTTCGAGAAATCGCCTGAGCATGTTGTTGTCCGATCTTTGGCGTGAAAAAGGTTGCTCTCGCAGATTTGTTGTCCATTGACTGACGCCCTCCCTCAGAAATTTATTTGGTTTACAGCCTACAAATGTATTATGCTGATCGTTGAGGCAAGATTCTTGGACGATGAAGCGGAAACGGAGTAACGGTGTTCGGATAGAAGCCCGCTTGTGCGGCAAGGCTTTAGCTGAGGATGTGCTATCCCTCCTTATTTAGTTCATGGAAGAACTCGCCGTGTTCTCGCGAATCGAATCTCATTCTCACCAATCTCCGGGACAACCGTTATCTCCAATCCATCGATAAAAAAACCCTGTGAGACTGGGGCAGGTAGTCATCAACAGGGCACATGAGGGGCGGTACGGGGCAGGTACTTGCCACCTCTTGGGCGTAAATCTTAGCGACCGTTTGTCCAATGTCAAACATTTTTTTAGCCGCTGAATTGATTCTAGGAATCGATTCGTGGTATTCATCGAGTCTCTCTCGATCTTTCTCAATCGACTCATCTTTCGAAACTTCGCAAACGCTCTTTGAACTTGGAGTCCCTCCACCTTCGATGGCCGGTTGCGTTGATCGGTTCTTTGTTGGTTTTCACCATCGCGTCGCTGACGCATAGCGTGGGAGGTGTATCGATGAGTCCTGCTGAACTACAAGCTACGGATGGCGCTATAGATTCCGAGGTCTTGGTCTGCAATCATACTTTGCATTATCGGGACCCAAATGGCAATCCGCTTGGTTCGTGGATCGAATCGAATGGAGTGTATGGCATGCGAGTAGCATGTCGGGTTTGCGACAAGTTCTTCGGTTATCTACCGAACGAGCAAGGTCGGTCGGATCAAGAGATGTACGAAGCATACCTTGAACAGCAACGACGCCTTGCCTGTCCTGGTTGCGGAGAAGAACCGTTTCTTGGTTAAGGTCGCGGTTCTCGCGATCGGTGGTCGGTTTTTATTTCTTCTCAATAAAGCTGGCCACAAATTAGACGAGCTTCGAGCTAGCGAAAATGATTGCTCGCTGAAAAATCAACGATTTGGCGTAACCTCGCCAGAGCTTTTCAGGTGACTGGTTTGTGGCCGCTATGCGTTCCCAACCATTCCCACGCCTTGGCTCAAACTAGCTCAACCGCCATAGGACCGCACCCAACCAAAGTGTTGCCAATGCTTGGGTAACTTCAGGGAATCGAATGCATAGGAGCCCAGCGATCAAATAGAGTGGGAACTGATTCATAGGACTACCGCCTCCGGCGTTGTCGATTCAGGTTCGGGGCTCATTCCGAAAACCTTGATCGGCTTTCGCTTGAGATCGAGAACGTGAAATGGCAAAAGCTCAAAACCGCGTTGCTGTCGCAACTTATTGACCGATCGCAAAATGTTTAGGAGCTGGCGCCGGATTGGAGCGTATCGAACGAAGGGAACTTTCGAGAACTCGAATGCCAGGTGCTCGGGCGACCGATGTACAGCCATGAATTCGAAGTGGCACTTCAACTCGTTGTATCGTTCGTTGTCGATGCGAACATGGGCGTGCCACTTGGGAGAGAGGGCACCTTGTTCTATGACTCCGCTTCGGCGATACGAGATCGAGTAGCCTTCGAACTTGATCGGAACCCGCCTGCAATCTTTGATCGATTCCCCCTCCCCTCCAAGTTTACTTGGCTGCTTCAACTTGTGATGGCCTTCGCTCACGAGCAAGATGAACCAGTCGTTGAATCGAAGATAATGGGCGTTAGCAAGTCCCTTCTTTCGCCGTTGAGACCGCGCCCATTCGGTTATGTCGATTTCGTATTTGGCAATCAGCTTCCGGTCGATCGCGGCATGATCCTTGTCCTTTGGAAGCGAGCCGGTCACGTACCAGTAATATCCGTGGCGGAGATAGCTTGCTGCGATCAGTTGCACGAGGCCTTCCTTGCTTGTCGGTAAATATCGATAGTTCATTGTCCTTCATGATTCTTTATTCAGTTAAAAAATGGACGCTGATTTAGTTCTGGTAATCAACCAGAACAAAGCTCATGCGTCCGAAGCTTTCGAATCAAACCTTGGTTTGGCGGCAGCAATCGAATGGTGAAAGGCGATACTTCCCGAGGCGAACAAATGCCTCAAGGGTGCATCAATCTCTCATTTCTTCTCACGCATTTACCTTCCAAGCATGGCTTCCATGTAGCTAGTTCACCGTTTTCTACAGTGTACCCGCGTAATACATAGTAGCCGTGCTTAAAAACCTTCGGCAACCGCTAGCACGTCCATAAGACGCACCTGTAGCGTTCGCCGTCAGACACGCCGTTTCAAGTGGATAGCTCTCCCGAGCTAATCACCTCAAACCGCTTGCCGCTGCCAACCACGGCCACCGCACGCAAGAGGAATAACGGTCGCTTATCGCGACCGCATTCACTCTCGCACGGTGTACGTTCATGGTCGGGGCTACAAAGCCCCTCGCTCCTTTCGTTGTCACTCCCATCGGACATCACTCCAACGGTGCAATCGTGAACGAGTCGTGACTGCCTTGCCACACTCGATGCCACTACCTTGGTCTGGTAGCCGCATTGAGTCTTACCCTTCGGTAAGATCATCGCCCTTTTTCCAAAGGCTTCTACTTAGAGCCCGCTCCCACTCTGCGGCGTTTGAATCACCGAAGTCCGCCAAGACTTCGGCACCGAGGAAGCTATCCTCGGCAGCCACAGAGTTTCCGGCGTTAGCTAATCATCTTCATCACTAGAGTCACGTGGCTAGATGGTGTTACCCATCGGTCCATTGCAGTATGTGCTGCCTTCCGGCAAGCCATAGTTTCCAGTCGGCATGATGCTGACTGATTTCCCCATACGAAAACGGAAGCTCAAGGTATCCGATGACCCAAGTCCATGGGTCAACTGCATTGGATGTGTCACAGTTTGGCACCGTCTCTCTAGTAATTCACTGGCAAGCTCTATCCGTACTTTTTTGGATTGGAGCCTTTTGTAGTTGAGCTTTTCACCGTCGAATGTTTAGTTCGATCGCCGGAGTGGCAACTCCGGTATGGCCTATTGCTAGGCTCATAGCTCCCTACGCCAGCACGGTTGAAGGAACTTAGGCGATTGCCAAGTCCTCATCCCCCGTGGCGGGATTACGCAACCATGCGTCACCCGCTTTGTCGATTAGCGGCTTGTGGTTCGGACGCAAAAATGCGACCCACACAAGTCTTTCCGCCTCGCCCGAATTCAAAATGAGAAATAACAAAATAGGATAGAACGACAGGATTACTTTGGATCGAAATTCTCGCATACAACGCGAGCATGATCGACCAAGATTACTCTGCCGAGCCTCCTTCGCACTGAGCGAACCAGTCTCCTGGTACTCAGCGCTAAGGGCAGCGGGATCGTGATCCAGATAGAATCAACGGAGATGGGAGCTACCCACTCGCTTCTTAGCTTGACTGATGAGATCAAGTTTACCGAAGCCCGCTCTGCCCGACCATGAACGTCAGCTTCATTCGTCTTAGCCGGTGGAATATCTCCAGCCGGTTTGCCAACGAATTTGCTTTACGTAAAAACTGACGTCCGGCGATTTCTCGCCTACCGTAAGCCTCATATCATCAATCGGTTTAAAAACCAAGATAACGTAACTTTTCGAATCTGCATTGGTGGGCTCAAACGAAGCTGATTAACGCATTAATTAGGTGGGGAGGGCAACCGGACAGTTGCTTGCTCACGTCACACCCTCCTGTGAAAGCTGTGCCGAAGTCATTTTGGCGAGACGCTCGAGATCAGAAGCAGTTTTCGCTAGGTGGCCAACTTCAGCATAGCCTAATATTTCTTCCATGCAATTCGGAGTTCTTCGGAGAACAGTGATAAGGGATCTTTTTCGCGGTCGAAAAATACGTCTATTTCAGGATCATAACAATCGCCTGATTTGTCGTCCCACAGCCATATCGCGTGATTCAGCCCTTCTGTTTCCAATAGGTCGATCTCCGTCTTGAGAAACAGGGGCGAACAGGGGCGCGACGGTTTCAGTCCGTATTCATTAACTGCAACCGGCAACTTTTGATTTTTGCACTTCCACCGCGTTATCATCGCAAACTCTATCCGCAGTTCGGTGAACTCTTCATCAAAGTTCGTGTCGCCAGACGCTTTATCATCATGCATGTAGGCATCGAGCATGTATTGATGTACCGCCTTCACGATCCGTTTTTCGTTTTCCGAATCTTCGGCTGTCGATTCCAAAGTTCATTGGCGACTTCCTGCCGAAGTTTTCCCCACTATTTATGCTGGCAAACGCCAGCTTAATGTCTCCGGTGATCGAGCCTATGGATTGAATGACTGAAGCTTCGGACAGGCCTGCCAATTTGCGAAGATAAGGGCGCAAACACTCTATCGTCTCAAACCCGATACGACGGCTAAAGTCTTAATCGAAATAATGCCCTTTGGCGTTCGACCGTTTCAAGTCTTCACTCACGATGACGTTATTCGGTCGACTCATAGTATCGGCTACACGCGACTTCATGACGGTGAACTGCTTGACGCTGTGATCGAGGAAACATGCGATTTCGATGCGCCCCCGAAAGATTCCAATGGAGCTAAGGGGATCGATGCAGGTGAACAGGATATTTTTGCCTTCTTGATCGACAACAAAACAAACGTCTCTAGTGACTCCCATCATCCCGGCCGAACCGGGCCCCCATTCCATCGGCGGTCACATCGCCTGATTGCTCTCTTTCTTCTGCGTACTTTACTTCGAAATTCAACTCATGTATGAACCACCGGGGTTGTCCATGGTCTAATCTCTCGAAAGGCACTTAATATGGTTCAAGAGCAATCGACAAATTGCATGACTGAGGAAGAAGCGGATCGACGTTGGGAAACAGCAAAGCAGGGAATTCTGGAACTTCACCAAGCCGGAATGCTAGCGGAAAGGATGATTGTCAGCGACGGTTTAGGAGAGGTACTGTACGTCTTGCTTACTGCACACGAAGCTATGTGGGATTCGGCTGAGTATCAGAACGAAACCCGGGCGAGACTCAAAGTTCAGCTTCAACTCACAAACAGTCAATCTGTCCAAGATGTACCGCCATCCGACAGAACTAGCAAAGAATCGTAAATGCTTCGGTTTTTTCACTTCCTGGTCATGGACGACCTCGATTTTCCGACTCTGAATCGCCATGCCTCTACAATAACAGTAGCTGAGTTTTATTGCGTCCAGCTAGTTGCCTACGCTAAAGTCGGATATACTCGGGGCGCTGTTGCATCCGCTGGTCACGAGAAAAGACTCGCATCTCAATAGATGATTTTGAATTTACCTTACGTCTTTAGCAATTTAGAAGGAGCGTAGTAATGGGAACCAACCAAATGTTGTTGGAAAGAGAAAATGACGCAAAAGATTCTGATGCCAGCGAAACGGCACCACCATCCAAGAGGCGCCGCAAGCCCTCAGCTAGCCCTAGCAAAGGAGTGAGAAATACCCTGCTTACCGATTCTGCAGAGTCTTTCGTCGCTGCCCGAAAAAACGATCCCGAGCAACTCGGACGTGTCGTTGCACTTGCCATCCACCAGTTAATCCTTAGCGATCAACTACCTCAGACGTTGTACATCACCTCGCCTGACGAAGTAAAAGAAGTCATAGCAACGGTTGAGCTAGCAGCTTCTGCTAACTTGATGTCTGAAGCTGCGAGGCAATCAATAATCGATCAGCTTAAGGCCTCGCAGAGCTCCCCACTAGATGCTCAACTTACTGGGAACGCAAATAAATCGAGACCGAAATAGCTAGCAATTCGTGTATCCGACTTTTGATTGCTATATTTTTTGAAATCCGCGAAACATGTTGCAAGGGCCTATGGTTGAACCTCCCTTAATCTGTTAGATTTTTCCTGTCCTCAACTGGACAGGAAAGCTGGGAGGCACTGATGTCGGACTTTTTCGTAACTGAAACCAAATTCGCGGTAAATAGGCGACTTACGCATAAAGGAGAGATCGATGAGCTTTGGCGACTTGATTTTGATAATGCCTATGACAAGTTCTTAGGATCTCTGTCTACGACACCGATCAGCCCAACAACGAAGTTCGAGAATTTCGAAGGGGAGAGGATCTACTCTCGGCAACACGTTTTGGGAGTTGAGTCAGACTATGGTAGGACCGAGGTAAGGCCTGTTCTTACCGCTCATTACAAAGTTACTGCTTCAAAGGGTGCAATAGAACCTGATACGGTAAATATTCAGGATTGGTCTTTTCAAAAGCTTCCGTATCCTCCACGCCCTCTGAAAGCCAAAGGTCGAGATGAGAACTACATTGAGCGAAAGATGGCCAAAGAAGCCAAGCGAACCAAGGGAGCCAAAAACCCCTCTTCCTTACCTTAACTTATTGATTTTGTTTGAGCGATTACCTCACTCCGGAAGGAAAAACGGGCACGAACGATTGAATCGGATCGCATTCTCTTCACGAACGGGTTGACACCAAAGAGAACGCATTTATTGTTCCGTTTCTTCTCTCATTCTTGTACGATTTGAATCGAGCAATAAAAATCGGAGCTGCTGTAGTAGACATTCCGAACACCGAATTCTTTTTGCGTGCAATTCGATAGACGAGTGCTTCGTCGTACTACTCGATCCGGGAATTGCAAACAGCTACTTACTAAGTTCCCAATCGCGCAGTTAGGTTTTTTGAGCACAGGTTTTCTCAGCAAAAATCCATGGAAGCATGGAAGATTGGCAATGTTATTTCGTCCTTTCCGCATTCACATCGTCTGGACGGAGAAGCTCGCCCCGTATCCAAAAAGAATAGACTCGCCATACTCCTTTCCTATGCAATTTAATTCCCGTTCAGTTGCTTAGTAACCTCAATAGTCGTGACGATGGTTTCTCAAAACATAGATCTATTGCAGCGAAACGACGACAACGAATCGTGGAATAGACTACTTGGTCATCTTCGAGAATCGGTTGGTCATTCGAACGACTTACTTGACCAATTGGAAGCCGAAGGAACGATTGACTTTATCGAACTTGGTGTACTGCTGAACCGGATTCACAAAGGACTGGAGCAAACTCTCCAAGAAGCACGCCTCATTATTTCTCGCAAGCCTTGAGTGCACTGAATTTATGGCGACTTCGGCGGCAGGCAAACGATACACCAGAGGAGCAAAGCAAAACAAATCCTAGCAACGCTAATGACCATCGAATGATTTGCATTCCAGGATTCTCCCATTCTCGAATCAGTAACTCTCCCTGCTTCGTTCTAAGCAGGTCAGCATGGGTTGGTTTCAGCGAAAGCTCTTCCGGCGGTATTGAGCGAATGACGCCATTGCCTATGAAAATGTGCTGTTCGCCGTTGTTCTCGTCGACCACCCAAGCACCATTCGGCACAGTAGAATAGAAATTCGCATCGTTCAATTTTGTATCTGACGCACAGAACTGAGCCGCGATAATTTGCGACTGACAAAATGCAAATAGTGGATAGTCGTGGGTTGGCCACGCAGAGACAGACCATTTGACTGGTTTCCATCCGAATTGAGTATCTAGTTCATAGTCTATGTCGATTTGAGTCTTCCCGAAGCGTCCGGGCATAGCCCCAACTCGATGAGCATCTGACTGGCTATGATCGATGGCAACCGAACCAATAAAACGGCGGATGACGAACTCGGACTTAGGATCGATCCAAAATGTTCGAAAATTTTTGGAGTCAATGTTTGCGATCTCATCCATGACGAGACAATCAACTCCGTCGATGCGCTGTGGTTCAGGTCTCAATCGAAGTTGCGTCGAATTCAGCTCCAAAGTGCGCGAACGAATCCTTCGAAGAGCGAGCATTGCTGCTTGCATATCCAGCGTATCAACTTGATCGTTCCAGTCTGCTTCAGGCGTCAACCTCGCCCAGGCAACCGAACCAGCTTGCATCGGCTTGCGAATCGTGACTCGCGCATGAGACTTGCTAGTTGGATGCCACGTATCAATGATCTTGTCTCCATCGCAGATTCGACTAAAAAGCTGCGGACTAAGGAAATCCGCCTTCGGATTGGCAAATTGATTATGTAGATTTGACGAATATTCAAACGAATAGCCAACCTCAGCTCGTTTCTGAAGATATGCCGTGTATTGAAGTGGCTCTCTAGCGATCAGCTCATTGCTCAAGAAATCCTCACAGTGCGGACCGGAAGCCCAACGCTGTGAATCAAACCTAAATCGATCGTTGTCAATCCTAATCCGATATACAAAATTATCCTGAGTAACCTGCGCCGATAAACTTTCGGCAGCCCAATGCGATTGGAATTGCGAAAATCGAGCAACTCCTAAGCGATTAGCATGTCGCCACTGAATATCCAAATAAGGTGCTTTGTCAACCGATTTGGCCCAAGCATCGACGATATCGGATACCGTGAACTCGGCGGTGCCTGTCGGGTCTGGTTCAGTGCCGTTCGCATTTACGAAAGTTATGCAAAAGCAAACATGGATTGCAACGCTCAGGAAATGCCGAATCATTCGACGTCTCCCAGCTGAATAGCATTCATTTCGGAACCTTTGCCGCCTTTTTGCCTCTCGCGGCCAAGAATGCCGCGCCAGTGTTGAGAACCATCGTTTCCGAGGAAACCAATTTGCAATGGATAACTTGGTAATTCGCATTCGAGGAGAATCCATTCATTGATGCGAAGCAATAGCTGGCGGTCATTAACGGTCAATCGAAAATGCGACCAATGCATCGGTAGAAATACTTGCTGCGCAATGCAATCAAGACTCGCGAGCAATTTTTGATCGCCATAGGTTCGAATCTCACCGCTTCCTTGATTCGACGGCACAATATGAATTTCATAGCCAGAGCGGGGTTGATTATCGAGATTTGTGAGCAGGATGACGTGCAACGGAGCTTGACGGTCCGATCGATAGTCGAAATGAAAATCGAAATCGTTCGAAGTTGGCCGCCAGAGCAACGTCGGCGCATCTAATCGATCGTGATTTGTGAATCCGTCACTCGGCGGTTCAAAGCTCAATAGATCACGATCATTAACCGACCAATTCCCTTTTCCTATCGATTGTAAATCCATCTTACCATCGTTTGCTAATAACGCGAATCTATCACTGCCTTTGTGTTTATCCAGGCTTTGCCGCAGTGTCCAATCATAGAGGGCCGGATTTCGATAGGCATGATTCCAGGTGTCGTGCCCATCACGGTCAAGTACGGAAACAATTGGACTACAACCTTTTCGTACCAGTGCCAACCGCATCTGTTCATTGAATTCAACGACTCCCGGTACGTTGTCTCGCTCGTTATAGAATGACCAAATCGGCAAGCTGTTGATTTCGAACGTATTGGCTAGATTGTCGATCGATGTCGCTGGACGAGTCGCGGAGATTGGAACAATAGCCGCGAACAGTTCCGGATGGCCTCCGGCTACGTTGAAGACGCCGGCACCTCCTGACGATGGTCCTGTCAAATAGACGTGATTAGGATCACCGTTATATTTCTTGATTGCGTCGTGCAATGATTGCAACGCGAGTCGGGTATCGTCGCTCTCCGCCGTCCAACTTCCGTGGAGGCTACACTGCGATGCTACCGCAAGAAACGGGAAACGACCTTTGAGTTCCCAGATTTGATTTCCAAAATTATTAGCGAGCTGCCGAACGGCACCTTGGCCGTTTTCTCCAAAACCGTTGAGAAATAAGAAAACAGGAAGTTTCTCGTCCTTCGAACGATTGTGCGGCACGAAAACTCGGTAGGAATGGATCGACGCATCTTCAGTGATAAACGAACGCTTTACGAAACCCTCTCGCGAAGCCGCTCGCCCTTCGTTAAGTCTCAGTGAGAGACTAGGAAAAGCTATCCAGATGAGTGCGACGAGTCCGCTTGCAATGCACATTGCGAAGATGGTGAATAGCGTTGGCTGTGAAAGCGATTTGTGATTCTGCATCCGGAAGTTCGTCGCTATTGTTCTATAGTTCCATTGAAAGTTACCGGGAGCCCATCGTTTCGTATCCCAAGCCTCTGAAATACGCCGAGTTTTCCGATTTCAGGAATTGGCTCAGCAGGATTCTTTCCGACCATGTGAATAGTATTATGAAAATCGATATTGTTAGCAAGAAAACGAACGGCACCATCCGCGAAGAGAAAATAAGCCCCGCCAACATGATAACTGCTAAAACCTCCTTTAGCGCACTCGCTCCGACTGACGTAAAACGTTTTGGAAGGCGTCGCGAATTCAAATTCTGGTGTTGGAAGCTCCCAAAACTCGGATGGAATCTCGTTAATACGCCAGTAGACTCGTCCCAAGCAGATGCTGGCCGTCGGCTCAACCTTGACGTCTTGAACACCGACCCAAGTGCTACTCCCTTGAAAGTACGCCCGTTCTCCGACGGCAAGCGTATTGGAGAGTCCATCCGTAATGTCCTGGTGACGCACGCTACAGGCTACTGAAAAAAAGCCATTGTTCGCCCGTAGCGATGGCTTGAGGCCAAACATCGATTCGGGGCCAAGAGCCAAAGGCAAACTTAGAGAAAAATATCCGCCGCTGCCGACATAGCTGGACGTGCCGCCAGCAATGATTTCCCGACTCCGACTCTTCGATTTGTCTAAAAATCGATTCTCCGGATGGATGGGAGCTGTAGCAAAGGATTCACCTGCTAGATCACTCGGACATCGAAACACAGCCAGCGGCTTTCTGAGTATGGCAAGTCTCTCTGGAGTTTCCATGGCCTCTTTCAGAGATATATTAATGGGATCAAGCTTTGCAGCGATGTCTTCGTAATCAAGATACGGCAATAGAAATACAGCCCAGCAATACGAGGGAGTTTCGGCAGGCCATTCGGCCCCTCCCGTGTGAAGTCGCTTAAAACCACCTGGCAAATAACCAGCTGGCAGTGCTTGATAGGATGTGTGGTAGGATTCCAGTGCATGACCCATCTGACGAAGATTACTGACACATTGGGCTTTGCGTGACGTTTCACGCCATTGAACAAGCTGCGGTACCCCAAGGCTGATTAAGATGCAGCCAACGCCTGCAAGCGCGAACAATTCAACCATCGTTACGCCGCTATGCTTCAATTCTTTGCCTCTTCGTCAATATGGAAGCAGCTAGTCGAAGCAAGAGTCGGGATAATAGACTTATAAGCCATCCCGCATAAAGCAATGCTCCCAAATATATCCCCCAAAGCATCCATTGATCTTCTACTCCCTTCGCCCCGTATTCGGCGAGAGGGGTTGGGGGTGATGGGCCATCAGCAGTGAAATCCGTTCCCCTTTGCATCTTCTCAACCGCCGATCGCTCGACAACTTTCAGATTCTGGAATTTCGTTGTCGTCTCGACATAACTCTGATATTCCGTTGCCGATATCAACTCATCCTCGTTCTCGTCATAAAGTCGAAACTCATTCTTTTGCTTTTGAGTGGGCGATTTCTTTGCCTTGGCATTCTTCGCGATTGGAAACATCTCTTCGATCGTCAGTTGGCCATCGACATTCAGATCTTTCCTGACGAACGCGATTGCACCATTGACCGCCGTTTTCAATCGATGTTCCTCAAGATTGAGCTGGCCATCTCGATTGGTATCGACCACATCAAACCAGCGATCGAAGTATCGTTGCCGGAGTTCGACATCGGGTTCCGGATTCAACTTTCGTATGAACTCCGTTTTCGAAATCATTCCATCGAAGTCAACGTCATCTAACCGAAAAGCTTTCTCGGGAGAGCCCGGTTGTTGCACCGTAGTTCGTTTGGCGAACTCATCTTCCGAGAGCCGCATATCGTCGTTTTGATCAGCCAATAAAAACTGACGATGCCGGGGTTTGCGATTCCCATCCTTTACAAACGTCATAAATTCTTCGTAGTCGAGGAATTTATCATTCGATCGATTCAACGCAGCGAACCAGATTTCATCGGTCGGGTTCTCTGGAGGAAGCGTCTGGAATTCGAGAAAAGAAATCCGATGATCTCGATCGAGATCATGTTCCTTGAATTGCGTTTGTTGAACCGACTCTTCGTCGGTTCCAGAAGCCAATGCGACGAATTCGTCTTCCGTCAAAACACCATCTCCGTCGGTGTCCAACGCCTCAAACCGATCTTCAGATTTTTCAGGAATTTCCGTATTCGGCTCCATATCAGGCACATTGGTTGGTGTTGGCTCCTGCGCCATCGATATCATCGATATCCAAAAGGTACCTAAAAACCAAAACGCAGTCTTCATGCGGGCACCGAACTTTGATCGACGGAATTGTCCGCACTCTTACGCCGCTTCATCAGTTTTCGAACCACAAACCAAACCAAGACAATATCTGCACCGACAATAAGGTACGTTCCCCAAGACATGGCTCGGTCATAGGTCAATTGCCAAAACCTCTTCCATTTCAAAGAACTATCCCGCCAGACATATTCATTTTTCGACAAGTTCCCATCGCGATCGCGATCGTACTCGCCAAAGAATCCAGCTTCCTGACTCTTTGCTACCGGTCGCATATTGAATTCGCTTGGTGTCAGCAACCCATCTTTGTTGCGATCAAGTCCATTAAACATCGCTTCCGGTGTCGGCTTCTTGCCCGGTGTCAGGGAGTATTCCTCCAGTGTCAATTTCCCATCGTGATCGATATCGAACATGGTGAACACCTGCTTGGCCTTGGCTCCGTTCTGATTGCTCGCGTACTCTTCTGGAGTCAATCGCCGGTCTTGATCAAAATCCCTCATCCGAAAATCGACTTCCGCCGAGAGTTTAGTACCCGGTGCCGGAGTCGAAAGGAACTCGATCTCGGTAAGGCTATCGTTGCAATCCTGATCCATTCGAAAAAACTGTCGCTGCCGATCCGTTTTAAAACTCCCTACACGTTCTCCTACAAATTCGGCCAAGGAGATCGATGCATTTTTATCTTTGTCGAGGTTAACGAACTCAGCTTTTCTCTTCTCGGGTGAAGGTGCAGCCGCGTTTTTCTTGGCCCCTTTTCGATACTCTTCAAATGTAAGTAGCTTATCCACATTCTTATCCTTCGCCGCGAACTCTTCGTCTTTAACCGCTCGCATTTTTCCCATCACGCCGCTAGCAAATTCGTCTTCGGATAGCCGCTTATCCTTATCCAGATCAAGACCCGCAAAGATCGCATCTCGATCGAGTTGCTTCTGCTCGAGATTGGCCGATGGCGATGGACTGACTTTGTTTTTCGACTGCCCCAAAGCCAGCTCGGTACCTAAGCAGCATACGACCAAAATCATTCCAAACTTGATTCGTCTCATAATCTCGCCTCTCAAAACACCGCCCAACCACACGATTGAATTACATTCTATCAAAGTCGAAATCCGACAGCACAAGCCGCTCCCTATTTTTTTCCCTGAGCCGTCGGCGCTAGCCGCGGGCCGATTCTCCCACTGTGCCGTCGATGGCGTCAACCTCACTCTAACGCTTGCTCCACCGCGTCGCCTTTTCCCATACTTCCGAGGGCTCGGAGCGTTTCTTCGCTTGTATCGTTGGACAAGAACTTAATCGCACCGTCTGCCAGTACAAATTGAGCACCACCTACATGATGACTGCCTGCTTGCTCGAAATGTTCTTTATTGATCCCTTCGCATTTGCCGTCGGGGCACGTCGAAAAATGGGTCGATACGCCACCCACTGCCCAACCATCAAAACTGGTCGTCACAAACGTTCCTTTATCAAGTCGCTGTACTTCACCGGCAAGGATCGTATTGGATAGCCCATCGACAAACGCTGACAGCGGGGTTGCAACATTATTGCCGAAAGCACCGCGTGTATCACTCATCGAGCGATTCCCAGTAGTGACGAGCCAGAACTCATGTCGACCACAATTGTGATATCCATTGACGGCACCGATGCAGCCACCATAGTCATTGCCACCCGAATACCAACCTGCGAACATGATCTGCGAATTCATCACCCGATTGCGTCGTGACGGGCAATAGTAAAGCGGAATATTTTTGGAGGCCACCGCTTTGTTTCCTACGACACTCGTTTTGAAATCCCATTCGTTAAAAAGATTGGTTTGTTCGATCTGCGGGAGGATTGCAAGCATCCAGCTTGTCCCTTGCATACCGGCACCGAGTTCAGCTTCGCGAACCACATCGATAGCTTTGAAAGCCGTCCCGCTATTGCATACAGGCGTGACGGCCGGTGTTCGATTCGTCAACGAGCCCGCAGGCAAGAATTTGTGCGCTGATTCATAGCTCAGCAGCGCCACTCCAATCTGCCGCAAGCTACTCGCGCATTGTGTGCGTCTGGCCGCCTCTCGCGCCGACTGCACGGCCGGCAACGTCAGCCCCACAAGAACCCCAATAATCGATATCACCGCCAGCAACTCGATCAACGTAAAGCCCAATCGCTCCTGATTTTTCAATGTCAACATCGATCTAATCCCCACACATCCGAACAACCAAATCCCCTATTCCCTATTGCGCATTCCCTCATCCCTCAACCCCAACACAAACTGCTCTGCCTCCTCGCCATCTTTCGCGGCAACCACTGTTCCATCATCGATAAGAAACGCAGCCGGACTAGCCACAAACGGCTCGCCGTCCGTTCCCCAATCGATCGTTGATGAAGTAGTAAACTCGAGTTCAATCTTACCCTCGAGAACTGGCCATGCGTTGCTACCAGCGACCATCGTTAAAACGCCAAACGATTTAGAGCTCCACTCAACGCCAGCAAGCTTCGCCACCAGTTCTCGACAATGCTCACAGTCCTTTCGCACGATCAGCACCAGCCATTTCCCCTTACCAGTTTTACTGACCGCAGCATACTTCGCAACCCTTAGCGGCCAATTATTCCCAACCAATTCGTCCGCCAGCAGATATCGAATCCGCTCACCCACGACAGACTCGTTCGCAGGAATCGCAGCCAAGCCAACGCCGATCATCGACGCCGCCATTCCTATGACAATCGCAAAAACATTCTGTCGCTGTCGCATCTCACTGTACGCCACGTTTAACCAGCTGCTACCATCCGGCAATTTTAGCGAATCTGATTCGCTCGACCGCCAATATTTTCGCGTCACGAAAAGAGCGCATAGAACATCGACATCGATCGGCAAGCTCAACCAATTCAACGGTGTCGAACCAAAGCATCCGCAGTCCGTCTTCGTAATCCAACTCCACAACGCAATCGGCGTAAAGACCGAAAACAATCCGACAGCACCCCACCACGACGCCCAACGTCTCGCCAAAACCAAAAACGCAATCGCAAACGCTTCAATCCCGATTGCTGAATACAATATAAACTCGTTCGCAAGCAACGACTCACCCGCAAGCAACAGTGTTTTGAATCGAATCTTGGAAGCCACGGAAAAAAGAAGAATACAGACGATCGCAACACGAGCGAGGTAGAGTGTGACACTTGAAAGCGTTCGAACATGAACTAACTCAAAATTCTTCATTCCGTCGATGAAGGAAGCCATTACTCCGGGAATCCTCAATAAAAAATTTGCATCAGGACGACCAATTGCCGCTATATTACCTAGGGCATCAACTGACGAACTATACCGCGGAGCGAACACGTCGACTAACATTGTTCAAGTAGGCCGATACGCTGTGGTTGTTGTTGGGCGGCGATTCTAGCATGGCGGCGCGGGTTTTGGCAACTAAGTAATTTTCGATGGGCGAGTTGTCCGGGCGAGTCGGCTCGGCCGATTTAGTGGGGCATTCTTTGATTGTGCTGCGCTATTGGACTCTGGTTCTTCTTGCCAAGTCCCGGTTGGTGGCCACTTTCATTAAGGATGCGCTCTCATGCCGGCCAAAACTCCCAAAAACCTTTCTCCGCTTGCCGAAAAGATGCGACAAGATATTTAGCTTGCCGGTCTCGCCCAGCGTACATTCGATTCCTATCCGCGACAGGTTCGCAAGTTTGCTGTATTTATCCATCGTTCGCCGGAACCGAAACCGATCTGCGCCGGTGTCTTGGTTCAACGGTAAATGGAATTTCGAGCGTTCGAATTAACGGACAAAAAATACAAGAAGTGGAAACGTTTTCGCACTTCGCGGCGTAGGTTTAGCGCATATTGGTTAAAGTTAGAAGTGAAGGGAGTGGCCATGGCTGACCACCCTCTTCTAACTTCAACCCTTGCATCGGCGCTCGGGTCGCTCCTCAGCGTTGCCTTATCCTCCGTGCAAGTTCTTTCGTTGTAGTCGCTCGTCGACGACTATGCAACTTGTTTTTCACGCAAGCGTTTGGCTTGACGTCGCTCGCGAGCTTCTTCGAGTTTGCGATCGCGTTCTTCACCGATAACTGCGCTCAAACCGGTCAAGCAATCGGCAGGCGTGACATAACCTATCGCGCTGAGCAAGCGTACCGTGTTGTAATGAAGAACGTATCGGTCTACGCGCTTCTCGGCTTCTTCCTTTGTCGCTGGGCAACTTGGTCGGATGCATTCTTGTTTGATCGAGCCATGCCATCGCTCAAGCTTGCCATTGCTTTGCGGATAGTACGGACTCGTTCGTACATGCGTCAGGTTGTAGACGCGAATGAACTCTTTGAAGTCTTTCGCGATAAATTGAGGGCCGTTGTCGCTGATGATTCGCGGCGTAACACCGGGATGTTTCTCGATCGCCTTGGCAATCACCAGCTCGATGTCAAACTCTTTCATCGTGTCGCGAATTTCCCAATGAACGATGTATCGACTGAAGCCGTCGAGCACTGAAATAAGGAAGTAAAATGTCCCTCCGAGATTGAGGTAACTGATGTCAATATGCCAATGCATATGGATTTTTGTTGGTTGAACGAAGCCTGTGCCTTTCTTGCTGGGCGAATTATTCTTGCGGTCCAAACGCCCAGCGGCCTTCAGAACACGATAGGTTGTACTTGGGCTGACGGCGACAACATCGTCGTCAAGCATCATAAACGTCATACGTCGATAGCCTTCCAACGAGTGTTTATCGTGGTAGTCAAGGATGGCTTGTTTCTCCCATTCTTCGAGCCACCAATCACGCGGTATTTTTCCGTTGTGGCTATTGGCTTTTCCGTAACGTTTCTTCCACGTGTGATACTTGCTGGTTTTTAATCGAGCCCAGTCAAGCAATTTTATGCATGAAATCTCCGCACGCTCCGTCCAATAGTTCATGTAGTCGACGATGGAATCGCGAACGTCGTGGGGGACCCAAACGCCTTCTAGAGGTCCCCATTGGCTTTTTTTGCTTTGACGTTCTCCTCCATCAATTCGGAAATAACTTCGTTCTTTTGAACAAGCTTCTCTTGCAGACGTTTAATCTGCTTTTCTTTGAGATCCTCAGCCTTGGCCGCCAAACGTTTGGAAGCCTTGGCACCTCGATCGGTTTTCTCGAAGGTTCGATCGGCTTGGTCAATAACCATCGTGACCCATTGATAGATTTGAGTTGGCTGAATGGACAGCTCCTCGGCCAGCGAGCTGACCGGCACTTTGTCTTTGAGATGCCGCCTTACGATGTCGGCCTTCTGCTGAGGGGTAAAATTTCTTCGATTCTTGGACATGGAATACCTCCTGGGATTGGATTATGTTAATCCAAATCTCCGAAATTCCATTTCCTAGAGGAGCAAGACACTACATCAAGAACGATTGCAATTCGACCCCTTCGTCGATGAACGTCGCATACTGCGCTATCAAGTACTTCTAATCCAAAACTTGCTCGCTAAATTGGAAAGCTCTCAAAAATCCACGCGTGCAACGTGAACTCAAACTTCCTACGGTTATTAATGTTGGTGGAGTAAGACTCTTATATAACTCGGTCCGAAAGTTCTCGATGTACGTCTTCTTTACCACCGTCTACATGCTGGGACTACGACTCAAAAAAACAATCTTATTCGCCTCGCAGACATCGATTCCAAACGTATGCTCGTTCACGTCCGAGGTGGTAAGGGGCCAAGGATCGCTATGTCCCACTGCCGCCTGTCTTATGTCAGCTTTTGCGTAAGAACTGGACGACGCATCGCAATCCGATTCGGATCTTTCCTTTGGCACGCAGTCGGAGAGTGGCAGCCGCTTCGTCGAACGGATCTTCAGTGTGATGGGCACATGCCGGCTACAAAAACGCAATGCATTCGAATACCTTGTTCAAGCCATCCAAGCAAGGCTCTCAAACCAACCCGCTCCTCAAATCCTCCCCGCCCCGTGAACGGTTACGACGCAAAACCGCAAACTTCGTCAGCTAGCTATACTTATGCAGATTGGGATCGCACCCCAAATGACTACGTTTTACTCTTAACGTATTTGCGCCACCCGATAACAACTATTACCGTAACGATAAGAAATAAATTAGTGTAAACGATCAGCTCCAGATATCGCGACGGAGTCCGCACTAGAGTGGTCCCATCCTTTTTTTTCATGGCATTTGGCGCATCAGCTCTACCAGTGACACGTTCAAGTAATGGTTCACTACCGGTTTTATTGACCACAAACACGCCATCTGGTAAATCCAGTCCCTCATCCGTAAATGCATCACGACTTATTTCCTCGTTAACCATTTTCCAGTCGACCGAGTACACAGTGCTTGTCAGGGCTGGTCCCGCATAATTCTCGCATTCAATTACTTGAGGAACATATATTCCTTCACGAATTTCAAGAATTGACGTTTTGACAAAATTCACCGGACTGCCCCAATCCGCATCCTCAGACTGTCCAAAAGCGTCAACGTATTCAACAGGAAGTGCTCCCTTTGAACGATCAAACGTAATTCGAGTAATGGCCGGTACATCCGGACTACTCGGCGTGAACAGCAAGGAAACGAATTCACTGCTCTGCAAATTGCTAGGAGATTGCGTAATCGACACCTGGTAAGTTTCAATTACCGGGATCAGGTCTGACAATTTTGAACCAAAATCAAGAGCTTCGACTCCCGCGAACATCGCGCCCCAAATGTCTACTGACATTGACGCTACCTTTGTAGAATCAAATTTCCCATTCTTTTTCGTTACAAGACGTGAATTCTCGTTGTAAATTAGATATTCGTTGGGCGTCTGTATCCAAGTCGTCCAATTTCGATTTGGAATCCGTGACTTCGTACGCGACTTTTCGGATATCCTATCCAGCAAACATTTGAACTCAAAGCGTTGAGCAACCTCCTCATCATGCCGCCTGTCAACGACTATAGTATACGACGCAGTTGTAACTTGCTCATTGGTTACAAGAAATTGATCCCATATAATGCGCGCTTCTGGACTAAATTGTCCTGCGGTCGCAAACGACGCCATGAAACTTGCCCGAAGAATGGACAAACAGAAGAACTGAATACTAAGAACATATTTTTTCATTGGCACTGCACTTTAGGCAAACAATTGTAGCGTGATTTTTCGATTGCTCTTGCAAAAAAAATGGCTCTGAAGGGATAATGTGGTTGCTAAAAGACACCAAACCCAGGAGAGCCAAGGATGGCAAAGCGTAAACGATCCCCGAAGCCACCGCAACTTCAACATGGCGAAAAATCGACGC
>JAWXCK010000110.1:0-32260 GCA_034408855.1 Pirellulaceae bacterium
CCAACCACCGCATTCACACCGGCGTTTTCAGCGATCGAGCTATTCGACAACGCAATGTTCGTCGGAGTTTCATTGACGTTGGTGACGTTGATCGTAAACTGCTTTTCAAACGATAGGCCGACATTATCGGTTGTCCGAACACGAATTGAATAGCTCGATTGCGCTTCAAAATTAAAACTACTGACCGTCTTTAATTGGTTTCCGGTAATCGTAAAGGCGCTATTGTTCGTCGAACCGGTCCCGCTGACCAAGGCGTACGTTTGCGTGCTGGTCGAATCGACATCGCTGGTCGAAAAGAGTCCGACGACGGTAACGCTCGGCTGATTTTCTGGAATGGACGCCGGGGTCAACTGCGAGTCGGCCGGATTCGGATCGACTTTCTGAATGCGGAACGAGTAATTGATGCTCCCCGTATCAAAGATATAGCCTTCGACAAGCAACATGTATTGGCCAGCATAAGCCAACGGTCCTTGCGCCACATCGGTTCCTAGGCCCACACTGAAGACCGTCCGTCCATAAGGATCTACCAAAAGCCAGTATGCGTTTTGGGGAACGACCGTCTGCATGTCAAAATAGTATTGTTCGCCCGCCGCGACGGTAAATTTATACGGGACGGTCGCTGTCGCCGGATTCAGCGTACCATTCACGACCGTGCCATTGGTTAAGCTAGCTGCTGAGGCCAAATCGAATAACTGGAATGAGTAGGCTCCGGTCGAAACACTGTCACTATCAATAGTCAGTGTGTAGCTGCCAGCAAGAAGATTAAGCGTTGGATCGAAGCCGCTGTTGCTATCCTGGGAGAGTGGTCGATTCGCCACCACAACGCCTGTCGGGCCTTTTAACGACCAATTCATGCTGGACGGAGCTACCAACGCATCGAAGTAGAGCCGCTTATCACTGGCCAACGTAAATGTATAGCGATCTTTCTCACCAGCGACGCCGATATTACTCGAAACCGTCGTGCCGATCGTCAAGGCTACTGGTGCCGTAACAACCAACGGTTGGACATTGAAGGAATACGACGTCGTACCGGAGTCAAAAATGTAACCTTCGATAAGTATGGTGTACGTGCCTGCGATCGACAATGCTGCTGGCTCGCTATCACTTCCAAGGGCTGTCGAAAAGATTGTTTGCCCGAGTGGGTTGATCAATCGCCAGGAAGCGCTTTGTGGAGCAATGGCTTGGGAATCAAAGAAAAATTGATCGCCAGCAGCCGCCGTAAAGCGATGCATATTGGTCGCGGTAGCCTGATTCAACGTTCCGTTGACAACCGTTCCAGGTGTAAATAGTGTCGCTCCGGCATAATCGAGCAATCGGAAGGAATATGCCCCCGTTCCGTCACCGTCGCCATCGATCGTCAATGTGTAATTGCCAGCGACTAAATTCAGCGTCGGATCGAAACCATGCGCCCAGTCGTATTGAAAGAGACGCGTTACGATCAAGCCAGTTGGTCCGTTGAGTCGCCAACTGAGACTGCTCGGGGCCACCAGATTATCGAAGTATAACAGCTTGTTGCTAGCCAACGTAAAGCTGTATCGATCCTGTTCGCCTGGCGACCCGATGTTGGTCGAGACGGTAGTCCCCAAAGTTAAAGGGGTTGGAGCAGCAGTCACTATCGGGACGACATTAAAACCGAACGACGTCGTCCCAGTGTCGAACGTATAACCTTCGACCAAAAGGGTATAGGTCCCAGTTACGGAAAGTGCGTCTGGTTCAGCATCATTCCCGAGTCCCGCCGAAAAAATGGTCTGGCCGATCGAGTTCAGCAAGCGCCAAGAGGCATTCTGAGGAACCGTCGTCTGTGAATCAAAGAACAACTTATCACCTGCGTTAGCCGTAAAGCGATAGCTGTTGGTCTGTGTCGCTGGATTCAAGCTCCCCGAAACCGGGGTTCCCAGCGTGAGCGGGGTAGCCGATGCCAAATCGAGCATGCGGAATGAATAGTCTCCGGTCGCGCCGCTAACCCCTTTGATTGTCAAACGATAATTCCCCGCGATCAAATTCGCCGATGGATCATAACCTATATAACCCATGTCGTATTCAAAATACCGATCGGCTACGATCGATCCGGCCGGACCGTCGAGCGTCCAACTTATTCCAAATGGCGGACTAGATGATATCGCGTCAAAGTACAAGCGTTTGGTCGAAGCCAAAGTAAAGATATACGAATCTTCTTCACCGGAGACAGAAATGTCGCTGTTGACTGTCGTCCCCAATGTCAGGGCCGTCCCAGTAAACGGTACCGGCGGCGTGTTGCCGATGAGGCTGACCGTAAAGCCATAGTTCACGACTCCCGTGTCTTGGATGAAACCTTCGATCAAGAGAGTATACGTACCAGCCATCGTCAGGCTGACGGTTGGCTGACTGCTACCTTGGAATACGTCGAAGACCGTTCTACCGATTGGGTCGAGCAATCGCCAAGAGGCATTTTGAGGACTGGCGGTCGAGCTCGTGAAATCAAATTGATCCCCGGCAATGGCCGTAAAGCGATACATGTCGGTTTTACTCGCTGGTGAAAGCGTACCAGTCACCGGCGATCCTGTCGTAACTGCCGTTGCCGTGGCGATATCGAGTACCCGGAACGAATACGCTCCAATGGAATCGGTGAGTCCATCGATGGTGATCTCATACGTTCCGGGCAGCACGTCCCACCTCTCAAAGTCATTCATACCGACGGTTACATCAATCCCAGGGCCCTTGATGATGACACTGACGGAGCTATTTGCAGTTAAAAAATCGACGTAGAGTCGACTGAGTGATGCCAACGTCAGCGTATATCGATCTTGTTCGCCTGGGACAGCAATGTTACCTGATACGGTGGAACCCAAAGCAATCGCGATCGGAGCTGCATTGACTACCGACTTGACGTTGAACGAATAACCAATCGATCCAGTATCGAAAACATAGCCTTCGACCAACAAAGTATATTGGCCGGTGAAGGCCGCTGGGGGCGGTTCGATGTCGGAACTCAAGTAATCTTCAACCACAACGTTGCCGACTGGATCAATCACTCTCCAATAAGCATTCTGTGTCGAGACTGACAGGCTATCAATGTAGAATTGATCGCCAGCATTTGCTGAGAATCGAAAGGCATTCGCAGCACCAGCCGGATTGAGCGTCCCGGTGACGATCGTTCCCAGCGTGATCGCCGTTGCTCCTGCAAGATCGAGAATCCGGAATGAATACGCTCCAGTAACTTCCGCTGATCCGTCTATCGTCACTTGATAATTGCCAGCCGGCAAACTCAACGATGGATTCGGCTCGAAATACGAGTCGTTTTCAAAGGAACGACTGGAAACGAGCGTTCCCGTTGGTCCTTCGAGCGTCCACGTGATTCCGCCAGGTGTCGCCAGCGCATCGAAGTAAACTGCTTTGTTGGAGGCGATAGTAAAGGTATAGCGATCGCGTTCACCAACCGTACTAATGTTCCCGGCGATGGTGCTGCCAAGCGTCATGACCACAGGAGGGGCGACAAATACTTGATGCATCGCAAAAGTGTAGCCGATTGTGCCAGTATCGAAAGCATGACCTTCGATCAAAAGCGTATATTGGCCTGACATTACGAGCGCTGGTGGTTCGGCGTCAGAGGCAAGACTTACACCGAAGACGGTCCGTCCCAATGGATCGACCAATCGAGCATACGCATTTTGGACGGAGGTCGATTGACTGTCGAAGTAAATCTTATCGCCGGCCGACGCATTAAACCGATAAGCTTGTGTCGCACTCGCTGGATTTAAAGTTCCCGTTACCAATGAACCATACGTGATACTGGTTGCTATCCCAAGATCAAGCAAACGAAACGAATAAGCCCCTACAGCATCGGTATTCCCATCGACTGTTAACTGATAGTTCCCAGCGATCAAATTCAAGACCGGATTCGGTTCATTGACCCAGTCGTTCTCAAGCGGCCGGCTATTGACGACGACTCCTGTTGGACCGGTCAGGGTCCAACTGATACTACCAGTCGTCGATAACGTATCAAAGTGTAGCTTGCTGTCCGAAGCGAGAGTGAACGAATAACGATCTTGTTCTCCAGTCACCGAAATACTACCGGCGACCGTCGCACCGACGGCAATCGCTTGAACCGCCGTATCGACTACCGGTTGCACGCGAAAACTATAGTTTGTCGTCCCCGTATCTAGTAGGTAACCTTCGATCAACAACGAATACTGACCGGCGAGCGTGAACGCGGCAGGCTCCATATCGGCCCCCAAATACGCCGTCGAGACGACTTGTCCATTCGGATTCAACAATCGCCAATAAGCGTTCTGTGTCGATGCAGTTTGGCTATCGAAAAAGAATCGCTGACCCGCTAAGGCATTGAATCGATAGGCGTCAACTTTTGAAGCTGGGTTAAGTGCGCTGGTGACAAGCGAACCAGGCGTCAGGACCGTGGCCGCTGCTAAATCCAGCAACTGGAATGAATAATTTCCGGTGGCGCCCGAAACTCCATTGATCCGAAGTTGATAGTTTCCCTGAACCAAGTTCAATGCTGGATTTGCTACATTGACCCAATCATTTTCCAATAACCTGGAATTTACTTCTATCCCCGCTGGCCCTTCGAGAGTCCATTCAATGCTTCCATCGGTCGCTAACGTATCAAAGCTAAGAAGCTTATTGGAAGCCAACGTGAAGATATACTTGTCTACTTCACCAGAAACGGAAATGTCGCTGAGGACAGTCGAACCGAACGATAAGGCCGTTCCAGTAAACGGTGGGACCGGTGTATTTCCCAAAAAATTGACCGTGAATCCATAGTCCACCGTTCCTGGATCAGCGATATAACCTTCGACCAGCAATCGATACGTTCCCGGCAGAGTAAAGCTGACATTGGTAAAATCGGACGACAGTGAAGTATTGAAGACTTCGCGATTCAACGGATCGATCAATCGCCAACTAGCATTCTGCGGCGTAACGGTTGAGGTTTCAAAAGTATAGCTATCCCCGGCATTAATCGTCATCGAGTAGACATCAGTCTCGCTCGATGGACTTAATGTGTTGTTCACTGCCACGCCAGGCGTGATCGGAGTTGCCGCCCCCAAATTCAAAAGGCGAAATGAATAAGCGCCGATAGAATCGTTGCCTGCAGTGAATTCGAGGTTGTAGCTCCCCGCCGCGAAATCGATAATGGGAGATACCGATTGCATCGAATGAACATCAATCAAAATGCCGTTGGCATCGCGAAGCGTCCATGCGACGTTGCTATAAGTCGACAGCGAATCGACATAAACTTTCGTCGGTGAGGCAACCGAAAAATTAAAGAGATCGCGATCGCCAGTCGTTCCAATTGTCTCGTTGATCGTCTGACCAAAGGCGATAGTCGCTAGCATCGCCCGCTCTTCTAAACTTTCGATATTCAACCGACTCACTCGGCGAATCTTCGATCGACGCGCCCTGCGAATACGACTCTTATTGAGAAAGGATTTTATGCCCCCAAAACCAAACCCTCGATGCAAAATTGCCATCTGTAGCTCCCGGTGATCGATCACGAATTAATGAAACTCAAGTAGGCGTAAAATATGATCTTAGCTTCATGCTAGAATACCGCCCAATCTATTAGTGGACCTTCGCTCGTCGCGCTTATTTTCAAAGCTTCTTCGCGCATTTTACTTTTAGAGTTACACGATCGTATAGTATTTAAAACGACCAAGCAATGAGGGATTTTCCCTAAAAACAAGTAATTCAGGCTCATAAGATGGAATCTGTTGGCTGATTTCGGCCCGTTCCTTATTGCTTCCACTGGTAAAGCAACATTCCATCTTTCGTCGTCAGTCGCATATTCGAAATTTGCATGACACCCGAGCTTGTCGACGGATCGATCCTGATGGAGTTAATCGGTTTATCGGGCGTGAAGCGAATCGAATAGTCGTGAGCTTGGTTATCGTGTTCGACTTCAAAAGTCGTGCTCCGTTCACGACTAAATGCAGGCGCGACGCCTTTCTCTTTCCAAAACAATTGGCCTTGCCCCTTCGAGTTCGACGTCATAGTGAATCGCATCGTGAGTGGACTTCCGAAAGCTTCAGCAGGAAGTACAAAGCTAAGATGCGGATCGCCGCCGTCGCTGGTCACGATCAGCGAACCATCCTTTAGCGATAGAGTACACGTGCGGCTGGGTTGCCAACCGGCTACTGGTTGCCCGATCGGCTTGGTTTTTTTTGCGGGCGCGTTCTTATCAGTGCTTTTTTGCGACGATGAATCCGCGCCTCCCTTGAGGGTCGCTTTGCCTTCCCGTTCGATCTGATACTTTGACGGATCAAACTTTGGGTTCGGGATTGGAAGGACTGCCTTGGTGTCCTTGAGAAAGGCTTCGATTAAGGCATCCATCGCTTTGACTCGCTCTGGATATTCAGCGACCAAATCGTGTGTCTCGCCCAAGTCGCTCTTCAAATTGAAGAGTTTCCAGCGGTGAGATGCATTGTCGCCGCCATGAAAAATCCGAATCAGTTTCCAATTCGACTGATGCACGCTAATCGCGGCTGGTAGCCAATCGGGTACGCCGGGACTATGCGGGAAGAAAGTGAAGATGGCATTGCGAGCGAGCGTTTCTCCACGCAGTGCCGGCACAATACTGATACCGTCGAAATGTTGCTTCGCTTGCGGGGCGATTGCAAGCAGGTCGAGCAAGGTAGGGTAGTAGTCGCTCGTCTGAATGACTGCATCGCTACGAGAACCAGCCTTCGTAATTTTCGGACAGACGATGACCGCCGGCGTACGAACGCCACCTTCGTACATTGTCGCTTTGCCTCCTCGAAGCGGTGCATTACTGGTCGCCGTTGTCCCTTCGACATCATTGTACATGTTGCCGCCATTGTCGGATGCAAAGACGATGATTGTGTTATCGGCAATTTGTAGTCGGTCGAGCGTGTCAAGCAAAGTGCCGATCGCATCATCCATGCTTTCGACCATCGCGGCGTAAATTGGACTACGTTGTGGAGCTTTCAGATCAACGACTTTCTGGTACTCATCGATGAGCGCTCGCTTTGCATCAAACGGAGCGTGAACGCTAAACATCCAGTAGTTCATAAAGAACAAACTGTCTTTATGTTTCTCGATGAATGAGACCGCTTCGTTCGCCATCCGGTCTTCGATGTGTTCGTTCGGTGTTTGAGGATCGAAGTCTGGAAATTTCCACGGGGCGACGTAGCTACCGGCCGGTCCTGGTCCTGGCCAATGAGGAACGTCGACATCAAAACCATGTTCGAGCGGCGAATAGGGCGGAGCGCCAAGATGCCATTTTCCAAAGTGACCTGTGGCGTAGCCGTTCTCTTTAAACATCTCGGCAAGTGTGAAATGCTCGGTAGTCAATCGAGTCGCGGAATTGGGAAGAATGGCTTTCTGATTAGGTGCTGATGAATTGCCCGGTGTTGCATAGAGCGAGACTTGAGGCAAATGACAATTGGGAGCGGTAATACCAGTGCGAGCCGGACTGAGTCCTGTCATGAGGCTCGATCGTGTCGGAGAGCATAAGGGGCTTGTCGAATAAGCATGAGTAAACGTCATGCCTCGCTTGGCAAGGCGATCGATATTCGGTGTTCGGTATAGCTTGGTGGTTCCGTACAAGTTGGTATCACTCCATCCGAGATCGTCCGCCAAAATGACGATCACATTCGGACGCGTTGCGGCGTCTGCTTCTGGAGCAGCGATAGAAATCAGATGGGCAAGCGATAGCAAAGCGCCAAGCACTTTGCTGGGAAACATGAGCCGTAAAAAAAGCACTAGAAGAGTCCTATGCGCAGGAATGAAAAAGCAAAAACGACATCCCGACTGCCGTTTTGATTGAATAACATTGTAACAAGAATTTTTGACACTTCTCGCTTTTCGCCTCTATCGAAGGATAGTGCGTTTCGCAAAGCCTTTCGTTTCCGTTGGCTTCATGCCAGCGGGACGACATCTAACGGCTACATCACCCAGCCTCGAAAATTGTCCAAGAAATCCGCCCGGCCTCGGCCTGACTCAGGAATCGAAAGCGATAATATGTGGTGTTTTCGGCATGGCAAACTGGAAGCGTACCCCACTTTCGAATGATGGCGTTGGGTGACTACAATCTACCGGATGGTTTCTTCGGGTTTTCTTAGTCGGCTATTCAAAGGACTTGTCTATCGATTTCTTCGGCTTGTGTCGCGGATGTTGGTGGTTTGTCTTTGCGACTTTCGCACGCACGGACGTCACCATCTTAAAGGAATTGAAGGTGCCATACTCCTCTCGACGCATCAGTCGATGCTCGATCCAGTACTCGTAGGGATCTGCGACAATGAACGATTGAACTACATTGCCCGCAAGACGTTGTTTAGAAACAAACTCTTCGCCCTCCTTATTCGAACGCTCGATGCGATTGAGATCGATCGTGATCGCGGTGGGTTGGCAGGGTTGAAAGTAATGCTAAAGCGGCTGCAAAACAACAAGCGAGTTTTGCTTTTTCCTGAAGGTACCCGGACGACCGATGGAAATATCGGAAGCTTAAAAATGGGGTTCATTCCAATTGCTCGCCGTAGCCAGGTTCCATTGATACCCATTGCGATCGTCGGAGCGTATCGAATTCTCCCTCGCGGCCAAAATTTTCCACAGCCTCAGTCGCTAGCCGTTGTCTTTGGGCCTCCGATTATGCCAGACGAATTACAAACTCTAGACGATGTTGGTTTAGGCGACCGATTGACTCGCGAGTTGGATGCCTGCAAAGCCAAGGGTGAGAAACTGACTGGCGGCCTATCTTAGTGCTTCAACGGTTACGTTCGATTGAATTCTCGGAAAATGCCTCTTTTCCCGAATCGAGCGACGAATTCATCAACGGTTAAGTCGGTACCATTTGTGATTATCACTGATGCTAGATGCTCGACGATATACTCCGAGGAAACTCGATTCGCAGTTACCGTATTCTGCACTTGGAATGACGAAGTCTCTTTCATAGTACTAGTTTGAGTTTGAATTGATCGGCTCTCTTTGAAATCGCCGCCGGGTGACACGAGCTCGACAGTGCCTACACGTCGGCTTTTGTCTATATCGCGGTTGTCGCTTAACGGTACCAACGCCGAAGATACTCCGGCTTGTACTGTTGATAGTTCGGGAGTACCAACGCGATAGGGAGATGAACCGCTAATTTCACCGGCCGCATGGCCGATATAAAAAACCACCGGAGTATTTAAACCCGTATTTATGTTCGCTTTTAAGATCACTTGTAACCAAGTATTCTCAATCGCATTATCGACTCAATCGAGGCGGACTCGCGATAGCGAACCGATTGTTACATCGATTGTTGTCGGTGCCGGAACGACGCCAGTCCACGCACTAGGATCGACGACTCCCGAGACAACGGTCGACGGAATACAAAGTCGCTTGCAGACAATGTCGAAGTACCGAGATTCCTCACGTCAAAAACCAGACCGTTTATCCCTCTCGAATAGTTCGATACATTGATGATGCCCGTTGCTTGCGCCGTCGTACCCGACTGAAGGAGATCTTTCCCTTCTGGATTAGCACCGTCGTTCATGGGGTCGATCGCGCCTCCGACACCGAAAGCGGTTTGGTAAGCCGAGTCTTTATAGAAAAGATATGCTTCATGAATCGCTGAGGGGACTCGAATCACTACAACGCTATTGGCGTTGTAGTGAATCGCGTAATTCAGCGAGCCAATAACGACTTGGGATCCGACCGGAAAGTTGCTAAAGGTGCCAATGAGACCAGTTGTGGCAGAAATAATGGTAAAGACTTCATTGCCAACGATGCTTGGAAAATTGCTGGTCACGGACAAGCTCGCACCGATCAGGTTTACCGAACTGGTTACGTTCAACTGACGATATTGAGAATCAACGGTCGGTCCATCAATTTGAATCGCCAAGCTAACTCCCGAAGCGAATGAAACACTACTCGCGATTATGTCGGGGCCGGATGAAACAGGTTGGATTCCGCCGACACCGGCATCCAACAACATTGTTCCAGAATGCGTATCGATCGAACCTGGGTTCGTGGAAATTGCGCCTCTACTTTTTAATGCGATATTCGTTGCAGCCGCTCGTGAAATGCTAGAACTCGTGGTGATCGTGCCGCTATTCGCATCGCCGATAATGATAGTGTTGGCAGTAATTCGATCCAATTCGGAATCCGTCAATCCGAGCGTTCCAGTCGCGTCTACTGCACCAAAATTGATGAGGGTTCCATTCGTTTTAGGGCGCAGCAAAACTTGGTTTGATGCCGCTATGATTGAACTCGATGAACCGATATTCATGTTGTCCGCCACTAGCGTAATACTGCCAATCGTCGAATTGATAAACGAACTTCCTGAAGTTACGAAATTGCTCGAAAAGCTAGTATAGGATGCGATATTCACACTCCTGGTGACGGAGCTGAACTCCGCGATGCTGGGACCGTTCGGTAAATTAAACGCGATGTCGCTTACCATCCCCGAGTTACTTAATATTTACACCGAGATTTCCATCGATAATAAAGCGATCATTCGATCCACCTCCATAGATCAAAATCGTTTGAGTTAAAGGGATCGTATAGCTGTAGGTCGTCCCACCAAGCCCCGGTACGGTAATTGGGACGCTGTAGGCGGCGTCCCCAAAGGCTTGAACGACGACATTCGCGATCGCGCCACTTTTTGTAATCGTGATGATGTCGTGGGCTCCGGTTCCCGAGACGAAGGATAAGTTAGGATTTACACCGACGTTTGCGTCGGTTCGCAATTGGTCGTAAAGGGTGCTGTCTCCTGTGCGAGCAGCAAGACTGTTGTAGTTTAGTACCGGTCCACCCGGCGAATTACTATCACCGCGGATCATCGGATATCGAGTAAACGCGATCGAAGAAGTCGTCGCGTTCGTGTTGCGATACGACATAATTTCTGCCTGATGGAATAAGTCGATCTCGGCGATATTGGTTGCATTTGTGATCGAATGCTGCAAACCAAAACAATGGCCAGCTTCATGCGAAATGTTGTTCATCGTGTTGAACGAAAAGCCGCCAGCACTATATAGTGCTGCCACATCGTCATGGGCGTTGGACGCAGCCGAGAGATCCGAAGTGTCGAGTGCCGACGTCGGCGAATTGCCACCTCCACCCGGACCATACGTCCTGGGATTGCCTCCGCCAATGTTAAAAGTAGCGACAAAGATATATGCATCTTTTGAGCCAACAACACCTCCTCGTAACGTATTGATCACATTCGTCATCGAAGTTGCGCTCGCGACGGTTCGACCGTCAGCCGTTGTTTGGCTCGCCGCAGTCAATTCAACGACCGTAATATTCAGCGGCAAGTAAGCCCGACGAACAACGGCTAACATCTCTGCTCGGTTCGTGAGTGTAAATGATTGCTTCACGATGTCGAGTGGCGTGGCCGCATTGAACGCATTTACCGCATCGACCAATTGCGTGCCTAGAATCCTATTGCCAGGAACCGAGTCATTCGCAACGTCGCGAAAAGCTCCTTGCGTTGTCGACAGAGTTCCGAGCGGAAAATTATCTCCGAACTCGACGAACATATACGCTAGTACGATTCGATCCTCAAGTTGCTCGATGTACAAGCTGGAGCGATGCAATCGCTTAGAACTCTCTTTTGATGCGAGCTTGATACCGAACACTCGATTCATCCTCGATAGAATGCTTGATCGAATCTTTTGAATGCGCATTGGAACCGATCCCTCCAGCGATAGTCTTAGATTGAGCCGAAACGAGTAACCGCAAGAGTTCAATCTAGGTAGTGAAGTTCTTTCCGTCAACAAATGTGGCGTACGCTTCCAGCGCACAATCCTTAGCATGCAGTGGACTGAGGGCATCCTAGTTTGACTGTACTTAGTCGAGAGCCGTGATTAGAATCCGTTTCGCACGTCGAAAGGCTTACTACTAATCGCCTCTGCTTCGCGTTCTGCGGCGTCGGCTTTCGCACTGACTTTGGCGGCCCGTCGTTTCATCGATTCGGCTTCTTGCTCGGCCTCTTTTAGGTTGCTTTCGAGTACCTCAATCGCTGTAGAATCCGCCGATTGCTCTACGAAGCATCAGGTGCTGGATGATGGTCGAACCAGTTGAGTAAAACGGTGTTGGCTCGAATCGGCCCCAGTCCAAAAGATTGAAGTAGTACGCCGATTGCTTCAGCTCGGTTGGAGCTGGTAACAGTGAGTGCAAAGGCGTTAAGTTTGCGTTCACGAAGGTCGGCAGACATTTCGGCCTGCAATTCAAGCCGGCGAACTCGGGCGACTGCGCCTTCGGCTTCGATGATTTGGACAGAGGTAGTAAAGCCGGTGTTGCCTTCAATCCATGCGGCAAAGCGAACTAGACGTTCACGTCGCTGAGGAGCATCGGAAAACGCGAGCACGATTGGACGCCAATCGCTGGGATGCTCGATCTCGCTCGATAACTTATGCAGATTTTTCCGCTCGACTTAAAACAAATGCGAACGTGAACGATCCGCCCAGCGTTCGACTTCGACGTTTCGGCGTATGTATTGATAGATGCCGAAAAACACGGCAACTGCAAGGAGACCAGCGGCTGGATGGATTGCTAACATCGCACCGCGGCAAGCGACGGCACCCAAGAGACTTAAACGTGGGTCGAAATATCGAAACGTCGGCCGAAAATTAGGACTTTGCGTCCTCGCTTCGAAGAACGTCGCGTAATTCAATAGACCATACGACACGAGAAAGAACATCGAAACGACGGGTGCAATAACATCTAATTTGCCGATTGCGATCGTCACGAATGCGATTCCAGCGGGCAGCAGCACACCACGCCGCGGATTCTTAGAGGGCCATGCCCTACCGCAAATGGATTGAGCCACGGAAAGACGCGGTCGCTCGCCAGCGATTGCAAGATGCGTGGCCCACCGAGAAACGAAGCCAGCGCAGAAGACAGTGTCGCGCAAATAACACCGGCGTCAACTAACCAAGGGAACAAAGAGACTCGCCGCATCGCACCGTAGTCCGCAACGAGCTCATTGCCTGGAACCGTGCCTGCAAAAACAATCGCCATCATTATGTAGATGATCGCCGACAAGCCAACGGCAAGAAACGTTCCTGTTGGGAGACTTTTCGCAGGATCTTTCAGCTCCCCCGACATGCTGACGCCTTGCGTGAACCCCGTAACGGCTGGAAAGAATATGGCGAAGATCATCCAAAACGATGCGTCGCTGGCTCCATGTGTATTTTGAGTAACGGTTGCAAAATCCCAAGTTCGAAAACCGCCGGCAAAGAAAGCTGCGATGGCTGCGAAGAGGACGACCATCACGACATATTGGAATTTGGTTGCAACGTCTGCACCCAACCAAGCAAGCGCGAACCACGCAGTTACCGCCAATGCCGCTAACACTTGAGCGGTCCATGCTGGAGGATCAGAAAAAATATGCGAAACCCCTTCACCGAAACCGATGGCGTAGAACGCGATTGAAACCGACTGCGCAAGAAATTCGTCCAATAACAATGGCATTTTTTCAAAACCAAGCCGTGCGCATCCAATGGTTAATTTGTGAGCCAAACGCGATAGCACCAGGGAGTTACCTGGGAAACACATCGCATCGATGGCCTGCTCCCATCACCGACGTCACACAGATAAGGAAAACACGAAACGTGGGACAGTCGAATTAGACGCTCGCTACGATTTGATGGCTTAGCTTGCCAGCTTGTACCACGTCTTAACGTTCCATGCATTCCATTTCAGCGATTGCGAAAAACACTCTTGAGCTTCAAGCTGACTTCCATGTTTTGCCAATTCGCGGCCTGCCCGATACCAAAAGCGAGCTAGTCCCTTTCGAACGATGGGATCTCGAGCGAAACCACAACCTTCTTCGGTCTCTAAGAATTCTTCGAGCACAAGCGACCAACGTCGGTGGTTGTCTGCATACTTAGCGCTAAGTGGACTTTCTTCGCCCAACGTGTGCGGTCGATAGCGATTGTATTCAACGAAAAGTTCCGGTTGGTGCAACCACTTCCCCTGCAAACTGAGTCTAAGGAAAAGCGCCGTATCCTCTCCGGTTTCTAGGTCTTCGCGAAAACCACCAATACGACTTAGTGATTTTGCGTGAATGAGCGTGCAGGAAGCGAATCCAGCACCGTATCGCACTATCCAATGTACGGGATATTCGCACAGGCCTTGCAAGTCATCGTCGTGACATGTCCCGTCGACATCAATACTTCTTCGATTGCAGGTTACAGCTACCGCGTCCGGATTTGCGACCAATGTTTTCGATGTTTGTTTAAGAAATCCCTCAGGCCACGCATCGTCAGAATCGAGAAAGGCGACGTAAGTACAATCCGTCATCAGCGCCAAACCACGATTTCTAGCTGCCGAAACTCCTCGGTTCTCTTGCCGAAGTAGGTAGACTTCAGGAATTCGTCGCTGCGTAAGAATCCACCGACTGACCAATTCCGCTGAATTATCCGAGGAGCCATCATCGACAATAACAAGTCGATTGGGAACGCGCGATTGCTTGGCCACGCTCTCTAAGGTTACGAGCACCGACTGAGCCCGATTGAAGACGGGAACAACGACACCAATGTTTTGGCTTGTCATGATCTCGTCATCCATGGAATAGGAAGCATACGCTGTCGGAAGCGAGTTAAAGTGCGATCGAGTTTCGATTTAGACCGATTCCAAAGTCGCATTAGTTTGACGGACGATCGTTCCCGATACGACAACGGCGGCAAAAGATACGAACCACGGTAATTGCTTATCAATTCGGGTGGCAATGAACATTCTTGCCAAGCGAGGAACATTGAGCAGAGTTCCGGGCGGTATGCTTCAAAACCCAATCGCGAAAATGCTTCGATGGTGCTCGTTGCTATGTCTGGTCCACAAGACTTTATGAGGCTTTCGTTTTTGCCTGGAGCATAGCGCATGCCTGAATCGGAATGCTCTTCAAGAGTATCACATAGGTGAATCAAGAGTACCGTACTGCGCATCGAGTTCATTTCTATCGGCGCGCAGCCTTGCAAGCATTTGATGACGTCCGAACGCGGTAGTCGATGATATTCTATGACGAGCGATGAAACCTCATCGCCTACCAGTCGTTCCATTCGATGTTGTCGTGACCGATTGAATCCGGTGCGTCCATCAGCGAAATCGCCAGCATCAAAGGCTGCGTGTAGGAGTCCAGCCATGACGACGGACGCTGGCTGCTCGAACCACGCAAGCAAACTAGCCGTGCCGACGAGGTGAGCCAGAAACGGCTTACCTGTCGCCCGAAATCTGCTCGCAAACAACTGCATCGCGAGTTCGTAAGCAAGGCGAACATTTTTAAGCTCTTCCGCTGCGCGCCGCTGCGATAGCAGTTGGTTGTAAAGTTGGAGGTTGGTTTGCGCGATCCGCATGCGATTACCTAAGCGACTGCATTGTGAGTTTGATGCGTGCGGCCACCGCTAAAAGGATGACCTGGTCGGCATGCTTCCAATTGAAAGCGTTTGCGACTATGACTGGCTTCATATAAGGCAATCAGCTTGCGTGCTCGTTTGCGTCCTAATGGTCGAAGCAGCGTTTGCCATGTCGTCAGCACCTTGCAGCGGTGGTTACACGCCCAATCGATCGCATGTTGGAGACCTGGGTCAGCGGCGCAGAGATCCCACTTCGCTCGAAAATGCTGCATGCTCAAACGATTCCACGCGTCGCACCAACGCAGTGCGAAAAAGTCTCGATCGTAGTCAGCCAACGGAAGAGGCCCTACATAGGTCGTGATTGAATTTGGTTCCATGAAAACTCCCAGTCCAGCGTGTCGAAGTGTCAAGCAAACATCAACGTGCTCGTGGACGCTTAGATAACCTTCGTCGAGTGGGCCGAAGCGATCAAAGGTATCGGTGCGTAACAGCAGCGTGTGAAATTCGAGCAACTCGACTGGCTGGCGGCGAAGCGTAGATGCGACTTGCGAAACGGATTTTCCGCAAGAAGTATGGGCTTCTCGAAAAAAGCGATTTCCTTCCTGCTCGTAGAAATGGGCTGTCCCACCAGCCATGTGAATCTCAGTGCCCGCTGGCTCGCCTTGACAATACAACGGCCCCACGGCCCAGGCTTGGGTCTCTTCTGCACAAGCCACGAGTTTCTCCAACCAACCAGGCGATGCGAGTACGTCGTTATCGACAAAGGCTACATATTTCGTGCGGACATGCGCTGCTGCTAAGTTACGTGCGACATTGGGAGATAGATACGTATCGTTATCTATAAAGCGAGCGTTGCGATCGCCGCAGGTAGCCTCAAGCGAATTTCGTACTTGAGCAGGAGAATTTCCGTCGACGTAAATGAGTTCAACATTCGAAAGCGTATTCGCTAAAATGCATTCGAGAGATCTCTGCGCGAAGCTGAAACGTTCGCGTGGAACAATTGCAAGCGTTACGAGTGACGCGTCCACTGGATGTCTCCTGTGAGTTGGGACAATCGAAAATTTCTAGCGGCTTAAATCGGGCAACGCCCAACCTATAGGCAATGTATCGGTCAGATAGACCTTGCCGATAAAGAAGAATTATCCATTTAAGCGGGCTACGCCTTTGTGGAGCCTCGATTTTGCTTTCGGCGATGAAAGGTAGCTAACATGGCCGGTAAAAAAATCAGGTCGCCTAGCAAGGCAAAAGAAATCGTAGCTACCCCCATGGTCGCAAAGATATGGTGCTCGCGTGTATCACTCCATAAAACCGTCGAGAACCCGCAGACTAGAACTAAACTCGTCATGATACAAGCACTGCCTACTCCAACAAATGATCGATGAATGGCTTCATGATGATCAAAACCTCGTTTGAGTTCTTCGGTGTATCGCGTTAGAAAATGGACGGTGTCGTCGACCGCGATAGCTAAACAAACCGTAAATGCCAGGACACTAATCAGCTCCAGAGAGTTCCCGAATAGGAACATTCCGGTTCCCGTCACCGCTAACGGGAATATATTCGGCACCAAGGCGATTAATCCTAACGAAAGCGAGCGAAAAGCAACCGCGAGCAACACCGAAATGATTAAGGCTTCCGAGCCGAGACTCGCCACGAGATCGAGCACGATTTGATAGAGATGCTTCCATCGCCAAACGGCGGCTCCGGCTAACTCCGCTTGAAAACCAGGATGACGCTCGGTGATCGAATTCAATTCCTCGGTTACTCGACCGAAGACCGGGCCGTACTTCGCGATTCCAATATCCTGAAGTCGAAACACAATATTGGATTTGCGTTCCTCAGGTCGCAAAAACGCGAGTTTTAATGGAGGTGGCAGCAAGTCGACCATCGATGCCTTCGAGATTGCATCGCCTTGGCCAGGCAGGGCTTTGACCAGCGTCGCGATGCCAAGTGGCGAACCCAAAAGTGGTTCGGCTCGTAATGCCTTCTCGATTTCTTCGTTGACCGCCATGATCTCGGTAGCCCCATCCCGGATCGCGTCGGTCCATTTAATTACCACCGATGAAGTCTCTAAGCCACCCATCGATCGATCGATGTGCCGCAAAGCTATCGATTCAGAACTCGCTTCAGGAATTCCCTGCAACATTCTCTCGTCGGGACGCAACTGAACTGCAAACCCCAGACAAGCCAGGGAGATCGTAATCCCACCGAAAGTAACCCAACGTGGATATCGGAGTATCCAACGGATGAGCGAGGAAAGTCGACCGCTGTTGCTTTCAATTAACCCTTTCGTTACGCCATGATGCACGCTTCTCCCCAGCCACGTCGAACAGGCAAGAGGGATGACCGAGATGACCGCAATAAACGTAATGCCGACGCCGATGACGCAGCACCATCCGAATTCACGAACGATTTCATGATGTGCCCAGCCTAACGATCCAAAGCCAATTGCGGTTGTTAAGGCAGTCAAAAAAGATGCCTTACCGACTTCGTTCATCGCATGAATGGCCGATTCTCGCCCAGACATTCCCGAAGATCGATATTTGCGAATTTGAGTCATCATGTGAACCCCGTCCGCGAATCCAACCATACTCAACAGAACTGGAACGACCACAGTGGTAAAGGGATTGTCTTGAAGTTCAAAAAATCGAACGATGCCTAGCGTCCAAAAAATGCCGAGGATCGGTGCAAGCGCGGTTATCAATACCGCTGTTGGGCCGCGAAAGAGGATCGTAGCTAATGTCAACACCACGCCGTACGCAAGCCATTGGAATTTGCGATCGTTATCAAGCGTGCTTCGCGTCAACAAAAGCTGCATTGGCAACTCACCGGTGACCGCAAAACTTATTTCAGAATCCCCCAAACTCTCGGCGCTCCGACGGGCCACCTTTTCGAGTTCGCGTGTGCAGTCCTCGTCATGCCGAACATGAAACCAATCGAGGCTAATCAAAAGCAAGGCGGTTTTACCGTCTCGGGATAGCAGTTGGCCGCCGATCATCGGGTTTTGAATCGCTTGCTCGCGAGCGACCTCAAATCGCGTTTGCGACGCTCGATGATCAGGCAAAGCTGGTTGTGGCATTCCAAAAATGTTCAGCGGAGGTGCCTCGTCCATCCACATAATGTTTCGGACTTGCGGTAGCGATTCTAAGTCCTTGACGACCGCTCGCAAAACCTGTGCTCGCTTTGGAGTAAAGAAGTTGTCACTGGTAACGACCATGACCACATCCGCCCCGAAGAGACTGATCGATCCTGCTTCACTTTCGCGACGACGAGCTTCTCCTCGCGTGCTTCGATTGCTTAGGCTTGTGCTCCTGCTCTTGTTTCCGTTCGACGTGTCCTTTGTAGCGATGACACTCGAATCGACATCGATCGGACGCGCAATGATTAAATACGGGTTGTAATAGCCAATCATCGCCAAAGCCGTCATAGCAATGATCGTGATGATCGCCATCCACGGGTAACGGGCGAAGAAGCTAATCAGCGATGGTTGCGTACGCGGCGCGTTGCCTTCGTTCATCGATTCATCCGTGAAATAGCTTCGGATGCTTCGTCGCGTGTGATCACTCGATCATGATTCAAGTCAAATAATTTGAAATTACGCAACTGTACCGCTTGGTCGACTTCCTCGTATGCGATCTTACCGCTCTTGTCGCGGTCGAGATCGTTGAAGAGTTGGTCAGAAAGCGATCGATGGTGGTCTGTAATTCGAAGCGCCGCGGTTTCCGTCGACTCTGGCTTCTTGGATTGCGCTGTATTCTTGGAATCCTTGACGATTGGTTTTACGACTTCGTAAAAGACGATCGCCATCTCCTCCCACGTTTGATCGCCCCAGGTAACAAAGGCGGCCGGATCGGGATTGGATGGATTCTCTTTGGAATTATCGAAAGTCGCAACAAATGTGAGAGCGTCTATCGATTTCAGCGGGATCGGCTGTCGCAAAATATAGGTGTGTTGCCAATTGAAATCGTAGTGCGGTACATCCAATAAAATCTTTCGGTCTTCGCCACTTTTCGATTCGACTCGCATCGCCTTACCGCGAAGATGCATATGCGGTGACATGGCGAGCAGCAGTCCGTCGGATGGCAATCTTGGCGAGCGTCCGTTAATTTTGACGTCGGCGGCTCCAGCAGGAATTTCCAGTTCCTGATTGATACTCAAGATGGAAATATGCTCTTCGGTAACCTCAGCCGAATCGGCGAACGCCAATCGCAACACACTCAGGTCTTGCGCTGGCTTGCCATTGGGAGTGTAGTGCATTTGAAAGACCAACTTCGATCCGGCTGGAACGCGACGAGCGCGATAGGAAGGGCTTTCGGGTGATACTTGGCCAGGGACATACGCCGTCAACCAACCGATGCCTTCAACGTGGATACCGTCGGGTGGCCGAACAAAGACGATTCCATGATGGACGACCGATCGATTGCTTGGTGTCAACTCGGCCATTCGCACCCAACGATCTTCTTCGAACTTTGGATCGACAACGAAGTATTGATAGTCGAGGGCACCTTCGGCGGCGACTTCGTACGGTTCAGCCTGCATCGGAATCTCGATATCCGCGCGCTGCTTAGGCTGTTGATGATCTTTCGACAAATCTACTTTGGGGCGATCCAATGGATCACCGTACGGAGTACCATCCAATACCCATTGCCGAAACAGTTCACGATCATCGCCCGACATATTTCTTGCATTGATAAAATCCCCATGAGCTGGATCGGCATGCCACGGCGGCATCCGATGCTGCTCGATGGTTTCAAGCATCATGTCGGACCATCCGACAACTTCGCTATAATCAAGCAGCGAAAACGGAGCGATCTCATTCGGTTGATGGCACTCGATACAATGATGATCGAGTAATCTCGTTATCTGCTTGCAGTAGGTTACCGTGGAATCGCTACTGGCCTGCCGCCTCCGAGCGATCAAGCAACCGACGGCTTCCGTACGCGGCACACGGACTGGCTTACCTTCCAAATGTTCTTTGATCGCGGATCGCAAGTCATCGCGAGTCGGTTTTGAACGCATTTGGCCGGGCGCGTATTGATCGTCGATTCGACCTCGATAAACTTCTTTACCGGACGAGTCCAGGACGATTACTTCGGGCGTCCTTTTGCCTTCCAACGCGGCCAAAACGATCTGATCATGATCTTTCAAGACAGAAAACGTCAGCTCCAATTGCTGAACGTATGTCTTTATATCCGCGAGGCTGTCCTGAAGATTGCTATTGATGCCGATGAACTGTACATCCTGGTTCGAAAATTCATCCGACAGTTGCTGTAGTCTCGGTCCATACAGCTTTGCTAGCGGGCAATCGCAACCTAGAAAACAGAAAACTTGCAAACGATGTTCGCTAACCGAACGCACTTGCATCAATTTTCCGTCTGCATCGGGGAGCGAACCGAGCAATTTTAGCGACGGAGAAGCGGCAACGCCAAGTTGAGAAAAGCTTAGCAACCCAATACACACGGCTACAAAGTACGAGTACGAACGGCTTTTCCAAAATAGGGCGATCTGCAAAACGCAAGGCGGAAAGCGATTCATGGCAAAGGTTCCAAAACAGCGTCGCGCCCCTCAAGTTGGCTATTTTCTATCTTATAACCAGCTCGATGTCGATTCAACTTTCGACAATTCATCGGTTCAGTGTCGGTCGGATCGAAAAGCGCGGGGGACCGCAAGTTGAAAGCTTACGCCACGTACGCGATCGAGGACTGTGCTGACACTTGCGTCGGAAATTGGTAGACTCAATACGTACTCATAGAATGCCCCCGCCTCGATTCCTTCAATCTCCCTCTCCCCTCATGTTCATCGGTTCCACTATGATAAAGTCACTGATTGTGTTGTTCCTATCACTATTGTTGGGGAACAGTTTGCTTGCGCAAAGCGAAGTTGATCCGCCGGTGCGATGGTGGAAAGGCAATCTGCATACGCATTCGCTTTGGAGCGACGGCGACGATTTTCCTGAGATGATTGCAGAGTGGTACGAATCACGCGGGTACAATTTTTTGGCTTTATCGGACCATAATGTTCTCAGCCAAGGGATGCGTTGGATGGACTACGATAAGATCGTTGCGCGCGGCGATGCACAGATTGTCGAAAAATATTTCAATCGATTTGGTAACTCTTGGGTTGAAACTAAAGGAAAGAAGGGCACTTCAAAATATCAAATTCGACTCAAGCCGCTCGATGAGTTTCGATATCTGGTTGAACAGCGCGGGAAATTTATTCTTATTCCTGGCGAAGAGATCACCGACAAGTTCGATGGCCATCCTGTCCATCGGAACGCAACCAATCTAGCCGAACAAATTGCACCGCTCGGTGGTGCATCGATTCGGGAAGTCATGCAAAACAATCTGCGTTCAGTTTTAGAACAAGAGAAGCGATTAGGCCGCGAAATACTTCCTCATCTCAACCATCCCAATTTCGGGTACGCCATCAACTATGAAGATCTAGCTTCGGTGGTCGCGGAACAGTTTTTTGAAGTATTCAATGGCCATCCCGGCGTGAATCAACTTGGTGATCACGATCATCCAAATGTTGAGTCGATGTGGGATCTGGCCAATGCGATTCGCTTAACGGTTCTTGGCGCACCGCCACTGCTGGGACTTGGAACGGATGACAGTCACGAATACCACGGCGAACCTGGCTCGCATCCCGGTCGCGGTTGGGTGATGGTTCGCGCCCGGTATCTTACCCCAGAGCATTTAATTCGTGCGATGAAGGCAGGTGATTTCTATGCATCCAGCGGAGTGACTCTCGATGAAGTCGCTTTTGATAAAAAGACCCGCAAGCTTCGAGTATCGGTGAAGCAAACGGGCGATGAGAAATATCGGATCGACTTCGTAGCGACGCTTAAGAAAGTAGCTCCCGAATCATCGGCGGAGCGGACTAAAGAAGTCGTTGGAGATGAAGGACTAAGGGGGCTGCCGACTCCGGAAAATACCGGACGAATCGTTGCGACATTCGAAGGCACAGAAGCCGAGTACCCAATGAACGGAACTGAGCTTTACGTTCGAGCCGTCGTCACCAGCAACCTTCCGCCGGTCGACCCAAGCTGGAAAGAACAGAAGCAACAGGCTTGGACACAGCCCGTTGGTTACTGAGTTCGTTGCGTATAACTCGCCAAGAGTTCCGATCGGGCGGCACGCTACGCCAGTTGATGGACGAACAATTGTTGTTGATCGATCGAATTGTGAGCAAGTGTCACGAGATGTTGGTGGTGCGTAAAGAGGATTATCTGCGTTTTCTTGGACAGCTCGGCTAGCACTTTCAATGCCGCCGTCGATCGCTGGTCATCAAAATTTACTAGGATATCGTCGATTACTAACGGAATCGGCGGATGATCTGCCAACCATGACTCTAAGCTGGCCAAACGCAGGGCGAGATACAACTGATCGCACGTCCCTTCACTCATTCCAGCTTGGGGCCCCGCGACGTGAACGCGACGACCATCGGATCGCATCCCCATCAAAACTGCTTGGTCTTCTTCGTTGTCGCTGATGAGCTTAATAAAAGAGCCGCCGGTTAAAACTTCAAAAAGCTTGCTGGCTCGCTCCAATACCGGTCCCTGATTTCGCTCGCGGAAACGTTCCATTGCACCATTGAGCACGAAGGATGCCAACTGCAATCGCACGTATTCGTCGGCGTGTTCTCGAATTTGGGAAGCCAATAGTTCACGCTTTTCGAGTGCCTCGGCCGCAATCGAACGCCCATCCATTCTATGGAGATGGTCTTCCTCGATGGCAATCTCACGATTCAACGCATCGCGCCGCTTGCTCAATTCGTCGCACAACTCACTCAATTGTTGAATCGATGAGTGCAATTCGCTCGATTCCCAATTCGTTGCTTTGTGGGATAGTTCGTCAAGCGTCTTTCCACCAGCTATTTGCGCCAGTTGGTTCTCAATCGATTGTGTCGAACTTTTCAACTCGTCGCGTAGCCGTGCGGCTTCTTCGATACGTGGCAACTCAATCGCGTCGGTAACTTCTGCTTCTTGGCATAGCAATCGCAAGCTCGCAACAAGTTCCGATAGTTCGTCCTGTGTCGCCTTGAGGCTAGTCGAAGTTTCATCGCGTTGTTCGATAAGCTCCTTTTTTCTCGCATCCAGTCTCTCTGCTTTGTTCACTTGATCTTGAAGAGCAAGGACCGTCTTTTCCGCCGAATTCGCGTCATCGAATCCATGGAGTCCTTTGACCGCCGCCGCGACATCGGCTTCGAAGTCCGCCGCGTCGCGATCAATTCCATGGATGCGACGTTCGAGATCCGATGACTCGCGGTGTTTGGCGATCAGCTCGTCGATACAGGCAAGCATGGCAAGCATTTCGACCGGTTCGCTTTCCGTGGCTCCTTCGAGTGCCACAAGGGCTTCTCGCCATACTCCTTGCCAACCCTCAAACGTCCGTTGGGCAGTTTCGAGCGACTCGTTGGAATCCAGCAATTCCTGACGCTCTCGGTCGATATCCCTTTCGATGGTTTTTCGTTGAGCATTTTCTGCATCGACACTTTGCACGCGTTCGCTGAGTTCGGAAACCGCGTCCGATAGCGAACCGTCGATGCTTGGCTTGCTTTCTGGTTTGAATTGTTGGATCATGTCGAGAACCGAAGTACGTAGCGTCTGGACACGTTCTTCGAGTTCACGCTCCTTGACACTTGAATCATAGACCGTGGTTGCCGCTTGAATCACATTCGCATGATGGATACACCAGGATCGCATTTCGCGAGGCGTCCTTGGTTTCACGTCTACCGTACTCCACAGCGTAGACCACTCCGCTTGAAATTGCGATCGACGCTCGTGGGCGGCATCGAGCTGCAATTCCGCTTCGGAACGACGACGTTCCAGCGCCGTCCTTTCGGCGAGCAACTGAGACTTCTCAGCAACTTGCTGTGCCTCACGTCGCAATCGATCGGCGACAGCATCGGCTTGAGCGACACTTGTTTCGTATGCCCCAGGAAGCGCATCCTTCGATTTCAGCTCGGCACAGAACGCTTCGAGCTCGGCCGGCGAAGCCGACTTGCCATCGAGTTGAAGTCGGACAAGCTTCCAGCCTTGCTCGCGAAGTTCACGCGAGGCAGTTAAATCCGCTTCGGTCGGAACGTCCTGATATAATCGCAATCGCTCAACCGCCTCTTCGTTGGACTGAAGTTCAGTAGCAATCTCGTCGAACCTTCGATTTGCGTCTCGCAGTGCATCATCAGTCTCGATATGCAATTTATCGAAGCGATCGATGGTTTCCACCGCTGGAACGGCGAGACGTTCTAACTCGGCAAGCGTTCCAGACCACAGTTCAAGTCGGTCATGTAACTTTTCGGCTATTGACGTCGCTTTTTGATGGACGATTTTTACGCTAGCAAGCTCTTCATCCAAGTCGCCCAATCGTTGAACTTTTTTTAGTAGCGACTTGGCTTCATTCAATTCGACCGCCTTGGGCAGCGATTGCAGTTGCGATTCGAGCTCCGCTAGATTGCGTCGGAGTTTATTGGCGTCTCCTTTGGCCGTTATGAGATTCGCAACCACGGCACCTTGTTCCTGTGCAAGTTTTCTAATGTGGGCCAGTTTTGGTTTGCTAAGGCGAAGCGACTCGATATCGGTCGATTCATCACGGCCAAGATCACGAAGCAAATTGCGTTGATCGCGACGCAGTTGCTCAAGCTCAGCCTGCCGTTTCGATCGATCCAGCATGTCTTTCTGATTTCGACCAAGGCTCGTGTAAAGGCGATCGATCGAAGCTTGACGTTGCAGCAACTCATCAGGAATGATCAGCGTTGCCAGCTCGTCGTCGATTTTCTTCATCGCGTCGCCGTACTCGCGAAGTCGTTTCGTCAGACTCTTGAGGTTTGCTTCTATCTGAATACGACGTTCAGCAAAATTTGGCGACAGAACTGGAACATGACCTAGGTCTTTCAGGGCGATTCGCTTGCGATCGCGGTCGGTGAAAAGCGGAAGGGACTGAGCGATTTGTTTTTGAGATTCAAATTGCGTCCGAGAAGCGTGCAGTTCCGCGTCAAGGCTTGAAAGTGTGTCGCGATTCTTCTCTAGACTTTCATGATGCTGTCGCCATTCGTTGGTCGAAAGCGACGCCGATTTAATCGTTGATTGAAGTTCTTTTATTTCAGCGATCCCAGCGTTGATCTTTGGCTTGCTCGCATTGCGTTTGAAAAGCTCGTCACTTTCGTTCGCAAGTTGATTGCGTAAGGTTCGCAAGTTTGCAATTCCAGTTCCAGCCGCGAACAAAACTTCACCGAGTTCGCCTTTGCCAGAAGCAATTTCCTCGCCACCCGTTACAAGGCTTGCATAGCTCAAGCCAAATCGCTGAGTAAACGATGGCTCATCGATTCCAGCCAAAAGCCTCTGAAGTTCGCTTTCTTCGACTGCCGTCGTATCGTCGGGGCGACGAAGTGTGTTGAGACGACCTTTTCGACGAATGCATTCTAAGATTGCTCCATCGTGTCCTTCAAGGACGCCTCCGATGCGCATGTCAGCATAACTATGCACAAAATTGTCGGTGCTCTTATTTGGAATTCCGTATAAAAACTGGGTGAGGGCCCGAAGTGCAGAACTCTTACCGGCTTCATTGTTACCAAAGACCAAGTGCAGTCCAAAGTCACCTTGATCAAGTGATATCGAGGTTTTAGCAAATGGTCCGAAGGCAATTAAATCAAGCCGCTTGAATCTCATCGCGTCTGCTCGCCTCCGCGTAACCTTGCCATCAGAATCGGTTCTACTTCATCAAGTAATTGCCGAAGCTTAGCCGGCTGCGTCCCTGGATCGTTGTCGTCGGTTGCGGAAACCTCCGGCGGTAGTTTTGATCGCAAATCACTTAAGCTATCGATGAATGCCGTAAGTTTAGCGGAGTCCTCTTTGAGCTCATTCAAGTATTCCACGAGTTCGGCGATCAGACCTTCGGACTCGATTGCGTGATCGTGTGAGTGTTCGGGTTGCGTTCGGAATTGAATCTTTTCCACCCATGCCTCGCCATTTAATTCTGCAATCGCAGACGCGCGAATTTGATTCTTCCAATGTAGATGGTTTCCAAGCAGTGTCTCGTGAAAAGGTGTCCTGCCGATGAATTCTACTCGGATGCCCAACGCAATATCGCTGTGAATCATTGCGAGTTTTCCTAGCTCTCTTCGGAAGCGATTGGTTAGTTCGTCGCTGTCATTCACACCGGCAATATCGATCGTCAGCAGTTCCCATCGAAAAACATCGAGCGGTTCGAACTGCAATTCGACCTGCTGGCGATCATCGACGGTAACTACGTAGCACCCTTTGGCTCCCGTTTCGCGAATGGTTCGCCCTTGCGTGTTTCCCGAAAAGACAACCCAAGGGCGTTCAGCGTGAATTTTGCGATGATGGATATGACCTAACGCCCAATAGTCATAACCCTTTGCTTGAAGATCGCTAATGCGGCATGGAGCGTAGCGCGCGTGCTGGTCGTTGCTTTCGGTCTCCAGCGATGTGTGCATCACGCCAATATTGAATGCCCCCGAGACGGGAGCGCCATATTGTTCGATGACGCTTTCGGTCATCTTCGGTGTATCGAAGCCTCGCCCGTGAATCGCAACGCCAAGTTCCGTAAGAAGAACCGTTTCGACTTTGCGATGTGAAAACTGAACGGACGAGCCGTCGGGATTCGGAGGGATGGAAAGCCAACGTGTCATCGTGCTTTGCGCATCATGGTTGCCGCTGATGAGATATACGGCGATGCCAGCTTTCTGAAGCTTCGTAACTTGTTGGACAAAAAACAGTCCGGTATTGTGATCCCGCCATGCACCGTCATAGAGATCGCCGGCAATAAGGACAAACGCGACTTCAAATTCGATTGCTCGAAGGACAAGATTATCGAGAGCTCGACGGGTGGCTCCACGAATTTCGTCGGCGGGTGCCCCTTCATAGCTTTCGAGGCCGGAAAGCGGGCTATCTAGATGAATATCAGCGGCATGAATAAATCGAAACATGCCTCCCATCATCCGGTTTTTCCGCACTTTGGGTACGGGGGATAGGTACGCCGTTTGACGTTTAGTCAGAAATGACGATTACTCAGCAGACCAGCAAATGTGTCTTTGCAATTAAAAATCGAATTGCGCCATACCAGCGAACGTATTCGCCTGGCTTTGTCCGCGAACCGGGTCTTCAAGAAGACTATGAATCCATTGCGAGTGGATCTTCGCATGACTGTTAAGGTACCATACTAACCCGGAGGTATAGTTCAACAAACTTCGGCCCGGTCCCGTCACACCTGGCTGCCCGAAAAAATCGGTCAGGTCTAAACGGCTGATTTGCGAGTTCACTTCCCAAGCACCAAAATGTCCGTTACACCAATTGACTGGATTGAGCGGAACTGGGCGGACGAAGACTCCGTTGGTACGCTTATACGGAATGGTTTCTCCAGTCAGCATGTGTCGGCCAACTACATAGAACGCAGGCGCCGTGACACTTCCGGCCCCTGGCAAACTATATTGTCCCCATCGAAATTCGCTTTGAATCGTAGTACGTCCAAGCGATGCTGCCGCTTCGAAGTTGAACAAATTGACATGGTTGACGTCGAAGAGTCCAGCATTGACAAATGGCGGCACAAACACGGCGTTGTTGAATGGAGCAACCGGCGATCGATCCAGTGCGCCAGGACCAAAATTAGGATTCTGAGAGACGAGGACTTCGTTCTGACTAGCGATTTGAAGTTGGTCTCGAGCAGGGTCGAGATACGAATAGTCGAAGCCTAGATGAACGAGTCTCTCATCGCCGCAATCGATTGGTAGCCATGTCAATCGCGTCGCGGTTCCATACCCACCATCGTCTCCGTAAACATTACCATAGTTGTCTGATATTGTACGAAAACCTGACATTGCCCATGTCGCTCGTTGATCTAAGGCTGTATCGCTGAACATGATCCCTGTCTGTCGGAACGGCGACAGAGCGAACATGCTTGGCCGTTCCATCATCGGCGTATCGCGGATGCTCGTCATCTCTGTCATACCGAAAGGTTGCCGAAAGCGACCGATTCGTATATTCCCCATCGGCGTTTTATTGAACTGCCCCCAGACATCGACAAACAAAGCTTGAAATTGAGCGATGTCGAGCTCGAACATGTAGGACGTGTCCTCAGTCAGATCGCCTGTTGCTGCCAATCGAGCGCGCCGGAATCCGGCTCCATCCTGAATATCGCCCAAGGTGGCGCGATTGTTGGCTGACTGATTAAACCACACACTGTCCAACTGAAAGAACCCCGTCATTTTCATGGCGGGAAAAACCTTCTTCGGTTCGGCCGGTTTCTCAGATGAGACCGTCGGTGGAATGAAGTCAATTTTCTCAGGCTGGGCTGTTGGTCTAATCGCAGCATTATGCCGCAGTTCGCTCAGCTCGAATTCAAGTTGTGCTAGCCTAGATTCGATCGCTTCTTGAGCGGTTATAGGCGACAGCGATAGCATCAATGCGATCGATGCAGCTACGCCTTTGAATCCAATCCTAAACGCGTACAACCCGAATTGTTTAAACTGCGTAGAATGACTCGACATTTACGTCCAAATGACAAGAGAATCTTATTTTGGATCTGGCAATTCACGCTCGCCATCGATCCGCGTCTCTCGTGTGATTCGTCCATTTTGACGCGATTATTCCAGGAATAATCGGCAATTGTAATCTTATCGTTATAGCAGGTACGACTAGGCGTCAGGATTAGTCGGACGCATGCCCAGGGAAAAGGAGACTGGGGCGGACTGGGCCGAGCGAGGATGCTGGCGACGATCATCCGATTTGTTGAGCTCGGCTACCAAAAAGTCTCGAAACGATGCGTCCTTGGGATGCTCATCCAGGGCCGGCACCCGAATCGCTTCGATCATTGGCAATTCAGGATTGAAACCGATCGATTCGTCAATAGCCCTATCTGAATCATCTGCTTCGAACTCATTCATAAGCGATGGAATTTCATCCACGATCTCGGACGTTAGTTCGGTATGGTTCTCGCAAAGGTCGTGACTTTTAAAGACTGCTTCGACACTGGCTTCGTGGTGAAGCGGCTCGGCAGTCACTTCTGGAGGAACGATGGACGGGTGCGTTCGATGCTGGTTCTTAGCTGGATCGAGAATTCGGTCTTCACGGCGGCGCCCCAAATCGGTGATGCGTCGACCAAAACGTGTTCCGTATTCATTCGAAGAAAGCAGAAACACACCGCCTAGTCCGAAAAGCAGTCCGGCAAACGTACTGAAGCCTAAAATGAAAGTTTTTCCAATGCCGACGGGACTATCGGAAACCGTCGGTGCATCCATCCAAGAGATAAGGCTGATGGTCGCAGCCGACTCAACGACCGCCTGGGCTTCGGCTAATTCCCGCTCAGCCGCTTCAAGAATTGCGGTCCGCGTCTTTACTTCTGAAATAACATTCGCGTAGTCCGCGCGCTTGTCGGCTAGATTGCCAAGTTTCGATTCGGTATCGCTTTTTGTCGAACGCAGGCGGTCGATTTTGTGCTGACTTGAACTGATTTCTTGGTTCAGACTTGCTTGCGATGCTTCGAGTTCATTGACTAAGCGATCATGAATCGATTCTTGAGTTGTCCGCGCAGCGACGAGAAGCGGATGCTCTTCAGTAAATTTTCCCGAAAGTTGCGATGCGCTCAGTTGAGCTTCTGCATACCCTTCACGAAGTCGCTTCAAACCTGGCTGCGTCGATACGATAGTCGTAGGCGTGACAATCAACGATGATGGATTGGCAATTGCGTCTTCCAACAATTTCAAATCATCCAATAGCTCTTGATGAGAAGCTTCGGCAACTCGAAGTTCCGACTTCAATTGATCCAACTGAATACGAGAATTTCCGCCACCGGCGATCATGTCGGTCATTCCGCGCAGATCGCTGAGTTCGATTCCGGCAATACGTTCGAATTGCTGAAGCTGCTCCGTGACGGATCGAAGCTGTTCGCGAGCCGAGTCTCGCGCATGTGTCAACTCCATTACAATGCTATCGGCCTTCGATTTTCGAACTTGTTGCAAACGAATTTCGAGGGCATTGCATAAAGCCTTGCAAAACTTTAGCGCGCGATCGGGAGTAGGCTGCTTGACGTCCAGGTAGATAACTTCTGTCGCACCGAACTCTGCACCTTTAGGGGCATGCATCGAAATAAGCGATTGGGCTGTCGCATCCACGGTGCTTTTGGATGGCCAGTTCGTTGCCCCCCACCAAGAAAACCATCTCACTTCTGGGCCGGTTTTCTTCAAGGCGGTCGCCACAACTTGGTTATGTCGAGCTACCTCAAGAATTGTTTCTTGAGCCGCCTTCATTTGCGTTTCGGAGTCAAAGCGACCAAGCCGAACATTCGTGCCGCTCGCCTCGTCGCGAACCAGCAGAGCTTGGCTTGCCAGCCATAGATCTTGCTTGACTAGCAAGACGTAAACAATTCCCAAAAATCCGAAGACGAAAGTCGTTCCTATCCAAAGTGGCATCCAAAGCACCAGGGAATGGACGAGCCGTTTTAAATTCTGATTTAACACGGTGGAAGTCATGGTTTAAGTAATATTGCAATTGCAGTGGTTGATTTTCAAATGATGTAAAACCTAGAATCCGATTGCGCAAGACTCCAGCGTCGATCATTCGAAGAATGCACCCCAATTCAGCGAATGCCGACGGCGAAAGGTGAAAACGCTTGTAATTCTCGCGGAGTGTGTTCCGCTCAGGCAGGACGTAACAGTCAGGTATAGCTCGCCGATTTGTTCTCAAGTTTCCGATTGCCGCGTTTTTCCGAACAAGTCCGCATTGATTCAGAGTTTGGTTAGACTCCCACTCGCACGGCTTTTCCGGTACTATGTTGATGCTGATTTTTTGACTTTACGGTTCCGCAAAAAGGAAATGGTTTTATGCGTAGGCTTTTTCACTTGGCTATTGCCTTGATGTTCGCGTCCGTTCACTCGATTCTTTTTTCCCAGGAGCCCGTGCTGATTCAACCCATGTTAGCCCAAAATAACACTGATTCCGCCTCGTATTTTATTGGCTACAACGTTGGACGAGAGTTGCTTCAGGGCGGCTTTAACGAAAAGGATTTCCTCGGAGAAAAGTTCATCAACGGCCTGATGGATGCGCTTTCGAAGAAAAAACCAGCCATGTCCGAAGCCGAATTGAAAGCGGCTCAAAACGCGATCCAAGTAAAACTGCAAGCACGCATGGCTGAAGAAGCGAAACAACAAGCCCTCATCGGCGAGAAGAACCTTGCGAAAGCCAAAGAGTTCTTGGCTGCCAACGCAAAAAAGGATGGGGTTCAGACACTCAAGAGTGGCCTTCAATATCTGGTGATCAAAAAGGGACAAGGGAAATCGCCGGCCGAGACCAACGTGGTTCGCGTGAACTACGAAGGCAAATTGCTCAGTGGCGAAGTTTTTGATGCATCGAGCAAGCATCCCGAACCGGCTGTCTTTCCGGTCAATCGCGTGATTCCAGGTTGGACCGAAGCTCTGCAACGCATGGCGATCGGCGACAAGTGGCAGCTTTTCATTCCGCCAGATTTAGCGTACGGTCCAGAAGGCTCACCTGCTCCCGAAGGGGCACCAGGAAAAATCGGCCCCAATGAAGCTCTCATCTTCGAAGTCGAACTGCTGGAAATCGTTCAGTAGTTCAATCGGAGAGACAAAAGCGTCACGGTTCCTCTTTTGAATTTTCTCTCCCCGAGGGAGAGGGGAGAAAGAGAAGAACTTCTCGCGAATTCTGTCATTTGATATGCTATTTTTCTCGCAGTGAATATGGGATCTGTCGGAAGCAAACGTCCGCTCGAGCTAATGTCGCGTCGCCTAGCCGAGTTGCTTCGCCGTAAACGACGCGTGGACGTCGACCATCGGGATGCTACGTCATCCGACGAATCAGCCACCACCCATTCCGTAATTGCCAAAAGATTTACGGCTCTTCCGCAAAATCTGTGGGTCAAAATTGACTATTTAGCGTTACGAATAGAAAACCGAAGTTTCAACGGACACCCGTTTCGCATTGGATTTTTGAGGCATCACTCCGA
>JAWXCK010000111.1:0-14940 GCA_034408855.1 Pirellulaceae bacterium
AATGACCAGCCGATAAGTGTGGAGCTCGCTCGAGGTATCCATGAGGACAAAACGATCGGTCCAAGATGAAACGCGATCGGTATAAAACACTAATCCTTCTTGATGTCGGTTATCGCTTACGAGAAGGCTTACCGGGGCTCCGTCGCGCCACGGCCAAATCGTCTTCGAATCGGGTTTACTGGCGACAGCACCGGTCGTGTTCAGCACTCGCAACTTGGCTTCCACAATAATATCGAGCCGTTCCGGATCGGTTTGCCATGCCGCGCGGTAGCAGCCTATTGCCGGACCGTCGTTTTTCAATCGTAGCCCATCCGAATCAAGATTCGCATCGATTCGTCCCTCACTCTTCCATCGCGCCTCGGGTAAAACGTTGCTCTGATATTCCACAAGCCATCGAATGTTTTCGTCGGCAGCGACAGCAGTTACGAGAAGAAGCAAGAATAGCAGTGTTTTCATGGTTGAATGGGTCCCGTATTGGCGATCAGCGGTTGCTATCAGTTAAAGTTATTTGATACGCAATTCTACCTGTGAAAGGCACGTCATGTCACGATTCACTTTGTATTTTTGTCTATTGTCTTCTCCCATATTCGTTCCGGGGCAGGCGAGAAGTCTTCGATTCTTCCCAACCAAGAAAGGCCGTTGGCAGATCGCGTCGGTCTCGTCGAATGTGAAGGAACTCGATGGGCAGCATTTGGGAGATTCAGTCACCGCAACCACTTTGAAAAGCATGGCTTTTAAATTGTCGATGACGCGAGTCCTGGCAAGCGTTGGTAGCGACGTTCGGACGGATCGCATCAGTACATTTTCGGCAACACGCATTATAGCTTCCTCTCGGGAAAGAAGGACGACGGTTCGAGCGGGAATAACATCGCGACAGACCTGATTGCCAATTCGCAATGCTTCAAAAAAGTTCGTTTCAGCTTTTGTGGCGATCGCTATCCACATCCGACTGAGAAACCGTTTTTGGATGAAAACGGCCAGCCGACCGACGATGGAGACTATTCGCATCGACCGAATCCCAAGTGGTTCCAAGAACGGGTCGATTTGGCTGTCAAGACATCATTCGATCAGGAATTGATTGCGGATCCTGACAAGTCCTGAAGATCGCAAAGCTTATCTCAATCGGTTGAACACCTCACTCAAGCCAGGCGGGTTCTTTATACTCGCGACTTTTGCTCCCGAACGACCTCAAAAATGCAGTGACCTCGATGTTTGTCGCTATGATGCGGACCAAGTTGCCGCGATTCTTGGTGCGCGTTTCCGTTTGGTGAGAAACTTCGAGCATCTGCATTCTACTCCGTGGGGTAAATCGCAACTGTTCACATACGCTGTCTTTCAAAAGCAGTGAGACTGACCCATCGCAAGACCAAAACCACTTGGCGAAGCTTAAAGAATGCATCCAAGAGTTGGTCAATCTCGATAGGCTAACAGTCGCAGAGCGTTGAAAACGACTATCAATGTGCTTCCTTCATGAAGAGCTACGGCGAATCCTATGTTGAGGCCCAATACTGTTGCCGGCACGAGAACTGCAACCATTCCCAGGCTAATCCACAAATTCTGATAGATGATGCGTCGTGTCGCGCGGCTAAGACCGATGGCTAGCGGCAAGTGATCGAGATCGTCGGACATCAGTGCGACGTCAGCGGTTTCTAGAGCGACGTCGCTGCCAGCGGCTCCCATGGCGATTCCAACAGACGCTGATGCCATCGCGGGTGCGTCGTTGACTCCATCGCCGACCATTGCAACGCCTGATTCGTTGTTGAGCTTCTTGATCTCAGCGACTTTGTCTTCGGGCATCAAGTCACCGCGAGCTTCGTCGAGGCCGACGGCTTTGGCAACCGCATCGACAACCTTTTGGTTGTCGCCGGAAATCATAATCATGCGATTGATACCCAGTTCCCGCAGTCGAGCGATTGTGCGTTTGGCAGCTTCGCGGGGCGTATCCATCAATCCGACGACGCCTAGATAGCGATCGCCGTGACGGACGATCATCGTGGTACGGCCTTCGGCTTCGAGCGACTCAACCGTTTGGCGAATGGAATCGGGCAACGGGGCGCCTTCGACCTCGCTAAACAAATCGTCCTTGCCGATGTGAGCAAGCTTGCCTTCCACTTCAGCTTGAATACCACGGCCCGTGATACTCTTTAAATTCGTTGCTTCTGGAATCTCTTTACTCTCAACGTTCAACTGCTCGACTTTTGACTTCCCATCTCGGACGATGGCTTTCGCAAGTGGATGCTTGCTTAGGACTTCGACGGCGATTGCAATTCGCAATAGCTCCGGTTCATCGACTCCTTCAGCGGGGCGAACATCGGTCATGCGTGGTTTGCCCTCGGTAAGCGTTCCGGTTTTGTCAAACGCGATCGTGTCTAATTTGCCGAGGCTTTCGAGTGGTCCGCCGCCTTTGATGAGGACTCCGCCGCGCGCGGCGCGAGCTACTCCGCTAAGGACGGCACTGGGCGTTGCGATCGCGAGTGCGCAAGGGCTGGCTGCGACCAGGACTGCCATTGCTCGGTAGAACGATTCGTTAAAAGTTTCGTCGATAGCCAACGGTGCGAAAAGTAGCAACGCGACGACTGCAATGACCGACGGCACGAAGTAGCGTTCGAACCGCTTCGTGAATCTTTGTGTCGGCGAAACTCGCGTTTCGGCGTCGTTGACCATCGTGACGACACGAGCAAGTGTATTCTCGGCAGCCGTCTTGGTGACTTGAATTTCGAGTACACCAGCTTGATTAATCGTCCCGGCGAATGCGCGATTTGCCGGTGCAATGGATTCGGGTTCGGCGGCAGCCGCCTCGCGGTCCGCGACAGGCTGCTTATCTACAGGAATGCTTTCGCCAGTAATCGGCGATTGGTCGACACTCGACTCACCTTTGATGACGAATCCATCCGCAGCTATTCGTTCATCCGGCTTGACGATCACGATGTCGCCGACGATCAACTTTTCAACGGCCAATTCAGTTTCTAGACCATCGCGACGAACTCGCGCGGTTCGCGGCGCTAGTTCGGACAAAGCGTCGATCGCTCGTTTGGCTCGCCCCATCGCGTAGCCTTCGAGCGAATGTCCAATGCTAAACAGAAACAGTAGCAACGCACCTTCCGCCCAGGCTCCCAGCGCCGCCGCACCGCCAGCGGCTACGATCATCAGGAAGTCAATCTCAAACTTGCCGGCGCGAATCTTTTCGATCGCTTCCTTGATCGTGAAGTAGCCGCCAAAGAAATATGCAAGCACGAACAACGCGAGAGGAATCCAAAGCGTTGGCTCAAAGAAGGTCTCCACCAACCATCCGAACAGTAAGAACGCTCCGCACAAGCTCGCGAAAATCAACTCGGTCTTCGGACCAAAGATTCCTCCGTGGGCGTGATCGTGACCGGCATGGTCATGATCGTTTTCATGACCTTGGTCGTCGAGATCGTGATCCGCGTGTTCGTCGGCTTGTTTCGGCGCTGCTTGCGTCCAACGATCGAAAGTAGCGGAGATTACTGAGTCGTTGGTCCGCTCGCGATCATATTCCACCCGTACCGCGCCATCGGGCGAAACCACGGCTTCAAGCACACCATCGATGCGACTCAAACGAGACTCGATTGCTGATGCACGACCCGCGTGCATGGAGCGAGTCTTTGCGATCCAATGGCCATATTTCTGGTCCAACTCGGCACCCACTCGCTTGGCAAGTTCGCGAACTTCGCCAGTTGATACCTGATTCGGATCGTAATGAATACAAACCTGATTGGACTGACCGACCTTCGATTTAACGAGATGTGCTGAGTCGATCCCAACTTTGGATTGAAGCAATTTGGCTAGTCGGTCAACGCACAAGTCAGCTTCGTCTGGCACATTTGGCAGCAACAAATTGAGTTCGAGTTTTTCTTTGTTCATCACTCTTTCTTTCCAGCAACGCGAGGACCGTTGGGCACGCTGTTCAACAATTTCCGATTGTTGATTGAAGATAGCAGATTGCAATTCTTCAATCTTCAATGCGCATGACCATGGCCCTCGTGATCGTGGTCGTAGTTGATCTCGCCACGATACGGTGTGCCGTTGATTGTCAGCATCAGCTTAGGTTTGGCTGTCTCATCGTCGATGTGACCTGCCGGTTCGGCGTCGGCAAGCGTGAATCGAGTTGACTTGCCATTCTGATCACCTGAGTCTGGGCTGGCGGCAAGCTTGAATTGTTCTGGTTTATCGTCACGCAACAGGTTGATCGTCACCTCGGCCGCATCAATTGGTACCGCAACCTTGGCGGCTGCATACAGTATATACACTGTCACTGACTTGTCATCGTGTACAGCCGTTAGAGCTCATTGCACACGACGCCCATGTCGACCGAGATATTTTGACCCAAGTGTCGAGAATTCGCGCATTATCTTTAAAATGTCTTGGCACTTTGCAGCGCAGATTTTCATTGATTAGGGCTTCATGCGCTACTTGACGCAATTTCCGCTGAAGCATAACGTCGATAGACGATGTGTAGAGCTGGGTTGACACAACTGCTCCAAAGCAATTGCTACCCGTTGCAAAGTCCGGTGGATGATGTGGATCAACAGGTTGTTGCTAAATTCACTAATTCTCTCGATTCCAAAATCAAAGTCTATCTCATGAAATTCCTAGAACAGACAACGCGCAACCTTTTCTTCACTGGCAAAGGTGGGGTCGGCAAAACGTCCGTCGCATGCGCCGCAGCTGTTCGGCTGGCGGATGCTGGCAAGAAAGTTCTGCTTGTGTCGACCGACCCAGCGTCCAATCTCGATGAAGTTCTAGGCGCTCCGCTCGGGCATCACCCAACTGTCGTTCCTTCTGTTCCGGGACTCTCAGCGATGAATCTCGATCCAGAGAAGTCCGCAGCAGAGTATCGCGAGCGAATGATCGGTCCCTATCGCGACAAGTTACCTGCCGCGGCGGTCGCAAGCATGGAAGAACAATTCTCCGGTTCGTGTACCTTAGAGATCGCAGCGTTCGACGAGTTTTCAAGACTTTTAGGTGATGCATCAGCCACGAGTGAATTTGACCATGTGATCTTTGACACGGCACCAACAGGTCACACATTACGACTATTGACATTGCCGTCAGCTTGGGCTGGCTTCATGGACAAGAACACGACCGGCACCTCTTGCCTCGGACCACTCGCAGGTTTGCGAGCACAACAAAAGCTCTACAAAGACACGGTCAAAGCGCTCGGCGATCCCAAGGTAACGACGCTTGTTCTGGTTGCTCGTGCCGAAGGAACAGCCTTGCGTGAAGCGGCTCGGACGAGCAACGAGCTCGCAGGTCTTGGGGTGGAGAATCAGCATCTCGTTGTTAATGGAGTCTTTCAAGCAAGCGATACACGTGATCCGTATGCGTTGGCGATGCAGAGGCGTGGCGAAAGTGCGATGGAATCAATTCCTAAGGAGCTCGAGAATTTGCCAAGAACAATCATTCCATTGACGGGAGGTGGAATCCTTGGCGTCGAGGCGCTTCGAAGCTCAGGCTCCCCCGCGACAACGTCAAAGAGTGCCATGGCAATCGCTTCTGTTGAAGCAATCGAATCGACGTTATTGACGCTCCCACCGCTTCTCGGTGAACTAATTGATGAACTAGCCGAAAAGAAACATGGTGTGATCCTTGCGATGGGCAAGGGAGGTGTTGGAAAAACCACAGTCGCAGCTGCAGTTGCCGTCGCATTGGCAGAAAGAGGATTCACCGTCCACCTTTCTACGACAGATCCAGCGGCTCACATCGCGGCCGCAGTTGCGGGTGAAACGTTTGCGAATCTATCCGTTAGTCGAATCGATCCAGTTGCGGAGACCGCCAAGTACTCGGCTGAGGTAATGAGTAACGCTGGTGGCGGACTTGATGAACAAGGCAAGTCGCTTCTTGCGGAAGACTTGCGTTCGCCTTGCACCGAAGAGATCGCGGTCTTTCGCGCTTTTGCGGATGCGGTTGCTCAGGGCAGCGACGGTTTTGTGGTGCTCGATACGGCACCAACGGGACACACTGTATTGCTTCTTGATTCAGCCTTAGCTTATCACCGTGAAGTCACCCGCCAATCGAATCAAATGCCTGAATCCGTAGAACAATTATTACCGAGGCTTCGCGATGCGGATTTTACTAGGGTCTTAATCGTTACCCTTCCGGAAGCGACTCCTGTGCACGAAGCGGCGTCGTTACAACGAGACCTGCGTCGAGCCGAGATCGAGCCGTACGCATGGGTCATCAATCAATCTTTGTCGCCACTATCAATTTCCGATCCACTGTTGCAAGAACGCCAACTGCACGAACAATCCTACATTCGTGAAGTCATGGAAAAGCAGTCGCATCGTGCGGTGATCATTCCGTGGCAGATTGACCCGCCAGTCGGAAAAATCGGACTCGAACATCTTTTGAAAAATACCGATCTGTCGATCGCGAAATAGAACCCATCACAAGATGAGCATCAACTGGGAAACAACTAAAGCCTGGATTTGGCGAGTCTTGCAAGGCACAGGGCTGCTGGCAGTTGCCGCAGCAGTTGCCTATTGGTATTTCGCTGCTGTTCCGGTACGTGAGCACCGCGTTGAAACAGGCGAAGTCGTGGCGGAAGTCGATACCGACGAATCCGACTCTCGCCTTGAGTTGCTGCACAAGAATGTCAAAAAGTATGGAACGGTGTTCAATACGGTATCAGCGGGTACTGTATTGAATGGAGTTCTCCGAAGAAAGAGTTCATAATAACCGGGCTCAAAGCTATTGCGAGTTAATCACTTTGATGGGTTCACAAGTAGCGAATATCCTTGCGTAACGAAACCTTTCCATTCCTACAGATGTCCAACGAAGCACAATGACTATGACGGCAGCCAGCGATTTTGGAGTACAATTCTATCCAGTTCTAAAAGAATACTTGATCGCTAGGATTGAAGAGTTTCCTTCGATTCCACCTGACCGAAAGTCCGACTTGGAGAAGGTAGCACAGTATGTGCGAGAACGCATCGCCAAGTCATTGCCGGCCAAGCTAACCTTTATTTGCACCCACAACTCACGACGGAGTCATTTATCGCAAATCTGGGCACAAGTTGCCGCTGATTGCTTTGGGATCAGAAACGTGGAAATTTTTTCCGGTGGAACAGAAGCGACGGCGTTCAACCTGCGAGCAGTCGTAAGCTTCTGGTCAGCGATGCCAGCCAACTCTGCCACCTCTTGCAGCGGGCCTTCGATAGGCACGTGAAAATGTGGCCGCAAATGAAAATGCGTTGGCCTGCGATCGGCGCCGTCTTAGTGATCGCTGTCGGCTGTAATTCCCACACGCGAAGATTGTCGAAGCTGACCTCCGTGCGGTTGCGACCGAGCACACGGAACTCGATGCCTGGTTTCTTGACGTGGAAATCCTTGCTTGTTGCTCTCAATGCTTTCTTGCCCTCGACGTGTACCACGGCATCGTCACCCACGCACTCTAAAAACAGTCGGTACCATTTTCCCTGCTCAAACGTTTCCACGGCTGAGGCAAGGACTCGACTGCACCGTGTATTTCCGCGACTAAAAGCCTTTTTCTTCCATCAGGTTCTGCAAATTGCTACCATAGACTCCATGGAAAAATAGGCATTGATGCGATTGTCGCTGGCAAGCGTCGGAATCGGTGCCTATTCGACTACGATTAAGGACCTTGTTTCTCGCCCTTTGTCAAATCATTGCTTTAGCTTGCGAAGCACGAGATCTCATTGAAAGGTTTTCAGCGTAATAAAATGCCACTTAACTCGTTCGTATATACGGCGCTCGCAATTTTCTTTCCGTTGATTGGTCTTGCATGGAGTCAGCAGGTTCCCGATCCGAACTTTAAAACGAGCGTAGAAAATCCAGCTTACATCGCAGCGAGCTGGACCAGGGCAACAAGCGATGGGCATGAACTACTCGGAGTGCGATAATCGACAATGGGGTGTCAATATCATGCATTGGTTATCGAATTTGCCGTGACATGAGCTTTGCTACGTAGGCCTCGTAACGGCTTCAAGAAGGGCATAGTGTCCTCGATTCGATTCGCGATGAAACAGAATCGCTTCAGCGAAAAGCAAGCGTTGCCGATCGCGAACTGCTCGATCAGTATTTTTCGGCTCTACAGGCTGTGCAAGAACGTTTAAAGAATGCGGAAGTTTGGGAGCAAAAGCCCAAACCGAGGGTGCAGGTCGAGGCGCTTGGCCCATTGCCTTCACCAGCGGATATCGTTGGCGCAGCGCGCTCGACGCAGTACTCGTGCCGCCAAAGGCGTTGCAGTCGAAGGTGAGCGCTCCCGACCACGAACGATGGGTTCAATACTTTTGGGCAGTTCGCGATCTTGAGCAGCGTTTGGTCGGAAATCAAGAGTGGGCTCTCAAGCCGAAGCGCGCTCTAAAAGTCGTCGAGCCATCAAGCATCGTCGACCGAAACGATCCGTCTCTTCATCAGCGTTGATGTCGCTTGGCCAAGCATCGCGATTTTCACGAATGCCGTACATTTCAAGCATGGCAGCGGTTTCCGCATAAGAGAGCCCTCGCCACGTTGGAATTTTGAAATGCGATGGTCAAAGTTAGACAGATTGCCTGATACTCGGTAGACTCATTCAGATGAAAACATATATCGTCTCCGTTGCATTGGTCGTTCTGTCATTCGTGAATCATCTTGACGCAGCGGAGGCGCCGTCACTTCCGGGTCCTTGGCAACACCAAGATATCGGTGCGGTTACCGTGGCCGGTAGCGCCAGCGAAGCAGCCGGTGTTTTTACGCTCAAGGGTACGCTCGATATTTGGGGGAAAAGTGACGGCTGCCATTTTGCTTGGCAGAAGCTTCAAGGCGACGGCACGATTGTCGCGCGTGTGCTATCGGTGGAACTGAGTGGCCATTCGAAAGGAGGCTTAGCCGTTCGCGAGTCGCTAGCTGCTGGTTCACGACATGCCACGATGATCGACACGCCGACCGACGGGACTCAGTTTCTTGTGCGAGCGGAATCGGACGAAGTTACGATAGTACAGCGAACGGATTTGAATAAAGCAATGATGCCGTATTGGTTGAAGTTGGAACGGAAAGGCGAGAAGATCACTGGCTATGAATCTCCAGACGGTAAAACTTGGACGCAAACCGGAACGACGATGCTCAAGTTACCGGAGATGATTTTCATTGGACTGGTCGCTTCATCGCATCAAAAAGAGACGCTTTGCACGGTTCCATTTGACAATGTCGCGATCACGAGAGCGGGGTTCAGTCAAAGCAAGAATCAACTCGGTCAGATCGCAAAGGTGATGACTATCAACATCGACGGTTCCGATTACCGACTCGTTTGCGAGACCAACGCCGGGATGCGTCTCGAACGAACATCCAGCCAATACGTCATTCAAGTATTTTCTGCACGGAGTCTCACCCGATGATAAGACACTGGCTTATGTCGGCGTTCAAGCGGTGGGTGATGATCCGTGGGGTCGACTGGATCTCTACACCATACCGACTGCCGGTGGCCCTGACCGACGCCTCACCGATACCGAAGCGCCCGATGACGGCCCCGAGTATTCTCCTGACGGAAAATGGATTTACTTCAATTCAGAGCTCAACGCCAAAGTCCCCGGTCATGCTCAGTGTTGTCGCATGAAGTCCGATGGCACCGGCATCGAGCAGCTAACGCATGACGATCGCGTGAACTGGTTCCCGCATATCTCGCCGGACAACAAATGGATTGTCTATATCAGCTTTCCGCCCGGCACTTTGAAACATCCTGCGAATAAAGATGTCATTCTCCGTCGAATGCGTCCTGATGGAAGCGAGCAAGCTGACATCATCGGCTTCAACGGCGGTCAAGGAACGATTAACGTCAACAGTTGGTCCCCCGACAGCAAGCGATTTGCGTATGTCAGCTACGAAAATCCGCCGACCAAATGACCGTGCGAGATTAATACTTGCGTATATTTCTGTTTAGATTCGATCAAAGAAAAAACGACCTTTGAAAGACGTTTAAATTCTTTCAAACCTTTTGATCCCAAGAATTTGGGCGAGGCCAGCCCCCAAGTTGGCCTCTTCCAATGCTCGTCAAGCTACCAGCCCATCTATTTCTTCGACGAACGCAAGAGTGACTTTCATGATACGATGGATGTCGTCGCGATTCACAATGGCTACTCGTCACCGAACTTTTTTTCCAAATACTATGAACGCAATCTGTCTTACATACTGGACGCGAATATTTGTCGCATGTGTTGTTTTCTACTGGTCGGTCGTGGGAGCATTGGCCGATGAGCGTCCGCCGAATGTCATCATCATTCTTGCCGACGACCTTGGTTATTCCGACGTCGGCGTGTTTGGAGCAAAGGGCTTCTCGACACCGAATCTCGATCAGCTCGCTCGCGAAGGAGTTCGCTTCACCGATTTTCATGTCGCACAGGCTGTTTGTTCCGCTTCGCGCGCCGCGCTCATGACGGGTTGCTATCCGAACCGCGTCGGTCTCACCGGTGCGGTCGAACCGTGGGACAAGATTGGTCTCCACGCGAACGAATTGACGCTGGCGCAGATGATGAAGCAGAAAGGTTACGCAACCGGGATGGTCGGTAAGTGGCATCTCGGAACGCCGGCTGAATTTTTGCCGACCAATCGTGGTTTTGATGAGTATCTAGGACTCCCTTATTCGAATGATCAATGGCCATATCACCCGGAGAAGCCGGGAGTCTTTCCGCCTCTGCCACTCATGGACGGACTGCGTGTTGTCAATCCAGCGCTCACCCTCTCTGACATGGAGAAGCTCACTGGCATGTACACCGAGCGGGCATTGAGGTTCATCGACCGCAATAAAGATCGACCGTTCTTCCTCTATTTTGCACACACTATGCCGCACGTTCCATTGGCGGTCAGCGATAAATTTCGTGGCAAAAGCGAACGCGGCCTTTACGGCGATGCGGTCCAGGAGATCGATTCAAGTGTCGGTGAGATTATGGCGGCGCTGGAAAAGCATCGCATTGAACGCGATACGCTCGTCATGTTCTTCTCCGACAATGGCCCGTGGCTTTGTTATGGTAATCACGGCGGCTCAGCGACACCATTGCGTGAAGGAAAGACGACTTCGTGGGAAGGTGGGACGCGCGTGCCGTTCGTTGCGCGCTGGCTCGATCATATTCCGGCGGGTAAAGTCAGCGATGAACTGGCGATGACCATCGACCTATTGCCGACGCTCGCAAACCTCGTCGATGCGAAATTGCCGGAGCATAAAATTGATGGGCTCGATATCTGGCCGCTTCTCACGATGCAACCGGGCGCGAAGAATCCGCACGAAGCATATTTTTTTTATGGTGTACCTTTCGGAGGTTGGACGGGTGCGGGATTGGAATCTGTACGGAGTGGGCCGTGGAAACTCATCTTGCCGCATCGCTATCGCTCACTGGGGGGCGACCCGCCAGGGCGCGACGGGATTCCTGCCAAGTATCAGCCGCAAGACATTGCAAATCCTGAGCTTTACGACTTGGGAAACGACGTGACGGAAACGCAAAACGTTGCGGCGAAAAATCCAGACGTCGTGAATCGCTTACTTGTATTGGCCGAGCAATGCCGAGATGAACTTGGAGACACTGTCCTCAAACGCGAAGGAAAAGGCGTGCGCGCCGCCGGTATGGTTAAGTAACCACTTCAGCAACTGGTATTTTCTTTACGAGGCAATTCCGGTCAACTGCTGCCGAAGCCGACTTTTCCGAAATAGTTGGAGTGGGCGAATGGGTGTCCGCCGACAATTATCCCAATGACACTGGCATTCCGAAAGTGCCGAAGAAGAAAAAGATAGTGAAAACAAAATGACCACACAACATCCGATTTTCATGAAACTACCACTCTTGCTGGTCCTGGCGTTCTGCGCCTCCTCCGCCTCCGCTGCGGAGAAACCCAACGTCCTCTTCATCGCTTCTGACGACATGCGCCCGCAGCTCGGCTGCTACGGCGACCCCGTCGTTCAGTCACCGAACCTCGACGCGCTCGCAAAGCGGGGCATGCTCTTCGAGCGCAGCTATGTCCAGCAGGCACTGTGTTCGCCCTCACGCATCTCAATGTTGAGCGGACGTTACCCGGCTACCACCGGCATTTTCGAGATTGGCCGCACGCTGCGGACCACAATGCCGGACATCACCACGATGCCGCAGCATTTCAAAAACAACGGCTACCACACGCGCAGCCTCGGGAAGATTTACCATGTGGGCATCGACGACGACGCTTCGTGGACCATTCCGGCCTGGCACAGCAAACAGCCTCGCACCAGCGAAGCGACGAAGGCGGCAGTCGCGAAGCATATCGCCGACGCGAAGACCAAGGGCGTCGAGATTCCGCAGAGAGGTATTGGCGGACGCAACTCGGCCATCCCACCGTTCGAGGCGGTGGATTGCGTGGACGACGATCTGTTGGACGGCGACACCGCCAAGAACGCCATCGAGCAACTGCGCGAGCACGCGAAGAATCCCGGCCAGCCCTTCTTCCTCGCCGTCGGCTTCGCCAATCCCCATGTGCCGTGGATAGCGCCGAAGAAGTATTTCGATCTCTACGACCCCGCCAAATTGCCGCTGGCTAATAACGAGTTTCTGCCCAAGAACGCGCCAGAGTTTGCGGCCACGAGCGGCACGGACTTCTACTGGTATAAGGACGTGCCGCAGGTGAGCGGCGACAAGCTGCCGATTGATTTTAAACGCGGCTGTCTCCAGGGCTATGTGGCCGCAATCAGCTACGTCGACGCGCAAGTAGGTCGCTTGATGGCTGCGCTTGATGAGACCGGCCTGGCGAAGAATACCGTCGTCGTGTTCTGGTCCGACCACGGCTATTACATGGGCGAGCACACCTGGTGGGGCGCCAAGCACAACAACTACGAGGGCGCCACACGCAATTGCCTCATCATCGCCTCACCCGCCCAAAAAACTGCCGGACAAAAGACCGCCGCCCTTGCGCAATCCGTGGACCTCGCGCCAACGCTCATCGACCTCTGCAGCCTGCCTCCGAACAGCGGCTTCCAAGGCCGAAGCCTTAGGCCTGTGCTCGATAACGCGAAGGCGACCGTGAACGATGCCGCGTTCAGTTGGTATCCTAAGAGCGGTTACCTCGGCGTAACGATGCGGACGGACAAGTGGCGTTATGTCGAGTGGACCAAGCCTGGCGCGCCTACTGAGCGCGAACTCTACAACATCGTCGACGACTTGCAGAACGACCTCGACGTCGCGGACAAGCCCGAGCACGAGAAAATGATTGCGACGATGAGCGAAAAGTTGCGCGCGAAGTTTCCGATCCAGGAATTCGAAGAACCCGGACTGACGATTCCGAACAATCGCGAAAGGATAAAGAAATAGGAATCGAGTAGTTAGTTCTCGGCTTTCGCTTTGCTCTTCTTCCCTTTGCGCTGGGCGGCCTCTTTGACTCCGCGCTGATCCATGGCCAGTAATGCACCTCCTCGGGCATTCATTTCCGTATTGCAGAGTGCGCGCATTTTTTTTAAGGTCTCGACGTGGAGGGGATCAGTGGCGAGGTTTTTGAGTTCATCTCGGTCGGTTTCCAGATCGTGTAGAAACTCGTAGGCAGGTTCTTGGTCGAAGTAGCGCGCATAAACGTAACGCTGATCGCGAATGCCCTCCCAGGTGAGTGTGGGCGCGAGATCGACATGCTCGCAAAAGAAATGAGTGCGCCAGGGCTTGTCGTCGCCATTGCCTTCGAGGAGCGTGGAGAGGCTGCGACCTTCATAGGCAGCAGGACGTTTGACGCCGGCCCAGTCGAGGAAAGTCGGAGTGAGGTCGACGTTGAGCACGAGTTCATCGCGAACTCGGCCGCGTTGTACTTTTGGCAGGCGTGGATCGTAAATGACCATGGGCACGCGCAGCGATTCCTCATAGTGCGACCATTTGCCCTGAAAACCGCGATCGCCGAGGTAGTAACCGTTGTCGGCGGTATAGACGATGATGGTGTTATCGGCGAGGCCCGCTTCTTTCAGCGCGGCGATCACCCGTGCGATGGCATTGTCGATGCCGCTGATCATGCGGTAGTAGGCGCGCACGTTGGTCTGATACTTCTCGGGCGTGTCGTAGCCCCAGAAAAAGCGCTGGCGGTTGATGCTGTCTTTGAGGAACTGTGGATGAGCGTCAAAGATAGCCGCATCATCAAGACGCGGCGGCGGGATACTACGATCTTCATACATGCCATCGACCGACGGCGGCCACGGATACAAGCCTATGCCGGGGCGATGATCGTTGTCCTCGGCATGAGCGGCGTTGAACCACAGGTTCAGGCAAAAAGGTTTATCTTTGGGCTGCGATTTGATGAACTCGATGCCTTTGTCACACACGATGTCGGTTTCATGTCGCTTCGAGCCGTCGGGCATCGTCTTGAAATAAGGATTGCGACCGATGGCTTCGTATTCGTCATAGTGTTGCTCGGGCGTGAAGCCGGGTGGGCTTCGCATGTGCCACTTGCCGTAGTGTCCGGTGCGATAGCCCGCCTGACGTAACATTTCTGGAAACATTGTCGTTAAAGACTCTGGCTTTACCCTAGGCATGGATTCAGGTGTTCCATGCGTTCGAGCCCACTGACCGGTGAGAATGACTGTGCGGCTCACCCAACAAACGGACGTAGTGACGTGAGCGTTGCTAAAGCGAACACCATCCGCTGCGAGGCGATCAATCGTCGGGGTCCGCACGATTGCGTGACCGGCGCAACTCAGCGTATCGTAGCGTTGATCATCGGCGAAGAGGAAAAGAATGTTGGGGCGATCGGCGGCGTGGATTGGAACCACTGAGGCACGAAGGACGCAGAGGATGAGCAGGAAGTGGTGGAAGGTTTTCATGATTAAGTTTGGGCTCTTCCGCAGAATTTGTGGGTCAAAATTGACTATTTATCGTTACGAATAGAAAACCGAAGTTTCAACGGACATCCGTTTCGCATTGGATTTTTGAGGCATCACTCCGATGTCCAAAGTTGAAGAAAAACAACCCACCAGACGATCAGTCCGGCGGGTTGCCGAGC
>JAWXCK010000112.1:0-93063 GCA_034408855.1 Pirellulaceae bacterium
ACAGACAACGACAAGATGTCTTGATCACGGGTCCGAGTCGCCAGATTTTAATCGAATGGCTCCCAACTCCCAAACCTCGGACTTACATGGATTCTTTCGAGAGCAGTCAAGAATTCCGCGTGAACTCGACAACTGCGGGCAATCAAGTAACCAGTGCAAGCAGTCGAGGGAGCCACCAAGCAGTTGCGATCTCAGCGGACGGAAGTTACGTCATCGTTTGGTCAGACGACACGAGCGACGGAAATGGTTGGGGAGTCTACGCAAAAAGGTTTAATGCCGATGGCACGACAAGAGGAACGGAGTTTCGGGTTAATTCGACCAACGCAGGCAATGAACAATGGGCAGTTGTTGCGTCCGATGGATCAGGCCGATTTGCGATTGCATGGACGGCAGTAGACGCAAATGGAACAGGAGTCTACTTGCGTCGATTCAATGCCGATGGCTCGGCTATCGACGCCAGCGACGTGCTCGTCAATTGGCAAGCTACCAGCAACGATCAGCAAAATCCTTCGATTACGATGAACAATGCTGGAGAGATCGTCATTGCTTGGGAAACACGAAACGGTGGCAGTTCGGGGATCTATGCGAAGCGATTCGACATGACGAGTCCCGCGTCAAGCAACCAAGTTCCAACGCCGATCATCACGGTCGATACAGGTTCGAACCGATACAATCCGGTTGTCGACATCAACGAGAATGGGCAATTCGTCATTGTATGGAACAATGACACACACGTTTTTGCTCAGCGCTACGCTGCGGGTGGTTCGGCCCGAGGTGCGGCGATCGATTTTAATATCCTTTCAACCGCGCTAGAACATCAAGCCGTTGTCGCAGTTCAAGATTCTGGCGATTTCATAATAGCCTACCGATCCCAGATGATAGGATTTGACGGAATCTGGGTTAATCACTATCGCGATGCAGGAACGGCATATAGCCTCGCGACAAAAGTAAGCACGGGAAGCACACACACCGCCCCATCGCTCAGTATGGATGCGATAGGCAACTTCATCGTCGTTTATGAGGGGGATGGTGACGGTTCTGGTCAAGGAGTCTTTGGAAGAAAGTACGACGCATCGGCCGTTACCCAAGGCGCTCAGTTTCAAATCAGTCAGAGTACCAACGGCAATCAGCAGCAAGTTTCCGTCGCGATGACGAGCTTAGCTAACTTTGTCGCGGTCTGGAGCGGTAATGGCGATCGCTCTGGCCAATCTGATGCATCCGGTGTTTTCGCGAGACAATTCGCGTCTGCCAATGCTACTTCAATGATCAGCGATATCAATGACACCAATAACGCGGCTAATGAAGGGGACGTGAACGGAACGACCGTTGGCATCTGGGCCCAGGCTGTTGACCTCGATCCAGGCGATACGATCAGCTACTCACTCACTGATAACGCGGGAGGTCGATTCGCAATCCATGCCACATCCGGTGTCGTAACCGTTGCAAATAGCACGTTGCTCGACTACGAAACAGCAACTTCTCACGGAATAACGGTTCGCGCAGCAAGCTCTGATGGGTCGTTTTCAACAAAACTTTTCTCGATCGCAATAACGCCCGTCAACGATAATAACCCCGTTATCACCAGTCATGGCGGTGCGTCGCTTGTTTCTCTAACCATTGCCGAAAACACCACCAGCGTTACGTCCATATCGGCAACCGACGCTGATAATCCAAGCCAAACACTTTCGTTCGGTTTAGTCGGCGGTGTAGATCAATCGCGATTTTCAGTCAATGCGACAACGGGACAATTGTCGTTTCTGGTAAGCCCGAATTTCGAGTCTCCCAGCGATCGCAGCAACGACAATGTCTATGAAGTTGTTGTAGCCGTCAGCGACGGTCAAGGCGGTTCTGCATCGCAGAGTTTCACGGTTACCATTACCGATATCAACGAGTTTCAAGTCGGAAGCATTTCGGATCTCAATAGTGCAGTGAACGAAGTCATCGAGAATGTACCGAACGGAACGCTCGTCGGTATCAATGCATTCGCAAAGGATAACGATGGATTAAACAATACAGTGACTTACTCGTTGCTCGACAATGCCGGTGGACGGTTTTCGATCAATGCCACATCCGGCGTCGTGCGAGTTGCCGACGGTACTTTGCTCGATCGAGAAGTAGCCGAAGGCTACGATATTGTCGTTCGTGCATCGAGTTCCGATGGGTCAATCTCCACGCAAAGTTTTCGCATTGGTTTAATAGGAGCCAACGATAATTTGCCAGTATTTACATCGGCGGATCAAGTTTCTATCGTTGAAAACCAATCGTTTGTGCAAGTGTTGACTGCCACTGACGACGATAAGCCTACACAGTCGATTGCCTACTCGATCGTTGGGGGGCCGGACTCATCGCATTTTGTGGTTCGCTCATCGAACCAGCTCACCTTTGTCCGTCCACCTAATTTCGAAAACCCGACTGATAACAACCACAACAATATCTATCGCGTCGCAGTCGCAGCAAATGACCAAAATGGCGGAACGACGGTGCAACTGATTCAAGTTCAAGTCACCAACGCCAACGAATCGCCGACGGTTGTGAACCAAAAATATTTCGCACGTCAGGGACACGTCGTGCAATCCGCGGGCTTAGGCGTATTGACAGGTGCTTTCGACGAAGACGGCGACCCGCTAACTGCTAGTCTGCAACGCGATGTCTCGAATGGAGTACTAGTCCTGAGCAGCAATGGGACCTTTAACTACACTCCGAACGATGGTTTTGCAGGTCTCGACTCATTCACTTTCGCCGTGTCGGATGGGAATGGGGGAGTCAGTGTCGGGCTAGTCGAGTTCGTAGTCAACCTCAACACGACCGTCTTATCTCAGGGAGCGAATATACCTTCGGCATCGGATCGTACGAAGATCGATAGTAGCCAGTCCACTTCAACATCTGCATCGTCTACTTCGAACAATAAAACTGCCGAAGATCCGGGAACAACTCCGGCGCCACAAACTCAGCCGACGATCACGGTAACTCAAAACAACGACTCATCGCCATCGACGACCAGCAAAGATAAACCGACAAGCGAAAACTTGCTCGCACAGAAAGATTCTGAGAATAACGACAAATCGTTTTCCGATCATTTTGCTCGAGTCGCATCGACGGCGAGCGAGCGCGAGTCGCATTCGATGCAACGCATGATTCGCGGCTTGCATATTCAGTCGAATGATTCGGCGACGGCACAACAAAACATTGAGACTTTGGTCGTCACGGACATTATGGTCGCACAGGATTTGGTGTGGGCGGATCTCGATCGACTTCGAGAACAAATGCAAGTCGCAACGGAGTCGCAACCTTTAGTCCTTGGTACAGCCGCTGGTGTCGCATCGAGTCTATCGGTGGGGTACGTCATGTGGCTAGTGCGAGGCGGCTACGTCGTCGCCGGACTCATGGCCCAATTACCGGCATGGCGATTGATCGACCCGTTGCCAATATTGTCCCAACTAGAAGCTATGGGAGACGACGACGACGACGATTCGCTGCAAACGATGGTCGATCGCTCCAATGATTTGCACGACAAGAACACCCTCAATGTCAGCGACGAACAAGCAAATCAAGATACACCGAGTTTTGTTCAGACGGAAATGTCAAAGAGTCTTCAATCATGAATTTCCTATCGGTAAAAAGCAGAATTGCGATGGGTTTGGTAAGCATGCTTGTCAGCGTGATGATGCTTACCGTTTTCGCTGGCATAGGACCTGATGCAAAAAAGGCAACAGCGTTTGGACGAGCCGCGTTGTGCGAGTCCATCGGACTGAACTCGTCGATTTTGTTTCGGCGAGGAGACATTTCAGGTATCGAAGGGATACTGAAATCATTGGTCGAACGCAATGTGGATCTCCTTTCGGCAGGCATTCGCCAAACCGATGGCACGATGAGATTTGAAGTCGGCGATCATACTGAACATTGGAACGTCAAGACCGGATATTCGACCGAGACACATGTCCAAGTACCACTTCGCAACGCCGAATCGCTTTGGGGAACAGTCGAGCTGCGATTTGTCCCGATTCAAAAGCTGGGTTGGCAAGGTACGATCCAATCGCCTTGGTTCCAATACACAACGCTTGTTTCATGCCTTTCGTTTTTCGCGTTTTACTTCTACTTAGGCAAAGTTTTGAAACAACTTGACCCGTCGAATGCGATTCCAAAACGAGTTCGAGCGGCTTTGGATACCTTGGCGGAAGGCTTGCTTGTTACCGATAAGAAGGGTCGCGTTGTTTTAGCCAACGAAGCGTTTGCACGTTGGACAGGGAAAGACTCCGAGAAGCTCATTGGTCACGATGCTGATAAGTTTCCGTGGCTAACAAAAATGAGTGAAGAAGCCGATACGCGGTTTCCGTGGACACGAGCTATTGAAGACGCCACCGCTCAGCCTCAAATCTATCTCCAATTGACCGACAAAGACAATCGAATATTGACGTTGGTAGCCAACTCATCGCCGGTACTTGGTCAAGATGGAAAATATCGCGGCGTGTTGACTTCATTCGAGGACATTACCGAATTGCAGCAACACAAGGTCGAGCTTTCATTAGCGAAGGATGTGGCCGATGCGGCGAATCGCGCCAAGAGCGAGTTTTTAGCGAGAATGAGCCACGAGATTCGCACACCGATGAACGCGATCCTTGGCTTCGCGGAGATCTTGCAACGTGGAATGGCCAAGGATGAAAATCAACGTCAGGAGTACCTGCAAACCATTAAAAATTCCGGCGAGCATCTCCTGACGCTCATCAACGATATCCTCGACTTGTCGAAAATCGAGTCGGGGAAAATCGACTTGGAATTGGCCCGCTATTCGCCGCAGGAGATCATAGGTCAAGCCCTTTCGATATTCCAAATCAAAGCTCGAGAAAAAGGTTTGACTCTTTCCTACGAGGCAACAACTTGGCTTCCAGAAACGATACTTACCGACATCGTCCGACTACGCCAAATCATTATCAATCTCGTGGGCAATGCGATCAAGTTCACCGAAAATGGTAGCGTCAAAGTCGTATCGAGAATGGTCGAAGGCGATCAATTGATGCTTGCGATCGATATCGTCGACACGGGCATTGGCGTCTCTGCCGAAGGATTGCATCGCATTTTTGATCCGTTTTCTCAAGAGGACACTTCGATTACCCGACGCTTTGGCGGCACCGGTCTTGGACTGTCGATCTGTCGATACTTGGCCGAGGAAATGGGTGGAAGTGTAAGCGCCACGAGCGTGCAAGGAAGCGGCAGCGTCTTCACGGTGACCGTCGATCCTGGTTCGATCGAAGGTGTCCGACAGGTCGCACCCAACGATATCCAAACAGCCAAATTGCTCGTCGCTCCTGATCAAAAGAATATTCGTTTGCCAGCATGCAATATTCTGGTTGTCGACGATGGTGCCGCAAACCGCAAACTGGTTACCGCCTATCTCGAGCGAGCCGGGGCTCGGGTCATCTGCGCCGAGAACGGTCAAGTCGCCTTGAGGAAATTTGCCGAAAACAGGATCTCTTTAATATTGATGGATGTTCACATGCCTGTCATGGATGGATTAGTCACAACACGTCAATTGCGTGCCGACGGTGTAAAGATTCCAATAATCGCGCTGACAGGTAATGTTATGCAAGATGACGAAAACGCCTGTCGAGACGCGGGATATAGCGGGTTCCTTGCAAAACCAATCGGAATGCAAAAGCTTTTAAGCACCGTTGCCGACGCCCTGGGAGCAGAGTCTTTTAGTGACACAGACGAAACGAACGCGTTAGTAGGTCTTCATCGCAGCATCGAAGAAATCGCCTCAATCCCAGCCAGTTCTGCGCCGATTTACTCGGAACTACCGACAGATGACGAGGAGATAGGCGAGATCGTACAAGATTTCGTTTTACACCTTCGCAAGCGATTTATTCTGATCGAAGATACCTTTGCGATGGGAGACTATAAAGAACTGGGTGAGTTAGCACACTGGTTGAAAGGCGCGGCTGGATCACTTGGCTTTGCAGCGTTTACAGCGCCTTCGCGAGAGCTTGAAGATGCGGCGCATCGACAAGATACGATGTCGGCGGCTAAACACCTGAGAACGATCAGCAAACTTGTGAATCGAGTTCGCGGGCCACACGAGTCAAAATCGGAATTGTCAGCGCAATCCTAAAAATGCAACCAATCTAAAAATCTTCCTTGTTTAGCTCAAAAAACAAACCTAGAGTTTAATTCACTAAGTCTGTGTTTCAACCCTGGCGTTCCATTTACCATGTCATCGGCAACTGAACTAATTTTTAACGGCACTGTAGGGCACTATGAAGTCAATCCTTCGTGCCCGATTGTTAAACCAGTCGAAGTTAGCTCTCCATTTGCCTACCCAAGGCCAACGGACGATTCGGTTCGCAATGCCAAGATTACGATTGTCGACGACGAACCTACCGTCTCACATATTATTCGCTTGCAACTGACGAACGCTGGATTTCGCAATTTTGACGTCATAGTCGATCCATCCAAGGCCGTCGAGCGAATTGCGACATCTAATCCGGATGTGGTATTGCTAGATGTTCACATGAGCCCTGTCAATGGTTGGCAGATTCTGGATACGCTTCGACAAGATCTTCGAACGCAGCATATTCCAGTATTGATCATGACCGCATCCAATGATGAAGCTAACCGAATTACGGCGTTCAACCTAGGCGCCCTTGATTTTTTCGCTAAGCCCATAGTCGCCACTGAATTGACGGCTCGAGTCCGAAATACGTTAGCCGCGAAAGTTTATCGCGACATGATGACCAACTACTCGCTTCAGCTAGAAACCGACGTTTTGACCGATGCTTTGACGGGCGTTGCAAATCGCCGAGCTTTTGACTTCGAGCTCAAAAGAAGAATGGTCGATTGGAATCGGCAACGTATTCCAATGTGCTTGCTGATGATAGATATCGATCACTTTAAAAAGGCCAATGATCGATATGGTCATCAGGCAGGTGACGTTGGATTGAAACAAGTCGCGGGACTTCTTAAGCAAACTTTGCGAGAAATCGATTTGATCGCGAGATACGGCGGAGAAGAGTTTGGCATTATCCTTCCCTATTCGATGCTCAAGGATGGAAAGCATGTCGCCGAGCGATCCCGCGAACTGGTTGCAGATAATATATTTCATTTCAACGAACACGATTTTCGCTTGACGGTTAGTGTTGGCTCTACAGAAGTTCTTCATGGAGATGACGCCGATACGCTGATGCGACGTGCCGATTCTGCGCTCTATAAAGCCAAGCGAAGTGGACGCAATCGATGCTACGCACACGATGGCATTAGTTGCGAAGGAGCTTCGAACACTCCACTCATTACAAGCTCGACAACTAGCAAAGTCAATCTTGAGGTTCCTGAAAATCGAAGCGACGGTCGACTAGAAGACAAACGCATTGCGATCATTGATGATGAGCCGCACATTATTGCACTGGTTTGTAAATACCTGCGCGACGTTGGCTACCAAAACTTTATCAAGGTTCATGACGCGAGCCAGGCGATGCAACGACTCCGCGATGAAAAGCCTGATCTAGTCCTGCTCGATATCCGAATGCCTAGTATCAGCGGCTTAGAAATTCTCAAACTGGTTCGGGAGGACGCCAAGTTAAAATCGCTTCCTGTTTTGATTTTTACTTCCGCTACCGATATGGAGACGAAGGTCGAATCACTGAGATTAGGAGCCAACGACTACTGCGAAAAGCCGTTGCATGTCGCCGAACTTCAAGTGCGTGTTCGAAATACATTGATGGCAAAAGCCCATCTAGATGGATTGTCCGACTATTCGAGTACGCTTGAACAAGAAGTCGAGAAGCGAACGTTCGAGCTTTCCGAAGCTCATCGAGAAGCGATTCAGTGCCTAGCACGGGCATCTGAAATGCGAGATGACAATACCGGCAGGCATACGTTGCGCGTAGGTCGGTACGCTGCGATTATTGCTCGAGAGCTCGGATTCGGTGCCGAACGCATCACTTGGTTAGAACACGCAGCGCAGTTGCACGACGTCGGAAAGATTGGTGTTCCTGACAGTATTCTTTTAAAGCCGGCCGCGCTTTCCAAGGAAGAGTTTGTGGCGATGCAGGATCACTGTCTATTCGGCAGTCGCATTATCAACAACAACAATCTCGCGACGATCTCAAGTAGACCAAAATCGCTAGCCGGCTCTAACGCCGATGGCCCAAAATCTCCGTTGATGAGAATGGCGGCGTTGGTGGCCGAAACGCATCACGAGCGTTGGGATGGGACTGGATATCCAAGAAGACTAAAAGGCGACGAGATTCCGATCGAGGGACGTATCACTGCGGTAGCAGATGTGTTTGACGCACTTAGTACTGCTCGACCGTACAAGAACGCGATGCCCCTCGAGCAATGTTTTAAGATTCTTTTCGAGAATCGAGGTTCGCACTTTGATCCATGCGTTCTGGATGCCTTCTTCCGGCGCAAATCTGAGATTATTCGGACGTTCAATGAATACTCGGACAACGAGAATTTTGATCCGCCTACGGATTAATCGATTCGCATTGCAGCAATTGGCCTGTCGCGCGTTTGAAGCGTGCAAGGCTCATAACGTACCCGACTTGTGATTGGACATACGCATCTTCTGCCGACAGGAGACGATCCTGTGCATCTAACAAATCTTGCAACAAAAATGTGGCTGCTCGGTCATCGCCTGGCAATAGATCCCAACGTCGATGAAAGTAATGAGCATTCGCGTTTGCGGCAACTAGCGATTGCTCTTTAGCATTCATAACTCGATAGGCCGTATCGACGTTTCGTACAGCGATCTCGACATCGGCAGCAATGTTTTCGGTTAGAGCTCTGAATTGATTAACGAGCTGTCGACATTCAGCTTCTCGACGCTGTAATTGAGCTTTGCCGGCACGACGTCCAAGCGGAACTTCATAAATGAGACCGGCGGTGTACGAAGGTCCGCCGACTGAGAATTGGTCTACCCAACTTTGTCCAACATCATAGTTGCCGCGTAAGCCACTCACGTACGATTCAAGTACCACGTCTAAGACTGGCAGAAGTTCGTTCTTGGCTATATTCAATCGCACACTTCCCGCTTCAAGCTCTCGAAAAGCCTGGTCGACTTCGGCTCGACACTCCATCGCCGTAACCAATGCATCGGGAGTCGCAACTAAAAAAGCGTGCCGCGTCGGCGATTCGGAAGGCACAAGCTCCGATTCGCGGTTGCTCAACAGCGCCGGCGAATTTACCATCGCGCGCAATCGGGATTCCGCATTTCGAATGGCCGTTTCCGCTTGCACAAGTTCGGCTATGCGGGTCGTTACCGCCGCTTGGACTTGTGCGATCTGGCTCTCGTAGGCATCGAACTGACGTCGCTGCTCGAGATGCTTAAGAATATCCTGCGCTCGTTCAAGATTGATTCTCTTTTGAAGCATCCAGGTTCGTTGCCGATAAAGCTCCCAATGTGTTTCGAAAACCGTCAGCAAATAATCTTGTAGTTCTACAATGAAGCTATCGCTGGAAATTTTATTGTCGAGCGTTGCGAGAACAATAAGACTTCGGTTGTAGGCTCCGCCTGCACCATTGAGCAATGGTTGCGTATAGCCTAGTGAGAGCCTTGCGTTGCCTTGATCGGGGGGAAAGAAAAATTGCGAATTGCTATCTCGGGTTCCATATTTTTGTGCCAGTTCCCACTTTCCACCCTGGTAATTCCGACGACGCAAGCCACCGTTATAGTACCAATTGTTTTCGATAAGCCGATCGACATTAAAACCCGCGTCGAGCGAACTTCCTGTAGGAACGTTTAGCCGATTGAATTTCGATTCCATGAACAGTCGAGGGTCAAAACCCGCTCGCGCCGACGCGATGCCTGTTTCAGAAATGGCAACATTCTCATGGATGGCTTGAATTTTGGCGGAGCAAGCCAAGGCATCGTAGATGAGTGAGTCGACATCAACATCCACAACAGATGCATTATGACGCAAAGTGTGCGTGGCGGACGATGTCCACCATTCGAAATTCGACGGCGCTGTGGGCTGGGCGACTGCCGAGCCATCGGCGACGTTCGGAATGTTCGCCGAATTTGATTGAGATGCCGGGCGGAGATGAACGCTTTGCCTATCGTCTTGAGCGCAGCACGGGGTCAACGACTGAAGCGATATTCCTATCGCTGCAGCTCGCAGAATCAACCGCCATCTTTGTCGTTTCTCGGTCATCCCATTGCCGACCCATTTTTGTTCCCTGCGGCGATAGACACGATCCTTGTATCTAAGTCGAATTGCCGCTCGATCACGTTATTCTTTGATTTGCTATCGAACAGGAATGATCGGCAAGTTGATAAAAAGCGAATTTTCATGCACGACCAGAACAAGCGGATCATTTTGCCATTGAACCTAACGATGGAAAATTTACGGGATGCATCCGACGGCTAATGCGAGTTCAACAATCGCTTGATGCCATTCACCTTGCCGCTGAACGAGCTCGCTACGCACTTGAAGACGCTGCATCGCCGACTCAAGTTCTTCCGCTGGTTGTGCTTTGACTTGATCGCCATAGGCTCGCAATTGAGCAACGCGCGTTTGCCAATGTTCGATTTGAAGCAAACTATTTGCGTAACGTTGGGCCGCCGTCAATTGCTTGTCGATTGCGATGTCTACTTCCGAAGCAATCTTTTCGCGAAGGCTTGCGATAGCTTGATCCAGCATCGCCAGACGAACGCAAAGCTCTTCCTGACGTGCCGCTTTTTCTTTGGGAAGTACAATACCTATCAAGGAAAAGATGCGATTGCATTTCAGAGGCGAAAAACTGACTGATCCCGAGAGCAAGTCCGACATCCAACGTGCGACGTCGAGGGTTTGTTCATTAAGCTGCGATCGCAAGTAGACAAGTCCAACGAGGTCGCATCGTTGATGCATTGCCATTTCAATCATCTGACAATGATCGAGTTGTGCTCCCATATCAGGAATCGACATCGGCTCGGGAATGTAGTAGCAAGCAATTGAAGGATCGACAAGCAACGCGAGCTGGCTTCGAAGCTGAGTTGCTTTCGATAAGCTTTGCAGCTTGGAATCGTTGGCAGTGACAACGAGTCGATCTATGGCAGTCGGGTCTAGAATGGATACGCCACGTTCGATGGCTCGAGTTTGGCGTTCTTGATTGAGTTGCAATAGGGTATCGATTTCGTTTTGAATCGGTTCGATTGCAGCGATCGTTGCTAAGCCAAAGTGAAGTTCCAAGGCCTGTGCGGCGACTATTTGCGATTGACGACAAATGCGATAGTCTTGCACTTTGGTTTGAAGATCAAGGATCACTTGCTGGCGTTTGGATTTGTGAATGGCCGCTGCTTGGTCAGCTCGTAGGTCCCCCTTCATCATGATCGCGAGCGAGGATTTCTGCGATGCGAGCCTCGCGATATCGTCAGAGGAGAGCGTCGTCAAAGGCTGTTGCGAGAGCACGCAGTTAGGCATGGCAAAGGCAATCAGCGCAGCGGTAGCCAACGCGCTAAAAAGCGACGTTTTTTTCGAACGAAATGATGCGAAGACTCGCATCCAATGTCGATCACGACAGCCAAGCATAGGAATCGTTGTGAACTCGCTTCCACTATTCGGAAAGTACGGCAAACAACAGTAACATCGATTGTTCAGGTTGTGCCACTGAAGGCCGTCACTCCGATGCAACGGTCGATCCGATTGCGGTGACTTTAACGCGTCAAGATGGGAGATTTGCGAAGTCTATCCCAATAGCATCACAGCAACGTTCAGATAGATGACAATCCCAAGGATATCGCTGATACCAGCAATCAGAGGGCTGCTCATCAAGGCAGGATCAAGGCCAAGGTTCTTGAGCAAGAGCGGCAGCATGGATCCGAGCGAGGTTCCGCAGACAACCACCACGAGAATGGTAATCGGAATCACTAAGGCCGCATAAGGACTTGGGGCGAGGAAGATGGCAGAACCAAAGCCGATTATGCCGAGTACGGACCCTAAGAGTATCCCCATAAAGAACTCGCGTTTCAAAATATGCCAGGCGTCTTTCGTTGCGACGTCTCGCGTCGCCAGGGCAGAGATAATCAACGTCGATGATTGACTACCCGAATTCCCGCCGCTGCTGATGATCAGCGGTAAAAACCAGACGAGCCAATCGAATCGAGTCAGCTCACCATGAAAATACTGCAAAGCAAACGCGGCTAAGAGGGCGGCAAAGAAAAGGATCGTCAACCAAATGCCACGCTTCCATGAAAGAGTCAGGAAAGCCGTTCGCATATACGAATCGGGGAGCGGTTCCACGCCAGCCATGCGTTGGACATCTTCGGTGGCTTCGCGTCGTACAACATCGATAATATCATCGTGCGTAATGATCCCAACCAAATGAAGTTGGTCGTCAACGACAGGTATGGCAGAAAGATTGTAGAAAGCGACACGCTCGGCGACTTGTTCTTGGTCATCGTGAACGTTGACCGTCACAATATCGGTCTTCATGAGATCGACTAGTCGCGTATTAGGTCGCCCTATCGAGGAGACGAGACTTCGAGCGCTCACAATACCGCGAAGATGATTCGTGCTATCGATGACATAGATATAGTAAATAGTTTCGAGTCGAGCAGCTTGTTTACTGAGCTGCTCCATCGCTTGCTGCACCGTCAAATTCTCGGTCAAGCAAGCGGCTTCCGTCGTCATCAACGCTCCGGCTGTTCCTTCGGGAAACGTCTGCAATCGGCGAATGTCTCGACGATCAGGGGCCGGCACGAGAGCAAGGATTTGATCGACGCGCTGACTATCCAGTTCCTGAAAAAGGTCGACGACATCGTCGGCTGGAAGATTGGTAACCAACGCCGCAACCTGAACCTCATCCTCATTTTTGAGGAGCTCGAGCTTTCGATCGAGTTCGAAGTACTGATAGATTTTAGCTTGAAGGTTGGGTTCGGCATATTGAAGCACCCGCCAAGCTTCGTCGGCATCCAGTCCTTCCATGAACTCAGCCGTTCGTGCCGGATGCAGCGCCGTACAGAATTCGCGTAATTCGCGTTCATCACTCGACGCAAGCATTTCGCGAAGTTCTGGTAAATATAGCGTGTTAATCATCCTAAAAAACTCGATGGCAGGAAAAAGGTCGCTTCGGTCTCTTCGCGCAGTCTACGGTTGGGAAGTATCATCGTGAGGATTGCTCATCCCGGCAACTGCTATTTGCCTGGGTTAGCAAAGCTTTTTCGAACGGTATTTCTCCAAACACTGGAAGCGTACTTGGCTTTTTTTGAACCACTTGTTGAATCGCTTCCGTCGCATATCGACGTTGGCTACGCCATGCGCCGACTCGCCAGGTTGCCTTATATGGTGGCTTTAGACAGCGCGATGCCGATGGGACGCCTAGGAAGGTATAGCTTTTTAGTTGCGGACCCGTTCGACCGTTTTACCGTAGCTAGGCCGATGGCGGATCCTTTGGCCCAGCTAGCCAGACTTCTGGATACCTTTCGGGTTCCATCGCCAATCGCACATCTTCCACCGTTTCAAGGCGGCGCCGTTGGATTTCTTGGCTACGAGTTTGGTCGATGCTTTGAACGCTTTCCTGCGGCTCGTCACAACGAATTCGACATCCCGCTAGCCTTGTTTGGCTTCTACGACACCGTTTTAGCTTGGGATCATAGCAACGCTGGCCAAGGTTGGATGATCTCTCAGGGGTTTCCCGAAATCGAACCGATTGCTCGACGTCGACGCGCCGAACAACGTCAGCGTTTTTTTATGGAACGATTGTTATCGGCTTCCGTTCCAGAACTTGAATCGCCGTCGATCGGCTTTCAAGCCATGGCGCATGGATTGACGGCACCTCAGTTTCAGACGCGGCTTGGCGGCGGATGGCTCGGGAATTTCGATAGTTTCGGATTTCGAGCCGCCGTCGAACGGGCTCGTGAATATATTTTTGCTGGCGATATCTTTCAAGTGAATCTATCTCAGCGACTGATGCGTCCGGCGGACATTCAATCGCTCGATCTTTTTCTAAAATTGCGAGAAGTCAATCCGGCTCCCTTTGCTGGTTACATGGATGGCGGCCCATTTCAAATTATCAGCGCTTCGCCAGAGCGATTCCTGAGTGTTCGCGATCGCATCATCGAAACGCGCCCCATCAAAGGCACGCGTCGACGAACTGGCGACGCAGTAGCCGATGCCGAGCAGACTCGTCAGTTGATAGCCAGCAGCAAAGATCGAGCGGAGAATACGATGATTGTCGATTTGCTGAGAAATGATCTATCGCGAGTTTGTGAGCCAGATTCCTTAAAAGTTCCCGAATGGTACGCAATCGAGAATTACCCTTTTGTCACACACGCCGTCAGTTCGATCGAAGCCAAGTTAAAATCCTCTGCTTCGATTACCGATCTCGTTCGGGCGACCTTTCCAGGTGGCAGTATTACCGGTGCTCCCAAAGTTCGAGCAATGGAAATTATCGCCGAGTTAGAACCGACCGTCAGAGGGCCCTATTGCGGATCGATGGGATATATCGGCTTTGATGGCTCGGTCGATTTGAGCATCCTCATTCGAACGATTACGGCTAGCCGCGGTTGGTGGCAATTTCAGGTCGGCGGCGGTATTGTGGCTGACAGTCGCGCTGAATTGGAAGAAGAAGAAACCTGGATCAAAGCGGCGGGCTTGGTCGCGGCAATCCAATAGCCAGCGCGTTACCAAAATCGGATGGTGAGTCCGGAGCCTACAAAGTAATCATCGGCGGCTTCATTGAGTCCGACGCCGCCTCGAATGTCCCACTGAATGTCGTTGGTGAATTGATACGTGAACCCACCATCGAAATAGTGCTGAGGTTTTTCCGTATCCGCTGACGAAGGAAACAGCGCAAACCATTCGGTGTAAGCGCCGAGCTTGTCGGCTAACGAATAACCGATCGTCCAAGATTGGGCAAACTCGGTGTAACTTTTACGGGTTTGACCATCCAGTGTCCGGTTAAGCTGCGTGCTCCCGGCCGTCGAGATCGAGTCATTGATATCCCAACCGTATAGCCAGTTATATCCTGGAAGCACTTCGCCAGCGGTCAAGGAAGCTTTGCCGGTCGGGACAGTCATCTGGGGAACAAACGCCATCTCGGGAAGTATTCCTTCCTGAGGCGTTAAACCGATCTTGAAGCCAAGATAGAGATCTTCTGCTCCCGATACTTGAACGCCCCTATTTCGTTGCTGAGCATAATTCGTCGCTACGCGCATTTCTAGCCAGTCAGCCAGAATGCCGAATCGAAAGAGAGACTCTGGATAAGAGTGCCCAATCGATTGACCTCCCCCGTCGTTGTTATACGAATACGTGTAGCCACTTTCGATTTGCAACACTCGTCGTCCTACCGTTGAACTCGCTTCCGTAAAATCAGGTCGGTCGGTTACCAGTGGCTCACTGAGATCAGGTCCACCTGAAAAACTATTGCCATAGCTCCATTGAAAGAGAGTCTTCCTCGGCGGGCTCCCGTCGCGCACAAAGTAATCACCGATCGTGTCAGCTTTCGTCGCCGCTTCTACTGGTTCGCAATCGAATGCTAGCAGCGATAATAAAATTAAACAAAGACCTCTAGCAGGAATCGATATTAGCGAGCAAACAATCCTCTTACTATTGGGTGGCACGCCCTGAGTCTTCGAAGGGCGTTGTCGCGTTAAGCACGCCCTTCGAAGACTCAGGGCGTGCCACCCGCAGAGGAAAGCACAGGAAGTTATTTTTGACCCGTTCCTAAGGCAAACCTGTTTCGTTGTAATGTAGCTCATGCTACATTCTTTCGACGTTTGTAAGCTGATTTCTTTACGGCTTTCGATCGGCTAGCGATGGATTTGTATCGATGATCTTAAATCCGGCTTGGCCGACGACTAAAGCTTGCTTTCTGTTCTCGTCGACGATGAGATCGTGAACTCTACCGTCGATGCCCTCGAATTCATCGAGCAACTTCATGGACTCGAAATCAACGACTCGCAAATAGCCATCGTTGCATCCGACATACAGTCGATCGCCGGTCGCCGACCAAGCAAAGGCACGTGGTATCGACGGGAGTTTTATAAATCGCATCAATCTTCCGATCGAAGGTTGCCAAATCCGCAATGTTCGGTCTTCACTGATCGTTGCGATCATAGAGAGGGAAGAGTCGCTCGGCGTGGGTGCGATATTAGGATTCGATTTAGATGGTCGAACAGCGATTGAGTTTACCGTTCCAACGTGATTGTCAAGGGTTCGAATATGCTCGCCGAGGACACTGTCCCATAGCCTGACCGTTTGATCGACACTGACCGAAGCAATGGTTTTTCCGTCAGGAAGAAAATCGAGCGCGAGCACTGCTCGGGAATGTCCTTCGTAACGAGCAACCTGCTCAAAGCTCTTGGCATTGATGACTGAACAAATCCCGTCGCCGCTGGCGACCGCCCATCGAGATCCATCGGGTGACCAGGCGACGCGATAGACGACATCATTATGCAATGTCAGCTTGCGGATGCGATTGCGTTTGAGCCACGCAAAAATCTCCACCGCACCTTCTTCCGCCGGGGAACCGCCAGCCGCCAGCAATGTTTTTCCATCCGGTGAAAATCGTAAGTCGTGAACATGAAGCAAATCCGACTCGATCTTTTCTGCTACGATCATCTCAGGCCACATGTACAGTTCGATGCCTTGCTGCGAGCCGACGACTACATGCTTGGCATCGGGCGTTATTGCGACGGCAGTCCATGGCGATGCAGCGGACAGACTCAATGCCAGGAACGCAAGCGTTAAGAAAGCAGTCAGTGCTGTATTGATGGAGAGAATTGGCATCGAGCAAGCGTTTTGGAATTTTCTGTTCTTGAAAATGGAAACTTCTCAGCGAACGCCTCCCTCTGGTTCCGAGGCTCTGCCTCAGAGCCCACTGTAACGCGGGCTCTGCCAGTCGAAATGTTAGCAATTCGAGTGTCAATAAACGGTACTTGAGGCGGAGCCTCCGAAGCATTGCGTTCCCAGGCAGGAGCCTGAGAACGAGCGAGAAAGCCTGTACACCAACGCAACACTAGCCACAAAGTTCACGTACCAGTTTTCCACCTTGATTGACGGGTACCGGTCTGCCGTCTGTTGTGTAAAGCTCACGGTGTGGATCAATGCCAAGCAAAGTGTAGATCGTATGCGCCAAGTCGTTTGGCGAGACTGGATAGTCGTGCGGACTTTCCCCGACTCGATCGCTTGACCCGATCACCTGGCCTCCTGGCACTCCACCGCCGGCCAATACGGCACTAAAAACCCTCGGCCAATGGTCGCGTCCACCGCGCGTATTAAGCTTTGGAGTTCTGCCAAACTCACCCATTGCGATCACCAAAGTTTCATCGAGCAGGCCTCGCTCTGCCAGATCGCTTATCAATGCTGAGAATCCTTGATCAAAAGTCGGAATCAAACCCACACCAACTTTCGCACCTGAATATCCGTCGCGCAGTTTCAACACAAGACTTTCGTGAGTATCCCAACCGGTATTCATAACACTTACGAATGGCACGCCGCGTTCGACTAGTCGTCGAGCAAGCAGACAACTTTGTCCAAACATCTTCGATCCATAACGCGAGCGAACGGCGGCGGGTTCATCTGAGAGATCAAAGGCTTTTTTCGATTCGGACGACGTTACTAGTCGATAGGCTTTTTCAAACGCAGAATCGGACGGAAGATTCCGACTCTCGATCGACGCCTGGACCGAATCTAAGTCGGCGAGGAACTCGCGACGTCGTTGGATTCGCTTGCTATCAACTCCGGGAAAGAAGTCTAAATCACGAACCTGGAAGTCGGGTTTCGACGGATCACCTCCGGTCGCGAACGGTTCGAATGAACTACCCAGAAATCCAGAGCTTGTGGTTCGGTTTTCAGGGATCGTCACGTATGGAGGAAGGACTGATGGCGCATTTCGCAAATGGGTCATGACCGATCCGAACTGAGGATACTGCAGGACGGGCGACGGTTTATAGCCTGTTAAAAGATATTGATTGGCAAGTCCATGTTCACCCAAAGGCGATGTCATCGAACGCACAATCGCTAGCTTGTCGCAAACGGTGGCTGTTTTCGAGAGCAATTCGCTGATCTGAATACCGTTGACATTCGTAGTGATTGGTTGGAAGGGGCCACGAACTTCTAAGGGCGCATCCGGCTTGAGATCAAAGGTTTCCAAGTGGCTTGGACCACCGTCTAGCCAAAGCAAGATGCACGACTTTGCTCGCGGCCTGCCTTGCGACTCGGCTTGGGCTTGCAGCCGATACCAGTCGACGAGCCCAAAGCCTAGTGCAGTCAGGCTTCCAACTCGCACCATATCTCGCCGCGAGATCGCGTTACATCTTCGATGAAATTGTGTGTGCATGTTCGGGTTCGCCATTAATGGTTTTCTAAAAATGCTCGACTGTTGAGCAGACTCCAAACGAAATCTTCTAATTTGCTTCTGCGTTCGCTGGCGTCTGAATCGGAAAGGCGATTGCTCCAGTGATGAAGTTCTTCTGTTATCGGCATACGACTGAATGCAAGCAAATAAAACTGACGAATGATCTGCTCGTCGGACTTGCTGTCGTGAATCATTTGATGCAATCGACCTTCTTTGTCCGTCAGTTTGCGGTTGATAAGCTCGCCGTTGAGCAAATGCAATTGCGAAGACAGTCCGCCAGCGGTATTGCTATTCTCATCACATTCCTTGGCTTTCGTGCATCGGCCAAGGATATCGAGCGAAGGTGCGGGAGCTAATGGATCGACAATCGCAACAGCCCGAATTCCGGTGACTTGCCCGTCGAATCGATCCGCGATGCCAGTTACATCTGCAATTGCATCGACCAAGACTTCCGGTGGAAGTAGTCGACGGTATGCATGCGAATAAAATCGATCATCGGAACGATTTTCATCGATCAATTGCCCGCTTCGACCATAGGCATTGCTGAGTGCCATCTGCTTCAGAGTATGGCGAAAGTCGTAGCCGTGATCCACGAAATCGTCGGCTAATCGCTCGAGCAACTCCGGATGCGTAGGAGGATTGGTTTCGCGAAGGTCATCGGTCGGTTCTACCAGTCCACGACCGAACATCGCATACCAAAGTCGATTGACAGTGGCTCGCGCGAAGTATCGGTTCTCATTGGAAGTAAGCCAATGGGCAACATCGTGTCGAAAATCTGCGTTGCCACTTAAGTCACGTTCGCCGGGGATGCGTGGAACAGCAGGTTCATTCGTCCTTAAATTGGTTACCGCACCGCGAGAAGTCAAACTGACGATGCGGCCACGTTCAAGCCTAGCAAAGACAGCCGCGAAGCCATGGTAATCATCTTGCGTCCATCTATCGAGCGGATGGTTGTGACAATTCGCACAACCCAATCGCATCCCCATAAAAAAATGACCGGCCAGCTCCGCATGCTCCCGCGCATCGTTGATCATCCGACCAAAATTCGCCGGGCCAACGATATGCGAATCACCTTCGGCAGTCAGCAATTGTATGGCCAGTTGGTCCAACCCGGCCCCTTTTCGGATTTCTTCTCGCAACCATTCAGAATATGCATTGAATCCGTCTTTGTCGTTAGGTTGCGAATGCATTCGCAGGAGTTTCGAAAACCGAAGCGTCCAATAGTCGTTGAACGCCTCGTTCGACATAATGCTTTCGACATATCGCGGTCGTCGATCTCGGTCTTGATCCGCCATAAAAGTTTCGATGGATGCTGGATCGGGAAGACGACCTGTTAGGTCAAGCGTTACCCGGCGCAGCCAATCTGAATCGGTCGCTGGGGGCGAAATTGGAATGCGCAGCTCCGAAAGGATTTTTAGGACTTCATCGTCGATGAAATTAGCGCGTGGCTCGCCGCTCAAATCGATCGGATTTTCCGAGAACGGGATATTGAGTTGGATTGGGACGACTCGATTCAAGAAACGAGCAATCACAACTTGCTGGCCACGACGAGTGATACGCGCCATGCGTTGGCTGTCGATATCCACAGCAATTGGATCGGCAGCAGTGAAGACCGTCCAGCCAGTAACATCCTCTGGCTCACCATCATCAAATCGAGCGGTTACCTGCAAGCGTACATCGACAGGTACTTCTGTCCCGAGATATCGTTCGGGTGTAATCTCGAAATGCGTAAGCTTCCGTTGCTCGCCGCGTGGAGCTCCGGACCGAATCCACTCAACCAGGCGCTTTGCTCCTGGGCTGTCATCGTCAAGCGCCACGTCGCCGCCATGATCAAGTATCCCGGTTGGTTTGGCCAGCAAAAGGCTATGTTCGGGATGAGTCTGGTTGATCCTTCGACCTTCGAGTTCATGCACGACCGCTTCATAGTCATTCGACGCGTTTGCTCCCAAAAGCGATAGATGAAATCCACCCCGACCGGCTGCTGCTCCGTGGCATGCGCCTGCATTGCAACCCGCTGTCGTAAATACCGGGATGATCTCGGTATCAAAATTGACAGCCAGCGCCATTTCGACATGGGAGGCGAGCAGGCCAGTTAAAATGAGGAGTTTCATCATCGCGTTTTTTGTACCAACCAAACGTGCTGCTAATCCTTACTTCCCTGACTTTTCGCTTTTATCATTCGGAGCACCTTGTGTCTCTTTAGGTGTGCGCTGTTTCTTCATGTTCTGCATGCCGTCAAGATCTTCTAGTTTCGGAACATTGCCACCCGCAACCGCCACGACGCTTTCGAGAATCTTCGGTAGGTCGGCTTGAAGGCTCGGTTGAACCAATGCGAAGTTACCCGTCACCTTTCCTTCGTTACCGACAAGAATGGTAAGCATCACATTGCGGTTCAGACCGTAGCTACCAGGTCCTTCGCGACCATCGACAGAGATTCCCGTCGGAGCTTCGCTCACCAGTGCATGCCGAATTCGCTTCAAAGTATTTTCGGCTTCGGTCGCATCATCGTCCAACCACACGACACCGGTTGCAAGTCCATCTTTGGCGCGACTATGAGTGTAGTGGGATAGCGTTCGGGTCATCGATATCGACTGTCGATTCATATCGTGTACAAAGATCAAAACAATCGGTTTGCCATTCGCGATCGAAATAAAATCGATTTCCTTGCCGGCATCCTGATCAAAAACGCCTCGAACCGTGAACGGCGAAAGTTTCTCGCCAATCTGTGGTCCCGAGAAAAGTTTCTCGTCGGCATGCAACGGTCTCGACTGCCCTTGAATAAGGGTTATCGCAATGAAGAGACAAAGCGTCGATCGAATCATATAAATTCTCGATTGTTTAGAAGGGAGGTGGGATGCCCCATTGTAATGCTTATCGGCACTGACTTCAAAGATTGTGACGTTTGAACTATCATTCTACGAAATCAGCTGGAACGCGTTAGCGTCCGGTTCGCCAGCAATTCGTGCGAACCGGGTGCTAACGCACTCCGGCTAATGAATAATCTAGGCTAATGGGATGAGCCATGCTCCGAGCAGGGTCAATGTAAATCCAACAAATCCCATAATGGTTAAGGCTACCGAGAACGTTTGCAATGTTTGGCGAGTTGTCATGCCGGTCATCGTCGAGACTTGCCAAAATCCGCTATCGTTCATCCACGGCAGTGGTTTCGAGCCGCAACCGATCGCTAACGCGACATAAACCGGATGGAAGGGTAACGACTGAGCTTGCATCAACGGGGCAATGATACCGACCGTTGTAATCATGGCGACGGTCGCTGAACCTTGGGCAACTCGAATCATCGCGGTCAAAAAGAACGCGACGAATAATAATCCATAGGGCGTCATCGCGGATGGAAATAACTCGGCTACTGCCGTTGCAACCTGAAGCTGCTTCAGAGCTGCTCCAAAAGCTCCACCGGCACAGGTCAACATCAAAATCGTTCCAGCATCGGCGATCGCTTGAGTCATCATTGGAAGCGTGTCCTTCATGGACACAACGCGGCGAAGAATTGCGATGGCGATGATCGCCGTGACAAACAAGACAAAGCCAGGATCGCTCAAGAGTTGCAGCCACGGACCGTCCGTTTTTTCTGCGACGGTCGCTTTCCATATTTCCACGCCGCCCAGGCAACCGATCGGAGCGGCCAACGGTAACGCGGCCAACCAAAGCGGCATCGTAGTCAACTGCTTTGCGCTGTCATCGTTAACCGAATCGTTCGCACTCGTTTCCGTTGCAAGATCAAGTTTGACCCAACGGCTACACCAAGCTCCGTATGCAAAACCTGCCAACGCAGCGGTACCACCAACGATAGTCCCGCCCAGCATCATCGCACCGATGGAAACGCCCAATTCACTTGCAACCAAAAGTGGCCCAGGGGTTGGCGGAACCAGCGAATGAGCCATCGTCGCACCGACGATTATCGCCATCACCGCCATCACATAATTTTGCGTTTGTTGTTTTCCTAATGCCTTGGCTAAGGGAAGTAATAAATAGAAAACGGTATCGAAGTAAACGGGTACTCCCAGGAGAAAACCGCTAGCCGTCAGTGCAGGTGCAACTCGTTTTGGACCAAAAAAACCTGTTAGGGAAAATACTAATCGCTTGGCGGCTCCACTCTCCAACAAACAGGTACCAATGATCGCCGCCATTGCGATAGGGATACCGATTTTTTGAAACGTTCCAGCCAACCCGGCTGACAATCGTTGAACCACCCCGCCAAATCGCGATTGCTCGGCGGTGATCACTTGCTCCTCTGCGATAATCCGATCGTTGGCGGTTAACTTAGCGAAATCCGCCGTCGCAAACTTGGCCGTCGCAGATTTTTGAGTCGCCATCTGAATCTCGATCACTGCATCTTCGGGTAACTTCGAACCATGGTGCCATAATCGATAGCGACCCTTCGGAATAGCTCGATCCAATTCAGCGGTCGATCGTTCCGAGTCCAAGGAGAGTAGCTTAATCGCTTTCGATTGGAGTTCCGTTTCCAGGAAGATCTCGCGAGGCGTCATCAAGAGGATCAGCATTGCTCCAAGGACCAACGCGAAAAACGGATGCAGCTTGATCCAAAGTATTCCGATTAAGACAACGGCAATCCCAAGTCCCGAAATGATCAATACTTGCATGAGCTGAGTTTATATTTCGTATACAGGGGAGAAATAAGGAGGGATCGTCGCCGCCGCCATTGTAAAGCAAATCGCTTGCCGGCACGCACGTTCCAACGCTAGGCTCGTCCCCAGGTTCGGCACCTATTTCAAGTTATTTTCTGCGGATGTCACCCATTTAGACTGCTCCCATTGCTCGACGACCAGGGCCCCAGACCGATGGATGGTGCAGCGAACAGCATGTTCAACGGCAGTGATTTTCACGGTCGATCCCAATGCTTGGTAGGCTTCTCGAACTTTGGGCGATTTAGCTTTGGTTCCGCCACTTATGATTACGCATTTCGGTTGGCACCATTCCAGGAGCGGCAATGGGCTTTCCGAAAGGCTTCCATGATGAGGCGCCATCAAAACACTCGCTGACCGTTTCGGTTGTCCGATCAGCAAGTTTGTGCCTTGCCCCTCTAAATCTCCGGGTAGCAAGACTCGATGCCCAGCGTACTCGATCATCATGCAGAGACTGTTCGCGTTGTCATTCCCTGGTACGCCCTCGATCGGAGGGTGTAGGAATTCGAACGCGACTTCGTTACTGCCCTCACTAAGCATATCGCCTTTCTTTCGCATCTCGATCGGAATCCTCATTTTTCTTAGGTTGGTTAAGACGTTCTGCAACGACGCGCTATTGCTTTCCATTGTCTGCTTGGTCGTAATCAAGCGATCGATTGCAAAGCGTTTTGACAGTCCAGAAATGGCATTGAAGTGATCGGAATCCGCGTGCGAAAGTATGACACCATCAAGCCGCGATAGACGACGTTCCCAGAGAACACCAGCGATGCCAAGGTAACTTCGCTGTGCGTTGCCAAGTCGGCCTGCGTCGTAAAGCCAAGCTTCGTCCGATGGAGTCTGAATTAACACACTGGTTCCATGCCCGACATCGATAAATGTAATCGTCACTCGATCTTGGGGCTGGATTCGATTGCCTGGCAACCAAGGGCCGTATTGACGGTCGATAGATGGAATTACTCCTACGGCAATCCACACGCAAGCGAAAAGGAGTAAGCTGCGGCGAGCTCGTTTACCAAATCCAAACATACCTAGGACTACAAAGATTGTGCTGTAGAAACCGATCACCCACCAAGTCGGTGGTGCTGGAAGCCAAAAATGACTCATCGGAACATCGACTGAAAATTGAACAATTCGATCGGTGAGCCATAGGCTCACGCCACAAAGCCAGCCGAGTGGATAACCTAGAATCGGCGTCAATGGCCCGAAGACCAACAAACTTAGGCCGCTTAATAAGGCAAGTAACATTGGGATCCAAAGTATCAGATTCAGTAACGCGGCAATAGGCGATAGGACGTGAAAGCGATACAAGACAAGCGGGGCTGTTAACAGCCAAACCCAAAAGCTCGTCCGGAGCAGATCGTATGAATATGCGACGACTACGATCCCAAACTTCCAGAGCGGATGGTAGGTTTCAGTCAGCAACGCTTCGAGTCGATCGCGGCGTTCGGCGTCTTCCTCTGGTTCGCCTTTGAGTACGATCAATATGGCGACGGCGAGAAATGAAAGTTGCGTCCCAATCTCCATCCAATTGGACGGGCGATAGAGCAGGACGGCAACAGCCGCAAAACCCAAAAGATTCATCGAGTTGCTGGTCTTTCCAATCCATTTGGCAATGCCAAGGACGACGACCAAAACAGCCGCTCGGGCGACTGGCGGATTTCCGCCACATAGCAAAGCATAGGCGACGACAATGACCATGGTTGCCATGAGCATCGTGTGACGCGGTACACGTAGAATTAAACATACGGCTACAACGCTGATCGCAACCATTTCAATATGCATTCCGGAAATGGCTAGCATGTGGATCGTACCGGTCGCAAGCAGCGACTCTTGCATACTCCACTCGACCTGCTCGCGCTGCCCAAGCACCAATGCCGACGCCAATGTCGCTTGTCGATGGGAAACATAGCGATGGAAAGCGATATCGCCGGCAACCATAACGCGGCTTAGCAATCGATCCAGTCGACCGCGATCGGGTTTACCGATCTTTTTAACTTGTGTTGGGACATCCGTCCTGGCGCGAACAAAAATTCCTGACCGACGATACTTCGCTGCGAAGTCAAATTGGCCAGGATTCGAAGGCGGACCGATAAGTTGCCAGTCGACCATGCATTCGACATGATCACCTGGAAAAAGTCGGCGCACACGACCTTGAATTGTCAATTGCATGCGCCCGAACTCAGCGCGTTGCCATTCTCGGTGATCGCGAAGGGCCGTTACGCGGACTTCAACCAAGGTCTGCCAAACCTTGTCGGACGATAAATCGGCGTCTTTCGGAGAACCGCCGATTTGTAAAAGATCAGGTCGCCAGTGTGGAGATGACTCGATCACTCCTTCGACAACAACGGGACTCCAAGAATCCGTTGCCATGTAATGCAATCGATCATGCAAGCATAGCTGCTCTTGAGCTTGATAACGCCATGCGGCGATTGCCGGCAGCGTCAGCAGAATCGCAGGGATTACCAGTCGATTGCGGCTAATGATGGCGAATAACAACCAAGTCGCAATTGCTCCGATGGCTACCAAAGACCACGGAAAAGCGTTTGGAAACGATGCCGCCATGGCGATCCCGAGCATCGAGAACGCAAAGACCGAAAGCATCGGTCGCTGTATCAAGCGACGCATACGTTCGTTGAATCGATTATGCCAAGTCGTACCCGTAGCTTGTTGCATAGCACCCCTCGCTCGATGATCGCAGAATGAGTGAGTTGCGAGCTTCCAGCAACTAGCCGCTCAAGATCCTGCTACGGCTAAGTTATACCGATTCTCACTCGATTCTGCAGCAGTTCATCCTTAAAAATCTGCGAATCTCCGTGGTTTTCAATTTGGCAACGAATGGCTAAAAAACCGAAGCCAGTTGCCGTAAAAAATCCCGTCGATATCGGCACCCGAATAGCCGCGGCGTTCCAGAATGTCTTCAAGCTTATGGATATCGGTAATCGTGTCGAGATCGTAAGGCGTCTGCTCGGTGCCATAGCCACCGTCGAGATCGGTTCCGATGGCGCAATGTCGAGTACGGCCTGCTATTTGACATATATGATCGATGTGGTCGGCTGCGGCTTCGATTCCAACGACCGACGGTTGTGTCACTCCGCGTTTCCAGCCAGGAAACATCATCCAGGCATCAAACGCCGTCCCAATTACTGCGTCTCTGGCAATTAAGAGTTTTATTTGCTCGTCCGATAATTGGCGATCGCCCGGAACAAGTGCACGGCAGTTATGGTGGCTTGCAAGAATCGGTCCGTCATAGATTTCTAACGCCCCAAAAAGAGATTGATCGCAAAGATGCGTGACGTCTAGCATCATTCCGATCCGCATAAACTCGTTCAACAATTCGACCCCGCTGGGACTCAACGGTCCGTCGGTGGCCGTTCCATAGGCGTAGCGACCGATTCCATAATGAACCGGCCCGACTGCTCGCAAACCAAGTTCCCACCAAGCCTCGACGTGATCCGGCGCAACGATCGGATCGGCTCCTTCCATGCTGAGGATAATCCCCAACGGTGTCGTTTCGGGAGCTTGCTCATACGCTCTCCAGTGTTCCTTCAACTCGGTTTGCGTCGTTATGAAACGAAGTATGCCTTGGTCTTCAAGCAATCGATAGTAAGCAAGCTGCCCTCGAGCATGAGCATGCGCGATCGCTTGGCTAACATAGTCAAGATCGGTTCGCTTGGTGCCATTGACACGCGGCTGATCTGGGCCGCTTCGGGCCATCAAGGTCGCGACGCAAACGGGGATATTGGCGCGACGAAGTTCTGAAAACGTCAACGTATTCTTGCCGCGTGCTGGTTCATCCGACATGTCCCGCTCGAATCGTCGAACTTCTTCAACCGAGGCAAGCAGATCGCGATTGAACGAAAGTGCATTCCAAGCGAGATCGAGATGGGAGTCGATGAGTGGTCGCATAGGTAAAACTTAAAATGGACGTTTATAACTGTTTGCCGCAAATTTAGTATAACGCTACAACCTTGGAATTAATTCGTGTTGCTTGCCGATTGATGAATGACCAGTTGGACTGCGCTGCTTTGAACAGGACACGCTATCATGATATGACGTCCTTCCGAAAGCGTCGTTCGAACCCTTTACTCTCATGCTAAACTTTACTCGCGCTATGAAACTTGCCGAAATACCGACCCCAGCTCTCGTAGTCGATCTAGCCATTGTTCAGCAAAATATCGATCGATTAGCAAGTTACGCTTCAAAACATCGGTTGAACGTCCGGCCGCATACTAAAACACATAAAAATCGCGAGATGGCAACCATGCAATTAGCCGCTGGTGCGATCGGCCTGACGATGGCAAAGGTCGGTGAAACGGAAGTATTGGCCGACCTCTGCGATGATCTACTGATCGCTTATCCGATGGTAGACGGCCCACGTGTTCAACGGATTGCGGAACTTGCTCGTACTCGAACAATACGCGTCGCGGTTGATTCAATATTCGCTGCCGATGCGATCGCTACCGCTGCGAGATCTGCAAAATCGACCGTTGGCTTGCTGGTCGAAATCGATGTTGGCATGGGACGCGTTGGTGTCGCAACTCCAAGCGACGCTTTAAAACTTGCTGAGCATATTTCATCGCTTCAAGGTGTTCGGCTAGATGGACTTATGTGCTATCCAGGGCAAATCTGGGCTGCTGCTGACGAGCAAGCGGCGGCTTTGGGATGGGTTGCCGAAAAATTGCACGAGACACTCGATCTCTGGAAACAAAACGGATTACAAGCCAAAATCGTTTCTGGAGGCTCGACGCCGACCGCGTACCAATCACACCTGGTTCCTCAATATACGGAGATTCGTCCAGGCACTTATATTTTCAACGATGTCAACGAATGGCGAGGTGGATTTGCAGCGTTCGATGATTGCGCGGCGCGAATCATCGCTACCGTTGTTAGCGACGCCGTCCCAAATCAAGTTGTCATCGACGGCGGGACAAAAACATTTACGAGTGATCTTTGTCACCCGGCGAAAGAATCAGGCCACGGATTTATGGTTGAATACCCGTTGGCCAAGATTGTTCGGCTTAGCGAAGAACATGGCCAAGTCGACGTGTCGACGTTAGAACAACGCCCCAAGGTCGGAGAGCGAGTCAGTGTAATTCCAAATCACATCTGCCCTTGCGTGAATTTACAAGATCGAATCTGGCTTTTGGAATCCGATGGTAACGTAAGTCCAATATGCGTCGACGGGAGAGGAAAGCTATCTTAAAGCGTCAATATATAGGACTATTCGTGACTATTCTTTTTCAGGGGCGCTCGTCGCACCCTCTTTGATCGCATAGATACGATTGCGATTGGCGATAAACAGCGTATCGTTGGCGACAATCGGAGTTGTGTAGACGGAAGAACCCATGTTGATCTCGCCGACCATTTCGAACTCCTTCGCGAGCTTGAAGATTGAAATATCGCCATCTTCGTCGCTTACGTAAATGAGATCGCCGACGATCAGCGCCGACGCCCAAGACGCGGCCAGCATATCGTAGGTCCAAAACGCGTTGCCTGTTTTCACATCCAAGCAATGGACGAGCCCGGCAAAGTCAGCCAGCACGAGCATGTCGTTTTTGATCGAGGCTGTTCCGCAGGTACGGTGCATGGCCTGCTCAAAATCTTTTGGATTGTTACCGACATAATGCCATACCGCAGCCGAATTGGGATTGTCGCGTTCAAGGTCACCGTCCTTTTCGACCAAAGCTTGCAATCGCTTGTGCGCGATCGGAACTTGCGGGTTCGCCGAATTGTAGACGATCGTCGGGCTAACATCGCCACGTTTGGTTGGGTCGATGCACCAAAGATGTCCGTGGCCTTCACCATGTTCTGGATCTTCTCCGACGGCGATGTAAACGAGACCATCGTAGACGACAGGAGTCGCAATCAGATGGTTGCGAGTCGCTCCAATCAATGTGTAAAAAGAATTCTTCGGGTTGCAGTCGAACTTCCAAAGCAACTTCGATTTTCCATTGTCGCCGGCGGGATCAAAGCTATATAGCCAACCGTCACCACCGCCGAATAGGACTTGAGCCTGTCCGCCAAAAACGCCGTAGGCGGGCGAAGACCACTGGCCATGCAGAATGTTGCTACCAGGTGAATTGTCGGTCCACAGGACAGCACCCGTATCGCGATTGAGGCAGATGAAACTAGGCGACTTCTCCTCAGGAATTGCGATATGCCCTTCATCGACTCCGTTGCTTGTATTGACGAATAAAAAATCGCCGGCACTGGTCACCGAGCAAGAACACATGTTGTGCTGGAACACTTTCAAATCTTTCATCATGTCCAGCTTCCAAATCACGTCAGCTTCTTCGTCGTTCTCAAAAGCTTCTTGCTTAAAGGGGCCATCGTTTTCCTTGTCGCGAAAGCCTTCGGTATCGAAGCAGACGACTTCGCCGCGGCTGGTAACGAACCAACCTCGCTCGCCATCGATCATCGGTGCGCAGCAGATGCCTTGATCTGGCCAATCGTTTACGCGACCAGTCGCGAGTTTTTCGCTGCTGTGTTGCCAAAGGAATTTGCCGTCCTTCTCATCGAAGCAAACCAAAACACCCAAATCGATGTTGCTTGGGTATCGCGTCAGATAGCCTTTGCCATTGTTCGTTCCGACATAAACCTTCCCATTGGCAACGACGGGATTACCATAACTTTCCGAGCCCAAGGCAGCCGACCAAAGGATATTCGTTCCTTGCTTTACATCCCACGATGCGGGGATTTTTGCATCGACGGGGGTGTTGTTTCGATCAGGCGTGCCACCCCATTGTGGCCAATCTTTTGGACCGACTTTCATCTTGCCAAGACTGTTCTTAACGGAAGTAACCGGATCGTATGCCAATGCGGAATGACTTTGGACGACAACGTATAGTCCGAGCACCGCGAGAGTGAGGGTGCGAAAACTTCTGAGATAGAGACTATTTTTCATTTTGGGAATTGTCCGAATGGTGTCGCAGGAAGGAAGTAATCAAGAAATCATTTGGAATTAGGAACGACGGAAACATTGTCAATATAAAACTCGGCCTTGGTCGAGTTCCCGAATAAGCCGGGGCTGCCATTGCGATTCGGGGTGGCATCGGTAGCTTCGATGATCCAAGCATCCGGTTCAGGCTCGCCGCGTTTCCAAACTTTGCCGCGAAGCGTCACGCCTTCAGCCACATTCTCCGATTGGAACTTCATCGTATACCAAGTTTTCACGTCCCAATTGAATGGAATCGTTTTGGCAAAACGCAACTCCAAACGCGAGGTCCAAGATCGGATCTGCAATTGCTGCGAGCCTTGAAGATCGAGCGTGTATCGCTGTGCAATCAAACCGCAATCGGGAAGCGATTCGCTTTTTTCCTTGCCGGTTGAATCGGTCGCGTAGAAATCCGCTTGAACGGTATAGTTATCGAGGTTGGCCCATCCCATCCACGACTGGCTGCGAGTTCCCTTCGGGATGGTGCTGATCTTAACTAAAACGGATTCACCATCGACCTCTTTGGGTTGTTGTCGATAGGAAGCTCCGATCCAGGTCGAAGGGACAACTTTGTCATTGAAATCGATACTCCATGGCAAGGGAGGAATGACGCGCACGCGGGCTGTCGACATCAATTCGCCATACTTGGCCGAAATCGTCACAGCGGCAGCTTTCGATTCGCCAGGGGCTGTGAAGTACTCGTCGTCAGACATCGAGCCACCGTTATCGGTCGAAAAAGTTGCTTCCTCGATAAGCTTCAGGTATTGACCTTTTTTATTGTAGGCCCGAACCTGATATCGAGCTCGCTGACCTGGTCGAAGCATGAGTTCGACTGGAGCCAATTGAATATGAGCGACCTCAGTGTCTTCGCTGACAGGCGATTCCTTAGGAGCGTCAATCTTCTTGGGCGGTGCCTCGGCTTTACGGTCTTTCGATCCAATGCAGTAGAGCGCCGCGTAGGTTGGGATGTAGACTCGACCATTTGAAATGACCGGCGAGCCGAAGATTTCATCGTCGGACATCTTAACTTGACTGAGTATATCGAATCCTTTTTCTGTCGGCTTGAGAATGCTGACGCGACCAGTGCTTTCACCGACATAAATTTTTCCATCGCCATAAACTGGACTTCCAAACATACTGCGTCCCAGCTTCTTTTCGGTGACTAGCTTGCCGGTTTTTGCTTCATAAACCATGAGCAAAGCCCCGTCTTCGATAAAGTAGACGTGATCGCCAACTTTGATCGGGGCAGCTCGACTAACGGTTCGCTTGGGAACTTTCCATAAAAGTTTGTCCTCGGGAATATCACCGGTTGAATTGCCATCGATCGCGAAGATGGCACCCAAGATTGTTGTGTCGGCAGTATTTTTTTCGCCGTGTCCGCAGTAAACAACGCCGTCCGAATCAACAAGTGGTGTTGTGCTGATGCCGCGGTTTGCGGCTTGGTATCGCCAAATGGTTTTCCCGGTTCGCGGTTGAATCGCATAGACGGCACCATCGGCAGCTCCAAAGACCATGGCCGCTTGTCCGTTGAACGAAGTATAAACTGGCGTACTGTAGGTCGTATCTTCTGGTTTTACTTTGGTGCTTGCTAACCACGCAGCGACGCCCGTGTTTTTATCAAAGGCAACAAAGCGATGGGCAGGAATTGCCGTCTCGCCCCAGCCTGTCATAACGCCGCTAACGATCACTACGTCTTCAAAAATCGTTGGGAAATTGGTTCGGCCACCATAGGTGCTGAGCATTCCGTACTCTTCGCTCATCGAATGGCTCCAAATCACTTTGCCGGTTTTTGCATCGAGGCATTCGAACAGACAGCCGAGACCAAGAACAAACACACGGTCGGTTTCCGGATCGCAGACTACACTTGACCATCCCACGCGTTCTGCCGGCGCGTCGGAGAGGTAAACATTATGAATACTTTCCCAAATCATCTCACCCGTTTCTGCATTCAAGCAAACAGTCTTTTCACCTTCCTTGGTCGACTCAGGAAAGGCGCGGCAAACGATGTACATCCGCCCGTTCATTACGACCGGCGTCGAGCGCGTCGCGTATTTTTCTTCGCGCCAGAGCAAGTTTTCGCCGCTAGTCGACCACGATTCTGGCAAGTTGGTTTCGTAGGAAATGCCGTCCATCGACGGACCTCGCCAATGCGTCCAATCGAACGTTCCTTTGGTGGCTTCGGCGGCCGATAGAAAATCTATCGAAAGTCCGAAAACGAACAATCCGAAGAAGCAAAGCGATGAAAATCTTGCAAAATGCGGCTGATCAAACGCGAATCGGCGAAAATCGCTGAGTAACATCGAGACGACCTCAGTTGGATAGTAGTGGAAATTATCGATAGACTTGCAATCGGGGCGGAAATAAAGGAGGGCAACGTCTGCCTACGTCGACCATCATCGGAAAAGCCTACCGGGATTCGCCGACGCTGGTGACAATAGGATAACGGATTCCAGTAGTTTTGGCCAACGTGGGGGCTATTGGATTTCGAGATTTGCCCCACAAAATCAGGGTGAACACGTATTGGGAAAGAAAAACGTGGTCGCGTTCGGCGAGAAATATCACAATTCCACCCTATATGGCTTCCGTACCACGTTCGCCCGTTCGGATTCGGATGCAATCATCCATCGGTAGAACAAAAATCTTCCCGTCCCCGATCGCTCCTTTTTCAGTAGCCTTCGCTCCTTTGAGGATGGCCTGAATGGTCGGTTCGACAAACTCTTCGTTAACGGCGATTTGGAGCTGGACTTTGCGGAGGAGATTCACGGCGAATTCCGGGCCTCGGAAACTCGCGGCCTGCCCTTTCTGCCGTCCAAATCCTTGGCAGTCGACGACCGTTAAACGAAAAACTTCGACCTCGGACAAGGCTTCCTTTACCGCTTCCAACCGACTCGGTTGGACGATTGCAATGATCAACTTCAACGAACCGTACCTTGTATACGCATCTGGAATTCCGAGTATTCAATCAACTAGCAATTGCCTCAGGTTCCATGTGAATCTAATCGCGGAAAGCGTGAATCGCAAGAGATGACCAAATTACTTTCGCCGCAGACGCACAACCATTCTAGTTATTTTCAGAGCGTTTCAGTCGGCTCGAAAATATTCCTAACGCATCGATAGACAGTTGCGTAGATGGCAATTCAGCCATTGTTTCCTCTAAACGCTCTCGACCGTTCCCGAGCGACCCAATGCTCACGCCAAGCGCCAGCAGAAACTGAGTATTGGTAAGTCTCGCATTGCCTGCGAGACTAAACGCGACTTCGAAATGTATCGCGTCGTAACCAACCCATCGCCCCAATATCATCCGGTCGTTTTCAGCCATTGCGGCTTGCCACCAACCGGCTTTGACTTCAAGGCTTAGTTTTTCTAGAACGACAATTGCGCTGGTGCGAAAAAGCAGATTCGTTCCTTCTTCGGATAACATGATCGATAAATGCCCGTCCTGGAATGGTATCAACCATCTTGGCTCGCCGTCGGAAGCTCGAAAAAACTTGAGCTCGCGTTCTCGCAATAATTTTTCTATTCGGGATGCTCGCAACATGAATGAAATCCTATTCCGCTTTGCCTTAGAACCTCGAGTAGCAATGATTTCGTCACCGAACCTGCCAATTCGCTAACGAAGTATAGGAACGAACGGTCGCAAAAACCAGTTTCCCTAAAAAAAGACCGATGGATTCCGGTGAGAATCAGTACAAGCCGCGCGATTACATTGCGATTGACCGGCTACTGCGTGACGGATTTGGCGTAGCTCTGAATGTCGCTTCGGTAGGTCGCCAGACGGTCCGCTAACTGTCGTTTTGCAGAGGCAAGATTCTGGGACGCTTGCGGGGAGAGGCGACTAAAGGAATAGAATTTGACTTTGGGTTCTGTGCCCGACGGTCGAACGGCAATGTAGTTGCCAGCTTCAGCTAAATCCAAGATGACCATGTCTGTCGACGGCGCATCCAGTGGTTCCTTGGCGCCACCGACAATTTGCCGAGTTAACGCTTTGTAGTCGCGAACGGCAGCTACATTGAGACCGCCGATCGTCTTGGGTGGAGCATCGCGAAAACACTGCATCAGCCGAGTCATGAGCGTCATCCCTTCGCTCCCTTCCATCTGCACATTCAAGAGATCCTCTTGATAGCATCCATGTTGTAGGAATAGTTGGTCGAGATACTCATGCAACGTCAAACCTCGCCCCTTCAACTCAGCAGCCAACTGGCACATCAGCAGGCAGGCAATCGCGCCATCTTTATCGCGAGCATACGTTCCGATAACGTATCCATGCGACTCTTCGGTTCCAAAAGCAAAAAGGTCCGGCCCTAGCTCGTCCATCAATCCAGCGATCCATTTAAAACCGACATGGATGTTTCCTTCGCAGCGAGCGCCGTGTCCTTCGGCAATGCATCGGATTAGCTCGGTCGTGACGAGTGTTTTGATGACGTAATGCTTAGGAGTAAGCGTGCCAATTTCTTTCATCTTGCGAAGGACGAAGTCCGCAAGGATCGCTCCCAACTGATTTCCGTTAATTGTTGCCCATTGGCTGCCCGCTTGTGTTGTGAGCGGTGCAGCGCAACCCATGCGATCGCAATCTGGATCGGTCGCTAAAATAATGTCGGCCCCGATGAGTTTTGCGTTCACGATCGGAGCATCGAAGACGACCCGATTTTCAGGATTGCTGACGTGACCGGGAACATTTGGAAAATCGCCGTTTGGCTCGGCATGCGGTGCGTATTGAATGACGTCTTTGAAACCGGCTGCCTTTAGAAGCGGCAGGACAGCAAATCCGCCGACGCCATGCAAAGGCGAATAGAGCACTCGCACATCCCGGGAACCTGGCCATGAAAACTTGACGGCTTCGGCAAGGTACTTGGCATCGATCTCCGCTGTAATCATTTCGACCTTACCAGCGCTGAGAGCCTCGGCAAACGGCGTTGATTGAATCTTCTGCGCATTCATTACGCGTTCGATGATAAGGCTATCGTGAGGCGGTAAAACTTGCCCGCCCGTACTCCAGTAGACTTTCACCGCATTATCGCTCGGCGGGTTGTGCGATGCGGTAACCATGATCCCGCAGTCACACTTTTTTTCTCGCACCGCGAACGACAATTGTGGAGTCGCACGATAATCATCTAAAAAGTAGACCTTGAAGCCATTGGCGACCATGATCGAGGCGCACAGTTCCGCAAAATGTCTCGATCGGTGACGTGTGTCATAGGCAATCGCGCATCCTAATTCCGCCTTTTTGCCTTTGACCGAAACAATATACTCGGCCAAGCCTTGAGCACTCTCGCCGATCGTTCGATCGTTGATGGCGTTCGATCCGATCGGATACATTCGACCGCGCCGTCCTCCAGTACCAAACGGAATGATCGTCCAATAGGCATCGTCTAAAGCCTTCCATTGCCCTTTTTGGATATGCTCGAGCACTTGCGGTAAATAATCGGCGTACCGTGTTTCCGTCAGCCAAATCTTGAGATTCTCGACAGCTCCTGGGCTCAAGTTGCCCGTCTTTGCAGCTTCTTGTACGGCAACGATCGCAGATTCTGAGGATAGCATGGTAGATACTTTCGAGTTAGCTTAAAAGAAATGGCAAGCTAGAAGCTTACCCCACTTTTTTTCGGCGGGGAAGAAATTCTCTTTCCACCCATTTCGTATCGACAGTACCTTCGACGAATTCAACTTGCGCAAGGACTTCATCCTGAAAGCTCGCGGTAGTTTTGATCCCGCTCACACGAAGCTCAGCTAGGCATCGTCGCATGGTTGCGATGGCTTCGGCGCGCGTCGGGCGATGGACGATCAACTTGCCGATCATCGAGTCGTAATGCGGCGGTACGGTGTATCCGACATGGGCATGCGAATCAAATCTCACACCAAGGCCACCGGGAACGTAAAGCGTTGTAATCTTTCCGGGGCAGGGCTGGAAATTCTTGTCCGGATCCTCCGCGTTGATACGGCATTCGATCGACGAGCCGAACGGCTTGATATCGGACTGAGTAAACGGAAGCTTTTCGCCGGCGGCAACCAGGATCTGTGATTTGATTAAGTCGACTCCGGTGACCATTTCCGACACGGGATGCTCGACTTGGATTCGAGCATTGACTTCGATAAAGTAAAACTGATTCTGCGGGTCCACAATGAACTCGACCGTCGCTGCATTGTAGTAATCAGCCGATCGAATCAAGCGAACCGCCGCCTCGCAAATGGCAGCCCGCGTTTTCGGCGGGAGACTGGGCGAAGGACTTTCTTCAATCAGTTTTTGATGGCGACGTTGGACAGAGCAATCGCGTTCACCCAAATGAATGACGTTGCCATGCTTGTCAGCGATGATTTGCACTTCGACGTGTCGCGGCCGATCGACGAATCGCTCAAGGTAAACGCCGTCGTTGCCGAACGCAGCTTTGGCTTCGGTTTGTGCTTGGCTGACCGACGTCTGCAACGACGCTTCATCCATTGCAACTCGCATCCCTTTACCGCCGCCGCCCGCGGTGGCTTTGATCAAAACTGGATAACCAATTTTACGAGCTGCTTCGACGGCCGCTTGTTCCGATTCGAGCAATCCTTCGCTGCCAGGCACCACGGGAACGCCGGCCGCGATTGCCATCGACCGAGCCGTTGCCTTGTCGCCTAGTTTCTCCATCGCTTCGGGCGACGGTCCGATAAACTCAATTTCGCAGGAACGACAGACTTCATTGAAATGCGAGTTTTCGGCCAGGAAGCCGTAGCCTGGATGAATAGCGTCGGCATTGCTAACTTCCGCCGCAGCGATAATCTGGTCGATCCTCAGATAGCTGTCGACGCTTTTTGCGGTTCCGATGCAATATGCATGATCGGCTAAATCTAGATAAGCGGATCCGCGATCAGCTTCGCTGAAGACCGCGATCGTTTCGATACCAAGTTCTTTGCAAGCACGAATAACACGCAAAGCAATTTCGCCGCGGTTGGCAATGAGAATTCTTTTAAACATACTTACCCGCGTGTATCTACTTTGAAAAGCGGCTTGCCAAAGTCGACGGTCTCTTCGTTCTTAGCTAAGACCGCAACAATTTTTCCTCGAATTTCGGCTGGTATTTCGTTAAAGACTTTCATCGCCTCGATGATGCAAATGACGGAGTCTTGCGATACTTCACTTCCAACCTCGACAAAGTTCTTCGAGTTAGGATTTGCACGCGAATAGAACGTTCCGACGATCGGAGATTTGATCGTGACGATGTGAGGCCCATCGACGGTTTCTGAATTAGAAACAGCCGACGCAATGGCACTCGACGGCACCGGAGCCGCAAAAGAGTCCATCGGAGCAGCCTTGACCGGCGGAACTTTGCCGTCGCGGCAAAGTCGAATGCGTTGCGTGTTTTGACGAAGGTCGATCTCGGCAAGATCGTGCTCCTTCATCAACTCGATGAGTTTACGAATTCGATCGACGTCGAAAACTTCTTCCGTTTTTACTCTTGGTTCAGGCATTTTTGGGATGGCCATTTCTAGGATAATTCAATCGTATTTGCGTCAAGATCGCGTGGGAGCGTCGAAAGGACTTTGCACCCTTTACTAGTTACCAAACAATCATCTTCAATTCTTACGCCACCCCAGCCAGGAATGTAGATTCCAGGCTCGACCGTGACAACCATACCGCTTTTCAGTTTTCTATCCTGACCGCGTGCCAAACGGACCGACTCGTGAACTTGAAGCCCAAATCCGTGACCGAGTCCGTGGGTAAAGCGTTTACCGAATCCGGCTCGTTCTATCGTGCTTCGCGCCGCCGCGTCAATTTCGCTCATCAATGCGTCAGGTCGTATCGCCGCAATGGCCGCTTCCTGCGCCGCCAACACCACATGATAAATGCGGAGAAATTTTGCGGGTAGGGTACCTGTTGCAATAACTCGGGTTAAATCGCTTACATAAAGCCCTTCCTTAGCCCCCCAATCGATTAAAACAAATGGACTTTCAGCCAATTTTCGCTGGGAAGGGATACCGTGCGGGAGGGCTGCCCTTGGACCAACCCCTACAATCGTATTGAATGACGTCCCGATTCCCCCAGCACAGCGTATCGCGTAATCCAGGTCATCGGCGACCTGCTTTTCCGTCATTTCCCCTCTCATTCGCTGTCGAACCGCCAAAAACCCCTTCTCGGCAATGTCGATCGCTCGCTGAATTGCGCGCAACTCGTATTGGTCCTTGCATTCGCGAAGCGATTCCACCAACCCGTTGCTTACCCAAATCGGAATCTTCGGAATAGCCTCTGAGAGTCTATCGAAATCGCTTTTCGAAATAGAACTCCCTTCGATCAAGATTTGTGGTGGCTTCGACGAATGAATCACCTTTGCGGTAGCAGCCAGTATCGGGACCGTCGATTGTCGAATGTGGACATCTAACCCTGGGCATTCTTCCGATATCTGCTCCTCGTACCTAGCATCACTAATCAAGCGTACAGCTTCGTTGTCGATCCACAAGAAACTCGAATCGCCACTGAAACCGGTTAGATAGGTGACGTTCGAAGGGCAGGTAATTAAAAGCGAACGGGATGACTCTTTGCGCATCAGCTTGCGCAATCGATCAAGGCGTCCCTCGTAGTTTGGCATACGATCTATATCCGACTATTTGTGATCTTTAGCAACGAGCTGCATTAAATAGAACATCTCGGCCGCGATTTGCTTGCAGCGACCATCGTAAACCGTCGCTTCATCTGGTTTTCCGTCGCTTGCTTTCGGATCGACATACCACAGCGGAATTCTCGCGATAGCACCATTAACGACCGGACAATTTTTATCCGCGTCGTCGCAGCACATCAGTGCGACAAAATTTTTTTGTGGCAACGATGGATGACCAAAGGCCTTGGAAAACAAACGAAGCTTGGCTTGCGGCGCGGCAAGGACCAATGAATAGACAGGATTGGCGTGTCCTGATGAAAGCGTAAGCGACACGGCGGGATTGGCCACATCGTCTTTAGAAAACGAAAGACCGGCGCGTTCGAGTGCCGAGATGGTGCGTTCGTTACATGCCGTAGCTTCAGTTCCGCACGAGTGGCATTGAATCTTCAAACCATAATTGGCCGCCGCGATGGCTGCCCAAACTTGGCCAAACTGGCTCCGGCGAGAATTGTGCGTGCAGACAAAAACTAAATCAGCAGAACCTCGGTCAGCATAAATCTTTCGGATCTGTGCCGCCGCTCCTTCGATCAACTCACGTCGAGACTCCGATACGTCACTGCGAGCAACCCCCTCTTTGCTGAAATAGTCGATCATTGAAACCCTCACTCCTTTATCAACGCTTACAACTTCCGCCGTAACCAATCGACCAAGGAACATAAGACAAACCGAACCAACTAGCGTCAATACAAGCGAACGCAACGAAGTGGACGGCAATATACAGAATGATGAAACCATGGACTACACTGAGTTTGTGATGATGGACAAGCCACGTATTGGACACAACTCAGTGGAATCAATCAATAGAATCTGCAACGATTCAAGCTATTTTCGCTTGCCGTAGGCGACTTCTAATTGATTTAAGATGGCGGTGATACCATCGAGGTCCCGCAGCGCTTCTTGGGCCATTTGCTTCTCGAAAAACGAGTCGACCGTACCTCGAAGTACCACCGCACCGTTTCGGGTTTCCAAAACGAGATGGCGTCCGACGAGATGCGGGCTTTTTCGGATTGCCGAATCTACACGATGCAATAGAGGCAATATCGGGACAATATTGCCGGACGTCATCTGATCGGTCAATGAATCAGCAGATGCGGAGAGTGATAGCGTCACTTGAAGTTGGCTCCAGCGGAATCAAGGAAGGAAATCGAGGGTTCGGAGCAGTCAGCTTGTTCGATTTCGGCATTCCTCCATCCGTCGCTTGAGAAATAGTCGCAAAATTTCTGATATTTTTTTGAGCGCCAATGAACTAAGCCTACTTGCCAACGTTCGAGTGTGGCGTAACGATTTCGAAATGTTGCTCGGCGTCGCAACACCGAGCCTAATTTCAATGCAACTCTTGATCCCCTATATCTCCCATGTACAAGCTATCTTCCGCTGGACTCTTTTTGGTATTGACAACGAACATGATCTGCAACGGCGACGAAGGAATGTGGCTATTCAATCAATTACCCACTAAGCATCTGGCTGAAACGCATCGCTTTACGGTGACTCCTGAGTGGACCGAGCACCTAATGTTGTCATCCGTGCGCTTTAATTCTGGGGGGTCCGCTTCGTTTGTTTCATCGAATGGATTGGTCTTAACGAATCATCATGTTGCGTCGGATACGCTGTACAAACTTTCAACCGCGGAACACAACTACAACGAAGATGGCTTTCTCGCCAAGTCATTTGCACAGGAGATCAAAGCACCAGATCTTGAACTGAATCAACTCGTATCGATCGAAGATGTCACGCAGTCCGTCAACAGCGCCGTCAAGACGGATATGCTAGCAAGCCAAGCTGCGAAAGCTCGTCAATCAAAAATGTCGGAAATCGAAAAAGAGTCGCTTGACAAAACGGGCCTTCGATCCGACATTGTTACGCTGTTCGGTGGAGGACGGTACCATTTGTATCGTTATAAGAAATACACCGATGTTCGATTGGTATGGGCCCCCGAAGCAGGCACGGCTTTCTTTGGTGGTGATGCAGACAATTTCGAGTACCCACGTTACTGTTTGGATGTTACGCTCTTTCGCGTTTACGAGAATAACGAACCGGCTAACATTACGCATTTTCTTAGGACGGAGCCGCAAGGCGCCACGGATGGCGATTTAATATTTGTATCGGGCAACCCAGGCCGCACGCGACGAATCTACACCTCTGCCGCTCTCGCTTATCAACGCGATGTTGCGATTCCTCGAACGCTCAATTTGCTGCGTCGCAAAGAAAACCTTTTGCAACAGTATGCGCTGGCTGGACCCGAGGCCTTGCGGCGAGCACGAGATGATCTCTTTGGCGTGCAGAACTCTCGAAAAGCCTATGTTGGGATGCTCCAAGGCTTGCAAGAGCCTGAGTTTTTTCAGCGAAAGAGACGCAACGAAAGCGACCTCATCCGCCAACTGAAATCGGACCCTACCAACGCTTCTCTGGCCGAAGCGTGGCCTGCGATTGAAGATGTCGTCGCCCGACGCAAGGCTTTGGTCGGAATAACGGGATCCTTGAAAACGCGGCTCTATAGTATCGCGCAAACCCTTGTTTTAATGGCCTCTGAGGACCAAAAACCGAGCACAGAACGACTCCGAGATTTTCGCGATAGCAATCGGGAATCGCTAGAGCAAGAGCTCTACTCGCCCGCTCCAATTTATGATGATCTCGAACGCGTTCAACTGGCCGATGAGCTCGCTCGCTTTATGGAAGATCGCGGCGGCGACGATGCGTTGGTTGTTGACTTGTTGGATGGCAAAGGCCCTCGCGATAGAGCGATGGAAGCTCTCTCGGGTACCAAGCTCTTCGATATCCAAGCGAGACAAACGATCGCACGCGGTGGCGTCGAATCGATCGAGAATTCAAAAGATACGATGATCGTCTTAGCAAAACTACTTGAGCCCGAATTTCGGCGACTCGAGGAACTCAATAACGAGACCGAAGAGTTGGAACGACAAGCATATGGAAAAATTAGCCAAGCACAGTTCGCGATTCAAGGCGATTCAATCTATCCCGATGCAACTTTTACTTTGCGACTCACTTACGGTGTTGTTGCCGGTTACGAAGTCGACGGGCAAAAGATTTCTCATCAAACAACTCTGGGCGGCGCATTCGATCACTCGAAGACTCATCTGAATAAAGAACCTTGGATATTGCCCGATAGTTGGAATCGAGCCCGAGAAAAAATTGCTGCGAGCACACCGTTCAACTTTGTGTGTACGGCAGATATTATCGGAGGCAATTCAGGCAGCCCAGTCGTTAATCGAGACGGGGCCATTGTCGGCATCATTTTTGACGGCAACATTCAGAGTCTTACTGCTGACTTTTACTATACCGATCGCGTCTCGCGGGCCGTGGCTGTTCACATGGCAAGCGTCTTAGAATCATTGCGCAGCATCTACAACGCTACGGAACTCGCCGATCAACTCGGTCGATAGTGGCGCAAGCTTCCAACTTGCGAAACATTTCAATCGGTACGATAAAACGAAACTTTGCCGTTCAACACGTCCAACACACCAAGCAAATCTTTATCCCGGCTGAAGCATTTAACAGAGTTATGATTCAACTACCGCTGAACGTTGCTCTGCATTGCTTGCGCGGCCAGCTCCGGTACGAATCGCCAGAGTGGTGGCATGCGTTGATCGGCGAGCGTTGTTAGCCAATTTCGCTTCTCGGGCGATACACCGTCATGAATCAGCGACTTTAGCTCCCGGATCATCAAGGGATGACTTCCGTAGTAAGAATGCCCCAGCAAACTTGTATCGACCGGTGTCACGTCGACTAAATCGACGCCGGCGACGGTCGGTTGTGGATTACTGGTCAGTCCAAGTCGTTGGAATCCGTTCAATTTCACCGACGCCAATAGGGCTCGATCGGTAGCCGATGCGTAAAGAGTTACTTGGGAAGCACAGGTATGGACCGCCGAGGCATATCGATCGCGAAAGACCTCGGTATCCAAGTCTGGCGCCGCGAGAATGACTTGGCTAAGCATCGGTTGCTCGTACGGATACTTCAACTGAAGCAATTGCAGAGCTCCGACGAGCGCTCGGTTTCCCATTGAATGGGCGATGACATGCAATCGCTTGACACCGGAACGCTTGTGGACATCGGCTAAGAATAGTTCCAGATGGGCTGCGCTCCACTCGACGTTGGACTCATCGCGACGGTATCGGACAAGCTGACCATTCGAGGGCCAAGAATAGAGAATGGGGGCTCCATCAAATTGGATGTCGTGGCTAAGCTGTGCCGTTCGATGAAGGGCTTCTTCGAATTCGACGTTGTAACCATGAATATAGATCAATGCCGATTGGTCTGGCGAAAATGAAATACGGTCGCGTAAGCTATCGAAGTACGAATCGACATCCATCTCTTCGATACGTTGGACGATAACGTGACGATCTTCGCGTTCGGTGAATTCGAACGAAAAGACCGACGGCCGCTCGATTACTCCGCGTTGATGGTTGGGTGGCAATGTTACGTCACTTACTCCCAAATGCAATGGATAGCTCGTTGTGGCTGCAAACCTGCCTCCCGAGAACCACACACTTTCCTGTTGAGCTAGACGCATCAAATGCCCAACTTTGATGGCTGTTTGTCCGACCAATATGTAGCAGACGAATAATCCTAAACAGGAACCGAGCCCCCAAGCCCATCGACGCTTACCTGCAAAGCACCCGGCAACGAGAACTAAAGTAAGAAGTACGCATAGGAATCCAGGAGCGATCGCCGTGATCCAAAGATGAGGATTGTTAGCTTGAAACAGTTGACGATCGGTAGCGTAATAAACTCGAACACGTTCGATTCCAGCCGAGCTGGTTGGCGAAGGAGCCGTTGGAGTTGAGTTAACATTCTTTTGTGAAACCGAAGTCGCAGATTGCGGTGCAAACGATTCGGCGCTAGAAGATAACGCTACCGAAGACTTTTCGCCTTTCGGCATCAAACTTGGAATCGTAGCGGCACCACCTACCACAGCGGTCGTGGCGACCACAATGAGGCGGACAGCTATTCTTCCATGTCGTTGCCAACGGTTTCGCATTCCATCTGTATCGGTTATTCGGATTGGAGAATCTAGTGAAAATAACCGATCACCCCACTTGCAGGGCTGATTCTAGATTTCGCAATACTTCGCGAACGCGAACCGATCCCATTCCATGCGGTAAGGCATCATTCGACTCGATCCACTGCTCGACCTTGCGCTGGGCAGAAATAACCGTGGAATGCTGTCGATTGCCGAAGAATTCGCCAATCTCTGCGTAAGCCGCTCGAGTATGTTTTCGCGCTAAGAACATGGCGAGCATTCGAGGCCCGCTCACGAATTTAGTCTTTCCTTTGGTTTGCAAGCTTTTCGGATCGAGGCGAAAATTTTCGCAAACCGCCCTCTCGATATCGGATAGTCGAACCACTGGTTGGCAAGCTCGAATGAGATCCAAACTTGCAGCTACGGCATCATCGTGAGTTAGCGGCCGCCCAAGCTTCCGCTGCTCGGTAAGCAATCGAAAAACGATTCCAAAGATAGCTCGACCATCCCCGCCAGCAGCTTCGGCTAATGCGTGCGTCGTTCCTTCATTCAACAAGACTTGATGCTTGACGAGCAATTTCACTAGCAACTGCCGGCGTGTTTCACTGTCCAATGGTTCGATGCCGCAAGTCATACCACCGGCAATTCTTGCGTGCAGATCACTTCCTAAACCAGTCAATTCATTCAACGATCGATCGGATACCAAAACGACCTGCCGTCGATCGCGAAGCAAATTATCGATCGTATTTCGAAGCTCGGAAAGCGTCGCATGTTTGCCCAAACAAAAATGCAAATCATCTAAAATAAAGGCATCGACATCGCGATATTTTTGGCGAAAGCTTGCGAACCCGGCACCGCGAGCCGATTCGGTGAAGTCGATCGTGAATTGCTCGCCAGTCATGATGATCGTTCGACGCATGCCGCATCGACGCCTCAACTGCTGTCCGATAGCGCGGGCTAAATGCGATTTACCGGAGCCGCTAGGACCATAGATCAAAACGGGGCTAAGTGTACCTGGCCGCTCGAAAATCATTTCGACAGCCGTCGTCGCCAATCGGCTGCCCGAGCCCTGTACAAAATCGCTCCATAGGTCCGCCTCTTCGACCTTCGGAATTGGTGCTAGTTTTCGTGGAGCATCCGCGTCGCTCGAATCGCTTCGAGCAAAACCGAAATTCGGCAATCGATCAGTCTCGACAGCAGGAGGCTTCATAGGAACTTGAGCAGCCGATCGAACGGGAGGGGATGGTTTACTGGGCGTCACGGTACGTGGTACTGCGACGTGCTGCAAACGAATGGCAGTCCGATCGTCACCGAGCTCCTCGACGACTGACCGAAGTTCGTCCCAACATAAGCTACGAACGCAATCGACTAGAAAGGGACTCTCCAATCCAATCGTTAGGACATTATTATCGAAGTCCCAGCGGGCCGCACGCCCAAACCATAAATCAAGACGATCCTGCCCAATTCGCTGAGCTAGCAAATTCCGTACCGTCGTTCCGATGGTACATGTGCCTCCCGATTCTAATGGAGATGGGTTCTCGATCGTCGAGACTGCTTGACACATCTGTTAATCGCTTTCCTAACCTTGCGACGCAACGAATCGAAGTTCCACTTCGTTGCAGATTCCTTTTGCCAGCGGGAACCATCCCGCCTTCTGTCTTATTTCGATAAATCGATTTCTTTCCGAGTGCGACTACCGCCACACTATTCCTTGGATATCCGAGGAATAGCGCAAATTCGGACCGAAAAAGAATCTTAAGAACAAGACTGCATTCGCCTCCGTCGTAGGACGGAGCGGCGATTGTAGGTTTGCTAGCACTGCCGTCAAACTTCGTGTCCCAATTGTTGCCCAAGACCGGTGGATATCGCGTCGCTACCTCGCATTCCTACCCCACGATTTCCCGCCTCTGCCGGAGATTCCGGAATTTTATCGAATCGCTTCAAGCTGGCTTTGATCTCCTGTGGAAAAGTTGTCGAATCCTAACGGGCCAAATCGACAAGACTTGCCGAAGATTTCGTAACCCATTGGCTTGAAGTCGGTTGTGACTTTTTTTGTCCTAATCCTACTTGATCGGCAAAAACCAGGCATCGAGTTCACGAGTAATTTCGAAACCGAATCGTTGATAAAGCCGTATCGCACTCTCGTTTCGTCGATCGACGGCTAACCAAAGTTGCTTTGCATCTTGCCGTTGGGCTAGGTGCAACGCACGACGAAGCGTCTCAGTCGCAAGGCCGCGTCCTCGATACTTAGGAACGACACCCATATAGCTAAGTTCCCAGTTCCCTGCACCCGAACTTCCGAGCATGAACGCTGCAGCAATTCGACTTTCGCATTGTGAGTATTCACTCTGTGAGCCTGTTGTTTCAATGGCAGCCCACCAATGCGGGGTATCATTACCACTACTTTGAATTCCCGAGGAAGCGAGATATCCCGCAAACGATTCGGCGGTCGCTCGAACTCCGTTCAATTCAGGACAATCCGCAGTTTCCTCGTAAGTTCGATCGAGCCACTCAATCCATAACTTAAAGTCCGAAGGGTTGTATTGTCGCCACTCGAAGGGTTGAAGCGAATAGCTCGATTCCTGGCTGCGATTCTTTAGATAAGGAAATGCTGCGTTATTCAATATCTCGGTGTTCGTCAGTTCGACTGACATTTGGTAGAGCGTTGCGAGTTTCCTAAATCCAGCTAGGCGCAAGGCCTTGACCGAGTAAGGCGAGTCCAGCTCGATGACCGTTTGAACTAACTCCACTTTCCAATCACAAGATGTTCGGACGAGCGATCGCAGAACGGCTACAGCGGCTTCTTCGCTGAGCTTTGCATCACGATTGGAAACCCATGGCCCTACCAGCGAACCTAATCGGCCGGGATACTCCATGAGATACGCCGCCGCCAATTCTTCAGGCGCCTCATCCTCGCCAGACGCCACGATCATCGACTGAGCCGATGCAAATCGCATCCCTTGCTGCTCGATCGATTGCTCGACGGCATCGAGGATCAATTCGATCGACTCATCGTCCAAATGCCTGAGCACCCGAGGCACCGTGGCTCGACAATACTCGGCCCCTGTTTTAATGACAACGCTACTTGGCGAATTAGGCGGTTTAGGAAGCATGCTTCAAATGGTGGAGTTATTTTGGGGAGATGGTTCGAGCAAGACGCTTGAGTTGTGGTATTTTCTATATTCGCCACGGCTTCGTGCATCTACAATAACGCGAAGCGGTTTGTTGGCCTCGGGTATCCATTCGTTTTCGAGCAGTCATAATGAAAGCATTGCGTTGGTATTCCATTGTTGCGGCTGCTATTATTTTGCTTGGCTCTGGACAGCTCCGGTCGCAAGATCCACTGCAGCAATTAGAAGCGAAACTACTCCAACAGGAAAAGCTCGATTCGTCGAAAGCGAGCGAAAGAAGAAAATCGGATTCTTCTAAACAAGCCGAAAATCTTCCAGGTCCGACGAAGCCAAGCGAAAGTATCTTAGTCAATCCACCAACGCCTCTTCCACCGGGTCCTGCTCCATTAAACGGCCCGCCTGATGCTGAGGTTCCCTACTTAGGAATGACGCTCGAAAAGCCTACTGGGGGAGGAATGGGATTGCGTGTTGTCGAGGTCGTCAGTCAATCACCTGCGTGGAAATCTGGCTTTCGCATCGATGACCGAATTTTGGCAATCGGTGGAAACGCCGTCACGGATATCGACACGTTTGCCGAAGAAATGGCGAGCGCGTCCCCGAACCAGCTCGTAAAATTCTTAGTCGATCGTCGAGGACGACAGATGGATATCAATGTCGTCTTGATTCCCCAGAGCGTCGCAGTAAAAACGATTCCCAACGCGGCGTCGCTTTTCAAATCAATTCCACAGAATCCTCTTAGTGCGACGAATCGAAATTCGCCTCGAACTCCTCAAGCGGTTGACGGACGCGGTTCGCTTGGAATTGTGCTGGCGCCACTTTCCGATGCTTTTCGTCGACAATTTGGCATCCCTGTCTTCCGCGGTGCAAGTGTCCTTGAAGTCGCCGAAAACTCTCCAGGCTATATAGCTGGATTAGCCGCCGGCGATTGTATCGTCGATATCGATGGCAAATCGATTCTAAGCGATGACGATGTCGTCCGGTGGAAGCAGAACGCTAATACGAATGCGATGATCGCGATCAGTTTCTATCGCGGTGCTCAATTGATGCAAACAACGCTTCAAGTCCCTCCAGCCGGCTCGACAGACGCTCAAGGAAACGTCAACGTCACTCAGGACATGTTGACTCCAGCCTACGTCCAACGCCTGCAAGCAGAGCTTTCGCAACTCCGCGAAGAATTGACGCGAAGCCAAAGTCGCATCGAATCGCTCGAACGCCAGTTGAATCGATAGCACACGACGCAAGTGCGCTCCGAGTAAATCAGTATAGTCGCGAGATCGTCGAATAAGCCCACCAGACAATCGCGATCGTGATTGCTATCAACAGCAAGGTGTAAATCGTCACAACGATCGACCAAAAACATTTCGAGGATTTGCTAAAAGCAGGGCTGTACCACAGCAATGGCAAACCCAATGATCCTGTCACCAGAAACAGGATACCGAGCACCAAAGCAGGCGAGCGAGCTATCTGATGCCAAGGTTTTTCAATGGATTGCGAGTAATCTGAATCTTGGGATGTCACGTGGTCGTTTATTACGAAAAAAAGCCTAGTGTTTCGAAAATTGCATCGAGACTAAAAACAGGCGCTTGGCAGGTCGTTCCTTTACAAAGATACAATACGGCATCTTGGTCGTTTGGCAGCGTTCGATGATCGAGCCAAGATCGGTTTACAGGATGAATCGATCCGGTCGCGCTTCCTTGGCTGTCGGCGGCGGCTACCAACGTTTTTACGCCAAGCGTTAATTTTGATTTGAGCTTCGTTCTGACTGAATGGGCGTTATGACTGCCTCCATCACATGACACCAATGACAGGCGGAATAGCCGATCGACAGGAAGATCGGTTTATCTTCCTGCCTGGCTTTCAAGAGTGCCTCATCGCTCCACGGATACCAATCCACTGGATTGTTTTGATGTTGAAGCAGATAAGGACTTGTCGAACCCGCCAATCGATTTGGCATTTGAACTCTACAGTAAACCGTTCAGCGCATCCATTGCCGCCTTATAGTTTGGTTCCTGGGTTACTTCGGGGACGATTTCTCCGTAGACAACCTTGCCGTTCGCATCCAAAACATAGACGGCGCGAGCCAACAATTTGAGCTCGTCGATCATCAGGCCCCACTGCGTACCAAAGTTTCCAGTTTGATAGTCGCTACCAGACTTGAGGCCTTTGATATCCTCGGCTCCGCAGAATCGATTCATTGCAAAGGGCAAATCACGGCTTACCGTAACGGCATTGATTTTGCCGCTCAAGGAGCCCAAGTCTTGGTTGAATCGCTTGGTTTGAATCTGGCAGACGCCGGTGTCCAAAGATGGGACAACGCTAATCAAAGTCGGCTTTCCTTTGAGATCGGCAAGAGTCCACGTCTTGAGACCGCCTTCAAAGTAGTGAATCGTAAAATCGGGAGCCGGTTGTCCTACTTTGAGTTCATCACCCAAAAGCGTCATCGGAGTCCCCTTGAAAGTAATTGCAGCCGAGCGAGCCATCTGTGTCTATCCTTTCGTCGTCAATCTTTTGTGGTCATCGATAAATTGAATTTCAACGTCAAATCGTAACGCAAATCGCGTCATTCTGGTAGGTGACACCGAGAAGCATGAAAACACCAACCCCGAACGGTCGCCCTAACGCTTCTCGACGAAGTAGAGCAAGGCGGCGGTGGCAGTGAAGCCGTGCATGAAACTTTTCACACCGATGGGACCGAATTCACCGGCGGCGAAAAAACCAGCCAAGGGGATTTGCGGAAAGTATCGATCAAATATCAAGGCATCATGGTGCGGTGCCCGAAACATATGTGAGCCACGTCCATTGCAGGTAAACATCAACGCACCGAACGGCGAGCCACGTTTTACGCTAATTCGCTTAAAGGCTGCTTGAAGGTCTGCGTCGGCAGTTTCGGAATCACGCACATGAAACTGAACCGTCTGCCCAGCTCGAACTCGATCGGTCAGTACGACTCCGTCCCGTTCGTCATCGACCCCCATACATTGTCGTACTAGAAAATCGCCATGGTCGAGTCGATCGTGGTATTCATGAATCGCTCTCCCAATCAAGAGCGATCGCAGCATCAATTCCTGATCGCGAGTCGGGAGCTGCTCGTAAAGTCGACGCAACTGCTGAAGGGCCGGTTGCCCAGAAAGACTCAACAAAACGTCGCCTTCGATCTTGGTTACGACCATCGGTTCGCCAACTGGTCGACAACCTTGGCTTACGGCCGGCTCCAAATGTATCTCGGGTGGCAGCAGGATTCCGACGGCTCCACGGCAGCTCGAGCGGCCGTTGATAACTAACCCGCAATCGCCTGGACCAGTGGCCCCGCTAGCGTATCCACCCAAAATAGGTAGACCAGGAGCTTCTTCGGCAACTCGTTGCATCAAAAGATCCATCGGGAAAGTAAATGGATCGGCAAACAAAATGAGTCCGCTTCCCACGGCGGAACCATCTAACAACTCATCAGGCAGACCGAATATGGAAGGTCCGTCAGCGGTAGGTTGGTATTCGACGTGAAAACTTCGCGGCGGTTGATCGAGACCCGCGATGATGAAGACACTCGCCGCAGTTTCGCCTTCGACTTCCGTTCGCATGCCTAAAACACTTTCGGCCGAGCAACCGACGATGACTGCATCCGGAGCGTATTCAGCAAGCTTGGATGATATGTCGGCTGCCATCTGCGACGCTTGTGGGCAACTAAAAAAAACCGCTATCAATGAAATCGGCTGTCGCAATCCAGCCGCCGCTGCGTCAAATGCCTGTACAACAGCCGTCAAGATCGATTCAGACTGTCTTACCGCCGATGCCGCAAACATAGTAGATGAGAACGTCAATCAATTCCCCAATACACTTTCAGCGCAATTCACAAAACGGCTCCTGTTCCGCAGACGAGAATCTAGGATCGAGCCGCTCGAACGACCGTTGACCTACCAGACGATAGTTGCAGCATCCAATACCGGCCCTTCAACACACGTTCGCTGATAATCCCAGTCGCCGCTCGGTTGAAGGACTTTGGCCACACATGTAAAGCATATCCCAATCCCGCAAGCCATTGGGGTCTCCAGCGATACTTCGCACCGAATATTTTTTTCGCTAGCGATTTTCGATACCGCTTCCATCATCGGCTCCGGCCCACAGCATGCAATTCGAAGGCTCTGATTTTTCGGATGATTCCCCAAAACGTCTCGCAGCAAATCGGTAACGAGCAGTTGTCGGCCTCCTAGTGAGCCATCGTCGGTCGCTAATTGAACCGCAAAACCGGCTGCTTGAAAATCTTCGACACCAGCCAAGCGATCCGCACTTCTCGCTCCATAGCAGAACGTAACTTGTTTGGCGTAGCCCGACTGCCGAATTGGCTTTCCAAAATCGTCCTTACCTAACGCTTCTTTGCCGAGCGTCAGCATGGGCGTCTGACCAACACCCCCGGCTACCATCACCAAATGATCAACTGGTTCATTGCAAAAACCATTTCCGAGAGGTCCCCAAATACCGACTCGTCCCGATGTGCCGCATCTCGACAACGTTTGCGTGAACTTTCCTTTTACGACGTAGACTAAATCGATCGCATTCGGCTGACCATTTTCATCGTCAATTCGGTCATACATCGCAAGGGCGCGCCCTATAAGCGGATCATTGAGACCATCTAATCGCAACATCACGAATTGGCCAGGCACCATCGATGACGCAATTGCAGGACATTCGATGCGAATGCGCCAAGTATCCAAGGCTATCAGCTCGTGTTTTAAAATCGGTGCTGTTAAAAATGACGCGCAGTCAGCAAATACCGTCATGAAGGTCGTTGTTTCCTTTGTTTGCTCGTCGCCATCGGCTCACTCACTAATATGCAATGACATAACGAATCGATGTTCCATTAAAATATCCGCGAGAGCTGACTAAACCAACGCCAGGTCATTAAAAAAATTGCCGTCCATAGCCAGAGACGCTGAATCGGCAAGAAAATGGTAGGGTTTTTAGAATTGGCAAAATCAAATCGGCCGAAAGTAAACGCTACTGCGGTTAAAAAAAGAATTCCGATCGAAGCTTGCCAACCCAACGCCAAACCTACGATGGAACATGCGGCAATCCAAGTCGATTGGCCGCTTCGAACTCGCCAAATCGAGGCGATCATTGCGGCGACCATACTTCCGACCACCGACGTCAAGATGGCTCGATACCGTGGCGATTCTGTTACGTACAGCGGCAACATCGATGTTTCTCGTTCGCTGATCGGTAAAACGCATAGCTCTGGTCGCAACGCGATGGCGGTAAGGATTCCTAGCGCCCCGAAAAGCCAAACCTTTAGCGGCATGCGCCCGTGTCCCAAACTAGTCAACGCCTCGGCGTATAAAAATAGCAAAAGCCAAATATGCAAGCCAGCAATATAAAATACGGCTTCATCCATAAAATGCAAATTCATCGGCAGGCCGTATGCTAAATCAATCTGTCGATTCCATGGAAGATTGCGGCCATGACCAAGTACCGTACTCAGATAGACGCTCAACAACAGCAGACCACCGATGAATTCGAAAGTTGGATATCTCGGTGAAATACTCAGCTTGCATGATCGACAGCGACCACCCAAGATAAACCAACCCAACACCGGAACATTGTCCGACGGCAAAATCGGCACATTGCAGTGTGGGCAAAACGAGGTTCCCGTAATCGGTAATCCCGCTGGTACTCGATAGGCGACCACATTCAAAAAACTTGCGATGCAACTTCCTACAATGAAGACCCAGATCCCAAGAAACCATTCGAAGAGTCGACTGACCCAAAAGCTTTGTACGTCGTAGGTAGATTGAAAGCTGAGACCTTGGCGGTGGAATTCAAACAATCCGCCAGTCAAAAGGAGTGTTGCAAGCGTCGATACGACAATCAACCCGATGCAAAATTTGCGAATGGCCAGTCGCCGCCTGCGACCGAGCATGACTCGGGTAAGATTTTCGGTTCGATTACGATGGTTCATTGACACTTTCCGGAGCCTGGCACCACTTGCTTGGGCTATACACTATCACTTCCAGGAATCTTTTCGGAGTCCCCACTTGCAACGCACGCCCAATATTCGTGTTCAAGCACTTAATAGCCATCCGCCGCGTTTTGACGGCCAGTTCGTGCTCTATTGGATGACTGCTTTTCGCCGTGCTCAGTCCAATTTCGCGCTGCAGCGGGCGATCGAATGGACACATCGGCTCAAGCGTCCTTTGCTGGTGCTCGAAGCGATTCGAGCAAATTATCGTTGGTCATCCGAGCGATTTCATCGGTTTCTCATCGATGGAATGATCGACAACTTTACCGATTTTTCTCGATCGAACGCAATGTACTATCCCTATATCGAAACACGTCCCGGCCAAGCGAGCGGACTCATCGAAACGCTTTCAAAACAAGCCTGTTTGATCGTTTCTGATGACTTTCCTTGTTTCTTCCATCCTAAACTATATCAGCGTATCGTTGCTCGATGGAAATGTGCTGTCGAGTTAGTCGATAGCAACGCGATCGTGCCGATGAGGCTAGCCGAACGAACTTTTACGGTAGCCCATTCTTACCGTCGATTCATGCAAAAGGAATTGGTCAATCATTTCCCCGATTTTCCGATGACTGAGCCGCTCGTAGATCTAACGGTACCAAAACTCGATGCCGTTGATCCGATGATTTTGCGACGCTGGCCTGCCTTGACGCTTGAACATCTGTCAAGTTTTTCTTTGGCTCGATTGCCGATCGACCATCGGGTCCAACCAACGTCGCATAAAGGCGGACCCAGGGAAGCAATTCGCATATTAAACCGCTTTGTCGAAGAGCGTTTGACCGATTACGACAAATCTCGAAATAGACCGGACGAAGATGGTGCCAGTGGGCTTTCGCCGTATCTTCATTTTGGACATATCAGCCCTCACCAGATTTTTTCGAAAATTGCCGAATCTTGCAATTGGCAGCCAGAAAAACTTGCCAAGCCGAACGGGAAGATGAATGGGTTTTGGAACCTCGATACCAATCGAGAAGCCTTTCTCGATCAGTTGCTCACTTGGCGAGAAATCGGGTTTAATATGTGTTGTCGAGAGCCAAATTTTGACCGCTACGAATCGCTTCCCCTTTGGGCTCAAACGACACTCGCCGATCATGCGTCGGATGTCCGGCAATACGATTACTCGATGGAACAGTTCGAGAATGCCGAAACGCATGATGAATTGTGGAACGCTGCCCAACGGCAGCTCGTTCGCGAAGGGATCATCCATAACTACCTTCGTATGCTCTGGGGAAAGAAAATCCTCCATTGGACAAAGTCGCCCCGAGACGCACTCGGTATCATGATCGAACTGAATAACCGATTTGCCTTGGACGGTCGCGATCCGAATTCTTATAGCGGCATTTTCTGGACACTCGGTCGCTACGATCGAGCCTGGGGTCCAGAACGTCCGATCTTCGGAAAGATTCGGTATATGACTAGCGAGTCGACGGCTAAGAAATTTAAGATTGCGAAGTATTTGAAACGGTTTGGCAAGGACGAAAAGGATGAAAGGAACATAAAGGACGAAAGCGACATAAGGGACGAGAAAACGAGACGATAAGTGAAATGAAGAGAAGGGGCACGAGCAGAACGTGATTTAAAAGTCCGATTCCGTGCGTGATAAACTTTGACTGGGAGAATTGGAATGATCTTTGGATCTTCCGCTGACGAAACGATTGCCATCGATAAAAAAACGCCAGAGTTTTTCTGTGGCTGCGCTGATGCCAATCCGTCCAGAGCGACTGATTGTCCATCGCCCTTTCTTCGGGTTCGGGTCTGATTCCAACCAAATGTCTGGATGCGTTGTCAGATCGATTCCGTTCAACCTGCGATCGATGTTCATCGCCATACAGAGTTTGCCTGGACCGTTAGTCAGTTGCTTCTGTTCAACTCCCGACCGATATTTGGCAAGTATTTCGTGACCATCAGACGGCTCGATGGCTCGAATCAATACCGCTGCGCCTCGCCCTTCTTGTTCCGTGACGACATTCATACAGTACTTGGCATGGATAGGATAAACGTACAATGTACCCGGCGGACCAAACAGTGCTTGATTGCTAGCCGTCATACCTCGATTGGCATGACAAGCTGGATCGCGGCGCCAAAGATAGGCTTCGACTTCCACGACCCAACCCGCTACCGTCCCTTCAGGCAGTTGGCGAACCAAGCGTTTGCCTAACAAACGTTTGGCGACGCTCAACGTAGAAGCTTCAAAGAATTCGGTTTTCAAACGCATGCAAAAAACTCTATCCATTCGCGCTGATTGGCTTTGGACCGGTGAAGGCCAACCGCAAGCCAACGGGTGCATTACGCTTCACGGCGATCGTGTCACGTCGATTTCGACGCATCCACCAACATCAGCCATCGATATCGGAGCTTATTGTATTCTACCGGGATTGATCAATAGTCATGCACATCTTGAATTCAGCGACCTTCAAAAGCCTGTCGCCGCCGGCACCTCGTTTGCTGATTGGATACTCCGCGTTGTACAGCACCGTCAAATCGCGGCACCAACAGCTCAGAATTCGGACGTGTCCGCTGAAAGGAAAGGACTCATCGAGTCGCATGCAAATGGCGTTCGCTTAGTCTTGGATATCGTTCATGGCAACGTTCGTCAACCGACGTCAAAGCCTGCTGATTTTGATGCGAGCGTTTCTGAATCCTCCGATTCAGAAGGCTACCCTTCGACGATTCGCTTTGCCGAACTGATGTCGACTACCTCGCTTCGCGCCAAGCAGACTTGGCGCAATGCTTTGCAGATAAGGAAACATTATCCGTTCGGTCTAAGCCCGCACGCTCCCTACACTACGACGGAAGGCTTGGTACGTCGTGCGGTCAACAAATGCATTGCCTGGAACATTCCGATCATGATGCACTTGGCGGAATCGCAGGACGAAATGCGATGGATTGCTACGGGCGATGGTCCGTTGCAAGCGCTTTTGGAAATGGTCGCCGGACCAGATTTGCTTTCGACAAGCCATCGATTATCGTTAGCCGATTATACTCGCCAGCTATGCAGGGCTCCGTTAGCGTTCATCGTTCATGGAAACTATCTCGACGAACCATCGTTGGCGATCTTGGAATCCAATCGAGATCATGCGGCAGTCGTCTACTGCCCTCGGACGCATGCTCATTTTGGACATTCGACACATCCCTTATTAGCGATGCGAAGTCGTGGGATACCGGTGCTGTTGGGTACCGATTCGCGAGCTTCGAATCCTGATCTTTCCATACTCGGAGAAGCGAGGCATGTGCGGCGGAATTTTTCTGGCCTCGAGGCATCGGAAATATTTTCTATGATGACGACAAAACCCTCGAAAATGCTAGGATGCGAATTCGATACTGGTTTCATTCGAATCGGCTGCCGAAATCGTTTTACGGCCATAGCCTGTACGTCTCTGCGCGCCGAACAAGTCCTCGAAGATTTACTGGAATGCGAATATCAGGCTAAGGCGATTGAAGACTTGCTGCGGCTGTCGAATCCCAAGGTCGAATAGGTAAAATGCATGTTTGGATGGACTAAAAATAGCCAGCGACGCAAGCTACTGAAAGCGACGGTTTCGGACGAAGAATCGGCGCAATTGCATCGAGCACTTTGGCAATCGACTTTGCTCACGGTGGAAGAACAATCGCAGCTTGTTCGCTGGACTCGCATTTTTATCCAAGAGAAAAACTGGGAAGGTTGCGATGGGCTCGAAGTAACCGACGAAATAAAACAAGCCGTAGCTGCGGCGGCGGGTTTAATGGTGATGCACCATCCCGAATGGTATTTTGATCATACGCAGAGCATCCTCATCTACCCACGCCCTTATGTTGCCAAAGTTGTTCCAAAGTATCAGGCATTGGGATTGTGGGGCGAATACGCCAGGGCAGGGGAAACGATCTATCGCGGCCCTGTCGTACTTAACTGGGAGGACATCCGTCGAGCCGCAAAGCTCCACAACCGCGGCCATCATCTGGTGATACATGAATTCGCACACCAACTCGATATGATCAACGGGCCAAACGCCGATGGCTTGCCGCCGCTTCCTGGAAACATTGACGAAGATGCCTGGCGAATTGCGATGATCGGCGAGTACGATGCGGCTCGATCGATGGTTGAACAAGGGCATCGCATCTTTATCAACGATTATGGACTTACCGATGTCGGCGAGTTCTTCGCGGTCGCTAGCGAACTCTATTTTCAATTGCCAAACGAACTCGCAGAATTTCATCCAAACGTATTTCAGCTTTTAAAACAGTTTTACGCGATCGATTTTCGAGACCGCGAGGGTCAGTAGACGAAGAACTCCATACTTGACCCGCTTACGGCCACGGGTTAAACGGAACGGCGAGTGAATGTTGGTCGAGCGAACAACGACCTATTTCCCGAGCAATCGTTCAATGGCTTTGCCGAAAATATCGCCGTAGACCAATTCGCCGCCTTGATGCCCGACTATCGAAATAATAATAGCGAGCACGATAAATCCAATTCGCCATATATGCCGATAGACGCTCGTCGGTTTTCGAATCGCGATTACGGCGAGCACTAATACGACAATCGAAACGATCGTGGAAAAGAAACCTAACCATCGATGGCGAAAAACAGCCGATGCGGATGCAATCGATTCGCTGGTCGGTATCGCAGTCCAGGCTGGGTAGCCTTTTTCCGCAGCAAGAGACCAGCCTGTAACGGCTGCCACGACTGAAAATAACGTACCCCATATCAAACAATAAAAGGCGACATAAACTGCCCGCCCGCCAGTCAAAAAGGATAGAGCTGCTGCGGCCGCGCCGAATATTACCAGCGCAATCGGGAAATGCACGATGGCAGGATGAAAGTAGCCAAGGAACGCAAAAAACCTTGCCATAATACCTTCCGCCTCAGGAGCCTCCCGGTAAACGGTTCGAATTCCTTGAGCGCTGATGAACTGAAATGTTTCAGGCCATTGGGCACCTTCTGTAATCCACGTTTCAACGATGTCGAGCTCGGCTATCGCTAGCGGTCCGTTCATCGGCATCACGGTCGTCTTTGGATCGGCATGCGCGTCGGCAGCAGTCAAGTAATCGGTCCAAAGCACGCTGTCTTCGACATCTCCCGGTTCGATATAACCCAAAACAGCGTCGCGATCGAGAATATCAAAACCTGCTTTGGCGCGTTCTCCTACGTGGCATCCCGAACAACGCCGATCTAAGACCGGTGCGACTTGTGTTGCAAAATCGACGGTTTGCGAATCGCTGGCCGAGGATTCTTGGGCCCGCACCGCTCCGCTCAACAATAACAGTGCAGCGAACGCAAACAGTGTCCAGACCTCGCAATACCACGGTCGCACAGCAGTTTTAAGTTGCATCAGGAATTGGTTTGTTTGTGGGAGAGGATTCAATTTTGACTTTGAGTGGGCTGGAATCGAACACTTGCAAGTTTAATCCACCCGAATGGTAATTGTCTAGCGATCACAGTTTTCATACGGGGATACTTGCCAAGGAGTCGCTCAAAATTTTCGTCCAGGTCTTTCCACAGCGTGCCACCCAATTCTTACTTAGACATTTTTGACCGCTCCCTAAAACAAAACCCCGAAGGCGGCCATGTAGACCGTTTAAATCGAGAAATTTTCGCTTTGGCCAACCCGCAAAACACGGCGGATTTCGTCGGTCTTGAACCCGAGGGCTTGAGGTCGAATCACGCCGGGCAGTGTCACGACATCGTAAAGCTCGACCACGACGCCCTCGATACGCAACCAATGAACCACGTCGCCCGTTCTAAGGTCGATGATTTGGATTCCGCAGCGAGTTTCGGCATCGGTGGCTTTGAGATTATTGTCGAGTTCCAATCCTGAAAACGTTTTGTTTTCTCGCGACTTCGACATGCCGACAATCGCAAAATCGCCATGAAAGGAGAGACCGCGCAAATAACCTGGGCAAAATGTGACTTTTTCGAATTTGCCGGTTGCGAGATCGATGAAGCCAAAATGACCGGTTCCTGAGTTCAATAACCAAAGCTTGTCTTGATAAACACGCGGCGAGTGTGGCATGGAAAGTCCGGTGGCGATAATTTCGTTCGAATCGATATCGATAACGCATCCGCCATCCTGTCGACGATCGCGCCAACCGTCGGCGATATCCGACTGGCTAACCGCTGTCACGTATTTTGCTTTTCCATTTTCAATCGCTAAGCCATTCAAGTGACAGCGGTCTTCGGCCGCCAACCGGCTGATAAAGGGTGGCTTCCAAAACGGTACGAAACTATGGCTTTCGCTCAAAGTAGCCAAACATCCAAACAAAGTATTCACAAAAACAACTCGCCCGCTCGCTTCGACAGCCACATCATGGATATCCAAATCGCCGGTCGTATAGCCGACTTGCGGGACGTAAAGCCGATCGTAACCCGACGCAACTTGTCCAGCTTCCAAGACATTTTCGAATCGCCAGAGCTGATAGAGTGATGACATCCATATCGTTTGCCCATCGCCCCACAATCCGAGGCATCGATTAAACGTTCTTTCGAATACAGAGAGTCGGCCATCAGGCTGCATTCCGAGCAAGAAAAGCTTGCCTGCCTGATAAGTCGTGAATGCAAGGCTCAGTTTGTGCTGCTGCATCCAATTCGTAAACTGCCTCGATGCATTGATCTCGAGAGCCGGGGAAGCATTCATCGTATTTGTTGTGTTCATGTCACCCCAATAGGCGAGAATCGACCAATTCCATTTGCGATACAATCGATTTCATATTAACCGATTCAGCCTAAAGTTTGAAGGCTTCATCTTCGGCTTGCACTGCGTAAATAGGCATGTATCGATAGTAAACTTCGAGCATCATCGTCGCCATGGCGGTCTGGTAGAGTCGGCCACCGGCATCGGCGTGTTTGACCGCACCATTATGCCAACTGCCCGCAACATGCCCGGATTGTTCTTGTGTCGTGAGGAGCACTTTCTTCATCTTTTCGTCCCACTTTGCCCACAAAGCACCGCCGACTTGTTTCATAACCTGTGTCGCATAGTAGTTATAGTAAACATCCTTGCTATCCATCCCTTTTTCAGCAAAACCTTCGGATGCAGCGACTAACCCAGGATCGTCCTTCGGTAATCCCATATACATTTTGCAGAGGATTCCACAGGCAGCCATGGCGCTAACTTTTGGGCGATCTCCCGATTTTCGATAGCCAAACGAACTACCATTATCCGATGAAACCGAATCGAGATAGCGCTCGGCTTTTTTGATCGTTCCAGTCGGCACATTGAGCCCACTCATGGCTGCGCTTTTAAGAGCCATCAGTTGCCATCCTACTACCGAGGTGTCACCACCGGCTCGCGGTGAATAATACCAACCACCTCCTGACGGATCTTGAGCATAGACAATAAAATTGATCGACGCTTGCGCGGCAGCCTTTAGAGCAGGGTCCTTGGACATTCCATAAGCTTCGCACATTGCAATCGAAGCTATACCGTGAGAATACATGACGCCCGTCGATGAACCGCGGCCTTTATTATACCAGCTTGGCATTTTTCCATCGGTGACTTGCATGTTTCGCAATAGATACGAAAGACCTTTGAAGACTGATTCTTTGTAATCACCTTCGAGGTGCGTTTGACCAGCTCCGAGAAAACACATCAAAGCCAAGCCTGTTGCGGCATTCGAAGCTCCGGTCGCTCCGCCACCGTCCTTGCATTTCCCCCCGCACGCCAAACCATGAGCAAACGTCCAAGAGCCATCTGGCATTTGATGCTGAGCGAACCATTTTAGAGCTGCCGCGACTGCTTTCTCTGTATCTTGGTTGCCGCCATATCGATCCAGAAGTTCTCGCTTCGATTGCGTCGATCGACTCGCAAGGGCTTTCTTCATCGACTGCTCGCCGCTCGAAAGACTACTGGCGATCATTTCTGACGACAAACTCGAAAGCTGGATACTTGCCATCGACGGAGATACGACATCGACGTCCAATTCGAGCGGATTTTCGCTCACGACATTCTTTAGCGTCGGCGTCGTCGTCGGAGCTAATTTCTCAGAAACTTTTGGCGCTTCCATCGCCATCGCTTCTTCGATTGAAAAGTCCTCCATCGAATCGGACTCTTCCGCCGCCGAAGCATTAACAATGTAGGCCGAGACCGCTTTTCCGATGCCCGGTAAGTGATATGCCGCCATAAACTGGATCATCGCGATATGGACGAGCATGCTAACTAGCCAAGCTGGGACAGAAAGCGCTAGCCACTTGCGACTTGGTCTGAGCTCTTCAATTGGTTCGTCAACTTCCAACTGAGCTCCGGGTGCTGCTTGTTCTAGCGGTGATGGAAGATCTGCAAACGCATCTTTAGTCAATCCAAGATCTAGATTCGACAAATCATCCTTGGGGTGTTCCATAGATACATTAAACAGATTCAAGGGAAACTAAACGCGCAACAAAACTTAATTATGGCCCCGATCGCGCGTGACGGCTAGTGCTTTTTTGCAACCAAGCGGAAATCGGATGCTCCCATCCGTCGGCGTCGGACTATTCCATAGAGCATTCGATACGGAAACGTACTCAAAAGTTGCCCCTTTATAGATTCGGTACATTGGTCATAATGTCATAGTAGAGTCCGACTCCCATCCTGCCTCGCGTCAACATCCCGCCTTCAAAGAACTTCCTATGAAGTCCCATGGTCCCACGGTTGCATTATCCACTCTCTGCGGGGTGATCGTATTGTTCGCCGCCGAACTTTCGAATGCAGAATCGTCGAAGAAATCCTCCAAGCCAATCACCGGACTAGACCATGAGCTTACTCAGCAGTTTGATGCCGACATCAAGCCGCTCTTGAAACGCTATTGCTTCGAGTGCCATCAAGGTGAGTCGGCAGAGAGCTCGGTCGATTTATCCAAAAACAAAAGTCTCGATAAAGTTCGCCTAAACCCTTCTCAATGGGAACAAGTGAGAGGACTTGTGCGAATCGGCGCCATGCCACCTCCCGATGCCGAACTTCAGCCGACGGAGGCTGAACGCCAGATCATCAGTCAGTGGGTCTACCGAGCGCTCAATGAATTCGACTGCAACGAATCTAACCCGCCCGCGCCGATCACGGTTCGACGGCTAAACAGCATCGAGTACGACAACACAATTCGCGATTTGTTTGGGCTCGAAATGACACCCTCCAAAACCATTGGGTTTGTATCGGATGATGTTGGTAATGGCTTTGATAATCAAGGCGAAGTGTTGAGCATCTCTCCGCTGGCGTTTGAAAAGTACGTCAATGCCGCCGAATGGATTGCAAACCAAGCCGTCGTTGTCGATCTCAATACGCTGCGCGAACAATCCGCCAGCGGCGATCCCATTCAAGCTGGCCAGATATTCGTTGCCCGCTTTCTTTTTGCAGAAGGCGACTATGAGATCAAAACAAAACTGCGATCAACGCGACGCTCCTCGGATTTGATCAACGCTCAAATTTTTTTAGACGACGAGGAATTGGACATCGTCCGCGTTCCTGCTGACGGTCGCTCATTTTCCAAGAAGCTTGTGATGACACCCGGCGAACACGCAATCCGAATTCAGTTCGCCGATGAACAGCCCACATTGGGAAGCGCTGCGACGTTGACTGTTGAATATGTTAACGCGACCGGGCCAAGCAACGGGATCCCGCCGTTGCCCAAACATCATGAAAGAATCATGATCGCGAAATCGAATGACGAAGAATCTGCCAAGCTGGCGGCACAAAAAATTGTCGACGCCTTTCTTCCCAGAGCCTATCGCCGTCCCGTCACGAAAGAAGAAAGCAAGCGAATTGTCGACACGATCCACATCGCCCTCGATTATGGTTCTTCGCTCGAAGAAAGCGTCCAGTTCGGCTTGCAAGCGATCTTGGTTGCTCCCGAATTCTTGTTTCGCATCGAACGACGCCATCGACTAGCCAATTCGGATCGTCAAACCGCAAAGAATGCGACAGTTGCAACAACTCCCTCCGACTATCCGATCGACGAATTCGACCTTGCAACTCGATTGTCCTATTTTTTGTGGTCAACGATGCCCGATGAGCGACTCTTCGAGTTAGCCAAGGCGAGAAAATTAGCGCGACCTGACGTTCTTCAAGCGGAAATCGAAAGAATGCTCGAAAGCCCGAAGGCCGACGCGCTGGTATCTGGTTTTTTTAGCCAATGGCTCGGGTTGCGGAACCTGCAAACAGTAAGCGTTGATGAAGACCTCTTCGACTCCTGGTCCGACAAACTGAGCGCAGCCTTCGCTAACGAGACGATCCTTTTCTGCAAAGACTTACTGCGACACGGAAAGTTGCTCGATGTTTTGGATGCCGATTTTACTTTCGTAAATCCGCGATTGGCCGATTTCTATAACCTCCCCTTCGACGGTGAAGACGCATCGAAAATGTATCAAGGTTCCGAACGAATTTCGGATTACGCTCGTCGCTTGGGCAGCTACCGCGACGAAGATCGTTGGATCCGTGTTGAGTTGCCAAACAATCGCCGTGGACTTTTGACGCAAGCATCCGTTCTTACCCTCACCTCGAATCCGACACGTACCAGTCCAGTCAAACGAGGCAAATGGGTTCTCGAAAATATTCTAGGCGACCCGGCACCACCCGCACCACCGGGCGTTCCTTCGTTAGAAGAAGGTAAGGACGAGCATAAGAAACTATCGCTTCGCCAACAGTTGGAAATCCATCGCGCGAATCCTAGCTGCGCTAGTTGCCATCGTGTCTTAGATCCCATCGGACTAGGCCTTGAAAACTTTGATGCGATCGGTTGCTGGCGAACGACCGATGACGGCTTGAAGATCGATGCAGATGGAGAGTTTGCTGATGGTCGAAAATTCTCAGGCCCTCGAGAGCTCTTGGAGCACCTGCAAATTGAAAAGCCAAAAATCGCAAGGCACTTTGCTGCGCAGCTCTTGACCTATGCCCTAGGCCGAGGCATGACGCGTGGGGATAGTTGCACCCTCGATTCGATTGTCTTGCAAGCTGCCGACGACGACTATCAAATATCGACTTTCATTAACGCGATCATCACGAGCAAACCGTTTCGCAACGTCGGTGTTAGTACTCGATGAAGTTCGTCCGAATGTGAGCGTCCATCGCTTATTTCTTCTTTGCGATAGGATCCACCGAGTCAGGGTTGAATTGCGCCAGATCGGGAAGCGCGATGCGGATGCCGTTCTCGGGGACTTCGAGCTTCGCCGACCAGACGATGCTGTTCATCATCATTGTCCGCATATCTTCTTGCTTCCATCTTCGACAGATCGCTCATGATCTTCTCGGTACCTTCCAATCGCATGGGAGGGAAAAAATCGCCGATAAAAATCACGCTGAGCGTTTGATCTAAAACGGTCGGGTCGTTTGGCCATTCGAACCTTAGATCAGCTTTGAGATCAGGTAAACCGATTTGCTGGATGCAATGCTGAACAAGCCGACCGGTAGCTGCGACTTCGTGAGTACCGGGTGGATGTTTAGATGGACCCACTACGATAAGGATACGACGATTTGGTTCAGGTGACGCGATGACTGGCATCGCCGGCAAGGCAACCGGCAGCGTGGCAGAAAAGCTGCTGGCCGCAAACGTTCGTCGGGAAATTCGATGAGTCATACATCAATACCTCAGGATTTAGACCTTTGCATCGCAAGCCAGCTTTCATGAATCTCGCTGGATGATATCCTATGCAGAAGTAAATTTGCTAAGAACTTGCACGAGCACTTTAGTATAGCGGATGCCTGATGAGAGTTGCGGTTGTCAAAGAGTTATTGCCAGGGGAGCGACGTGTGGCGTTGGCACCAGCGAGCGTGCCGCCGCTGATCAAAGCTGGAATGGAAGTGATTGTTCAAGCCGGAGCAGGGGCTTCGGCTGGTTTTGCTGACGGACAGTATACCGATAAAGGCGCCTCGATTGTTCCCGATCGAGCTGCCGCCTATCAGGCCGATATCGTATTGCAGGTCCGAGCAGCCGGTGCCAATAAGGCACAAGGACTTGACGATCGAGACTATCTCCGGGCAAACCAAATCTTGATTGCGACGTGCGATCCGCTCGGAGAGCCGCAATCTATTCAGGAGATCGGCAAATCGGGCATTTCGCTCTTTTCGTTGGAACTCATTCCGAGAATCACACGAGCTCAGAGTATGGACGTACTGTCATCGCAGGCGACCATTGCTGGCTACCGCGCAGTTTTAACTGCCGCGATGGAGCTCGACAAGATATTGCCGATGATGATGACCGCGGCCGGAACATTGCCGGCCGCGAAGGTTTTCATTATCGGAGTCGGTGTTGCAGGTCTTCAGGCTATTGCCTCGGCCCGCAAACTCGGTGCCGTTGTCTCAGCCTACGATGTGCGACCTGCGTGCCGTGAACAGGTCGAGAGTCTCGGTGCGAAGTTCGTCGAATTGAAACTCGACAATGCCGGAAGCGAAGACAAAGGCGGCTATGCCAAAGCGATGGACGAGGAATTTTATCGAAAGCAAGGCGAGCTACTGGCTAGCGTGGTCGCCCAAAGCGATATCGTCATAACAACGGCGGCGATTCCGGGTAAGAAGTCTCCACTGCTTTTAACCGACAGTGCGATCGACGGAATGCAACGCGGCAGTGTTGTTATCGACTTGGCCGCCGAGCGCGGTGGGAACTGCAAATTAACGAAGGCCGACGAGCGGGTGGATCATAACGGCGTAATCATTCTCGGACCGACCAATATTGCCAGCGAGATTCCGCAACATGCCAGCTTGATGTTCTCGAACAACGTGACAAAGTTCCTTCTCAATCTCGTCAAGAAAGGGCAAGTCGAAATGAATATGGAAGACGAGATCATTCGCGAAACGCTGGTGACCAAAGGCGGAGAAGTCGTCCTGCCACGCGTTCGTGAGTTACTTGGATTAAGTTCGCTCTCATCCTAGATTTTTCTCGAGGTAGTCCGATGCGTCCGTTCATAAAACCGTTGGCTTGGCTCTTTTTTGTCGGCCTAGTCGTTGCAGCCCATGCTGTTTTTTCGGCACCCGAAGACCCACGCACCAAAGACATCGCTGCGCCGACGGAGCAAGTCAATGCAACGCTTGCTGGCCACGACATGTCGACGCATGCTCAAGCGACCACGACGCTCAATAAATTTTCGCGTTTGCAAGTTCTAATAGGAAGCCTCACGGTATTTACCTTAGCCGTAATCATAGGCTTCGAGGTCATCGCCAAGGTGCCGCCGACGCTGCATACGCCGTTGATGTCGGGCTCCAACGCCATTAGCGGCATCACCGTCGTCGGGGCATTGATCGCGGCGGGAAACCAGCAGACTGGAATCGCAACATTCTTTGGTCTCATTGCTGTCATCCTCGCGAATATCAATGTCGTGGGTGGTTTTTGGGTAACCCATCGAATGCTCATGATGTTCAAAAAGAAGTAACTAAATCGCCAATTGAATTAAACCTATGTTTGTCGCCATTCAACTTGCCTACCTCGTCTCTGCGGTCCTGTTCATTGTCGGACTCAAGCAGATGTCGCATCCGCGTACGGCTGTGCGAGGAAACCTATTGGGCGCTGCCGGAATGCTGGTCGCTATTCTTGCGACCTTGACAAATGAAAACATCGCAGGCTATTGGTTGATCGCGATCGGACTGGTGGTGAGCAGCGGCCTAGGAATGATGCTGGCTACCAAAGTCGAAATGACGTCAATGCCGCAGATGGTGGCGTTGTTGAACGGCCTTGGCGGTGCGGCGTCTACGTTGGTCGCCTGTGCCGAATTGATGCTTGGAAAGGATCATGCAACCGACACGCTGATCGCTATCGGTGCGTCGGGCGTCATTGGAACGGTGACCTTTGTTGGCAGCGTGGTCGCCTATGGTAAATTGGAAGAGTGGCAGCACTTCAAGAAACCGCTGATTTTTCCTGGCCAGCAGTGGATCAATCTGGGACTCTTGATCGCAAACTGCTTGCTGATTGTTCCTATCACCACATCGCATTCGCTGGGCACGCAAATCTTTTGCTACGGTCTATTAGTCGTCTTGTCGTCGATACTCGGATATTTCTTGGTCAGTCCGATCGGTGGGGCGGATATGCCGGTGGTGATTTCGCTGATGAACTCTTATTCGGGGATCGCGGCGACGGCGACAGGCTTCATTCTCGACAATAACGCTTTGATCATCGCAGGTTCGTTGGTTGGAGCCTCTGGGATCATATTGACGCAAATCATGTGCAAAGCGATGAATAGGTCGTTGAGCAATGTTCTCTTTGGCGTCATGGGTAATCAGGGTTCCGTTGGCAACGTCGATGAAATCTATGCAAATGTTCGCTCGACTTCTCCCGACGATGTCGCCATGATCTTAGACGGTGTGCAGCGCGTCGTGATCGTTCCCGGTTACGGGATGGCTGTGGCACAAGCCCAGCATGCGGTTCGCGACTTGAGCAAACTTCTTGAAGCGCGTGGAACGACGGTCGAGTACGCGATCCATCCGGTTGCCGGTCGAATGCCGGGTCACATGAACGTTTTGTTAGCCGAAGCCGATATCTCCTATGACAAGTTGAAAGAGATGGACGATATCAACCCGACGCTTGAAACCGTCGACGTCGCGATCGTAATCGGTGCCAACGACGTCGTCAATCCAGTCGCACGAACGGATCCAAAAAGTCCGATTGCTGGAATGCCAATTATCGACGTCGATAAATGCCGAACGGTGATTGTTATCAAGCGAAGTCTTAGCCCAGGCTTTGCTAATATTCCAAATCCTCTTTTCGCCATGCCCAATACGCTCATGCTTTATGCCGACGGGCAACAAGCAGTACTCGACATCGTCAAGGCGATGAAAGATTTGTAATGCGACGTACTAAGGAGTGAGCCTTACTTCAAGCCAGCTCCGATCGGTCGGCCTTGGAGTGCACCGCGAACGCCGAGTTGACCTGGGTCACGTGCAATTTTGTCGGTAAAGATACGCACATCGTCGGCAATCGGTTGGAGTCGCTGCGTAAGTGCTCGAACGTTTCGCACGGCGTTCACGACGTCAAAGTAAAGCTGGTCGTCTTCGATAAGTCTGGCAACGGTACCCTTGCCGTTGTTAAGACGCTGGGCGAATTCTCGGAGTAGGGTTAGAGAGGCGTCTAAGTTTCTCAGTACTTGACCCGCATCGCCGATCAAACTGTCGGCATTTTCGGCCAGCGGTTCCGTAAACTCGCCGATGTGCCTCAAAGCCACATTCGCATTTTGAAGGACTTCCTGGGCGTTGTCTCCGATTCCGACAAATTCACCACCAACACCTTCGATACTCTTGCCGAACTCTTCAAAACTCGCCAAGATTCGCTGGGTTTGTTGCAAGACACCTCGGGCTTCATCAAACAATTCAGGAATGCGTTCTACACCCTCGGCGATCGCTTCGGGAATGCGCGAGTTTTCGATTTGAACGGAAACACGATTGATCGACGCCAATGTTCCGTTCACATTATCGATGGTACCTTTGACGCGATCGATGACGTCACGGACTTGGCCTCGACCACCGGTAACGGCATCTTCGACAGTTCCGGCGAGCGATTCTACCTTTTGACTAGCTCGCTCGACCGCCGTAAGCATCTTCCCAAGATCGCCTTGGACGTTGACAAGCACATCGAACGGATCACCTTTGACGACACCATCCTGGACTAAGTCTCCATTGGACATGACGGTCATGGCAAGCTCTCGTTCTTCGGGATCAAGCATATGGTTGCCAACACCGCCCGTCGCCCCGTCGAAGCGAGCGAGTAGTTCCTCGTCGGTTGATTTACGAAACTCCACAACTGCTTCTTGAGTAATGTAGGACGCGATCGAAATCTGGCATTTTTCGCCGTGGCGGATTTTGTAACTGCGCTCCAATTCCAAATCGAGGTTCACTCCGGCATTGTCCTCGAGCAACTTAACGGCAACGACTCGTCCGATGTTAACTCCGTTCTTTCGGACGGGTGTGTCGGGACCGACACCCGGAGCACTTGGGAAATTGATTGTAACTCGATAGTGATCGATGAGAAAATTCGGAACGGCACCAAAGAATGCCATCAGCAGGACGCCAACGATCGCTGCAGCTAAGACAAGAACGCCGACGCCAAATCGATAGTTATTTTCTTCCATGCTAGATCGTTACCTCCTTTCTCGTGCTGAAATGCATTCGATGAATGCAGAACTCCGTTAGGGCCCTATTTTTTCTTTTTCTTAAAATACTCGTGCATATCGGGCGTTTCCAAGTCACCGTGACCGGCTTGCGTCGCACGCATTTCCATCAGTCGCTCACCAGCTTCACCGTTGATGAATTGCCTAACGCGTCGATCTTGGCATTGCTCGATTTCCGACGGCGTCCCATCGAACAGGATCTGCGATTCGCCCTTTGAAAGACGCGTGTATGGATAGAGCAAAATAATTCGATCGGCGACTTTCCTCGCCGAGTGCATATCATGCGTTACCATCACGCTTGTCACCGGATATTTACGACGAGTTCGCATGATAAGTTCGTTGATAACGTCGCTCATAATCGGATCCAAACCCGTCGTTGGTTCGTCATAGAGTATTAAATCGGGTTCAAGAATAATCGCTCGCGCTAGCCCTACTCGCTTGCGCATTCCACCGGACAACTCGGCTGGTTTCTTGGCGACAACCGTATCGGGCAATCCGACTTCGGCTAATCGATCCAGTATCAAGCGTCGCGGCGTTTGGCCTTTGGGGCAGCCGTGTTGTCGAATTGGAAAGGCGACGTTTTCTGCGACGGTCATGCTGTCAAAAAGCGCGGCATTTTGAAAAACAAACCCGAATCGTCGTCGCAATTTCGTAAGTTCAACGTCGTTGAGCGACTGTAGATCGATACCATCAAAAAGTATTTGGCCGGTTGTCGGACGCAGTAGCCCCACCAAGGCCTTGAGGAGGATCGTCTTGCCACATCCGCTTTCTCCGATGATAGCCAGCGTCTGGCCTCGTGGAATCGAAATGCTGATTCGATCCAAGATCGTTTGGCGACCAAAGATGAGCGATAGATTGCGCGTTTCAACCAAAAACTTTTCATTAGATCCTAGCGATTGAATCGCTTGATCATGTGCAGAGGCGACGTTCATTAGAATAGTTTCGCTCCTCGTGGCCAGAGCGAGAAATAGACAGCATCCAAGAGGATATTCAAGATCAAGTCGATGACTAGGATCAGCACAAAACTCAATACGAATGCTTCTGTTGCGGCGCGCCCTACACCATCGGCACCTGGTTGGCAATGGAATCCGCGATAGCAGCTCACAATGGCGATCGTCCCTCCGAAGAAAAGGCTTTTAAAGACGCCGGAGAAAAAATCGAATCCGCCTACGAACTCTCGACTGTTTCGCAAATACTGCGCATGATCGATTCCGATGATCACGACGCAATAAAAATAGCCGCCGACAATCCCCATAAAGTCGGCCATAATCGTTAAGGCAGGGATCAACAAAAGGCAGGCTAAAAATCGAGGGACAACAAGGTAGTGGATCGGATTGGCACCCATGCTGATGAGGGCATCGATTTGCTCTGTGACTCGCATCGTCCCTAAGACCGCCGCGATCGCGCTTCCGACTCGTCCAGCCAACATTGTCGCGGCTAATACCGGTCCGAGTTCGCGGACCAGCGACATATTGATAACACCGCCCAGTTTGGTTTCCATTCCGATCGCTTTGAACTGATAGTGGCTTTGTACGGCCAAAACCATCCCGATAAACGTACCGGTAAGTGCGACTACGGGCAGGCTCAGGACACCGACCGAATAGAAATTCGGAATGAGCGTGCCAGCTTTAGGTCGCTTTGTGAACAACCAAACCATGACCTGCCATCCGAACATCGCGATGTCACCTAGCATTCCGACCGACTCGACGACCGTGTCACCCCAATGAGTCAGGGTACGGCGCACGGCTCCTACGATGCCACCAGGCATTGATTCGAATTCGGCGTCTAGAGATTTATCTCGCATGTTTGAGCTATCAATCTGACAGCGTTCAGCTCCACGGTTTAGCCAGCCATTGATAAGCGCAGGCATGGCCATTCCGACAAAAGTAGTTGTCTAAGAGTATCGACTAGGCAAACCTTGCGGCTTGAGTCGACTTTAACGATAAAAGCAGCCGTTGAATGCTAGCTATCCTACCCATGCATTACCTCTACCAGCGTAACAGCGCGGAACCCCAGGCTAGGCCGGCACCGAAGCCACACATTAAGATGCGATCATTGCGACGAATGCGGCCTTGGGCGTTGGCTTGATCGAGTGCTAGCGGAATGCTCGCAGCGGACGTATTTCCAAATCGATCGAGATTGACAAAGACGCGATCCCTCGGGACGCCAAAGTCCTTGACGGCAGAATCGATAATTCGGATATTCGCTTGGTGCAGCAGCACGAGATCGACCTCCGAAAATGGATAGCCTGCGTGAATCATACAGTCTCGGCAACTATCGTTCACGACGCGGACAGCCCACTTAAATACGCCTCGACCATCCATCGTTAAGTACTGTTGTCCGGCTTCGATTCCGGCATGGGAGAGCGGCTGCCGCGACCCGCCGCCAGGAATACATAGCATCTCGGCACCCGAACCTTCGGATCCTAACGTGTACGCTAATAAGCCGGCTCCATGGCGAGAATCGGAAGATCGATTTTCGGAGGCTTGTTCGGTCGATTCCGAGTCGGCAACCAGCAGGGCAGCTCCGGCTCCATCGCCAAATAGCGGGTAGGTTTTGATATCCGAAGGATTGATTGTCGCGCTCATCACTTCGCTGCCGACCACCAGGGCGCGTTTGGCCATTCCGCTTCGCACAAAATTCCCAGCCGTCACGAAGGCGTACATAAAGCCCGCGCAAGCGGCGTTGACGTCCATGGCAGGCGCCGTGCAATTCAAGCGACGTTGCAGCAAGCAAGCCGTCGAGGGGGTCAAAAAATCGGGCGTCATCGTAGCGACAATGACAAGATCGACATCGCTGGCGGCTACTCCTGCGTTGGATAGGCAGCGAATGGCAGCTTCATAGGCCAGATCGCTACTCGCCTGACCAGCGGCTGCCCGGCGGCGTTCGAGAATCCCCGTTCGCTGGAAAATCCAGTCGCTATCGCAGCCTAAAGCGACGAGGTCTTCGTTGGTTACAATCAGATCGGGAACGTAGGAGCCGGTAGCCGCGACTCGAACACCCATGCAGCTCCCCATCCGGCTTCGGCCGCTCAATCGTCGTTCGTGGATCGGATGGGGATGTATGGCAGTATCAGCAAGATTAGTCATGGATAACGTAAATCGGATTCTAATGACGATAGACGGCGATTGAAAGGCTGGCTTATATTACCCGTATTGTTGTAAAAAACTAGGAATCGCTCGAAAGCCTTAATGTTTCAGGCCTACAATATCGTATTACTGCAGCCAGAAGGACACGTCCATTCAATGGCGTTCCATGAAATTGGCCTGCTTTTATACCATTCGCTTACTTCCCTGGGATATCCCTGTCGCTATCAAATCAACCAGTTCGACACGGACGCCGTCAATATTTTGCTGGGCTATCAAATTTTGAACGATGCGTCATCGATTCCACCTTGCGAATTTATTATTTACCAGCTTGAACAACTTTCGGATCACGAAGGATGGTTCAAGGCCGAATATCTTAGCATTTTTGGTCGAGCACGCGAAATTTGGGATTATGCGACCGAAAACATTCGTTTTTTAGCCGCAAAGGGAATCGAGCACGTCCGGCATTTGCCGATCGGCTTCCATGAAAAACTTCAGACGATCGCCGTCCAATCGCCGGTATACGACGTTCTGTTCTATGGATGCCTCAACCAACGGCGTGAAGCGGTGTTGAGGGATCTTGCTCGCGATTGCAACGTCAAGGTGCTTTTTGGTCTCTACGGCCCCGAGCGAGATCGCTACATTGCTCAGTCCAAAGTCGTGCTGAATATCCATTTTTATGAGGCCCAGATCATGGAGCAGCCTCGCATCACCTACTTGCTCAACAACGCTCGATTTATTCTATCAGAAACTTCGCGAGTCAACCCTTTTGGCGACGGGCTGTGCGCTGTCCCATACGATCAATTGACAGAACAATGTCGCTATTGGTTGCAGCACCCCGACGAACGCGAACAAACAGCTCGCTGCCAATTCGACCTCTTTCGCCAAGCGCCGATGACTGGATACTTACAAGACCTTCTGAAATCTTCAAGTCGGATGAATAGACTTGTTGAAAACATCCCTTCCCCTGAAAGCCGAAAAAACATGGGACTGCACACGCTTAGCCCCCTCAGTATTGAAAAAAGAGAGAGTTACTTTCGGTTGGAACGCAAAGACGTCATCGAAGTGATCTGTCGTCAATCGCTACAAGCAAAGCGCGTCCTTGAATTGGGCTGCTCGAACGGTGCAACGGGGAAAGCACTGAAAGGGCTGTTGGGTGCCGAATATTACGAAGGCTTGGATATGTCGCCTGAGGCAGCCGAGGTTGCTCGGCAGTCTCTGGATCTGGTTCATGTTGTCGATATCGAGAAGTTGATTCCTCAATCGATCGGGCTAAAGTACGACGACTTCGATCTCTTGCTCGGGCTAGATGTACTCGAACATTTATACGACCCGTGGGAGACACTCGCCAAATTTGTTGCCTGCGTAAGGCCTGGCGGACATGTTGTTCTTTCCATACCGAACGTCGGCAACATTGCCATTTTAGATGACTTAGCCAACGGTCTTTGGAAATACACCGATGCAGGGCTTCTCGATGCAACCCATATTCGGTTTTTTACCTTGACGAGCATACAAGCACTGGTCCGCGGAGCGGGCTTAGAACTGATCGACCAATCGGTTGTTTCCATTCCGAATCCAGACATGAATACGATTTTAGATGCGGGAAACAGCATTCGTCATGGCAAGTTGCAATTGCATGACCTCACTCGCGAAGACGTGATCAAACTCTGCACCTATCAGTATATCATCACGGCTAAAAAACCTCTGTGACGAAAGCAAATCGTCGTGGCCGTCGGCGAGTCGAGTTACAAAATTTCTTCCAAGATAACTCTTTGAACGGCGAATAATTCAGAAGCGAGCCAAATCGACTCGCTCTAGAGTTATTATCCCCCATGCCTTGCTCGGTTTGCACGCCAACATAGGTGAGGCAGGCCACGAAGTAAGCGACTATCCAAGAGGATTTGAAAATCATGCTGAAGAAATTATTGCTGGGAAGTCTTATTGCCGGTGGTTGCGGCTTTGCACTGATGGGAACATCGGTCTACAGTTACTTGAGCACGGGAGTGTCGAGCCTGCAACAGGGAATCAAGGATCAGATTCCGGTCGAGGTCGAAATTAAACGGGCGCGCGATATGATTTCCAATCTTAGGCCGGAAATCGCTCAAAATCTTCACGTCATCGCCCGCGAAGAAGTCGAAGTCAGTCGTTTGAACAAAGAGCTTCTCGGCAAGTCTCAGAATCTGACGAAGGCTAAGGAAGATATTATGCGTCTTAAAGACGATATTTCTGATAAGCCAACCAAGCTGGTATACGCTGGCCGTCACTATTCGGTCGAGCAAGTCCGCGACGATCTAAACCAGCGATTCAAACGCTTTCAAACTCAAGAAGCCACAGTCGGCAAGCTCGAAAAGATTCTTTTGGCACGCGAGAAGAACCTCGACGCCGCTCGCCGAAAACTTGACGAAATGCTAGCTGCCAAGCGACAGCTTGAAATCGAAGTCGAAAATCTTCAAGCCCGTTTGACGATGGTGCAAGTCGCCGAAACCAGCAGCGGCCTGAGTCTGAGCGACAATCGACTCAGCCAGACGCGTGATCTGCTCGATGAAATCGCCAGCCGCATTGAAGTTGCCGAACGACTAGTGGACAGCGAAGGTGACATCCGAGGCGCAATCCCCTTGGACGAATCGGCTCCAGAGGATATCGTCGATCAGATTTCCGAGTATTTTGGTGCAGGGCTCGCTGAAATCGAAACACTTGTGAGCAAGTAGTCAAGTTGTCTATGAATGATCCGCATGCCTTATGGATTGACGGCGTTGGTGGCTATGCCATGTGCGATTCGATGACGACCATACTGGGTGGAACGATGGCCGGTGACGCTGATTTGCGAATCAATAGTGATTTGCCCAGTCGCGTGGCCGCCTTTCACTATCGAGGTCAGGACCATTTGATCGAACCGTTTGTTCAGCTTGCAGTCAATGAAAGGGCCGTTACGTCGATGAGTCTATTGACGCATATGGATGTGATACGCATAGGCAACGGCGTAGAACTTGTTTTCCAGCAACCGACATCGCTCAGCGGTACAGGAGTTTTGCGGATTCGAAGTCGCCATCGGTGGAGTGGGTCGCTTGACGGAGCCCTTTTGCTGGGCCATTCGTGTTTGCTGGGACCGTCTCCGACGGCACATGTCCAATGCAAAGAATGGTCGAAGGATGTCTTGCTTTTTCGAAATCAAAATCAATGGCTAGTGCGTTACGACAAAACCCATTCGGAAGGAGAAATGCCATCGATGGCAACCCATCCCATCAAGTTGGGCGAGCGGATTCAAGGGCGTGATTTTTCAATGACATGGCTCTAGTACTATGAATGGCATCCGGCTTGACCATAATGGAGAAAACCAATTGCCGATTGCGTTAGATAAAGCTGAACTGCAGGACTTGCATTCAAATAGGGACTGCCGAGTACATACAATGGGATTCAAACTTGCATCAGGCGACATTCCGTTAAGCGGCTATACGATCCGCCGTGGAATCGGCATGGGCGGGTTCGGCGAAGTTTATTTTGCGGTTTCAGATTCCGGAAAAGAAGTGGCGATGAAACGCATTCATCGTAATCTCGACATCGAGCTTCGCGGTGCCAGCCATTGCCTGAACCTTCGACACCCGAACTTGGTCGGCTTATTCGACATTCGACAGGAAGATGCCGATCAAGCTTGGATCGTGATGGAGTATATCGCCGGCGACAGCCTCAAAGATCGACTAGATCGTGAGCCTAACGGACTACCGATCAAGGAAGTTCTCCATCTCTTTGGACAAATGGCGGCCGGTGTTCAATACCTTCACGAACAAGGCATTGTCCATCGGGACCTTAAGCCGGCCAATATTTTTATCGAAAACAATTTGGTCAAAATCGGCGACTATGGACTATCAAAGTTCATCTCGGCTTCGCGACGCGGTGGCCAAACCGAGAGCGTTGGTACATTTCACTATATGGCACCCGAAATTGGTAAAGGCGAATACGGTCGAGAAATCGATATCTATTCACTGGGGATCATGCTCTATGAAATGCTGACCGGGCATGTTCCGTTCGACGGTGAAAGTGTTCAAGAAATTGTGCTCAAACATTTATCGGCGGACCCAGATCTAAGCTCGTTGGAATCGCCCTATCGCGAAGTCATTATGAAAGCCATGGCGAAAGATCCGAAGCAACGCTTCGAAAGTGTTGCCGCGATGCTAAGGCCACTCGGAATTTCGATCGATGCGTCGGGCATGGCCGTTATCGGTGAACGCGATTCGCAGAGTAGTGGATTGCCGGTCGGAACTGATCCTCCAGCCGCCGCCAGTCCGCCAACGCTACGTCGACGATACTATCAAGAGCCGATCGCCAATGAAATCGCCAGTATTTTGGCCGAGATTCAAAATCAATTCAATCGAATTCGTTATGGTTCACCGTGGTATGTGATGACGCTCATCGTCTTCATTGGTTTGCTGGTGACGTTCGGTCCAGCTTTTGTTCCAGCCATCGTTTTCGCAGCTCTCGGCTATGTGCCCTACTACATTTTTTGGTATTTGCTTTTCCGACGAGCTCCACTGCGCGTTCACAACGTGCGGTATGTTGCCCCGAATGCAGCTTCGCACGTCGTAGCAAAGCCAACTGCGATTCCGTCGAACGCGATTCCAAAGCTTCGGCCGATCTCGTTTCAAGAATGGCAAGCGAAGCAGCGAACACTCTTGGAAGCTAAACCGTTTGCCAATCGCTGGTTCGAATGGACACGTTCTACTTTAACGGCAACGGGAGCGCTGGGAGTGATGTCGTTGGGCGGATTTCTTGTGGCGCTGACGAAACACGATACATGGCTTATCGGGCCTGAACTTGTGGCGGTCGGAACTTGGACCGTAGCTATGACGTTGCTCGGTAGCTGGGCAATTTTATTTTTTGCGAAACTCTGGGAAAACCGCAGCGAAGATACATTAGTATATCGATTCGTCATGATGGCGATCGGTCTTGGGCTTGGTGGGATGGCATGGGCCTTGAGCGAATTCTTGATGGTTCCTTGGGACGACGTATCAGCGGTACGTTCAACGCATCGAGCGTTCGATTGGAAATGGTTTTATCAAGGATCGATACCACAGCTTCCAGCCTTCCTCGCCTATTTCGGACTTTTATTTGGAGCTATTCGATGGTGGCGGCAAGCTGACGTGCTTCGCCGTCATCGGTTTAGTATTTTCAGCGTTCTCTGGACGGTTTTGATTGCGTCATTGATTAGCGGCCTCGTATATTTCCCAACTCCCTGGTGTCTAATAGTAGCCGGAGCGACCTCCATGTTGACGCAGATCGCAACTCGAAGTCTCGACTCGCGCAGCCGTCCTCGCTTTGTAGATATGTCGACGGGGATGGAGGCGAACATATGACTTCTCAACATTCGATGTGGCCTCGCTTCTTTAAAATAGTCGCCCTGGTCGCTTTTCTCGGAATGATGACCATGGCTTTTTCGGTTGTTAAAGTGCGAGAACAGCGTCAACGCAGCGCGGAGCCGATGGAATACGACCTTGCCCAGCGAGTCTCACAGTCGATTCCGAAAGTTGCATCGAAGTCGCAGATTGAATTAGATGATAGGCAAACCGATAAGGAATCTATAAGCCAACCGCTTCTACCGCCAGATTGTCCCGAGTGGGTTGCTCAACCCGACAACGTCGCAGGCTCCATCCATCACATTGCCGTTGGTACCGATCTAGCAAACTCGAAAGAGGAGGCTCGAACAAAGCTTGACGAAGCGATGTTGAGCGGGATTCGTCGATATATCGACGAGCATCTATCGGATAACCAAAGTATCGCAGCCAAGCTCGACAAGTTGAATGCCGAATGGATTCGAAAGCATCTAATGGACGAAGATTTTCAGTATGACGCCGAGATATCGAGACTTGGTGAAACGTATCATCAGCTTTGGGTTCAACTGAAGATTGGACCGGATGAACGAGACACCCTCGCGCAATGGATACAGGGACTTGAAACATTTCAAAGAGCTCGTGCGGTCGGATTGGCAGGCGGCATAGCTGTATTTTGCCTGGTTGTCCTGAACGCGGGCTTGGGAATCTTCGTCAAGAAACCCTAAATGGACCATACGCTTATTGTTGGTAGTTCCGCCTTTAGGCGGCGAACCTTCAAGCCAACTCCAATCCGCTCCCCATTATTCCGGCGAAAGCCAAGCCGACGAACGTTACCCTAGGATTTGCTAGTTCGCATCACCATTTTTCATGTACAATGAAGGCTATTGGATTGCGAGTCGCCTCTTAATTTTGACGTTCGTTTTAATGCGGTAAAATAATCGAGATGATCCTTCCAAAATCGCTGCAAAATATTGCGCATGGAGATGAGACGATTTTAAAAACGATACAGCTTGGAATATGCGGAATGGCAATTTGCGGCCTGGTTTGCGCAAGTTCGCTTGCCGACAAGGGTGGCGGCGGGAAACCGAGCAGCGGTGGAAATAAATCCAGCGGCGGAGGCGACAAAAAGTTTAGCGGTGGCGGTAACAGTAAGCCGAGTGGCGGAAACAGCAAGCCAAGTGGCGGTGACAGGAAGTTTAGCGGTGGCAACTTCAACATCGACCGCAGCGGTGGAAACAGTAAGCCAAAAAGCGCTCCTGGCTTTTCAGTTGATCGAAGCGGAAAGGGGAACGAACTACGCGAGGCATCGAAAGCTCTGAGCCAGCCATCGTTCTCGGGTTCTTCAAACAACGATTTTCGCGGAGAGCAGTCGTCCAAGAATTTTTTGAGCGATAGGAACGACTCGAAGAATAGCTACGGCAATTTGAATTTCTCAAACAACAATCAGGGGAAGAACCAAGGTAAGAACTCGTTCAGCAATCAATTCAATGAGCGGCATCAAAATTGGCATCGCGGGTTCTCGTCAAGCATCTTCGTTGGACAGCCGTGGGGCTGGTCTTCGGGATGGGGCGGTAATGGGTATGGGAATGGACAAGGCTGGGGTGTTGGAAATGGATGGAATGATTGGTGGGGCCCCGGCGGTTACGCGCCGCTTGCTTTTCAAAGCGGCTACCGGACGTATCAAAATCCTTATTGCCTCCAGCCGCTCGTCTTGGGATCGACAATAATCGACTACTCGCAACCGCTCATTCCAATTCACGATCTAAGTTTGTACGGTGGGCAAGCCGGAACCAACGATTCGCTCGCGTCGTATGGCTTGGCACAATTTGAGCAAGCTCGACGAGCATTTTTTAACGGCGATTATTCGTCGGCTTTGGGAGCAGCCTACCAAGCATTGGAGCGACTTCCTTCCGACGAAGCGTTGCGCGAGTTTGTTTCTCTCGTACATTTCGCTCAGGGAAACTATCGAGAGTCGGCGAGCGCGATACATTCGGTGCTTGCAGTGGGGCCAGGCTGGAGTTGGGCAACGCTGAGCAGTCTATATCCCGATGTGGCTGTCTATACTCACCAGCTTCGGGCGGCTGAAGCGTATCAGCAATCCAAACCTAACGAAGCTTATCCGCAGTTCCTCTTGGCATACCATTACTTGACAACCGGTCACCGCGATGCAGCCGCAAATCAATTGCGACGATTGCTCGCAGTAGAACCCAACGATCGAGTCGCAGCTCAACTACTGACGGGATTGACCGCTGAAACATCGTCACCGCCGCAGCCGACGGCTAAACCACGTTCGCCTTCGATCTCGTCAGATCGCGAAGCGGAGGTCGAAATCGTACCTGCCGCCGTCTTGCCAGCACCGATGCCGCCAAAAGACGGCCAAGGCTCGCAGTCTCCTGATACGGATGCTTTGGTCGGGGCATGGACCGCAACTCGCGAAGACGGTTCAATGTTCAAGCTCAACATCGATGCTACGAATCGATTCAACTGGGTTTTTACCCAACGCGATCAAAGCAACGAAATGACCGGGAAGTACTCCTTAGCCAACAATTTACTGGTCCTTGAGTCGGCAGAAGGTGGGGCTATGATCGGTCGAGTTAGCGATATCAGCCCTAACCAGTTCCGATTCAAACTCGTTGGAGCACCGGAAAATGATCCGGGATTGATTTTCCAGAAAAAGCGAGAATGAAACGTTGCAACGCTCGTTCCCAGGCTCTCGCCGGGCACGCCCTGCTTCCAAGACTCCGTGTCCAGCAAGAAGCGTGACGAACCGGGTGCTATCGCACTGCGGCGGATGAAAAATTTAGGATAGAGCAATGGATGCTGTCAATCGTTGCAACGGGTATACTGAGGAATCTATTTGCGCATAGCTTGGCTTTAGCGCAATGTTACTTGCCCGTCACCAGTCGCGTTTAGAAAAGGAGCAATCCATGCGTTTCGACTTTATTACGCAAGCACTACGTACATCTTTCACATTGATGCTGACTAGTTCTTTTTTCTTGGCAGCACCAACACTCACTGGGCTTTGTGACGAGAAAGAGAAAGATATCGCGGACACAACTTCTGCGAAGGAAAAGGAAGATGCGAAGGACAAAGAGGAAACCGAAGATCCTTTTGCCGTTCCGCAAGACGCTTCGGTCAAAGAGCTGCTGGCTTGGATCAATAAAGTAAAACGGACGCCGCAGCCTCGAGTTGCCGCATCGGTGACGGCCAAAAAGCTCTTCCCGGCAATTATCCAAGCCTGTGACTTAGTAATCGAACAAAGCCCTTCGGATGACGATTTCCAAAAAGCCGTCGAGGAAAAATTCTCAGCCTATGGTGTCCTCTCACGTTATTCACCAGGGGCGATTCAAGACTTGAATGCACTTGCCAATCGATACGCTGACGATCAACGCCCCAAGATCGCGCAGTTAGCCATTGCACACTTACTATCAGTCAGAGCTTCCAACATCAAAGAAATAACCGCCGAGAACGCTCAGAAACTATCCGATGATTCGATCGCATTCCTTGTTCGTTTTGGAACCAATCGATCAACGTATTCTCCCGTGTCGACGATCGCCCGCAGTCTCGGCTACTCCGATCACACCGAGATTGCCGCCGTCATGCATGAACGCTTGGGACAGCAACTTACAGGCTCCGACGATGAAGTACTTCGAAAGCGAAGTTCGAAAATGGTCGGTGCAGCGCGTCGTCTTCGATTGCCGGGAAACAGCATGGAGATAACAGGTATCACCGACAATGGGGACACATTCGATTGGTCGTCCTATCGAGGCAAAGTCGTCTTGGTCGATTTTTGGGCGAGCTGGTGTGGGCCATGTATTGCTGAGATCCCGAATATGAAGAAGAACCTAGAACGCTATGGCGACCAAGGATTCGAAATCGTCGGAATCAATATGGATAGTACGCGAGCGGCATTTGAAAAATGCGTGAAGGACAAAGAAATTTCTTGGTTGAGCATCGTGAGCGAAGAAGAGGGGAAGAAAGGTTGGGATGCGCCAACGGCTGATTATTACGGAGTCGGCGCGATTCCAACTGCGATCCTCGTCGATCAACAAGGAAAAGTCGTTTCGCTGAGAGCTCGCGGTGCCGAACTCGATAAGCTTCTTGAAGTCCTCCTGGCGGCCCCATGAGTTCCATTCGGCTCGAATGCGTTGTCATCGCCATCGTCGGCAGATTTCTACTTATTTCGTCGTTATTCGCAGAAGCTGCTACGCCGGTCTTCGAACGCGACGTATTGCCGATCTTCGAGCTTCGTTGCAGCAAATGCCACGGCGACAAAGTTCAAAAAGGTGATTTGGATCTTTCGTCGATTGGAGGCGTCCGCCGTGGCGGTGAATCAGGCGAAGCACTCATCGCCAATTCGCTAGTCGAAAGTTATCTTTGGAAAATGGTCGAGCGTGGCGAGATGCCTCCCGAAGGGCAGTCTCGACTAACCGATAAAGAACTTGTAAGTCTTCGCAGTTGGATAGAATCTGGCGGCAACTCGATCAGCCTCGAGGAAGTTTCTGATGGGACGCTCACTCAGCACGACGTGTTGCCAATCCTCTTGCTGCGATGTGTTGCGTGCCATGGTGCAACGCTCAAACGCGGTGATGTTGATCTTAGAAGTTTAGCGGCGATGCGTCAGGGCGGAAAAAACGGACCCGTTTTAGTGAGCGGCGATCCCAACGCCAGCTTGATGATTCAACGAATCGAAAGCGAAGCCTGTCCGCCTCGCGAATTGTTGCTCAAGTTCTTCGTCAAGCGACCATCCGCGACGGAGCTTGCCAAGCTTCGTGACTGGATTGACGACGGTGCACTCGCAGGCGATGTGGAACCCGATGTTGCGACGACTGAACCTGATCGACTGGTTACCGACGAAGATCGAAAACATTGGGCTTTTCAGCCATTGATGGATTTTGACGACACTCGAAGCCTGGATGACTTTGTCCTTCAGAAACTCAATGAAAATGGCTTAGAGTTTTCTTTAGAGGCAAGCCGCGACACACTCATACGTCGGGCGTATTTGGATCTTGTCGGCATGCCGCCAGATTTAGAAGAGTGGAAGCACTGGCACGAAAACGCGAGTACCGATTGGTATTCGCAAATGATTGAATCTCTCTTGGCGTCGCCGCATTATGGCGAGCGTTGGGGACGCTACTGGCTTGATGTCGCGGGCTACTCCGATTCAGAAGGGGGGGTATCGGCAGATCCGATACGTGAAGTAGCGTGGAAATATCGCGACTACGTCGTGCGAGCATTCAATAAAGACAAGCCTTACGATCGATTTCTATTGGAGCAAATGGCAGGCGATGAATTGCTCGATTATGAGAATGCGAGTGTCGTCACCGAGCCGATGGTCGAGAATCTGGTGGCGACCGGATTTTTGCGAATGGGGATCGATCAGACGGGTTCGCGAACAATGAATTACGTCCCCGAACGGCTTGGTGTCATCGGCGATGCCATCGCCGTAGTCGGTTCGGGAGTCATGGGGCTGACGTTGGAGTGCGCGAAATGCCATTCGCATAAATATGACGCGATCCCACATCGCGACTACTACCGATTCAAAGCGATTTTTCAAGGCGCATTGGATGAGCACGATTGGTTGAGTTTCAAGAATCGTGTATTGAGTATTGACACGCCCGAACGTCGCCAACGCGTCGCCGAAGTGAACCCGCCGTTGGCTGCTGCGATGAAGCGACTAGAAGTTCAACTGCGCAAATCGATCGTAACACTTCAACTAGAGACGCTTCGCCAACACTATCCCTTGCAAACTGAATCGCAACATCAGGAAACGGTGGCCGCCTTAAAAATCGCTGACAATAACCGCTCGTTGCAGCAGCGAATCCTCGTCGAAAAGCTGCAGCGGGCTGAATTGATTCCCGATTCCGAACAACAGTCGTCGGTTGCCATCGCTCGAGAAGAAGTCCAATCGCTCGAACGGGAGTTTGCGGCGATCCGCCGTAAAATGGAACCGTCTCTTTCGATTCGAGCGCTGTGGGATCGAGGCGATCCGTCGCCTACGTACTTGCTTCGTCGTGGCGAACACGATCGGGCTGGTCCCTTGGTCGGACCTGGAGTTCCGTCGGTCCTGACCGATGGCCAAACACCTTTTGAATTCGAACCACCGTTCCCCCATGGAACCGCTAAGACCGGTCGACGGCTAGCCTTCGCTCGTTGGTTGACGCAAGCCAACCATCCGCTCACCTCACGAGTCATGGTGAATCGCGTCTGGTATCATCATTTCGGAAGTGGACTAGTCCGCTCGATCGAAAATTTTGGCGTGAAAGGCGAACTGCCATCGCATCCTGAACTTCTAGATTGGTTGGCGGTTCAGTTTCTTCAGCACAACTGGAGTGTTAAAGAACTTCATCGGGTCGTGATGAATTCGCAGACCTACCGGCAATCCAGCCAGATTACGCCGGAAGTCGTTGAGCATGATCCGCAAAATATACTTTGGTCTCGGATGCCACTTCGACGAATGGACGCCGAATCGCTATACGATTCGTTGTTGCAGGTTTCTGGCGGACTTGACGATCGTTTCTTTGGTCCGCCAGACTCCGTCACAGTGGACCGCGACGGAATGGTCAGCGTAGATCCGACGACGAAGGAAAAATGGCGCCGTAGTATTTACGCTCAATACCGTCGCACGGAGACTCCAACGATGATGGATACATTTGACTATCCCGAGATGGGGCCAAACTGCGTTGTTCGGAGCGTATCGATCGTTTCTCCGCAATCCCTGATGATGATGAACAATGATCACGTTTATAATTTGGCTAGGCTATTAGCCAAACGAGTGGAGGCGATTTCGAGCAAAGCTGCTTCGAATCCATCAAGTGACGATAAATTGGCATCGCAAGTGGAACTTGTATACGAGCTAACGTTGAGCAGACAGCCAAGCGACAAGGAACGCCAGACCTCGATCGCGTCCCTGAGAGAATTGTACCGGCTTTGTGAGGGAGAGCACCAAGCACCGCTGGTAACGTTTTGTCACACAGTTTTGAATTCAGCTTCTTTTATGTATATCGATTGAAAGCCATCGCGAATGCCGTGGCGCAAGCTTCCAGCTTGCGTACCATATTTCTTCCAACTTGCGTACTTCATTTTCGAGCATGCGTACTTCATTTTTCCGAGTCGAGTAGATTGATGCGAAACGATTTTCCAAGCCATCCCACACGCCGCGATTTTTTCGGTCGAACGAGCGATGGGCTGTTGGGAGCTGCGTTGACACACTTGTTGTGCCATGATTTCTTTGGCAGCACCGCTGCGCTCGCAACCGAATCTGTCGAACCACGCCAAATCTTGTCGACCTCATTCAATCTTAAGCCCAAGCGACCTCATCATACGCCGACGGCGACATCCGTCATTCAACTATTCATGAATGGCGGGCCGAGCCAGATGGACTTATTTGACCCCAAGCCCGAGCTCAACAAAATGGATGGTAAACCCTTTCCAGGCAACGTGGAAGAGCTTGGCAACCAGGAAACGTCTGATATCGGTGTGTTGATGGGCGGACAATATAAAATGGCCCAGCATGGTGAATCTGGGATGTGGATGGCCGATGTCCTTCCACACACATCGCAACTTACCGATGATATCTGTCTAATCAATTCAATGTGGACAGACCACCCGAATCACGATAACGCGCTCTATAAAATCCATAGCGGTCGGCTTTTCATGGGCTACCCGACGCTAGGCGCATGGGCAGTCTACGGACTGGGCAGTGAGAACCAAAACCTGCCAGCCTATGTTGTGCTCAATGACCCGCTGGGCCTGCCGAAAAACGGTACTCGAAATTGGACATCTGGGTTTCTGTCACCGACATTTCAAGGTACTCGGTTTCGACCTACCGGTTCTCCCATATTGAATCTTAAACCACGCTATGAGCAGCCGACGTCGGTAACCGAGTCCGCTCGCGAATTACTAAATCGACTCGATGAGATCCATCGCACCGATCGTCCGCATCATCCTGAACTGGATGCCCGAATCGAGTCCTATAGTCTGGCCGCGAGAATGCAATTGACTGCTAACGAAGTTCTTGACCTTTCGCGAGAAAGCCAACATACCCACTCGATGTACGGAATTGGTGACGAGCTGACCGATTCCTATGGTCGTCGTTGTTTGTTGGCAAGACGGCTTGTGGAAAGCGGCGTTCGCTTCGTGCAAATGTTTTTAGAGGAACAACCTTGGGATAGTCACGCTGATTTAGCTGCCAATCATCGCGGTGTCAGTGAGCGAACGGACAAGCCGGTAGCCGGTCTGCTTCGGGATCTCAAGCAGCGCGGCTTGCTCGATTCTACGCTTGTTATCTGGGGTGGCGAGTTCGGAAGGACGCCCACAACGCAAAAATCCGACAACGGATTCTCCGGCCGCGATCATAACATGCAGGCGTTCACTTCTTGGATGGCAGGTGGCGGCGTTCGCGGCGGTATGACTTATGGTGTAACAGATGACTTTGGACACCAAGTGATTGAAAAACCGGTCAGCGTTCACGATTTCCATGCCACGATTCTGCATACGCTTGGACTGCATCACCAGAAACTCTTTTATAACCGAGCTGGTCTTGAGGAACGCTTAACGGGATTCGAACCGCCTCGAGTCGTCACTGATATTTTAAGGACTGCCATGCGATGATCCCCCGACGTAAATTCTTGCATCTCACAGCTTCTACCGGAGCGGCCTCCGTTATTGCTGGGAAAAACTTGTGCGCAGAAGAACCAGCGATTCGTCGATTGTCAGACGGCGAATGCGATCCTGGCCATGGTTCGGTCGAGCTCCAAATCATAGATACGAACGTCAGTCTATTTCACTGGCCTTTTCGCCGACTTCCACTCGCTGAAATCGACGCGTTGCGATCAAAACTTCGAGAGCTCAATATTGCCTCAGCGTGGACTGGTTCCTTTGAAGGACTATTGCATCGTGACATTGCCGGTGTCAATCAACGACTTGCCGAAGCATGTCGCTCTCATACGGAGCTGATTCCGATAGGTTCCTTGAATCCCATCCTGCCGGACTGGAAGAACGACCTGCGGATATGCGTTGAAGCTCATCGGATGACAGGCGTTCGCCTTTATCCGAACTATCATGGCTATTCATTGAACGATACGCGTTTTCGAGAGTTCTTGGATTCGGCTACGCAGTCCGGGCTGTTCGTGCAAATCGCCATTTCACTGGAAGATACCCGCACGCAACACCCGAGTTTCCAAGTTGCTGACGTCGATCCCGAACCGTTAGTCGAGCTCCTACCAAAAATTCCTAACGCTCGCATACAGCTTCTCAACTATCGCCCTAAGGCTCTGGTGCTCGAACGATTGGCTAAAATTTCTGGCTTGTCTTTTGATATCGCGAGAATCGAGGGGACGGATGGGGTTCCTTTGTTAGTGAAAAAGTGTTTGGCAGGCTCGGTCATGTTCGGCAGCCACGCTCCTTTTTTGATTCCCGAAGCTGCATTGATTCGCGTTCATGAGGCGAGTCTCACAGATGATGCAATGCTAAAAGCCATCCTCTGGGGAAATGCGCATCGTTTTGCGAGAAGGAATAACTCGTGAAACCTGACGCTATGCACCTCGGACTGCCATCGTCGGAGAAATTGAAGGAATATCGAATTTGGGATTCGTACTTCACTCCGTCGCTTTCGCATCCTGGAGCAGATGGCAGTAGCGGGCTGTTCGCCGACATCGAACGATCACTCCCGGCCATTCGCAAAGCGCGATTTGAAAAACTGTGCTACTTTGCACACGTCGGAATTGGCACGACAACGGATGCCGGCTACGAACAGAGGGTTCAAAAAAATCCGGATATCGTGTTGAAACCGTTAGAACGATGGCAAGATCTCCTGCTAGGGATGATCCAACTGAATCCGAACAACGTCCCCGCCTCTCTAGATGCGCTAAACCAATGGCTTCGAGATGGTCCAATGCTGGGAGTCTATTTTCCTGGAAGCGGGCCAGGTGCGCTGACCTGTACGCATCGGAATTTCCATCCTTTGGTCGAACGCATTGCGCAATTGAAAGGCATTGTTATGCAGCACACGTGGTTTAAGACCGGCGGTAAGCAAGGAGCGGGAGAATCGACGCCGCTAGAACTTGCCGAGTTAGCGTCCAAGTTTCCGGAGCAGAAGTTTCTGTGTGCGCATGCAGGCGGCGAATGGGAGAACGGTATTCGAGCCGTTCGCGATTCACCAAACATATTCGTCGAGACTTCAGGTTTTGATTCGACCGCCGGTTTTTTAGAGATGGCCGTAAGAGAACTCGGGGCAGAACGCATCGTTTTTGGCAGCCACCTACCGACTCGTTCCTTGGGGACCGAACTGGCGAAAATTACGACCGCCGCAATTTCAGACGAAGATCGCAAGAAGATACTTGGCGAAAATTACCGCAAGCTCATAAAAGTTGCAATGTGAATTCAGCAATCAGGCTATTCTGGAGTTGTTACGCTACAAGCAAAATCAAGCCTGGCTACCAGCTTGCCATGCGCTGTTATTTTTCCGGTCATGAAGTAGGCTGTCGATACGATTTCGTTGAGCGTCACTTCGATTTGAATTGTATCTCCCGGCCGAACCATGCGTTTGAATTTTACTCCGTCCATTCGGGTCGCGATGGGAATCGCGTTTTCTTTCGGCGTAAACTGACTCAATAGAATTGCGCCGCTTTGAAGGCAGCATTCACACAGGATTACGCCAGGCACAAGCGGAAAGCCTGGAAAGTGTCCTTGAACAAAGAAATCAGTATCGGAAAACGTTTTACGGCAAATGATCTGCTTCTCGCTTTGCTCGACGATTTCGTCTACCAAAAGCATCGGCGAGCGATGCGGGATCGCAGCTTCGATCGACTTTGATTGGGAAGAGGCACTACCGGACATATTCTAGAATCCTTCGAGGGCTACTTTGAAGTGGAATCGCACAGGAAAAAGCACAAAATCGACCGTGCTTATACGCACAGTGAATCGGATTGCGGAGAATACTATGGATTGTGAATGAATGTAGCGACTCTACCAGTTTTTCAGGCTAATCGCGACATAAAAAACGGTCGCAACGATTGTAGGGCCACACAACCTGCCCATCTATGCATATTGAATCGCTAAACTCGGACTTTTTGCGTGGTGAAGTGACGCCTCCGACCTTCTGCAAGGTTCTCTAAACCGCCTTCATATTAATTTCGTGGTAACTTTTCATATCGACATGAGAAAAAGGGGCTTAAGAATTATTTTTTGATGACGTGTAATATGCGCCTAATAGACAACTCACGAATCGTCTCGATCGACCGAGAAAAATTGCTCGAACGCTGTTTGGGGATTGGCTCGTTCGCCGATAAACTAGCACACGCCTTTATATCGACCTTGCCGATCGAAAGAAAGGCTTTGCGAGAAGCTGTCGCGTCGAACGATTTAACGCAAGTCGCAAAGCAGGCACACCGAATGAGAGGCTCCGCGTCGAATCTTTGTGCAGTCGAACTTTCCACAGCCGCTGAAGCCGTCGAATCGGCTGCGCGAAGCGAATGTGAAGACAATGTTTTGAGACTTTTCAACGACGTTGAATCGGCGATCGATCGGCTCCTCACTGAATTCGAGAACAGTGACTCAACGCCATGAATCTCGCATCCCATACCACTAATGCTGGCGAACAGCACAAGATTTTAATCGTCGATGACGATCCGTTAGCACTTGAACTGCTCGAGTTTACGTTGACTCGATTTGGTTACACCGTTCAGACGGCCTCCGACGGGCAATCTGCTTTAGATCGTATTCGCTGGTTCTCGCCGCGTTTTATCATTTCAGATGTCGAAATGCCTGGCATGTCCGGAATCGAGCTTTGTAAAGCTGTTCGACGACGTCCATCCACACAATATATTTATTTTATCCTACTGACGAGCAATTCAGATCCTGAAAGCGTCGTCGAAGGGCTTGATGCCGGAGCCGACGACTATCTATCCAAGCCGTTTCGACACGAAGAGCTTCGATTGCGATTAGAGGGTGGCAAGAGATTGGTCATGCTAGAAGGTCGAGACATGATGATTTTCTCGCTGGCGAAACTTGCGGAAAGTCGCGATCAAGATACCGGCAAGCATTTGGAACGAATGCGAGAGTATTCACGAGCGATCGCTACCGAATTAATGCAATGGGGAAAGTATGAAAAGACCATCGACGCTCAGTATGTCGAATTGCTTTATTTGACCAGTCCCTTGCATGATATTGGAAAGGTCGGAATCCCGGATGCCGTCTTGCTAAAACCCGGTAAGCTGACGCCCGAAGAATTCGAAATCATGAAGCGACATACGATCATCGGCGGCGAAACACTCATGGCTTCTTCCCAGGTGCACCCCGAAGCAAGTTTTTTGACGATGGCGTTGGATATTGCCCTGAAGCATCATGAGAAATGGGACGGATCGGGGTATCCCTTCGGCTTGAAGCACGAAGAGATCCCCTTATGTGCGCGTATCGTCGCATTAGCTGATGTCTACGATGCCTTGACAACAAAGCGAGTCTACAAGCCAGCGTTCTCACACGACGTAGCTTGCGATATCATTCGCCAATCCTCGGGGCAACATTTCGATCCAGAAATAGTAACCGCTTTCTTTAACATCGAACAACAAATTCAGGATATTCAAGCTGAACTCGATGACGTGCAAGGCAACGTTGCAATCGTCGAGTTTAGTACGCCTCCGGTGGCTATTCCCACATCTCCCCTGGCTTGCTAAAGCGTGTATTAATACATTGCATGGCTCGAAGCAAACGAACATTCCCACACATAGCCAAGTCCTCTATTCTTGCCGATTCCTCAGAGTCGCATCTGCGTCTCGATTAGTTGACTACGCCAGGATACGTACCGGAGTCAGAGGGTAGCCGTTGCACCCTTTGGGGCAAGGCTGTTGGCGTTTCAGCCTGCTAGCTACGTCGAAATCGCACCAACATGTTGCTCAATCAGTGCTTCCACTTCCTTCGACATTATCTCCCATGTTGGCTCGTAAAAAGTCAACATTCGTGACTTGGCATACTCAGAGCCGTACTTCAAAATCCAATCCATGTATGCCTTTCGCTCGTGATGCCAATAGTACTTATGACGCTCTGCATTAGGTTCACCAATCAAACTCGGGATGTTGTGCAGCATTTTCATTTCAGCCTTGATCCATTCAGCCGTTCCCGACTGAATTGCATCTCGTAAAACGATGAAGCCAACGTTTAGCAGCATTTTGTAACCGTCATCCAAATCGCTCATCTTAACCTCCACTTTGGGGAACACATATGCAGGCAAGAGTTCGGCTCTGAGCGCATTCTCCCACCGCGTCATGCCTTCTTGGACTCGGAACAATCCACCACCAATATCTTCAACAATGATTGGGGTGTACTTATTCCAATCAAATGGTCCATGTGCTTCGAGTTTGATAGGGTCGGCAAAGTCTGTTGCGAGTGATGGTCGTAGTTTGGAAACGGTATCGGTTTCAAATTTCGAACCCGCTCCGATTTGATGTACGATCGCACCGTTCAAGCCATACGTTACTGTAGTGCTGAGACTGGTTATCGAATTGCGATGGTTGTTGTAGGTTCCAGTTCCCGAGACGGCGACACCGTTATTTTCATTTTATAGTTCCCCGAACCTTGACGTGCATAGTCTACTAATTGGTACGTTAACTCGCCAATAATCGCACTACCTGAAGTCGAACCGGAACCCGATGTTACTCGGCTGGTGCTAGCCGTCGATTTATGTTCGTCGATGGTGTGGGTTGTCGAGCTGCCGCTAAACGACGTATACGGTTCAAATGCATTGCTCCACGGATTCGAAGTCGAAATCTCGTTGCGGGTGTAGACTAAGAACTCGCTACTGTTCGAAGTACCATCGAGCTGCCATCGAGCTGCCATCGGCCATTGGTATCGATCGACGAGCCGAGTGAAAAGCCGACTTCGAATTTCGTCGTTCCATTTTCGAGTATCGACCCGGTTAGCGAATGACCATCGGTAAAGGCTCCAACGCCCGATCGATCGTAAGACGACTTGACCGTCATCGAGACGCTCAGCGAACCGGTATGCGAATTAAAATTAGTTGGCGTCACTCCGTCATCCATCGATTCATCCTCTGAATCGCTATCGTCTTGCGAATCGTCATTCTGCGAATCATCATCTTGTTGGTCATCGCCACTGCCGTCATCAGACGAATCCGTTCCATCGTTATCGGAGTCGTCATCGTCCCCAGTATCGGGTGGATCGATTTCTAATGCAACTGGAGTTAAAATCCGAGTCGATTTCTTTTCGATCGACTCGATCAAAAAATTCGAGAGCGTCGATTCAGCGACGAGTCCCGCGATGATGCCTCCATCGAGTTCATCATTATAGGAACCCAAACCTGACGACGAATCGCGGTTGTCGATCGACATGCTTTCTAAGGTTTTACGATCTTCCGTCCAAGTATTGGCTATCGGATCAAGGCTACGATCCAATTTGCTCTGGGATACTTGGGTATAGAGATGGGAAACCGTACCGGTCCCAAATACGGTTTCGCGGTCGGACGTACGCTGATAGCTGCCGGTTCCGTTTGCGTTATAACGGAAAACATAGTCGGAAGACTGGTGGAGCGTATCGATTTCTTTCTTCCAATCCAGTTCGCTCCCCTCGGATGGTAGGTCGCTTTGCGTCGCAAATTTCCACTTTTGCGACGTAGCGTTGGTATCGTCGATCCGGTTGTTAACAGCGATGGTTGCGATAACATTGGCCGGACCGGCGGACATTTGTTCGGTTCCACCAAGATTGACGGTCACATTCGACGTAGCTGTCGAATTATTATCTCGATCACCTGAATTTTGCCACTTCTTCGAGGCGGCTTGGTAGTCGTTTTCGGTTGTTTCGGTCAGTATGCTCTTTCCTAATGATAGAATAGAAAGAGTGCCGGTCAGATTGTCTTGGGTTAATGGTCCTGGCGCAGAAAAAGTGTTCTCGCCATCAATCTTGACATTGGAATTTCGATGGCCAATCGTTTGTTTCCATTGCTCGCCAATAAGTTCGCGTGCATTGTTGCCACCGGCATTAAAGTGGCTTTTAACCGTTTCCGTCATCACGCCGGTCAAATTGTCGGCTTGGTACTTCGAGTTGGCGAACCGTTCGAAGGCAACGATATTACTGAAATTGTCATTTTGGTTGCCGATTGTCGTCCAGATCATTTCTGGAGCTGGCGCGGTATCGTCAGCATTTTTGGTTTGCGTTGTGGACGTCGCAACAGGAGTCGATCCGTTGCTGACGATGTTGGCGTGGGCATTAACGCTAAAGGTTCCCGATTCCGTGGCAGTTCCGCTCCAAATCTGTCTCGATGAGGAACCAGCACCAGCACCAGCACCGGCATCCCCATCCGACGAATCGTCGTCGTTCTCGTCGGAATTGTCATTGGAATCCGAGTCGTCGGAAGTTAAATCGTCATCGGAATCCGAATCATCATCGGACGTATCGCGATTCGAATCGATTACCCCATTTCCGGAGAAACCGGAGGCATAGTTGAAATCGATATCGGTCGTAACGTTTCCCGTTGGATCGGACCATTCGGTTTTGTCGTTAGCAGTCGCGAGCAAAACCATTGAAATCGTCGTTACGGAAAGCGTGTTTTCCGTCGTAGTGGAATTGGCAGTTCCCGAGAATTCAGTATCGCCCTCGATCCGAGTATAGCTGCCATTTGCTCTTTTTGAAGCATCGGAATCGTCGACGTGAATAAAGTGAAAATTACCGGTCGGCGTGCCAATAGCGTTGCTTTCCAATTCGGAAACAATCGACTAGTTCGTAGTATCCGAAACGAGGGTATATGAAGTCTGTACGCCATCAAGTTCGATGCCGATCACCGGGATTGTTTCAGCATCGCTACCCGAAACGGATTCTTCTCTCATTTCGAGCGTATCGCCAGCGATGGAAAAATGAAAAACATTAAGCTCTTCCGCAGATTCTGTGGGTCAAAATTGACTATTTATCGTTACGAATAGAAAACCGAAGTTTCAACGGACGCCCGTTTCGCATTGGATTTTTGAGGCATCACTCCGATGTCCAAAGTTGAAGAAAAACAACC
>JAWXCK010000113.1:0-53681 GCA_034408855.1 Pirellulaceae bacterium
CAAAAATCCAATGCGAAACGGGTGTCCGTTGAAACTTCGGTTTTCTATTCGTAACGATAAATAGTCAATTTTGACCCACAGATTTTGCGGAAGAGCCAGTTTTTTATCAGATGCACTCGACCTTCAGCACTTCATTTCTTGTCTGGGTCTTTTTGCTCGGCGTCTGTACGTCTTCATTTTATGGCTGGCTGCCACTCTATTTGACGGAGCTATTTACGACCAAAATCCGAGCTACCGGCCAAGGCTTCGCCTATAATTTTGGACGCATTATCGCGGCGATCGGCACGTTGCAAATGGGGGCCCTCCTGCCATGGTTCGCGGACAAGCAGACGTATGCCGGTCTTCACGGCGGCTATCCTGCCGCTTGCAGTTACATCAGTGCATTTATATCTTGGAATCATCGTTATCTTCTGGGCCCCCGAAACGCGTTCTAAACCATTACCCGAGTAATCGATCGAGTTATCTGAGCTGAATAGTGTTCGCATCGAGATTCCTTAAAAGAGAGAGATCATGGTCATTCCGCGTTCCCTGCCGTTTTGCCTCGTGCTGATCGTCACACATTTTTTTTCGCATTTGGCGGGCGCCCAGAAGGATGACGCAAACGGCGAGGAATTGAAGGAACTAGGCCAGGTCGCATTCACCGAAGGTCCTGCTTGGCATCCCGACGGCAGCGTCTATTTTTCCGATGTCGAGAACAATCGAATCATGCGAATGGATGCCGCTGGATTCATCCGAGTCTTTCGGACACCGTCGGGCCGAGCCAACGGACTGGTCTTCGACAAAACAGGTCGACTGCTATGTTGCGAAGGAGGACGCGAAGGGGGCAATCGTCGCCTGACGCGAACCGAACTGAACGGAACCGTTACGGTCTTAGCCGATCGCTATGAGGGAAAGCGATTCAACTCACCGAATGACATCACCTTGGACTCGTTAGGCAATATCTACTTTACCGATCCACGCTATGGCGATCGTTCGGATGTCGAGTTGTTAGACCATCAAGGCAAAGCGATCGAAGGAGTTTATCGTGTTGGCCCTGAAGGTCGCGTTTCAAGAATTCTTTTTGACGAAGTAAGCCGCCCCAATGGTATCGCGGTTTCACCGGATGGACGTTTTCTTTTCGTAGCCGATAACGCTAACGATGATCACGGATTTTCTCGAATGCTGCTGCGTTTTGAATTCTCGGCTCAACGCGATATTGTACCAGGCAGTCGCAAAGTATTGTTCGATTGGGGAACCGAGCGAGGACCGGATGGAATGGCGATCGATCAGGAGGGTCGACTATATGTTGCCGCCGGTCAAAACCATCCTGCTCCTCCTCATGAAACCGCCAAAAAACACAAAGCTGGGATTTACGTTATTTCGTCCGAAGATGGAACTTTGCACGATATCATTCCCGTCCCGATCGATATGATTACCAATTGTGCGTTTGGCGGCTCAGACCGACAAACGCTTTTTATTACCGCCGGCCATAAACTCTGGAGCATCCGCGTCGCGACTCCAGGATTTCTTGCTTGGCCTACCAACTCCTCAACTTTGGAAAAGTAATTGAATAAAATGCAACCGATATCGAAAAGCCTTTTGTGGACCAACGCGTCTACGTTTAGATTCTTTGCCATCCTGTTTGGAACCCTCGTCATGTCCGACTCGCTCCGAGCCGACGATTGGGTAAGTCTGTTTGATGGCAAAACGTTGGCTGGTTGGGCGCCGAACGAAAAGCCTGAATCATTTTCGGTCGAAAATGGCGAGCTCAAATTCAAAGGAGGCATGGCTCATTTGTTTTGCATGAAAGAAGGTTTCGCGGACCTCAAGAATTTTGAATTCAAAGCCGACATCAAGACGCTTCCTGGCGCCAACTCCGGCATTTTCTTTCATACCGAAAATCGAGGGCCAGGGAGCTTAAAGAAAGGGTACGAAGCGCAGATCAATACATCGTTCGTCAAAGACCCCCGCAAAACCGGCAGCCTGGTCGACGTCAAAGATCTCGATCAATCGCCAGTCAACGACAACGAATGGTTCGAGTATCACCTGATCGTCAGCGGGAAACATATCGTCGTTAACATCAACGGCAAGAGCGTCGTCGACTATACCGAGGAAGTCAAACCGGCCCGCAAGAAAGGGCGAGAGGAACGCGTGCTTTCCCACGGCGCGTTAGCCTTACAAGCTCATGATCCAGAGAGCGTTACATTTCTGCGAAACATACGAGTCAAAAAGCTCCCCGATTAAAGCGTTTTTTTACTCATACTATACAATATCCAGCAACCCTTTTTTTGATCGTAATAACGAACGACCCAACGCTTATGAAGTCTCTAGATGCTGGCGGTGGTTGGCAAGCCGTACGATATGCTTTCCGCAAAGCATGGGAAGCTGGCGGCTTATTCAATTTTAAGTTCTATCGAGCTTTGCGAAGCAAGAATACTTGCAAGACATGCGCCCTTGGAATGGGCGGTCAGCACGGCGGAATGGTCAATGAGCGCGGTTCGTTCCCGGAAGTTTGTAAGAAATCGATTCAAGCGATGGCCGCCGATATGCAACCGGCCATCACCGCCAACTTTTGGACCAAATTCAGTGTTGCGCAAATGAGTCGTTGGACGCCTCGACAACTTGAGACCAGTGGTCGATTGATTCAACCGGTCCTCTACGAGGCTGGCGAGACCCATTTTCGAACGATTACATGGATCGAGGCCTTCGAGCGTATTACCGCCAAGTTAAAAACGCTGATACCTGACGAAACGTTTTGGTATTTCAGCGGTCGAAGCAGCAACGAGGCTGGCTTTCTCTTGCAGTTGTTGGCCCGCGTTTACGGAACGAACAACGTCAATAACTGTAGCTACTTCTGCCATCAAGCCAGTGGAGTAGGTCTTTCAAGTTCGATCGGAACCGGCACGGCGACGATCGTTTTGGATGATCTAGATCATGCCGACACGCTCTTTGTCATCGGTGGCAATCCGCCGAGCAATCATCCGAGATTGATGACGACGATGATGCACCTGCGTCGACGTGGCGGAAAAGTAGTGGTCATCAATCCAGTCCGTGAACTCGGCATGGTGCGATTCAAGGTTCCCAGCGATGCTTGGAGCATGCTCTTCGGCACTGAAATCGCGACGCATTTTGTACAGCCTCACATCGGCGGCGATCTGGCTTTGCTGACTGGAATTTCCAAAGCGGTCGTCGAGATGGGATCGCATGATATCGAGTTCTTGAAAGCCAACTGCAATGATCTCGACGGTTACCTCGCTTCGTTGAATGCCGTGCCGTGGTCCGAAATAATTGATAAATGTGGAGTTGCAGAAGCGACCATTCGTGAAATTGCGAAGGTTTATAGCCAAAGCAAAGCCAGCGTGTTTTCATGGACGATGGGAATTACCCATCACGTTCACGGCGTCGAGAATGTCCAAGCGATCGTCAATCTGGCTCTTTTGCGAGGGATGATCGGCAAACCAGGTGCGGGTGTGATGCCGATTCGTGGCCATTCGAATATTCAAGGAATTGGAAGCGTCGGTGTCACGCCAAAACTCAAGGATGAGCTATTTAAAAACTTGACGGAAAAATTTGGCATACGACTGCCGACTTCACCTGGCTTAGATACGCTCGCGTGTGTCGAGGCGGCCTATGAACAGAAGCTTAAGTTTGGGCTTTGTTTGGGCGGCAATCTTTTCGGTTCGTGTCCCGATGCAAAATTTGCCAGCCAAGCCCTCAGTCGCTTAGAGATGCTGGTCATGCTAAGCACGACGCTCAATACGGGACACGCGAATGGCTTGGCGCGCGAAACGATCATCTTGCCGGTTCTGGCTCGCGACGAAGAACCCGAACCGACAACGCAAGAATCGATGTTCAACTACGTGCGACTCAGCGATGGCGGACCACGTCGATTGCCTGGGCCGAGAAGCGAAGTGCAAGTGATTGCGGAACTTGGCCGTAGCCTCTTGGGACAGTCGAACCAGTCGATCGATTGGTCGCTGATGGAGAAAACCCATACGATTCGTCAGTGGATCGCCAAGGTTGTTCCTGGCTTCGCTGCCATCGAATCGATTGATCAAACCAAAAAAGAATTCCAAATCGAAGGTCGTACATTTCATGACGTCGGTTTCAAGACTGCCAATGGACGTGCCAATCTCTTCTCGCACAACCTGCCACCACTGTTCGGTGGGGAGAATCAATTGCGGATGATGACCGTGCGGAGCGAAGGACAATTCAACACGGTCGTCTACGAAGACTACGATTTATATCGTCATCAAGATCGCCGCGATGTTATCCTGCTCCATCCATCCGATATGCAAAAGTACGAATTGACCGAAGACGAATTGATAACGATACGCAGTTCGACGGGAGAGATGCGCGATATATTGGCCAGATCGTATTCGGAGATTCGAGCCGGCAACGCTTTGATGTACTATCCCGAGTCGAATGTACTCGTGCCAAGAACGGCGGATCCGAAATCCAAAACGCCATCTTTCAAGTGTGTTTTGATCACGCTCGAAAAGCAGAGCGCTAATTCGACAGTCCCAAGCAGCCATTTTTGAAACGATAGTGAGCCGCCGGCGCTAGCCGACGGCGCTAGCCGCCGGCCGCTGAATCGCTGTGTTCTCCCGCCAACGGCCCGACGCTAGCGCGTTCGGCTCACATCGCGTATATTCGAACTTGCCTAGCCTATTTGAAATCGACGCGATGATTTAGAACGCGTCCCGATCCGATTTCTTCGCATCGAAGCAAGAGCGATTGACCCTGTAAATCAGCTCCGTCTGGAATGACGATGGTGCGGCTCTTTCGGTCTTCGAGGCGTATCATTTGGAATTTTTGGCGAGGCCTATTGGGAAGAACTAGCGTGCAGTCAAAGTTAGCGACTTGGTCACTTTGATTCAGCATTTCAAGATCAACAATCGCATAGCCACGTTCGTCGATTCGAGCTTGCGACTCGATTTGAAAATCCTTAAGTCCAACTTGCACGCTGCGTTGTACGACGAAGGCACGAGCGGGTTCCTGATCTAAAGTGATGACGATATCTAGCGGTTCGACCGATTGGATGGCATCATAGCGAAGCCTCATCGGCACTTCGAAAGTACTTCTAGACCTTTCTTTAGCGGTGAAACCGATCGATGATCGCTCGTCCTGAAGCAGATGTGGAGCAACGACTTCGATCGTTCCACTTATCGCGTCTGCTTCCGGGTTCAGCAATCGAATGCGCAGCGGTTCACTAAGCCCGACGCGATTCTCAATCGTAGAGTTCTCGATATGAACATCGATCTGCCATCGAGCCAGCATTCGGTCAACATTGGAAAGAATGACAGGCCATTGGTTCAACGTAATGAATTCTGTCTCAACACCATTCACCGAACGCGACTTCGAGTCTAGGCTCCTTCCCCAAACGTCGACGGCGGACATCTCGCTGCCTAAATAGACTCCCGTCTCCATCGCCTTCTCGGCTATCACAATCATCCGTTCTTGCTCATCGACACTGAATAAAATCCCATGAAGATTTTCGTTGAGTTGAATGGTTTCAAAGTCACGACTGTTGTTCAATGCCAATGCCAACTGCTCGATGGGGAGCAGCAATTCGTCGGGTCCACCGTGCCGATCCAGAATTCCTTGGCTGGGGGACGTTGGATCGGAAACCCATGCCATCTCCCACTGATATTGATGGACTGCAACGAGTCGCTGTGCTAAGTCGCGAACTCGATCTTCAAGACTGTATTGCTTCCTTGGGAGAGGGTCGACCGAAATCCAGTTTTGCTTCGGATTGACGTGCGGCAATTGGCTAAAAGTCGCAATTTCAGCGGCTGTCATCAGCGGTGATGTGTAGCTAAGAATTCGATTCCATGGCGCTGTCCCAGGCTTCACGCTGTCTTCAGGACGTTCGGAAAAGGCATTCCATGGAAGAGTCAGTTGAGCTTCTGCGCCTACAGCTCGAATCTGTTTTGTTAATTCAGCGAGGTTCGTTTGCCAATGGCTATGCTGTTCGAGCGAGGCGTCGCGTTCCCAGCCGATTTGATATTGCGATAGATAGAGCGACGTCCGACGCCAAAGCGGATCAAACATCGGCTGCCAAACATTTGTGAAGTCGAGTAAGCTTGCCAGCGACTTGCCGTTCTTTTCCGGAAACTTGGCTTGCATTTCAACGGGTGGCGCGTCGACAACACCGACACACTTTACCCCTTTGGATACCAATGTCTCAACTAACCAACTAAACGATCGATTGTCGACTGCCGGTTGCTCGGTGACCCAAACTGAGAATTTGACGCCACCGACATGAGCATATTCTACGATCGATGGGACACGTCCAAACGGGAACGACTTGCCGAGTTCAGGGAAACTCCAGCCTATGCGTCTATTTACTGACTGCTTCGATGATTTCTCGCGCGGCATAACGACGAAAGTTGTTTGCTTCTGCGATTGCGATTTTTCTACGTCGATGACTTTCGCCGAGAGCGTATAAAATCCTGCCTTCGGAATCGATATTTTCCACAACGCCCGAACCGTATCATTAGCGTCTGCCACGCTCGTGTCGAGTGCTTTGGTCTCTTGCCAGACTTCTTCACCATTATGATCGCGGGCCGCCAGTCGAACTTGCGAAGTCGCAGGAGCGACATCGTTGAGCCGGCACACGACTTCGAACGGTTCGTCGACTTTAACGATTCGCGATTCAGGTGCAAAGTCGAGCTCGATTCGTGGAATGCGATCAACACGGATGCGATCAAACCGTACGATCGACTCAATGGATTGTGAGCCGGTAGGTTGAACGGATAATCTGATTTTCGCAGAACTTGTTCCGCTAGGAATGCCGGTGATCTCCGGTATTTGTACCAGATGCCACGCTACCGATTTTGCAATCGGTGAGAGCGTCTGTCTGGCAAGCTCGGTTCCGTGATTGTCGAGCCAGATTATCGAAGTTTCCGCAATAAAAGGATCGATGATTTCGGCCATCGTTTGCATTTGAAAACGATAGGCATTACGAGAGTCGATCGGGAAAGTCGCGCTCTCGATTTGCGCCGCCCCGCCATTCATCGAGATTTCAAAGCACGTGTTGGCTACGTTGGTTTCCAAAAATGCGTCGATGGAACGAGGGATACTTTCCGGGATGGTATCGCCCGGCAATTTGCCTTGTTCCCAAGCCAAAGACCATTGGGTTAGCCCACGTCGAATCTGCAAAAGATCTTCCGACGATATTTCAGAGCGTGAAACGATCCCCATTTTGACGAATCGAGGATGGTCACGGTCGGTGCGTCGGCGCCATTGGTCCGGCCATCCGTCGCGATTATTATCTTCCGCATAGCCAAAATCGGCTCTGAAAGCCATTTTCGACTCGGCGACAAGCTGCGCCATCATAGACGACAAGAGCAAGCTGGTTAGAATGCATCGCTGGAATAGTCGAGTCATCGCGTCAGCGCACTTCTTTTCAATAGGGATCGTAACAAGCGTGCCAGGCATCAAAGTCGGAGTCCAGTTGTCATCGTTTGGTCAACCGTTCAAAAAGGCTTTGCTGACCGCAGCTTCCCTTAAGGTCGACTCGATTGAGATCGACGCTCGCACGGAACTTCGTCCATCCGAAGTCTCCGGGACTGCTTTGCGACAAATCCGAAAGATGTTGAGCGATCTCAATATGCGGATTGTAGCGGTTCGATTTCAAACGCGACGCGGATACGATTGTCCTGATGAGCTCGATCGGCGGGTAGCTGCAACCAAAGACGTGATGAAGATGGCTGGCGAGCTTGGGGCGCGCGTCGTCGTGAATCAAATTGGTCGGATCCCGGAATCATTCGAAGATGCGAGCCATGAAATGCTCCGCAGCGTGCTAAGCGATCTCGGACGATTTGCTCAGCATCATGGCGCTTTTTTGGGGTGCGAAACCGGTTCTGAGCCGCTCGCGCATGTTCTGAAATTAATTGAAGCTCTGCCTGAAGGATCTCTTGGCGTTACGTTGAATCCCGGCAACTTGATCGCTAACGGCTATGACCTCAACGACCTGCGGTCGATCTCGCAACATGTTTTGCTGGTCCATGCCAAGGACGCAATTCAAGATCGAGCAAAGGGAAGGGGAATGGACGTACCGCTTGGTCGAGGGCTTGCCGAATTCCCAGAGATCGCCGCCATTCTTGAAGAACGACGATTTAGCGGTGCATTTGTAATCGATCGCGAAGCCTCAAAGACCAGCTTCGCAGAAGTCGAACTCGCGGTGCAATTCTTGCGCAATCTTTGAAATCCAGATCTGTATTCGGCAACTTATTGCAACGACTGTCCTAAATTAAATAATTGTCCGTCGTTGTAAGCCGTCGGCGGCTAGCCTGGATTATTCATCAGCCGGAGTGCGTCAGCACCCGGTTTGCTCGAATTGCCGGGAAACCGGACGCTAACGCGTTCCGGCTGATTTTGCAGACTGCTTTTTGTTCAAACGTCGGAAGAAAGCGACTGCAAGAGGGCTGCCGAGTAACCGAGTAGGTCGCTGCGATTCTTCGATTGCTCCAACATCGGGACGAAGTTTCCGGCAAGACTCGATAGTTCCAAAAGCGACGGTGCGATTCCAAATGGCCGCATCCCAACCGGCATGCGTTTGATCAAGAACGCAATCGCTTCGCTATACCGACCGATTCTCGCCAGCAAGTCGGCGTAGGTCTCGATCGCGACGGTTCCATGCTGTTCCGTGTCGAGCGATTCGGCTTTGCGCAAAAACTGATGCAACCCCGACTCGACATTCTCGCCTAACAAGGCACCGATGAAGTAGCTCGTCATCAAATAAAGTTCACCGAATGGCTCTTCGCTTGGATACTGATAGCCCGGTCCCAATTCGCGACCGTATCGGCAAAGATCCAATGCCAATGCCAACTCTTCGCGATTATCAAGGACTCGCGAAAGACGTACAACCGACGCGATGTGCGTGGTATCGATATGATAGGTTCCCTCGCGAAGTAAGTCTGGACGCTGTACAAGGATACTGGCAAGCGTATCGCCGGACGGACAGCCTCCATCGCGTCTCGACAAATCGCTGCGAACTGCCGTTAGCAACTCATCGTGAAGATGACGCAACAATACGCCAACTCCCGCTTGCTGGTCACTACGGCTCCGCGTAGAGACGATCGACTCCATCATCGAAATGGTATTGCACGTGCCGCGATGTTCCAATGAAAGCTGCACCCCCTTGGCGATGTCGACCCCTTCATGGATAAAAATTCCGAGAAAATCTTCAAGGTTATCCGAGTTGACTTCGAGATCTTTCATCGCGTCTCGAGTAGCCGGAAAATCGCCGACCGGTCGCATATAAAGCCACCCATCCGCCAGTCGGCCTTGACGGAGCAAGGCTGTCCCTACTTCGTGACAGCCTGCAATGAGTCCGCTCTCGATGGCGTCCATATGTTCGGTCGAAAGGGGCGGATCGGATTCGAGTCCAACAGCGGTTAACCCTAGCTCCAATCGCTTCTGCATCTTGAGGGCTTCGAACAACTCGGGATATTGACCAGCTTGTCGAAGGTGGTCAACCAAGCGAGCTGCGGCTGCCTGCGGGCCCTCGCCCGATGCTGTTTGCAATATTTCATCAAAAAACGATTTCATAGGAGTATCTCTCGAACAAGCCGAGATCGGCCTGAAGGAATGCAGGTTAAAGTCAAAAATAAGCCGATAACTAAGTGTCCGGTACCTTTTGTGCAAAGCACCCGAAGGGCCGTTCCGGCAAAAGGTACCGGACACTTATTTATCCAAAAACAAGGCGGGAGCTCGACAAGCCCCCTACCAGGATTTGGGGGGGCGAGCATACGCTAGTAACGTACCCTTACCAATGTAATTCAAACATCGCTGATCGCGAACACCCCGACGAAAAAGAGCCAGCAAGAACATGACGATTTCGACTCCTTCTTTCAATGGACTTCGCGTTGCCGCCCTCGAAAGCCGACGTAGCGATGACTTAAGTCGCTTGATCGAGCGTTTCGGAGGAAAGGCATTCGTCAGCCCCTCGATGCGTGAGGTGCCGATTGAACACAATCGAGAAGCCATCGATTTTGCCCACCGAATTCTGATGGGTGAAATCAATGTCGTCATTTTTACAACCGGCGTCGGTTTCAAGCATTTTTTGAATGCGGTCGAGAAACACGTCAATCGCCAACAACTCATCGACACTCTCTCCGATATTACGACCATCGCCCGCGGTCCAAAACCGGTTGCGGCAATGCGAGAATCCGGCCTGACACCGACTCACCGCGTTCCCGAGCCCAACACGTGGCGAGAGGTCCTTCAGCTTTTAGATACCCACGTCCCGTTAGCCAATCAAGCCGTTGGACTGCAAGAATATGGAGTGACCAACCATTCGTTTATCGGTGGATTAGAAGCCCGTGGTGCCCGGGTCGTTCAGTGCCGCGTCTATCAGTGGGAATTGCCCGAAGATACGCAACCACTTGAAAACAATATCACCAGCATCATCGAAGGGGAGCGAGACTGCTTGTTGTTCACCAGCGCCCATCAAGCAGTAAACTTGATCCGACTAGCTAAGGAAATGGGCGTCGAAGAAAAACTTCGTCAAGCACTCGACACCATGATCGTGGTCTCGATTGGACCGACGACATCCGAGATGCTCCAGCATTTGGAGATCAGTTTCGACTTTGAACCCGAGCATCCAAAAATGGGACACCTCGTTCAATCGGCAGCCGAGAAGTCCAATCGGTTGCTCGCAGCCAAGCGATTGCGGCCTCAAGCCGAGGCTGCTCGTGCCGCCGTGATGCCTCGCGAGACTCAGGATCGACTTCAAGATGCAAACGACAGTCCTTTTATGCGAGCCTGTCGTCGTCAGCCCTCCGCGATCACCCCAGTTTGGCTGATGCGACAAGCCGGTCGATATATGGCCGAATACCGAGCTGTTCGCGAAAAGATCGGTTTCTTAGAGCTTTGTAAAAACGCTCCGCTTTGCGCCGAAGTCATGGTAACGGCTGTCGAGAAGCTTGGCGTCGACGCGGCTATTATCTTTTCGGACCTGTTGCCGATCCTCGAACCGATGGGAATGAATCTCGAATTCAGCGCCGGCGATGGTCCCGTGATTCATAATCCGATCCGACAACCCAAGGATGTCGAGCGAGTGCGAGAGCTTGAATCGATCGAGCCACTCAATTTTGTTATCGAAACCGTTCGACATACTCGAGCCGCCCTTTCGCCTAAGATCCCGGTGATCGGATTCGCCGGAGCCCCGTTCACTCTCGCGTCTTATATGATCGAAGGGAGCGGCAGCCGAAACTACTTGAATACCAAATGCCTCATGTATAATTCGCCCGAGGCATGGCACGAGTTGATGGGAAAACTATCGCGTTCCATCGCTTTATACTTGAATGCACAAATCTTAGCCGGTGCACAGTGCGTCCAGATTTTCGATTCGTGGGCTGGTTGCTTATCGCAGTATGACTATCGAACGTACATTCGGCCCTACATGTTGCAAATCATCGAATCCATTGTCCCCGGTGTTCCAATCATCAATTTTGCAACCGGCAATCCAATGCTCACATCGCTGTTGCGAGGCGACGCACGAACGGTTGTCGGACTCGATTGGCGAGTACCACTCGACACTGGCTGGGATATGGTCGGCGTCGATCGAGCCGTTCAAGGAAACTTGGATCCAACGATACTCTTTGCCGATCGCAAAGTCATTCGTTCACAAGTTCAACGTGTTCTCGATGAAGCGGGCGGACGAGCCGGTCATATCTTCAATTTAGGACACGGGATTCTTCCGCACACGCCTGTCGATAACGTCATCGCTTTGGTCGACATGGTTCACGAACTCTCGCAACGATAGTTATCGGGTGGCACACCCTGAAAAGACTACCTCGTCGGCAAGTAATCTGTCGAAAAAGCCTCTGCCGGTTTTACCTTCTCCGAGATCATGCCGAGATCACGGAGTTGGTTCGCAAGCGTTGTCCATCGACCTAGCTCCATCGCACCCAATTGGGATGCGTCGAAACCTGGCGGAATGCAAAGCGGCTTGAGATTGGCGACGCCATAAACCAATGCCTCCTCGGTCATTCCTTGGCGATTCTGCAACAGAATATAACGATTGGTCTCTTCTGGCGATTCGAGATACTTGCCCCACCCTTCCACGCAAGCAGCGACCATCTTGGTAGCAATCTCGGGACGCTTGGCCAAATACTCTTCGGTGCTAATTAAAACGCTCGCGTAGGGATTGTATCCAATATCGGACATCATAAGGTTGCGAACTTTAATGCCTTGCTGTTCGGCCATCAGCGGCTCGCTAAAACTATAAGCCTGCTGAGCCGTCCGCTTATCCGAGACCAATTGGGCAACCGTTCCGAAATAGGGAACCGTCTTCACGTTTTCCTTCAAGAGCCCCTTGCTGAGCATGAACGGAATATAAGGACGTGCCGGATCGATCTGAAGCGTTAGGTTCTTTAAGTCTTCAAACGACTGAATCCCCGAATCTTCGCGAACCATGATGCAGCGAGGTCCCATTTGCATCGGTGCCATCAGCGCGACTAGAGACGCCGTTTGCTCGCGAGCCATCAGTACATCGTCGGCATTGCCAACGCCGAATTGAATTCGCCCAATCGTCAGTTCTTGTGGCACCACCGTGGTTTTTCCGCCCGGCTTAATCTCGACGTCCAGCCCATGCTTTTTGAAAATCCCATGCACCAATGCCGCGTAGTACCCGCCATGCTCCGCTTCTGGATACCAGTTCAGTAGCAGACTGATCTTCTCGACTTTTGACTGATCTGCGCTGGACTCACTTTTGTTCTTCGACGCAGAACTCGGTACCGATTCGTTAGAGCATCCAACGATGGCCACCAGAATCAATAACCAAACCATACTACCCCACGATAGTTGACTCAACTTTTGCATAAAACGAACCGCGTAATCTATCGAGTATCGAACGCAATCATCTGTTCGATCGGATTATACCCAAATCCGTTTGACAAAGCACTACTCCGATTCGAGATTCGCAGCCGAAGTCCATCGTCGCAGTACTGTTCGGCTCAGAAGGTTAATCGACCCGAAGAACAAAACTCCTAACAGCGTGCTCACGAGAACGGCCGCGATTAACGCCGAGGTGTATTGTCGTCCTTGCCATTGCGTCATAATCGTTCCAAGCCCATCGTAGGCGCCACTGTTGCCGACAAAGAACTCGCCCACTATCGCGCCGATTACGGCCAATCCGCAACTGATTCGAGTTCCCAACACGAGATGGCTGACCGCCGCTGGAACTCGCAACTTAATAAGTGTTTGCCAACGCGTGGCATCATTTACGCGAAATAGGTCTCGTAAATTTTCGTTGATCGATAGTAACCCTGCGGTGGTATTCGATACGATCGGAAAGATGCTAATGATGACAGAGACCAAAACGATCGTGCGGAAATTATTGCCGGACCAGATGATCAGTAGCGGTGCAATCGCGACGATGGGAACCGTCTGCAAAAAAATGACATAGGGATAGAACGCCGCTCGAAGTTTTGCGGATTGACTAAAGAGCACGGCGATCATCGCGCCCAATACGACACTTGTTACCAAACCGCACAATGCCGCCGCACCGGTAATGAATGCGGCTTTCGCAAGTATTGATCGTTCGGTCCAAAAAGACTGGAAGACCGCCAGTGGAGTCGGCAAAATGATCGGATGAATCTTAAAAAAAATGATCGCAACCTGCCAGACAATCACCAACAAAACCAAGACCAGTAACGGTGCGAAAAGACGTCCCAAGATGGCTATTCTTAGGTTCCGTCCGCCAGATACTTTTTCAGTATTTTCGCTCATTTTCAACGTTTGTTCAGGCCCTATCATCCAGTGAAATTTCGGCAAGAGACTTCGATATTTGGCCGTAGAATTGGGCAAATTCAGTTGAAGATCGCAAGTTCGACGATCGAGGCTGCGGCAATGGGTTATCGATCCAACGGGCGATCTCTCCATCATGCAGGATCGCGATTTGATGGCTCAAAAAAATCGCTTCAGCAATATTGTGGGTTACAAAGAGTATCGTTCGCGATTGCGCATTGCACAGCTCGAGCAGCATTTCGTTCAGTCGCCAGCGAAGGATATCATCAAGCGCCGCAAATGGCTCATCGAGCAACATCAAAGTTGGTTCGGTAACCAATGCTCGGGCCAACGACGCTCGCATTTTCATCCCGCCGGAAAGATGCAACGGCAATTTCGAAAAATCGGAATGCGTGAAACCAACGCTATCCAAAATCCGAATAGCCCGTCGATGAATCTCGACTCGATTAACGTTGCCTTGCAATTCAAGCGGCAAGCATACGTTTTCAATCGCCGTACGCCAGGGCAACAAAGCCGGCTCTTGAAACACGAAGGCCAAAGAATCGCGAGCATCTTCGATCGATCGATCATCGATCAGAATACGGCCTTCATCAATCGATTGTAGGCCCGCAATACTTCGAAGCAACGTACTCTTACCGCAACCACTTTTCCCTAGCAAGGCGACGACCTTGCCTGCTGGCACCTGCAAATCCATACGGTTCAAAATCGACCGCTGTTGGAACGTGCGTCGATCGATGAATCGTACCGTTACCGAAGAACATTCGATCGCAAATCCGGCGTTTCTAGAGTCCAGCGACGTGTTTATCAAGATTTCCTTTGGGCGAGGTAGTCGTTCCATATTACTCGATAGGCTTCTTCGATGTTGCCTGCGAACACTCGTCCGTCGAAAAGCGAAGCCTGTTCTAGCTGCAATGTGAGCCGCGACCGAAGTGCTTCGAGCTTTTTCGGGTCCTGTGCATAAAGCAATGCGATCGATTCATACTCGTCGAAACTCGATGCGATACATTCGGAAAGTCCGAGTGCGTTGAGGAGACTGCCTGCAACGCGTGAAACAAAGGTTTCGCCGGCTAGGGTTATGATGGGCAGGCCCATCCAAAGCGCGTCGCTTGCTGTCGTGTGTGCGTTGACCGGAAAAGTATCCAAAAAAAGATCAGCTAGTCGGTGCCTCGCCAAATGCTGGGCATGCGGAACCATCGGCGCGAAGACCAACCGATCGGGTGAAATCCCCCGCTCAGTCGCTTCTCTTCGAAGGTTTCCTTGCACATACGGATTGGATTCCATCTGCCAAAGCACACTTGTCGGGATTGCATCGAGCAGCCTTACCCACGTATCAAACATTCGAGGCGTTACTTTGTAGCTTGAGTTAAATGCACAGAACACTAGTCCGTCCGCCGGCAATCCGCAGTCGCTTCGCAATGGCGTCTCTGGCGATATCTTTCGATGGCGATCGTTCACTTGATAGCAACCTGGCAAGTGGACCAAGCGTTCAGTAAAGAAAGGCTGCTGATCGGTTGGCGCAACAAACGCATCGACAATAATCGCGTCGATAAAATCTGCTCCCATCGTGCCCGGGAAGCCAAGGTAGTTGACTTGAATCGGTGCCGGTCGCAACGCCAAGATCTCAGCGCGACTGCCGGTCGTATACCCCTTTAAATCGACCAGGATATCGATCTCGTCGTCGCAGATCCGTTGCGCCGCTTGTCGATGCGAACAAGCCTTAATGTCATGAAAGCGATCGAAGGCATCGACCAAACGACCTCGAATGGCACTCCTATCGTCCTGACCAAACGAATACGCGATGACTTCGAATTCATCGCGATTGTGGGCTTCAAACATTTCTACTGCAAGCCATGCCGTGGCATGATTGTGGAAATCGCTGGACAAGTATCCCAATCGAATCTTCGATCGAGCCGGTCGCGCAGAGAATCGACTTGAATCGCCAACTGGACAACCGGCTTCGTCGCTAACGCGGCGAGACCATTGCCGGTTACACTGATGTTGCAAAGCAGCGGACGTAACAACCGGCAACGTAAGGAACTCGAATGGAGTGATTAACAAATCTATTTCTTGGAAGCGCTTTTGTTCAGCGATCGCGATGGCATTGCGAGCCAGATCCTCGATTCCGTTCCAGTCGCAAAGGTGAAGTCTTTGATGGACGAGTGTCGTCATTAAGCCGGCACAATCGGGCCGCACTTGGCACGCTTGACGGAACGTCTCGGCTGCTTCGTCGTATTTTTTCATCATCACCAGAACATTGCCGAGATTATTGTAGGCGTTGACAAAGTCTGGATTCAGGCGACGCGCGTTCTCATACGCTCTGATGGCATCCGGTAGCTTGTCTTGCAACCGGAAAATATTCCCCAAGTTGTAGTGCGCGTCGGCGTAGTTCGGCTGAAGTTTGATCGCATGTTCAAAGCACGCCAATGCATTGTCGAGGATTCCAAGTTCGGCTAGCACCCTACCGAGCGCGTTGTACAGCTCGGAATCCAAAGGCCGCAACTGAATCGCATTTTGAAAAGCCGCCGCCGCCTCGTCGAATCGCTTAAGCTTTTGGAGCGTTAACCCGAGTCCGACATGAGCATCCGCCAAGCTAGAATGAAGTTGGGTCGATCGCTGATAGCTTGAAACGGCCAGTTCGAGCATTCCGTCCAGTTCGTATGCCCACGCCAAATGGTAGTGAAAGAGAAAGTTACTGGGTTCTTTGCTCACCGCCTTCTCGATAAGCTGAATGGCTCGATCGAATTGCTGACGCTTCGTCAGCAGAAGGCCCCATTGGTCGAGGGCATCGGCAAAATCGGGTGACCGTCGGAGGATCTGTTCGTAGATTCGTTCGGCCTGGTCGAGTTCGCCGGACTCCTGGTGCTTGGCAGCAGTCGCAAGAAATTCTTGTTCAGATTGCATGGCATAAAAAATTGGATGTCTGGATAGCCGAGTAGCCTCCTTCGCTATGGTAATTTAAACCGCTAGAATGCAACACGTACCGCCGCGAAAAAAACCATGTCGAATCAAGCCAATTTCTTACAACTATTACGACGCATTCCACCGATATGGGCGATCGCGATCGATCATTGAGCCATGATCTATCGGTATTGATAAGATTTTGAAACGCACTTTATTTACAAACAAGCAATACAACATGGAAATTTGGCCTGCGATCGACCTCTACAATGGACAATGCGTTCGCCTTCAACAAGGAGACTATGATCGCGATACGGTCTTCAGCGACGATCCAGGGGCGATGGCCAAGCGATGGTTTGACGAGGGTGCATCGTTTTTGCATTGTGTTGATTTGGACGGCGCGAGAAGCGGATCGATTGTCAACGAATCTGCCATTCGAAATATAGTCGCAGCCGCTGGTGGGCAGCCTGTTCAGTTAGGAGGCGGGGTACGCACTGAAGAGACGATCGAACGCCTATTGTCGCTCGGTTTGTCGCGGTTGGTCGTTGGAACCGCTGCCCTCAAGGAGCCAGCTTGGTTTGGTAAAATGTGCCAGCGATATTCAGGGCACATGGTGCTAGGACTCGATGCTCGAAACGGGATGGTTGCTACCGAAGGTTGGTTAGAGACAAGCACCACACGCGCTGTCGATTTAGTGAAACGCATCGCCGATCAAACTTCGGATTGCGTTGCCGTTGTCTATACCGATATCGCTCGTGACGGGATGATGTCAGGTCCAAACTTTGAACAGCTTATCGCGATGAAAGAAGCTAGCCCGTTTCCAGTGATCGCCTCGGGTGGGGTAACAACTTTGGCCGACATTGATCAGCTCGTGAAGAATCAAACGCACGCCGCCATCCTAGGACGAACGCTGTACGAAGGACATATCCAACTCCGCGACGCACTCAGTCATGCAAATACGCCCGCCAGCAATGAGTGAGCGGCTTGCCTGTTTTTCCGGCACACATGCGTTTACTCCATCGGCCAAAGGCTCTGCATTGGAATTCGAGCCTTTTGGAACAACGGCAGCACTAATTTGTCGATATCGATTCGATCTTGACGATCGAGTATCCAGTCGGTGCGACCGGCAAGTACAACTAAAATCGCGATGCTTGCGGCGGCCAAGTTGGTCCCCAACAACAGGACAGCCGGAAAAAAAATGAACAGCCACGTTCGAGTATCCGTTTTGCAGCCGGTCCGACTCATGCCATACAAAGTCAGCAGCAAAACGACGACGTTGGCAATCATCGTTGCGATCACAGAACCTTTGAGACCGTAGTAATGTATCATCGGGATGTTCAATCCAATATTGATCGCCAACCCGATCGCCAGATTAATACTTGCCAATCGAGCTCGCTCAGCGCAAAGCAAGTACGCGCCGGCTATCATCGTTGTACTTGCCCAAATACATTGCAGCAATGATAGTCCAAGGATCGATTCGGCATCGTCATACCTTCCCTTAAAAATGAGATCGAAGAGAAGCGGAGAGACGAGCAGCGCAGCAACCGATGCAGCCGTAAATGCCAAGCTAAAAAGGGTGAGGACGTAACCCATCCGGCGTTGGATGTCCTGAAAACGCTTGGCTTCCCAATCTGCGCTTAGGTAAGGGAGCAGGATTCCGCTGAGCGTCAAAGCTAAACTTGTTAACAGATTCGGAATCATGCGACCACAGTAGTATTGGCCAACCATCGATTGTCCGACGGATTGTCCGCCAGGCGAAAAGTGCAGTAGCATATATCGATCACTCAGCTCAAACGAACCGGCCAAAAGATTGCTGATCCAAAGCAATACGGCAAACGGCAAAATACGTCGCCACATTTCCTGATGCGCCAACGGTTCAGAACTGCTAAATTCTTGGTGACAGTTCCGCCATACACACCAACCGCCGACAATGCCACCCACCAAACAAGAGACCGCGTAGCAGGGTAATAAAACGCTCCATTGATTGGAGACGCTGATACAAGCGACGCCTACAATTGCAAATGACATCCCATTGGCAAACTGCATCCACGAAAGGACGCGAACTTGACGCAATGAAAGGGCAATATCATAGACAAAGTTGTAGCCAATCTGGGCCAAGAGCGCGATCGCCGTAAAGGCGATGATTTCAATGCTTGCCGTCGAGCCGTAAACCAACCAAGCAAAAGTATCGCTGGCAACAAGCATCACGATGGACAACACCAAGGCACTTACCGTGCAAACCAGAGCGACTCTTTTCAAGTAGGTCGAAAGACATAGTCGATGACGAAAATGTTCGACGAACTTTCCGAACGATCCTGGCAGACCGAGAACAGCCAGCGGAGCTGCGAGCATGAAGAAACTATTCGCGAGCGCCCATTGGCCAAGTTCTGCGTCGGACAAGAAGTGGCAGAATCCAATGTTCCGAACGATCCCGACGATGCGCTGGCCGAAATTGATCACAAGCATAATCAATAGACCAAGCGCGAATTGATCGCCAATCGCCGAGACGCCACTTGTCGATTCGATTGGAGCTGCCTGGCAATCCGTCCCGGTTTTAGCGGAACGGCGCAAGCCGTCCGGTGCCGAGAAACCGGAGGGCTCGCGACCAGCCACTAACTTTGAATTCAGCAGCTTATTTCCGCAAGAACCTTTAGTCTTTTTAGTATGCGTCGTCATTGCAGATGGATTTACAAGGTTGTGAATTCATTCAAGACATCCCATTGAAAGTCATCGAATGCGAAATCTGCCGAACCTGCCCCTAGTTTCCTTTCGTCGCAATCGTACAACTCAGACCGAATCGACGGCACATTTGTACCGCGACCTTGAAGGGCAAAAACTCCAAGAGCGGTTCCATCAACGACTTCAATCCAGTCACATCCAATTTGCTCGAATAGTAGAACTTTCTCGAACTGATGAACCATGGCGTGTGCACGGTTTCGAAACCCGCGTTGAATAAAAGTTGTCGCACCTCACCGAGCGTGTACTCCTTCAAATGAAAACCGACCGGTTCCGTTCGAGATGCCGAAAAGAGTGTCGTCACATCGCTGGGCCGCATATGCCAATTTGGAGTGATCGTAATCAACATGCCGCCAGGCTTCAAAAGTCGATAGAGCCGCTGAATGTATTCGGAAACTTCGTCGACTGGGATGTGCTCAAAAACATCGTTCCAGTAGGCGATTGAATAGCTCTCTTGCTCCCCGCGAAGATCGATGGAGCAAAAATCACCCAAAAGAAGATTGGGTTGGTCTTGCTTCGGTAGCTTAGCTTTAGCTTCCTCGAATAGTTGGCTCGTGACTTCCAGACCACCGACTCGATGCCCTGCCAATGAAGCTGCTTGAAGGAAAATTCCCGACCCAAATCCCAATTCGAAGACACCTCCGTCAATCCCTTTTCTGCGTTGTGCTTCGAGCTGTTCGAGAGCAAATCGGGTATAGCGACTGTCCATACCCATCGATAAAGTTTGCCCAACTACCTCGCGGCTCGACATTTCATCGAGGATCGTACATATCGATTCATAAGCGAGACGAATGCTCTCGGAACGCTCCAGACTGCCGCGTTTTGTCGCAACAATTCGCTTTGCAAATGCCGGCTCTTGTTCGCACTGAAGCTGCGTAAGTTCATCAAACGACAATGCCGTCAGTTCAACTCGCTTGCCATTCTCTAACACGACGACGTTCGTTGCCGAAGAATCTGCAACGTCGGCCTTCGGCAGGACGGGATTGAAGCTTGTTGCGATTTCAGATGGCGTACAAATAGACATAGTGGATTGTCACGGATCGGCGAAACGTCGAAATGTTCCTGAATTCTAGGTCGCTCTTCGCGGTTGTCCTGGAAATCGTCAGAGAGTTTTCAAAATGCGAGATGCAACGAACAAACCGACGTTCGAGTGCCTCTTCAACCGGAACAATCGTCATATTCGAACAGAATCTTCGAGAGCGACGAGAATTAAGGCGAGCTAAATTCCTTCGGGATTTTTCGATCGGTGCCTTCAATACCCCGCCGAGTCGTAAAAGCGATCGTTGACTTGCCGTCGGTTTCTGTAAGAACCCAGACAACAGCCTGCTTCTCGTCTGTTAGAGATTTCACGGTTCGGTCTGGATTAACCCGCGCAGCTAAGTCGGTCAGCAACGCGCGCAACGGCTGGTCTTTGAATCGAAAGTCGCGTATCTGTTGATTTCGAGTAACACTCGCCAACTCAAAAGCTTTCCCGTCAATCGAAAGCGCGATCGGTCCCGATCCCTCTGGCAATGAGCGATTGACTTCTTCGTTGAGCAACGCCAACGCAGAATCGAGTGGCTCTTGCTCGAAATTGATACTGACCGGATGCGCCAGCAAATCGTCTCCGGTTAGTTTCTTGATGACAGGCGCTGTCGTTTCGCCTGCTGAATTGGACGCAGAAGCGGCCGGCTTTTGAATGGCCATCCACGTTGCGATGGTCATGTTAGCAGATGCGGAAGCAGGCAAGTAAAAATTAGAGATCGCTTGCCCATTCTCGATGCCGAATCGCTGATATCGCGATAGAGCTCGCAGCATTTGAGGAAATCGGAGCGCCAACGCTCGCCAATACGGACTGGCCGGGGCCGCTACCAATTCGGCTTCGACGCTATTGGCGATGCTTGCCATGCGTTCGCTGAGGTCTTTATTGAACCGCGTTGCATCGTCATTGGATTGCCCCATAGCACGTATCTCGCCGTACCATTGTGGTTCTAGCGATGTTGTAATCAACAAGGCTTGCGTCTTTTCGTCTAACAGTTCTCGACAGAGCGTTTGAAGTCGTGGCGAAATAGTCGGCAAAACTTTGCGAGCATCGGAGAAAAAGAAACCTGTCGTAACCAAGAAACTTAAATCGGATTTCGCATCACTTACTTGCCACAACTGCTCCATCTGTCTTCGCAACGGCGCTCCGCCGCCATCGATATCTACCAACTCTCGAATTAAGGCAGTCGGACCAATCGCCATCATCTGACGTGGTGCATCCTCCACCTGAGTTGCAAGTCCCAAGAAGATCGCTTGCTCACCGCTGACAAGGATGGAATGCTTGTCAGCGACCGATTGAATAGCGGCGTTCGGCAAACTGGCCTTCAATTCCTCCAACGAGGTTTCCCGCCTGAGCTGAACGCGATACGCAAGAACTGGCCAACCATCGCTTCGGCCCGGATAAAGTCCGATTGCAATTTCTTCCGTCGATTCGATCAATGGCTGAACAATACTTTCAATAGGCTTCCAAAAAACCTTAATCGATGGATCGAGCGACTGAATAATAGCTTGACCTGAAGCTGAATCCAACCAACCTTTAGGGCGAATAAAGACGAACCCTTGGCATCCCGGCGCGAACATTTCTAAAGAGTAGGGTTGGCTCGTGCGTGGTGGTACCCACGGTAAAGTAGCGTCGCCAGCGGCGATCATGAACTGTTCTTCAATCGGATCGGTCACCCGATTCTTGGTAGGAATCGCCGCGACTTGCGTCTCAGTTTTCGATTCGGGGCTCGTTGATGTACGAATTGTGTTTTCAACCACCTTAGGCTGCGGAGTTGAGGGGACGCGAGTGTCGTTATTCCACGTTAAGATTCCAACCAAACCACCGAGCACTAAAACGCATCCACCCAGCATTGCAGGTAGTAGCCAAACTGGTCGCGAAGATTTTTTCTTTCGTGAACGATTCGCCGCGGTCGTAACAGCCAGCCGATCAAATGTAACGATCGAAACTGGAACCGGCTTGTCACTCGCGACCGGAACGGGCTTGTCGCTCGTGAGCGGCACGGCGCTAGCCGCCGGTTCTTTGACCGTTTGACGCTTCAAATCGCTTCCCGCGCTTTCGGAACCCGTGGCTAGCGCCAACGGCTCACTCTTGGATCTCGCAACCGGAGCGGGTTTGTTCGAATCGACGATATCCAGTGCTGCAACAAGTGCCACTGCATTGGCAAAACGATTGCTCGGATTTTTAGCGAGCATGTGCTCTAAGCAACGTCGTTGCCCAGTTGCCAATCCAAGTTCGCGAGGAATGGTAAGTGGAAATTTTGATGCGGCTGTCGGTACTTGATCCATCATGGTATCCGAATAGGGAAGCTGCCCCATCATCAATTCCCACCATAAGCATCCAAGGGCGTAAACATCGGTCGACAAAGTCGGTTCTTGGCCCGGAGCTGTAAACTCGGGAGCGGCATATCGAACTCGAAAATCTTGATCGTTATCGACGCCGACGGCCGTCGGTGCGTCGTGGCCCAAGGGAGTAACCGGCGGGAAAAAAGGATCTCGCAGCAGCGTTACATTCTCCTTACCGTCCCACCAAACTTGATCGATCCCAATCCGTCCATGAACAATTTGCTGGTTGTGCAATGCCGCTAAGGATTTTGCAAGGCTGACAACGATCCTTATCGCAGGCTCAACCGGCATGACGCGTCGAGGCAAGTTCTTGAGCGTTTCTCGCAACGGCTTTCCATCGGCTGGTGTCGCCGCGATTAATAGATAGCCATCAACAAAGGCTGGCGGTGAAAAATTCTGTAGCCCGGCGGCGTGAACCGACGCGTGCTGCCGAGCAAGCTTTAGACTTGGCGGATGCCGATCCAATGCCGATTCTTTGAGCCGTTCAGACGTAATCGAGTACAACCAGCGCGCAGCGTTGCTGGACGGATCGATCGCTTCGAACCAATCTTTAAGGGCCGGTGAAGAAAGCGGTGCCAATAGGCGATGACGGCCAATCGTCAGCGTTGGGGTGTCATTACTGAGCAGTGCGTTGGCCTGAAACGGAGTTAATCGCCCGAGCTTTACTAATTGCGATAGTAACAACTGTGGATTGTCGAGAGCCGCGTTTCCCGCCGACTTTATAATCTCGCTAGCCCATTGACGGCAGTCGGAAGCTGACGCAATTTCACCTTCTTGTAATGCTTGCCAAATTTGAACAGTACTTAGACTCATTACAATATTCTACTCCGAATCAAAATTGCAGGCCCGTAGTACACTCACCGGAATCAGCTTGTCCTCGTCGCCAAGAAAAACGATGGTGGGCGGGGCGGACTTGGTGACGTTATGAGTGGGCGAGAATTCCATGAATCGTTTTCCGACACGTTCATGCCCCCACTGTTCAGGGCCGTTGTTAAAAACCGGATTAAAAAGCACCATCGCATTGGGCATACAAGAAACCGAAAGATCATCATGTGCGTCATCGAGCCCTTTTACGAGACCAGTGAACGCCGCGAGATGACCGCCAGCGGAACCGCCAGCGGAACCGCCAGCGGATGCGATTCGATTGCGGTCAATCCCGAGTTCCGCTGCATGAGCCCGAACAAAACGCATCGCTGACTTGGCGTCTGCACAGCAATCAAGCGGCGGACCTTTGTCGCCTTTGGCGATAACGCGATATTCGACCCGCACACCAACCATACCGCGAGTCGCAAGATACTCGCTCTGCTTGAGGAATTGATTCGGCGAGCCACCGACCCAGCCTCCGCCAAAAAAGAAGACGATAGCCGGACGTTTGTCGGTCGATTTCCAGTCAGCAGGCTTCTCGATGTGCAACTGCAATTTCCGATCGCCGATCTCTTTGTAAACAAGCGATTCTTCAGCGTACAGTGTCGTAAAGGGAACGATCAATACGGCGAGAAAAGCAATGCGGGTGAGAAAGAGGCTCATGGGTTTTGTTCTTCAGGAATTCAAGGTGGGGTAATCAACTCTTGAGTGAATTGAGTTTGGCGACAGACGGCTGGTTCAAAATTTGGAACTACGATATTAGCTTGACCGTTCGCTTTTCGTTGGCGCTCAGGACAGCCGTGTCGACAATTTGTTGTCCGATGCGACTAATCTCGATGGAAAGCGGACCGGTAATCGGCGTTTCGGTTTCCAAGCAATGAATAAAATACTGCACAGGATTCTGAAACGGTGGTTCGATATTGTCCACCGGAACCTCATGCTTGACGGATCTCGCGCGGGTTTGAATCGCAACGGTCTGCTCATAATCATAGCTGCTGAGCGTGCCATCGGTACCGATAAATTCAAAACCACATTTGGGCTGCGTTTGTGTTGTCCAGGGATCGGTAAACGTCCCCCATCGCGTTTCTATTTTTGATAAGCCTACGTCGTAGCGAACAATCGAGAGGCTATGCTCATCCACTTCGATGTCCGGCGACTCGTTGACTACGGTAGTGACTTCGATCGGGACTCGACCATTGTGATACCAAGTCCCCAGCGTCGATCCGTACCCCATATAGTCTAATAAAGAACCGCCACCCTGCGATTTTTTGTAGAACCAGCTATCGGCTTTCTTCGACTGGACTTCCGCTTCGGAAACTTCGAGCTTATCAGCAAGATGATAAAGCGGGCCTCGATTGCCACCATAATGCCTCACCTCGATAACCTGGCCGATTGTTCCTTCGTCGATCAGTCGTTTTGCCGTTCGATGCGACGGGACCCAGACAAGCGGCCAATTGATGACCAGTTGCTTTCCCGTAGCATGCATCGCGGCGATCATGCGATCCGCTTCAGCGAGCGATGCGGCGAACGGTTTCTCGACCAGCATGTGAATGTCATACGGCGCAATTTTCTCGACCCATTCCGCGTGTTTGGCGGTTGCCGGGCAAAGGATTACGACATCCGGCTTGGTTTCCTCTAAACATTTTCGATAGTCGGTGTAAACACGATGCTCGGGGATACCGAAATGCTTCGCAGCAGACTGCATTCGTTCGGGCGATTCATCGCTGATACCAACGATTTCAGCGTTCGGATGCTCGAAGGCAAATCGCAGTAAATCGCCCATATGAAAATGATCAAAGTTGATGCCTGCAATTTTCATATTGGATCAGTCCGCGAGTTATTCGGTTGCAAGCCCTTACGCTAGCAGCTCATCGATTGTGCTAGTGCTGTCAGCAAATCTTGGGTGCGATAGTCCCATCCTTCGTGCTTGAGTCAACCAGAGATTGGCCAGCGGAGTACCGTCGGGACAATGAAGGTGACGACCGTTCTTAAAACCGAGCGATTTGCCGCCAGCCATGACGATTGGGAGATCGTTGTACTGATGGGTTGCTCCGTCGCCTAGCCCCGATCCATAGGTGAACAGTGTGTTATCAAGCAGTGTTGTCCCGTTTGATTCAACAATATTGTCCATTTTCTCGACAAGATAAGCAAACTGCTCCATGTGAAACCGGTCGACCGTAAGCAACTGTGGCGTGAACTTATCCTGATGATGGGACATCTGATGATGACTCATCGGCTTGTCGAACAAGCCGTCAAACATGTACGGCGTGTCCCAGCGCTCTGGGCCAATCATCATCGTTGCGACGTTGGTAAGTCCTGTTTGAAGCGCAACAACCATAAGGTCACCCATCAAGCGGATGTAATCGCCGCGCGGTAGTCGCGCCGCGGTGGGCTCGTCGAAGTTTACTTTCGCCAACTCGCCTCGCATCGCCTCCATTCTATCGATTCGCTCTTCAATGGTGCGGACCGCGTCAAAGTATTCGTCAAATTTATGACGATCCGATTGCCCGAGTTCCTTCTGCAACCCGCGCGCGTCGCCGAGCACCAAGTCGGTGATCGCCTTGAAGTTCTTTTGCTCCTCGGTGCCGAACAGGCGATGGTAAACTTTGCGAGGGTCGCGCAGCGACGGGGCGACGTGGCCCGTGCCGTACCACGAAACGTTATCGAAGTACATCGACTCTTTGTTGTCTTTGTGACTATTGCAACTGAACTCCAGCGTCGAGAAAGGAGTATGCTGACCTACATGATCCGCTACAAGATGGTCGAGCGTGCGATCGAGCGGCCATGCCGAGGTCTTGATGTTGTTGTCGTTCGGCGCGGCACTGCTGAGAAAACACGAGCCGCATTGAGCGTGGACGTCGGTGCCGTTCTGGTAGGTACGATCCATACCCGTGATCAACGTCACCTTATTTCGCATCGTCGTCAACGGTTCGAGCGTCGGAGTCCTCGGCAAGTCGTGCCAACCAATCTGCGTGAACTTTCCCTCGACGTTTACTTTGGGATCGCCATTAAACCCCGGGATTTCCACATCCGATTCGCCAGGAAAGAACCCGCTGCGCACGACGCCGATTGGCACATAGAAGATTGCCAGCCGCTGCGTTGGTCCCGTTGCCGGAGCTGCCAGCGTTAAGCTCTCCAGCCCCGGCAATGCCAGGGCTGCGTTGCCTGCCCCCTTTAAGAATGCTCGTCGTTTTAGTGTTTTCATATTTTCAAGTGAGCCGTTGACGCTTGTCAGAATTATTCATCAGCCGGAGCGCGATAGCACCCGCTTTGTAAGTTGTGAAGGGGAACCGGACGCTAGCGCGTGCCGGCTGATATGGGATTAACCTTCTGCCGGAATGGCTCGCTCAATACGATTTGCCGAATCAGCGTACGCATCCGGTAATTGTCTGCTGCGGTCTGGTGGACGATCTCGTCCAGGGCGGGCAAGTCCTTTACACTGACCTCCCGTCCCAGGGCGAAAGACAGTATATGTTTGGCTAGAGCCCATGCAAACCGATCCTTCTCTGCCAGGATCGCGTCCTTGAATTCGACCGGATTGGTGAATTTGTGTTCGCGAAAGAGGATACCTGATGAATCCACGTCGCGACCGTTGTCGTATTTGTCTCGCCACATACCCGTCGGGCCGTAGTTTTCGAGTGCGAAACCCAACGGGTCGATCTTCTCGTGACATCCCTTGCAGTCAGCTCGCTGCCGATGTAGGTCGAGTCGTTCTCGCAGTGTCAGCTTCTCTGTGTCCGTGTCGTTCGCATCGGGTAACGGCGGCACGTCGGCTGGCGGCGGCTTTGGCGGGCTATTGAAGATCACCGTTGCTATCCACGCTCCGCGCGTGATTGGCTTCGAGCGTTCCGGGCCCGATGTCATGGTCATCACTGCCGGATTGGTGATCACGCCGCCCTGGCGACGGTCAGTGTTTTCGACACGATCAAACGTTAGCACCGTCGATTGAAAACTCCCAGCCTCACCTGTCTCAAGCCACGTTTCAAGCAAATCGCTGCGGTAACTGAACATCGGGTCGATCAGTTCGAGAATTGAACGGTCCTCAACCAATACGGTCTCGAAGAGCAGCAGCGGCTCCATCATCATGTGCATACTAGCGCGGTACTGTCCTCGATAAAATTTTGGGAATTGATCTTCATCGGGCCTCGCAGAGATAATGCTTTCCAACTGTAGCCACTGTGCCGGGAAGCTGTCGCAGAAACGCTTCAGCCTCTTGTCGTTGAGCATGCGAGTGATCTGTTGCGTGAGTACCGTCGCATCGCCGAGCCGAAGTGTCGTGGCCAAGTCCAGCAACTCCTGGTCCGGGATGCTTCCCCACAGGAAGAATGACAGCCTCGATGCCAACTCGAAATCATTCAGTGGCTCGGCTTGGTCCTTTCCGTCGCGATCGTACAGGTACAAGAACCGCGGCGACGCTAGCACGGCCGATACTGACATCTTCATCGCATCGGTGAACGAATCGCCAGCGTCGATCCTCGCCGTCACGTAATTCGTGTAAGGATTCAGCACGTCGTCTGTGATCGGCTGACGAAATGCGCGAGCCAACAGCACTCGCAGGCGATCGCGCACCGCAAGCTCCACTTTACCATCGTCAGCAAGGGCATCGCCAATTGGCGGTTCGAACAACCATCCCCACGCGCGGCACGACTTCGGACCGAAGTCACTGCTGTCGACGATCGATCGACTCAGCTTTAAGAACGACTCCATCAGCAGCGGTGAAAGCGACAAATGATCGCCCCGATTATCGAACCCGTGCTCGGCACGCAGGTCTTGCGGGTAAGGATCGACGCCTTCGAGCCGCGGTTGAATCAGTTGCGATTTTCCCAGCGGCCGACTGCCCACCTTCACCGTCGCCGGCATCTGCCCAGACGCCGGGTCGAAGTAGTTGCCGTGCTCGCGCATCATCCGCTCCGGCAACGCAAACAACTCGACCTTCAATTCCAACAGATCCACGACCGCATTATTATATTGAAAGCGATTCATCCGACGAATCGGTGTCTCGTGGTAGGACTCTTGCTGCGAAACGGCTTCCTGCAAAAGCGCTTTGAGCTCACTTATCGTTTTCAAACGAACAGTCGAATCCAAGGCCGTCTCGTCTTCGGGCGGCATCTCTTCCAAGTCGAGAACCTCGATCAAACTTTGAAGCAGATCAACATTCTTGCCGAGCGTCTCGCGATTCAAACTTGCCAGATTCACTTCCCCTTCGACGATTTCTTTCTCGCCATGGCATTTGAAGCAGTGTGATTTCAGCACCGGCAGAATGGTCGTCTCGAACCGGTCTGCTTCCGCGGAGAGTCCAAGCGTTGAATAAAGACATGGCAACGCTATTAAAAACGATAATACCGTCAGTCGAATCGAAGCTTGCCAAGCGATGAATGCATCAAGGCAGTACATAGTGATTGAATGATTTCCCATGTTAGGAGTCGTAAGGAAATATTTTTTTGGCTTTCGCAAGATGATGCGAAACCGGAGGGCTCGCGCCCAGCCGCTAAAGTTGCATTCGGTAAATTTGCTCCCAACGAGTTCGTAATTAAGTCGATGAGTGGTCCAGCAGCTTTACTTCATCCGAATTTATTTCCATTCTATCCTACCTTTGCCTGTTTCGATGTCTAGCCTGACCGATGCATACTCGAATTCTCGCGAATATTGATAACCTTTCCTCTCGGCTGGGGCCGTTGGTCGGCCAAGTCGCTTCTTGTATTCGGGAAATGAGTGCATCCAGAGCTTGCTTGCGCCTGCATTGACATCATAGCCGTCGTGAATGCACAGGTAGCTGTAACGATCAGCCATCACTAAGAAGAGAGCGATGCAGTAATCGAGTCGCTCCTGGCTGACACTCGCGAGATCTTTCAGCGTACCGCCGACTTCATCAATGCCCTCGCCAATCGAGCTCGCTCCGATGTTGAGCGAAAGTGCAATGATCTTGCCCTGACTTGCGGCTTTCTGAGCGGAGCTAATCCCTTTGGCGATATAGTCGGCCTTGCTCATACCGCCGACGGTGTGCTCGAAGCCTTCTAGATAGGAGCCATCAAAACGGTCGATGAATTCAATGCCACCATCGGCAAATCGCGCTCGAAGAATATTTGCAACCATCAACTTATTGGGCTTGAGCGTCTCTCGTGTCTGCCGCATCATCTGATCGAAACCTTGGATGACTTCATCTTTTTTCCCGTTGGGCAAGTTACTTTTCAGAAATGGAGTCAACACTTTGACATTGCCATCGAGAAAAAGTCCGTCGATCGAATCGCGATTGCAAACCGCTGCCATCGAATCGACCCACCATTTCCTCACAAGATCATTGCCTAAGTCATAAGCGCTCACTCGGCCACGAATCAGTTTGTCATTCCCTTGCTTATCAACAAGAAACGGTTTGCGGATGGCTTCGAGCTGCTGGTCAAAACTGTACCCGCTGTAATGGACGATGACGTTGCGATAAAAGAGAACCTTGGCTGCTGGGTTGATTTGTTTTACCGCCTCAGCCGCTTTAATCGTTCCTGCATCGGTCGAGTCATAGCTTTCGCTGCCGGTGGTTTTTTCGAACGTGATCAGCGGATGAGCGGCAAGAAATTTAAGCTCCTCGGGAGTAAATGCCACTGCTTTTCTGACGTGAACGTAAAGTGGCAACGTATCCCAACTGAACTCGGGCATCCTCTCGAGACTTGCTCTGTCTTGACCCGCAACTTGATTGATAAGGAAATCGACCGTATGTGCCGAGGCGAAATCGAAGCAGAGTAAAAATGACAAAGCGAAGCTGATTCGTTGACAATTCATTAGCGGTGGATTCCTTGGAAAAAACGAGGCTATTTTGTAGGCACCTGCAACGTCCGAGGCCCTTCGTCAATGTGACAAGAATAAACGCAAGCAGAAGATGCGATAGGCGATTTTTCATGACATTCTTTTTGCTTATCGGGCGATCTAATGCGTATTGGAGGTAATTAAACCTCCTCGTTATTCGGGAACTTTAACAAGATTCACTACGGAGTGCTACTCTTTCCTTGACTCTTCCGCTGACTCGATCGCGGAACGCAACTGCCTTTCCGCTTCGTCGGTCCAGTAGCCACAGTCAAGACGAATGAAGACCGATGTATATGGCAGGGTCAGATCTGTTTTCAGAAGCAGCACATGAAATGTCTGACCAGCTTCATCGAGTTTCTCGATGATCTCGCCGTGCGGCAGCGACGTGACTTGCTGATCTTTGAGGACTTCTTTCAGTCCTGTCCGATATTCGCCAATCCCATTGGCAAACTGCTCTGGAACATACGGCAACTCGGAGTCGATGAAAACTGCGCTGCGGACGTGCTTTGTTTTGTCGATAGCAGCAAGCACTTTGCGAACGACGTCGAGTTGCTTTCCGCCGGTGTTGATCGTTTTGATGCCGGGGGCTGTCTGCGAAGGATACGCCGAGTCGGCGACGACGATCCAGTTGCGGTGCCCCATTAGCGGCAACTGTTGACCTAAGTCTATCTCCCATCCGGGCGATTGACCAAAGCATGGCTCGGCGAATGCGATCGCAACCAACACCATCACTATTTTTGTCATCGAACACCTCTCCAATTCAAAAGGCTAAACGGTCCAGCGCCAACTCATTGCTTGGCCTTATTCGACCGACTACCACTGATTTTTCGTTCGGCGGAAAAATTTTTGCCATCGGGCTTGGTAGGCAAGCTTGATTTCCACTTGTCAATTTTCGCAAGCAATGCCTTGACGACCTCGGGATTGCGTTCGGTCAAATCATCCTTCTCATACCGATCGGCAACCATGTTGTACAGTTCCACATGCTTCAAATCTTCGTCGACGAGCAGTTTCCAATTCTGATCAACAATGGCGTAAGAGACCCAGTGGAATGGCTGATTGGCTTTGGCTGGCCAACGGGACGCCATTTTCCAAAAAAGCGGTTTTTCGCGACCGCTGCTCGGATTGCCAAGCAGTGTTTTCAGTTGGCTGACACCGTCCGACCGATACGTTTCAGGTAGCATCACACCAGCAACCTCGCAAAACGTTGGAAGCAGATCGACGGCCGAAATCATCAGCTTGTCATCGATCTTGCCAGCCGCGATTTTGCCCGGCCAACGAGCGATGAATGGAACGTTGATACCGCCTTCGAACAATGCCGCTTTATAGCCTTTGCGTCCGGCCGTGATCCCTTTCGAAGCAGCGATGCCGTAGCCCGCTCCGGTCGCCGTATCATACGACAATTCCATTTCCGTTGGAGTCGCTGCTCGGGCTGGTCCGTTATCCGAACTGAAGATCACGAGCGTGTTCTCGGCCAGTTTGAGTCGCTCGAGCGTGTCGAGCACTTCGCCGATCCGATCGTCGGCGTGCGATAACACCGATGCAAAAACCTCGTCGGGCTCATCGAGTCCGCTCTCTCGAAATCGCCATCGATACTTAGGGACAGTATGAAACGGCGTATGCGGTTCATGCATCCACAAGTTAATAAAGAACGGCTTGCATGCGCGGTGACTCTTCTCGATAAATGCAATCGCATTCATCGTATCTTCGTGGACCGGCATCTGTTCGCCCGAGCAGTTGAAAGCACCGTAAGTATCGTAGCCATACTCGGCAGGCGATGGCGAGTCAGGAATCATATCGTTGGAGAGATGCCACTTGCCAAAGTGCGCCGTCGCATAACCACTGCGTTGCAACAACCTTGGCAGCGTCACAGCGTCTAGGCTCAGCCAATCTGGCATGTTGCGTCTAGCGTTATCTGATGGCCAAGCGAAGTGCCCGTCAATATTGTATCGAGCTGGAAAATGTCCCGTCATCACCGCCGTTCGACTCGGCGAACAGACGCCACTAGCAACCGTAAAGCGTTGAAAGTCCGTTCCTTCGCGAGCTAATCGATCGATGTTCGGCGTCTTGACGTAGGGATGACCATGACAACCAAGATCGCCCCATCCCCAATCGTCCGCGAAGATAAACAGAATGTTCGGACGCTGGTCATCAGCGGTGACCGTCGATGTGAGAATACAAAAGACAATCAATGCGATTCGAAAATCAATTTTCATGATGGAGTGGTTCCTTGGTAATCACGTGAGCGGCACGGCGCTATGTATTTTAAGGCGAATCCGAACAATGTTGGCGTTGTTCAGTTAAACCCGTCCGTACAATGGACCAAAGCTCTGACAGGCCCGAAAATCGGCGGCTTCTAAGTTTTCGGTCCCGAATGCGTTCCAGGCGCTCGGTCGGAAGACCCGATCTTCCGCTACGTTATGCATATACACTGGAATGCGAAGGAGTGACGCCAGAGTGATAAACAAATGCCCGACATGTCCGGCCGTCATCACACAGTGATTGGCTCCCCAATGATTCATCACTTCGTAAGTCGACGTGAACGCGCCCTTTCCAGTGATCAAAGGTGCGAACCACGTTGTCGGCCATGTCGGATTAGTGCGTTGGTCCAGTACGTCGTGAACTTTTTCGGGTAGCTCGACCGTGTAACCCTCGGCGATTTGAAGCGCAGGTCCAAGTCCAGCGACCAAATTGATGCGTGTCATCGTGGCGGGCATGCCGCCACGAGTACAGTATCGTGTGCTCATACCGCCGCCCGGAAAATATTCGGTGATCGACGGATGCCACGTCGTCGCCTTGAGGCACTTGGCGACTTCTTCGTCGCTGATTTCCCAAAACGGTTTCATCGTAGGCTTGCCGTTGGCCGTCTGCTGACCTGTTCCATCTAACGTTGCTGGACCCGAGTTAATCAAATGCAGCAAGCCATCGGCAGCGGTACCTTCAAGCCGGTATCCGTTACAAGCAGCCGCGACGGCATCGGAACTCCAATACGTTCTTAAATCTGCGAAGACTTGGGCGGTATTGGTCAGCAGATGACCGAACAGCATTGTCGCACCATTGAGCGCATCGTTTTCGGTAGCCACGATATAAGGAGCGCGTTTACCATTCCAATCGAACGACGTGTTCAGAATCGCTTCGAGAAAATCGCCGTTCGGAAAATGATCCGTCCATTGTCGTTGCCCCTGAAAGCCCGCCGCGATCGCTTGATGCCCTTGTGCCTGTTCCTTCAAGCCCATCTCGGCCAATTTCGGATTGCCAACCATCAGATCACGGGCGATCAATGCCATCTTCACACAGTCGGACCATTCACCGTCGAGTTGTTCTCGCGTTCGTTTTTGGTTGTCGGCGTTGTAGTCTTTTCCTTCCGGACAATTCTCGTTCACCCAGGCAAGCGCTCGCTTGAATTCTTGCGGATCGAATTGGCCTTTGTTCATGCGGCCGATGAATTCGCTCATGTCGATGTCCTCGACACGCATCCCGAGCCATTTTTCCCAAAACGCATAATCGACCATCGAACCGGCGATCCCCATCGAAGTGCCGCCCATCGATAGATAAGCTTTGCCTCGCATCAACGCAACCGAGAGACCACACCGCGCAAAGTTCAAGATCTTTTCCTGAACGTCGGCTGGCATCGCAGCGTCGCCGGCAGCTTGCACATCCCGACCGTAAATACCAAAGGCGGGGATTCCTTTTTGAGTATGACCGGCCAGGACGGCTGCAAGATAGACCGCGCCGGGACGTTCGGTGCCATTGAATCCGAAGACCGCTTTGGGACGCAGCGGGTCCATGTCCATTGTTTCGCTACCGTAGCACCAACACGGAGTCACGGTGAGTGAAACACCGACATTCTGACGACGGAACTGCTCTTCACATGCTGCCGATTCGGCCACCCCGCCGATGCATGTTTCGGCAATCACGCACTGGACCGCTTCGCCATTGGGATAGCGAACGTTGTTCGAGATCAACTCGGCAACGCGCTTCGCCAAGTTTATTGTTTGAACTTCGAGCGACTCACGGACGCCGCCGAGTCGACCATCGATCGTGGGTCGAATGCCAATCTTGGGAAGATCGCCACTCCAAACATTCGGTGATGAGTTATTGTTATTCATCGAAGTTACTTTCATTAATGCCGTCCTACATTCCGGCCAATAAGCCTTTGTTGTATCCGACCGATTCGGCGAGTCCGGGCATCGGGTCTTTGCGGTCCTTCTCGTACTCGAAACCAATCAGTCCTTGGAACTTGATCTTCAATAACGCGGCAAGAATCGATTTTAAATCGAGGATTCCGCGCCCGCCTTCGACCGGTGTGTTCTTGTTACCCATGGCCGAAATGTCTTTCATGTGAACATCGTAAAGTCGATCTTTACACTGGAGGATCGAATCGGCTGGATCGATTCCCGCTCGAGCCGTGTGGCCGACGTCAATACAAAGTCCGATTCGCTTGTCAAATTTTTCGACCGCTCGCATGACGGCTTTCATCAACTGTCGTCTCGAGAAATAGCTCATGTTTAATCTCCTGAAGTGAATTTTGGTTGGACGGTTTTTACTATTATTGCAGATTCGAGCGTCGCGATTGGCGGCAGGGGAAATGAGTATGCTGCCCACTTCGCTGCATGTCATTAGGTTACCATAGGATTACCGCCGTGTATTATTGATATAGTAGGAACTCGACCAAGTTGGCAACCTATGCCCCGAATCCCGATACCGTTATTGAATCGTCGACAGACTCTCAAGGCCGCAGCCTTGGTGAAATTCAAAAATCTATTCGCCCATCGATCACGTCCCATAAAAAGGATTGCTAAATTGAGCACCGTTCGACTTCCTCCATGGCGTAAGCTTCTAGTTTGCGATCGCAAAAACGCAAGCTGGAAGCCTACGCCACTTAGCTATCGGTGGTTGCCGCTACATGTCATAGCACTCTGCGTCGCCATGGGCATGTCGCAAGCGTCGGCGGCAATGAAACCCGATGTGTTGGTCATTCTCACCGATCAGTGGAATCCACGTTACTTAAGCTGGGACAACGCGCAGGTACGCACACCGAATATCGATCGTATCGCGAGTGAAGGAATGATTTTCGATGCTTGCTACACGACCTCGCCGATTTGCATGCCTGCCCGAATCTCGTTAATCACGGGATTGTACCCGCACAACGCTGGCCATTCGGTCTGGGGCAACGTTGCCAACTATCATGTGCCTCCAGAAGCCGCGACAATGTTTCGCGACATCCAGAAAGCCGGCTATACGACGGCCCAGATCGGGAAGTTACACTGGAGTTCAGGTGCCAGCTTGCGCACCGAGTTTAAGTCGGCAAACGATTACTTCCGAGCATTGGGACTTGATTTCGTACTGGATGTTTCCGGTCCAGTCGACTCGCCGAAAGACAACAATCCCTACGCGCAGTATTTGCGAAATCTTGGATTGCTCGATGCGGTCGCAACGGATCTACACGATCGTTACGTCAAATGGGAATTTGAACCGCGTGCAAGCATCCTAAGCCCCGAGCATTACCACGACTCGTTCGTAACCCGCGCCGCAACCGATTTTATCCGACAGCAACCTAAGGATAAGCCGATGTGCCTCGTCGTCAGCTTGCATTCGCCACACCCTCCGCTGGATGCGCCCGGTGCATTCGCGACGATGTTCGCTCCTGCAAATCTCATGCTACCCGAAAATGTTCCCAGTAGCTTCCCTCGCGAAAAGCGATCGATTGACCAACCAGAATTGAGGCAGATACTTGCAAACTACCTCGGCAAGATCGCGTTGGTTGATTTCAACGTTGGAATTTTGGTCGAATCGATGAGGGATCGCGGGTCGTGGGACAACACGCTCGTTTTTCTTACCGCCGACCATGGCGAGATGATGGGGGCGCACGGCGCGCTAACTAAAGGACGGTTCTACGAAGAATCTGCTCGCGTCCCGCTGTTGATGCGTTGGCCAGATCACGTCAAAGCCGGCCGAACGAAAGCGCTCGCGCAGATGTTCGATGTTTATCCGACGATCGTCGATGCCATCGGAGGCGAACTTTCACCAGGTCGTTTTGCCAAGTCGCTGCTCCCCGTTGCGACCGGCACGGCTACGTCAGTCCGTGATGTTGCCATCAGCGAGATCGGCAAAGAGGCTCCTTTGCACATGATGGCCCGCGATGCGCGCTTCAAGTGGTGGACCGATGAGAAATCGGAATACCTCTTCGATCTCGAAAACGATCCGCTCGAAATGCACAATCTTGCCAACCAATCAGAGCATCAGGAATCTTTGAGCCACATGCGCGAACAAATGCTTACGCAAATTCGTTCCACTCAATTAAACCTTTCCGAAGGATATACATCGAAGGTACAACGTCTCCGGGCTGCAAAATAATCGATTCCAAAGTGGCGTAAGCTTCCAGCTTGCGGTAAATTTCATTCGCAAGCTGGAAGCTTACGCCACATTAAAGCTTACGCCACCTTATTGCTTACGTCACCTCGTAACGAAGACTTCATGGGAGGGCTCATGACAGATATGGTTTTGCGGCGTCGGAGATTGCCGCATCAAGACGTGGAAGGGCATCCAATTTTCATAACCGGTTGTCTCGATGGTAGTTTGTCGGCATCCGGTCTTTCGCAGATCGAAAAGTATCGCGAGCAACTCGATGCGAGGCCGAAGCCCGACGAGTTAACTTTGTTGCAATGGGAAGAACGTAAGCAGAAATTATTGTTTGCGTTCGTCGATAATTTGCTCGACCATGAATCGGCGATTCGTCATCTTGAAGATGATGCGCAAGCTGAAATCGTTCAAAATGCTTTAAGCTATTGCACGTCAGAGCCGCAATGGTTTTTTAAAATCCTTGCTTTGGCTTTCTCTCGTGCTGACTTCAGTTTGTCTGTTATCACGGGAACGAGTTGCACTCCGACGGCAGACGACTACAATGAAGGCTCACTCTGCTCAATCGTTTTACGAGTTGAGCTCCCGCCACGTTTCCTTCCCAGGTTGAAATTGCAATGAAAAAAACTCTCGCCGTTCTCGTATTGCTCGCTCTAAACTATTCGAATAGTCAGGCTGCCGACACCGCCGCATTGGCCACGCCCGGTAAAGTTATCTACGAAAGCAAACTCGACACAGCACCTGGTGACCCCTGGAAAACGGCCAAAGGAAAATGGGAGCCTGTCAACGGTGCGATGCGCGGATCCGAACTGGTCGCTGACAAACATGGCGCCGTAACGCGACTACCGAATCAACTGCAAGATTTCGTGATCGAATATGAGTTCAAATTCGAAGGTGCCAGAGGAACAAGTCTTTCGATTAACGCCGTCAAAGATCACATGGCTCGAATCAATATCTCTCCGAATTCCATTACGATCCAACGCGACGACAATGATCATGAAGGCCCAGACAAGGCCGTTATCTTCGCTCGTTTCGCAACGGATTTGAAACCAGGCGTTTGGCATAAAGTTCGCATGGAGATGGTCGGCGATATGTTGTATGGTCAAGTCGATGATTTGAAAGCTTGGGGCGCGAGCGATCTTTTCAAGACCCCCAAGACAGCCCCAGGCTTTACGGTGGCCGGCGAGTCGGTTGACTTCCGAAACCTCGTCATTCGCGAAGCCACATTGAACCCCAACTGGCAATCGATCAAAACGAGCCTACCAAAACCCGGCGAACAAGTTGCGACTTTGGCTGCCAAAGCGAATCCAAAAGCGAATCCAAAAGCCAGCGCTAAAGCTGCTCCAAAAAAGAAGTAATTTTGCGCTGAAAAAGACAATATGTTCATGGCACATCGAGCGATTTTAGCTCGATGTTTCTGAAGCGTATGATCTTCAATGTTCAACGGCATTGCTGGGACTTGGAATGCTAAGCGTGGCTGAGGCTAGCGCTTTTTTTTCAACTCAACTTCTAGTTCGTTTCGAGCGACAAAGACCAAGCCGACGGAATTGATGCAGTAACGTAAACCGGTTGGCGTTTGAGGTGCATCGTCAAAAACATGACCGAGATGCGCGTTGCATCGCGCACAGTGTATTTCAGTTCGTGGATAGCCGAGTAAATTGTCCTTGCTCTCAGCTACCAATTCCGTGTCGCGAGGTTGCCAAAAACTTGGCCAGCCGGTTCCGCTATCAAATTTTTGCGCGGAATCAAAGACGACCGCTTTACAGCAAACACAGCGATAGGCTCCGTCTTTCTTGTAGTGGTGATATTTGCCGCTGAAGGCTCTCTCTGTCCCATGCTTTCGGGTAACCTGATACTGCGATGGCGTCAGCCGCTTTTTCCATTCCGCGTCGGTTACCTTTAAGAAGTCGACTTCCTCCGTCGGCTTTTTCCCGTTTGACGAGATGGAGCTTGGCTGGCTAACAGTTTCGCCGTTCGCGGTTGGCTCACCTGATTTTCCAGCATCGGTTTCCGTGGCTGAAGCCATTTTGTTCTGCTCGAAACTTGAAATCGCTCGAATGGCAAAAACAAATCCGCACAAATTACTGAAAGTGAGAGTCGAAAAAAGACGTCGAGTAAGCCAAGTTGATCGCGGCATCGAAAGTTCTCCCATGATTAAAATAAGGACAGTTATCTGATATTCTAGTTAATGGGTTTTGGGAAATAAATTAGCGTTGGATTAATTATGCTGCTATCCGTCGAGGAGCTTGGCGTCCGCTTCCACCGCCCTTGCGAAACATCTCTCAGCTTAAGCTTTCGACGCATTTCTCGCATTGTTAGCAGTAAACCCCCAGATTCCCCGTGGGTTCTGCAACAATTCAATTTACACGTCGAAGCGAATGAATTTCTTGTAGTACTCGGACCGAGCGGTTCCGGGAAAACGACGTTGCTGCGTACCATCGCGGGTTTAGAAGTCCCTTGTTGCGGCCGAATTTTTCATCGTGGCACGGATATTACAAAGTTGCCACCCCACCGTCGCGACGTTTCGCTCGTTTTTCAAAATGGAGGCTGGTACGAACATCTTACAATCCAGCAGCATTTTCAATTTGAAGGGATAGCGCAATCACGAATCCGCAGCGCGATGGAACGGCTCGGATTATACGAACTTCGCCATCACCGTCCCTCCGAACTTTCAGGCGGGCAGGCTCAGCGATTGGCCATTGGGCGAGCCTTGATTCGCGATCGATCGATTCTCATGCTCGATGAACCACTCAGTCAATTGGACCAATCGATCCGAGAATCGATTCGTGAACTCCTGCTTTCCCTTCACCAAGAAGGACGGACGATCATCTATGTGACCCATGACCAACAAGATGCCATGCTCCTTGCCACAAAAATCGCGGTCCTCGATCGAGGTCGTATCCAACAGATTGGCACTCCAAGAGAACTTATCGAGCTTCCCAATCACCGTCGTGTTGCCGAAATGCTTGGCCAACCTAGCATGCAATTCTTTGACCTCGATTTGCCGCAATGCGACATGTCACGACTGACGACAGTATTGCAAAGCCACGCTTCTCCTGATCGCGAAGTAACCCAAACAATTCTTAAAAAGGCTTTCGAGTCGGCTTTGAACGATCGCGTGCCGTCGAAAAAATGTTCCATGCAAGTCGGTATTCGACCTGATGCTTGGAAAGTTGAAGCTTTGCCGTCGAGCGTTGACAACCTCTCAGCGTCGATTGCGTTGAGTCTTGAGGGACAGTTGAACAGCAAGCGCTACATGGGACCGCAAGATTTGACGCAGTGGACCATAGGCGAAACGTCGCTACCGAAAATCAATGTGCTTTGTAGTCGATCCTCGAACATACCGAACCTGGTTTTGGGCAATCGCTATCGATTGAGCGTCGAGTTTCACGATTTGCATTTTTTTGAAACCGAAACAGGTGATAGAATCTCCTTCGAGGCGGAGGCTTCAGAGCCACGGTGAATTGTGAAAAATTTAGATAGCGGTACGGCGCAAGCCGTCCGGTGTATTGAATCGACGCTCGAAGAAAACCGGCGGCTAGCGCCGTGCCGCTCACTGAATGGGATTTAGTCGACGATTGAGAATATAATTTGGAAAAATCTAAAGTCACAAATCGGGTAACGCTTCGAGGCTGTCATTGCTGCGGGAAAGTTCACGCATTCGATTTCGCCGAGTCCAATGCGATGGGTTGCACTCGATGCGGCACGACGTTTCGCGCCGTCATCAATCGTCGATTGGTTGCCCAGCGCACTGCCGCAGCCGCGATCGGTGCCTTAGTCCTTTATTTTCCAGCCATCCTGTTGCCGATACTAACCGTTGAGCAACTCGGCCAACGGCACCAAACCAGCTTATTGGAAGGCAGCCTCGAGCTATTGCAACACGGAAGTCTCTTTGTCGGTGTGGTCGTGATACTTTTTTCGATCGTTTTTCCGCTGGTGAAAATCATCGGCTTGTTGGAATTGAGCTGGTTTGGAATTATCAAGCGGCCGCATCAAGCAGCCATGTATCGAGCGATGGAAATGGTTTCGCGATGGAGCATGTTGGACGTGATGCTGTTAGCGTTGTTGGTCATGATCGTAAAACTCGGCGGGATGATCGAGTTTCACTTGGGGCCTGCTGTTTTCGCTTTTGTCGGCTGTGTCAGTATGAATATGTTAGCTTCGTTTTGTTTTGATCCACATGCGATTTGGGAAGATGAATCTTGACTGAGCCAGAATTAAAGTCAGAGTCCTCGATCGACACAATCGCCCGTCCGATCGAAGTTCGCTCCGAGAAAAACCAGCCCATCTCGCAATTGTGGTGGCTCACCGGTTTTTGTTTGCTGCTCGCAATCGGTCTCGGTGGATGGTCATGGTCGACGCGAGGTATCAAGATCACAGTGCAGTTTCGCGATGGATATGGTTTGCGAGCCGAGAATCGATTGATGCATCGTGGTATTGAAGTCGGTGTCATCGAACAAGTCCGATTAGATGAGACTTTAGGAAACGTCGCTGTAACGATCCGACTCAACGATTCCGCTTCGGCGATTGCCTGCGAGGAGAGTCGTTTTTGGATCGAGCGACCGATGGTGAGCATCCAAGGTGTTCGCAGTTTGGAGACCGTCATCTCGGGTCGATACGTTGCAGTCGAGCCCGGTCCTAATTCAAGCAAGCGTGTAACTCATTTTCAAGGGCTCGATCGTCCGCCTCCATCGAGCGCTGCGCCTGAATCACTAGAGCTTGTCATCGAGTCGCTCGATCGGCATGGCTTACAAACGAACGCTCCGATCGTCTATCGAGGAATCGAAGTCGGATATATTCAAAGTGTCGGGCTCTCTGCCGATAGTCGATGGGTCCAGATGCGCGCGGTCATCGAACCGGAGTATCGAAATCTGATATGCGAGAGCAGCCGATTTTGGAATCGAAGCGGCTTTCGAATTGATTTTGGATTAACGGGCGTCGATATCGACGCCGAAAGCCTCTCGACGATCGCGATGGGTGGTATCGAATTCGCGACGCCTGAGCCGCCAGGAAAACCTGCGAAAACGGGGCGGCGATTTGAGTTAGCGGCAAAACCCGAGGAAGCTTGGCTAAAATGGCAACCGCGATTACTTTATGGCAATATACTTTCCAAAAGTTTGGACATCGCGATTTCGCCGCAACGATTATCGTTGCATTGGCAAGAGCGATTGCTTGGTTTTCGCAAGAACGAATCGCGAAATGGTTGGATCTTAATGCTCTCGGATGGGTCGGTCATTGGTCCTCGCGATCTTTTTGAACCACCCGACAAAGCCCTCGACGAGTCGGTGCGATGGGAAGCCGCTGGTACGGAAATCAGGCCAACCCAGTGGGCTCGAATTTCGGTTGACGCCGAAGCCGGTACGGTCGACGGTGATCGCTCGTCGCTTAAAATATCGCGTTATCGACTCAGCGATTTTTCCGGGGAAATTCCGCAATGGCCAATCGATCGACTGAGCAAATCCATCGACATTTCCGGCCCTTCAAAACAGCTTTGGATCGCCTGCGATATACCCAGCAAATGGATTCCGATTGAAGCCCATCAGTTGAGTTCATTGAAAAGAGGAGGCTGGCTATTAGAGCCGAGCCTTGGGATCTCATCCGAGCAGCACGGTGCTCCGGTCATCGATGGAGAATCGGGTCAAATCGTAGGAATGATCTTCGTCGAGAAGCGTTCAGCAATAATTTTGCCTCTGCCATAACCGAACTGCTCTTGACGCATTCTGTGCCGTCCGGTAACTCCTACACCGCATCTCAAGGATTGAGAGCGAGTGAAAAATAGAACCATGTAAAACTGGGAAAACCAAGGCAATTACGAAGCTTTGGTGGAATTCACAGTAGCTGGGTTGGTTACCTCAAGTTGCGAAGAAGGAGTGTCGCGTTGAACGAGACAAATGAACTGCGAAGCGTGCGATTCAGATCGATGATCACCGCAACCGCTTTGGGGATAACCTGGACCGCCGGATATACCGTTTCCGAATGGATAACCGGAAATATGGCCTATGGCCAATTAATGGCACCGCCGACGGTGCCACCTGCAACGGCGACCGCAACCAATTCCACTACCGCCCCGGTGAATCCGCTTCGAGATCAAGCAGCAAATCTCACCGCGCAAGCAAAACTGGCCTTGGGACGCGGCGATGTTCCGAATGCTAAATCGCTCATCGAAAAAGCTAACTCGTTGCGCGTTCCCGAGTCCGACTTTGCATCAGGTCAATTGCGACCATGGCAAGTCGCGATGGAAATCGATCGAGCCGAACGCCTCCGAGCAGGATCGGGTGCAATCGCTCAGCCATCCAATCCGGTGGTGAACGCAAGCGCAGCATCGCCATTGAATCCAACTAATCTAGGCGCAAGTAATTTGATCGGCCGGGGCGTTTATGTCCCAAATTCCGACACGACTCAAATCAATCCCGCCGCGGCTGTCGATGATCGCAAGATCGCAGGCAAATTGCCTAACAATGGCGAAGAGCTCTATCGCTTGGGCGTCGCAACTTTAGCCGCAGGCGAACGCGATCGTGCCGTAAAGCTTTTCAATGAAGCTTGGAAGTTCGAACGCGAAATGGAACCGCTAACCCGAGCCCAGCTTAAAGACAAGCTCACGTTGCTCCAGGCAAACAAGTCTCCATACAAGCCTAGTTCGGGCGAACCTGTCACGGCGATGCAGGAGCTTAACGACGAACAAAATCTTCTGCGTCAAAAACTTTGGCGAGAGGTGACGACCGAGATCAACGAAGCAGAAAAATTAGTCAATACCGATCCGAATACGGCTCTTGATAAATTGAAGATGCTTCGCCAACGCGTATCACAATCCAATACCGACGGTGCGGTGCGCAAAGGCCATCTTGCCATGGTCGATCGAGTCATCAATCACGTACAAGGTTACATCGATGAAAATCGACCGGCCATCGAACAGCAAGAAAAGAATCGCAATATTGAAGATAGCATGGCTATGGACGCTGCTACGCGGGCCAGAGTCGACGCGGAAGTTGTATTGATGGTCGAACAGTACAACGAATTGATGGAAAAAGGAATCTATCCAGAAGCGGAGATCGTCGCCAAGAAGGTAGGACAATTGGATCCAAACTCCCAAATTTCGGCTGTCTTGATCGGCAAAGCGACGTTGGCTCGTCGTATCCAGGAACAAAAAGAAATCCGCGATCGAAAAATGGAGAGCACGGCAGATGCACTCGCGAGCGTCGACGAAGCTTCGACTCCGTTCAACGATAAAAACCCTTACCTTCATACTGAAGCGAAAGAATGGGATATCAAAACCAAGTTGCGGAAGAAGCTTGGCGAATACAGTTACCAAATGTCGCCCGCCGAAAAGATTATCCGTGAAAAACTCGCCGAACCTGTCGACGTGGCTTTTGATGGGCGACCGCTCACACAAGTCATGCAATCGTTGAGCGAAATGACGGCGGTTCCTATCTACATCGATCCGCTCGGCTTGGCACACGAAGGATGGACGAGCGATAAAGAAGTCAATCTGAATTTGAACGGGCAATCTGTGTCGCTCAAGAGCGCGTTGAACCTCATGCTTGAACCGTTAGGACTAACGTATGTGATCAAAGACGAAGTTCTAAAGATCACCAGCAAGCAAACCACCAATCAACGACGCATCACCTATACCTACGGCGTTCGAGATCTGGTGATCCCGATCCCCAATTTTGTGAGCGACTATAACAGCGGACTTGCCGGTGCCTTGCAATCAGCCTATCAAGCGAACAACAGCATGCTGTTGGTGAAGACAAGCGACATGAGCGGTACCCGATTGGGGAACAGCATGTTAGCGGATAATTCGGCAAGCCTCAGCCCTGACATGAAAGCTCTCGGACAAATGGGTGGAATGCCTGGAATGCCACCTGGCATGATGGGAATGGGAGGCGGTGGACCACCGGCTATGGGAAGTAGCTCACCCTTTATGATGGGCAATGGTGGAAACGGGCTAGGCGGCGGTGGCAGCATGGCCAATTTTTCCGAACTGATCAACCTGATTCAAACGACAGTCGATAGCCAATGGGAAGCCGACGGCGGAGAAGACACGATCCGTGAATTCCCATCAAACCTGAGTTTGATCGTTAGTGCACCGTTGGAGACGCACGAAGAAATCGCCAACTTGCTTCGTCAGCTTCGTGCCTTGCAGAATTTACAGGTTACCATCGAAGTTCGTTTCATCACTTTGAGCGACAACTTCTTTGAACAGATGGGCGTCGACTTTGATTTTAATATTGCGGACAAAAAGCTGTTCGATGGCAGCGGATTACTTCGGCGAACCGAAGGCAGTTCGACCGTTGGTTTGACCGGTCCGACAAACGCACTTCCAGCCGTCAATCCGACGCTCGATATACAATTTCGCAATGGAAGTTTCTCGGCATCGGCACCTCCCTTCGCGGCACCGGGGGCCAGCGACGTAAGTTCGATCGGCTTTGCGATTCTGAGCGATCTTGAATTGTTCTTTTTCCTTCAAGCTGTCCAAGGTGACAATCGAACGAACGTTATGCAGGCACCTAAGGTGACGATGTTCGATGGTCAGTTTGCAAGTATTAACGATTCGGCCCAGCGTCCCTTCGTGATGGGCTTGCAACCCGTCGTCGGTGACTTCGCAGTCGCACAGCAACCGATCATCGTGATCTTGAATGATGGAACAACCTTAAACGTACAGTCGGTTGTTTCGCAAGATAAACGCTACGTACGAATGACGCTCGTTCCATCCTTTACAAGAATAGAAGATGCCGATCGTCAGTTCACGTTCACCGGAACCCGAACCAGCCGGACCGGTACTAGCATTATCGGGGCCGATGGCAAACCGACAACCAATCGCAACAACGAAGAAGAGGTTATCTCCGGTTCGACGGTCCAGTTGCCAACGCTCGGAACGACCTCGGTTCAAACGACCGTTAATGTTCCGGACGGCGGGACGATTCTACTTGGTGGAATCAAACGCTTGCAAGAAGGACGTAACGAACGAGGTGTTCCGATTCTGAGCAAGATTCCTTACGTGAATCGATTGTTTAAGAACGTTGGGATCGGCCGAACCACCAACACCTTGATGATGACGGTCACCCCGCGAATTATCATTCCAGAAGAGGAAGAAGCGAAGGTTACAGGGACCATTAGCCCTTAAACGCCCTACATTCCATCCACGAAACAATTTTGCAAAGAGTACGGCTTCTATAGTCCGAACCAAACGTAAGTCGAGCGATTCGACTCGGACAGAACGGCCAGCAAAGGAGTATGTGGCGTGGAAAACTTTCAAAAAATTGGATTGTTGCTGGCGTTCGTGACGATCACCGTTGTGGGTTGCAAGGGAAGCAATGCCGGTTCGCATCGATGGGGCGGCAGCCAATTTGGCCAAGGCAGTATCGATCGGCAGAAGTCTCGAGCCGTTACATTCGATCCGTATCCGTTGAACGATATTGGCCCCCCCATCGTCGGTGGACGACCGCGTGAATATGCCAATCCGTTACCAGAAGCCGCTCGAAACGAGCTCACGGTACCTCAAGCCTCGGCCTGGGCCGGCTATCCTTCTCGTTAATTCTGAAGAAGTAACGGTCGACGACCTTTAGGTATCTACGGTACAATCTTCTTTTCGATTCTAATTTAGGATCGTTCGAAAAATAAGTGTCCGGTACCTTTTGCCGGAACGGCCCTTCGGGTGCTTTGCACAAAAGGTACCGGACACTTATTTTTCGTTCATCGTAGCTTTCTTGTGACTTTAGGAATGCTCATGTCGCGGTTGATGCAGTACGTTTTATCGTTGGTTTGTTTCGCTTGGATAAGTGAGGGAGTTCTCTTGAAAGCCGAAGACGCTCTGCCCAAAAAACTTCACTCCATCGAAGGAATCGAAGAATATCAGTTGGAGAACGGTGTTCAGATCCTCCTGTTTCCTGATTCGAGCAAACCTGTTGTCACCGTCAGCATGACAGTCTTTGTCGGCTCTCGTCACGAAGGATACGGCGAAGCCGGTATGGCTCATTTGCTGGAACACATGCTGTTCAAAGGCACCGAGAACCATCCCGCCATTCCGAAAGCTCTTAAAGATCGCGGCGCTCAGTTCAATGGAACAACCTGGTACGATCGGACCAACTATTACGAAACACTCTCTGCCGACGGCGATAACCTTGAATTTGCCATTCGGCTCGAAGCAGATCGATTGGTCAATAGCAAGGTTCGCGGCGAAGACTTAGCGACGGAAATGTCGGTCGTTCGTAGCGAGTTCGAGAGCGGCGAGAACGATCCGCAACGTGTTTTGCAGCAACGTATGATGTCGACCGCCTATCAATGGCACAATTATGGCAAGTCAACGATTGGGAATCGGAGCGATATTGAACGCGTTCCCGTCAATGCGCTTCGCGATTTTTATCGCAAGTATTATCGACCGGACAATGTTATGGTCGTCGTCGCTGGCAAGTTCGAATCGGCAAATGCATTGTCATTGCTTTCAAAGTACTTCGGAATATTAGATCGACCCAAGGTCGCGATCGACAAGACTTATACCATGGAACCAGCCCAGGACGGCGAACGCACAACGGTGGTTCGTCGCGTTGGCGATTCGCAATTAGTCGGAGCCGCCTATCATATCCCTTCTGGAAGCGATCCAAGTTATCAAGCTGTCGATATCCTTTCGATGGTGTTGGCCGATGAACCGAGTGGCCGACTCTATAAGAATCTTATCGAGACAAAAAAGGCCACCTCGATGCACGGTGGAAGTTATGCGCTGCACGATCCTGGGCTCATTTTTTTCTTAGCCGAAGTTCCTAAAGACAAATCGCTGGAAGACGCGCGAACGTCGTTGCTGGCTACCCTCGAAGAATTGGCCAAAGAACCGGTCGAAGAAATCGAAGTTCAACGGGCGAAAACGCAAATCCTCAAAGCTCGCGAACTTCGCGCGGCGAATCCATCTTCTCTGGCGATCGAATTGTCCGAGTGGGCGGCGCAAGGAGACTGGCGACTCTATTTCCTCAATCGCGATCGCGTCGAAAGCGTTACGGCCGCCGATGTTCAGGCCGCCGCCAACCAATATTTGACTCGCAACAATCGGACCGTCGGGCTATTTATACCAGCCGACAAAGCCGAACGCATCGAGGTTCCCGAGCAAACCGACTACCGGGCCTTGCTGGCCGATTATCAAGGTCGCGAAGAAATCCAACAAGGCGAAGTCTTCGACCCGACGCCTAAGAACATCGAAAGTCGGACCGTTCGCGGCGAACTGGATTCAGGAATTTCCTACAGCTTTCTTCCAAAGAAAACTCGCGGTTCCACCGTCAACGTCTCACTCAATCTGCGATTTGGAGACGAGAAATCGCTATTCGGAAAAACTGCCGCTTGCGAAATGCTTGGCTCGATGTTGATGCGAGGTTCGTCTGAATACAATTTTCAGCAGATCAAAGATCGGCTCGACGAGTTAGTAGCGTCGGTCGCAATCGACAGTCGACCGCAACTTCTCCAAGTCAAGATTCAAACAAAGCGGGCCAACTTGCCGAACGTTCTTGCTGTTGTTTCCTCCGTCTTGCGACATCCTACTTTCCCTGAAAAGGAATTTGACGTATTGCGAGATGATCATATTGTTTCGATCGAGACTCAGCTTTCAGATCCTCAAGCTTTAGCACCCATCACGGTGACACGCGCATTAAATCCGTATAAGAGAGGCGATTTGCGTTACCAACCGTCCATCGAAGAAGAGCTTGAGGACTTTCGAAATCTTAAGCTCATCGATGTTGTCGACGTATATAAACGCATGCTTGGCGGTACGAGCGGCGAAGTCAGTATCGTCGGCGATTTCGAGCCCGAAGGTACGATCGAAGTACTTGATGAGTTGCTAAGCGATTGGAAACCGACCGTTCCCTATCATCGAGCGACCAACACCGCCAGCACCAACCATAAACGCAACGTAACGCTTATCGAAACGCCCGACAAACCAAATTCAGTATTCTATGCCAGTCAGCAATACGCGATTCGCGATGATGACTCAGACTATCCAGCCCTGATCATTGGCAACTATGTCTTTGGAGGTGGTGCTCTCTCGTCGCGAATAGGCGATCGAGTTCGACAACGAGAAGGACTTTCCTACGGTGTTGGCAGCGGGTTGACGGCCCATCCGATCGACGAACGCTGTTCTTTGACCATCTACGCCATTGCCAATCCTGTCAATCGCGACAAGGTCATGGCTGCGATCGACGAAGAACTCGAGAAGATCATTGAACATGGGATAACCCAGGAAGAGTTAGGGGCCGCCCGCGATGGCTACTTGAAAAGCCTTCAAGTTGGTCGGAGCAGCGACGGACGTTTGGCCGAAACGCTCTCGCAGAACTTATTCGCCGGTCGCACCATGGAATATTTTCAGGGTATCGAAAGCAAAATTCGAAAGCTCAAGATCGAAGACGTCAATAAAACGATCAAGGAATACTTTGATCCCGATGGGCTCGTGATTGCAATGGCTGGCGATTTCGCTTCCGTTAAATCAAAAGCCGCCGTCACACGGAAAAAAGCCAACGGCGAACCCAAGCCCGAGAAAGCCGCAAAGTAAGGAAGCTGTCAAGAATAACTTCCGCAAACTTAAGTGGCACGTCCCTGAGTCTTCGAAGGGCGTGCCCGCATGCAACACGCCCTTCGAAGACTCAGGGGCGTGCCACCCGGTTTAGAAAAACGCGAAGTTATTTCTGAACCCTTCTTGCTAGGCAGGCTAGCGTTCCAAGGTCCGCGCATGTGCCATGGCGTCTTCGGCCATGGTGATGAAGGTTTTGTCGCCTGTTCCGGCCCATGCTTTTTGATACGTAACGCTTAAGGCCGTAAAATTAAAGGCGTCGGTCGGCTCGATCTCACATGCCTTCTGGCCATGGAGAATCGCTTCGGCATGTTTGCCTGTCTGCGTGAAGATTCTAGCCAGCGTCAAGTGCGACAAAATGTGGGTCGCGTCTTGATCAAGGATTTCTTCGAGCAGCCGAACGGCATCGTCATTATTGCCCTGATCTTTAAGTTGTTCGGCTTGATTATAGAGTTCAAATATTTCTGGCATTTTTAATTTTTCAATTAGCAGTGAGTGATGCGACTTTTAATGGCGCGATTTGGTAAGCTCGGGATCGGAAAAGGAAATCGATGAGATTCCCTTCGTGCGGTTGTAACCAATTGAGTCGGTTGGTCGGGGTCGGACCTACGTTCAGCCGATCGATGTGTACGGCATTGGTGAGCTGGTCAATCCAAGCGGCGTCGCTGGTTAAAGCAGTGCCTACCAAAGTTTGACCCATCGCTTTTAACATTTGGTTCTGCGGACACTCGACGACCGAAACAAATGGAAACATATATTCCTTCATCGCGACGGCTCGTTCGGGCGAGTCAGCATGCACGACCACGGGCCGAAGATAGGCGCAGCGTTCTTTTTCGATCAGTCGCGGACCATAATCAGCCGTCATATCGATAACGCCTGATTCGGCTATATCCTGCTCGACCATCGACCATGTTCCGGTAGCCATTGCTGGATTGACGAACGCCGCCAACTGCGAGCTCGGATCGGATGGCGAGGTAACGTCGATCGGGCCGAGGCGACTTGCTAAAGCTTCGGCGATCTCGCGAGTATGCCGCGAAGCCCAGATACCGGAGCAATTGATGCAGCTTCGCCCGGCATTGCTAAGGACACTTTCGACCATCAAATCGAGATAGTCTTCCCATTGATCGACACAGTCATCACCGAAAATGATCTTTGAAAAACCTGGCCCGTGAGCCTGCACCTTGGGGTTACCCGCGTATTGATTTACCGTTTGTGCACTACCGAATATCATCGATTTGGAACATTTGCTGAGCAGAGTCGAGCCAACATCATGCGAACCTGGATAGAGGCAAAAAGCTTCCGCCGGGATACCTGCTTCGATAAAGGCTGCGATCATTCGATAAGGCGTCCACGGTTCTTGCGATCCAGGCTTGAGGACCAAGCCGACTTGCAATGCCACCGCCGGCAACCAAAGGGTATGAACACCTGGAGAATTATTTGGCAAGACTGCTCCGAGTACCGGCGACTGACACTGGAAGGATACCGTGACGCCACGCCCTTCTTCACCGTATCCACGATTGAAGATCTCGATATCAAGCCCTCGCGTTAAGCAATCCAATATCTTGGGCATGTTATGAAGGACGAAAGCGTTCTTCAGCATATTGCTGCGACACATGTGTTCGGGAAGACCCGTACTAGCCGATTGTTGAAGAATAAAATCGTTGACCGATTGCTGTCCATCGCCTACCGATAACGTACCCGACTCGAAAAGCTCGGCGGCTTTCGCGATGCGTTTCATCAGGTCATCGGTATTCAGTTTTCGAAGTGCCGTTCGAGCATTGTCGGCTTTTCGCATATCCATCTGAACCATACCGCCATTGACCTGGCCGATTTTAGCGATCGTCTCTCCGGTCTCGAAATGAATAACATCTTGAAATTCAAGCGACTTGTAAGGTTTGCCCCAACGTAATGGACTGAGCGTAATCACGATAAAACTTCCGAGTTAAAGAATGCTATTGGATGTAAGTTCGTTTGGCAGTAAGTAAACGCTGACGGCTAGTAAACGCCGACCGTCGTTCCACCTGGAATTCCGTGGAATGGTCGCACTCCACTGACTCCATCCCATGGGTATTTCGCGAACGGCTTTTCTCGTTCGCCTTCGTCGCGTTCTAGAAATCCTGGAACAAAAAACTCTTTGGTCATCGTATACAATTTGACGCGACCCGTTTGACCGAATCCGACGACTTGGTTGTGGTCATCGAAATCGACGACTTCAACAACGGCCCGAGGTTGTGGAGCATAATAGGCAATCGTGTATTCGTCCTCGGCGGTAATCGGACGCGAGCAAGCCAAGCCCATTAGCGTATTACCATAAGTTGGCGTCATGTAGACGCCGCTTTCCTCCGAAGGCCCGCCTAATAGTTCCTCAACACAGAATCGAGTCCACTGCGGTGTGAACTCCGTACCGCCAGAAAAAATGCCGGTGATGCCTACTTCTTGAATGCTCGTCCCTTTCCCGGCCAATCCATCGGCTAATGCTTCGAGAAGTTTGGGGGTCGTAAACATACACTTGATTTCGTGTCCGGCGGTTAAGATCGTAATCGCCTGATCGATACAGTGTTTCTTGTAGGCTTCAAGATGTTCCATCCAACCTTTCTTAATCAACTTAACTACCCAGCGAGGGTCCAAGTCGATACAGAAACTAATGCCACCGCGAAACTGGCAGAGGTGTTCGACAGCCAACCGCAGTCTTCGAGGGCCGGATGGTCCGAGCATCAACCAGTTGGCTCCCTTGGGAAAATATTGGTCTGGCAACGTGTGACTAAAGAGTTCGTAGTCGATTCGAAAATCGTCGATAACAACTCGACTTTTCGGGACACCAGTCGTCCCGCCGGTTTCAAAAACGTACGTTGGCTTGCCGGCTAGCCCTTTCGGAATCCATCGGTTTACTGGCCCGCCACGCAACCAATCGTCTTCAAAAACCGGAAACTTCTTGAGATCATCAAAAGCCTTGACTTCTTTGAGCGGATCAAATTTGAGCTCTCTCTTTTTCTCTAACCAAAACGGAGAACCGGTCGAGTCATGAAAATGCCATTGGACAGTCTCAACCGCATGTTGATTGAGCGCATCTTTGGCCTTGGACATGCTTTGCGACAAAGCGGGATCGATTGTTTCAGTAGAGCTCATAACAGACATCCAATTTTGGAGTTTTAGGTTTGGTTTTCAATCTAGCGGAAGATTGTATTCAGGTGGGAAGTGAGGTCTAAGAATGTACCTCGAATGGGTCGGGTTTTGTAGCGGATATTCAAATATTTTCAGCAAGCCAGGCTCGCATCTGTCCGATTAAATCGCCTCGTGCATTGGTGTAGGCGTGATCGGCTTTGGGAATAACGCGAACCGTGTGATTGGACATCGAGGCAATGGAAGTCGAAAGCAGTTGGTCGCTGTCTTGAAAGCTCGCTCGCTGGCCTACGACTTCTGCCTCTCCGAAACACCAAAGTGATCGGACATGAATGCTTTTCGCCATTTCTACATAATCGTATGGCTCTTCGCGTCCATATTTATCGAGAAAAGTTGCCGCAGAGATCAGCATGGGTTGTGGAAATCGGATCGACAGGAGCGATTCGGATTTTCCTTGCTGGACAAGCTGCGTTGCCTTCTGTAGATCCTCGCGATATTGCTCGGAGTATTTTGTGTCTGAGCTGAGCACTCTCGGAACAAGTCGAGGTGGCGAGAGGCAAATCAGGGCATGAATCGCTGCATTCGAGCGAGCCACGATGACCGATTTGACAGCTCCTAAACTATGTCCCAATAATCCAATCTTGTGGTATCCAAGATTTCTCAAGTACGCTATCCAGGCGGCGAGATCCAGTTGGCAGTCTTCAATCATCTCATAGGCGGCCCCTACTCGCGTCCGCCCGCCCGGCGTCGAAAAGTAAGCGATGGGATCATGTCCGCGAGTGTTCACACGCAAAACATCGCATCCGGATTCGAGAAGGAACTCAGTGACCGATGCCAATAAACTTGAATCGTAAAAATTGCCAGCGACGCCATGCACGACAAGCCAGACAATTTTTCTCGACGGGTTGGTCGACGCAATTTCAGAAGATGGCGGATCGTCGCCTGTGATCTGCAAGAAACCGTTTAGTCGCAGCCCGTCGCCAGTCTGTGTTTCCACCATCCATCCCGGACGTTGCATGGATGACCTAGTAGTTTTTCCGTGAGAACCAATAAAAAAAGCCAGCCCGATGAAGGACTGGCCTTTGTAATTTTTTGCAATCTTAGTTGGTAACAATCGCGCTTCGTTGCACGGTTGGTTGATTCAAATTGACGTTTCCGTCGTTGTTATCATTGGCAATCACGGCCGCAATACCTGCTAGGCCAGCCAATCCCAAGATATTTCCGAATCCGCCACCGCCGCCGCCGAAGAGACCACCTCCTC
>JAWXCK010000114.1:0-4321 GCA_034408855.1 Pirellulaceae bacterium
AAAAATCCAATGCGAAACGGGTGTCCGTTGAAACTTCGGTTTTCTATTCGTAACGATAAATAGTTAATTTTGCCCCACAGATTCTGCGGAAGAGCCTTTATCTTCAACTTTGGACATCGGAGTGATGCCTCAAAAATCCAATGCGAAACGGGTGTCCGTTGAAAATTCGGTTTTCTATTCGTAACGATAAATAGTCAATTTTGACCCACAGATTTTGCGGAAGAGCCAAACAATTAAATCAACAAGCCGCTAGCCGCCGGTTCTTCTATTCTAGTTTGCTACGGGGTTTTAACGACGGTTCGCGTGACGGAACCGCCATCTTTGCCCGTTGTCGTAACGCTGGCAACTTGACCGGCCGAACCGAGAGCTTTCCAAAGATCGATAATGTCCGAACCCTTAATCGCTGGCATCGCACCGTTTTCTTCGAGCAAAACGTCATCGAGTTCGCCACCGCTGGCCGTTTCAATAGCGTAGACGATCCAAGGAGTCGAAATTCGCAATAGTCGCCCGAAATCAAAGTATCCAACGCAACAACAAGCTTGATTGGTCACAATGACTTCGTTACCGACGCTCAGCGGTTGCGATTTTGCTAACGCATCGGTTTGCTGGTTGCTGTAGCTTGCGATCATAAAGTGATCGGTCAGGAGAAGCTGCGGGACTAAATTTTTCGGCACCGGACAATCCTCCGGAATCGGAAGTTTGTATCGTTCACCGGCACTCGATTCAACTGCGATCGGACGGGGGGCCAGTATGTCCACCCAATTCGAGTCTGGTTCCAGATCGCGGACAATCGCCAAAGCTTCATCGAATACTTTGAAAACACTCGACCAAGCGTTACTCATGGCAGTCTTGTCGTAAATTCCCGTTACGGTAGCTGTATCTGGAATCGCCAGCGGCTTCTTCGACTCGGGCATCTCTTTGAACCATTTCTTGCTTGTGAGTGTTCCTTCATGAAGCACCCATGCATGCTGTCCTTCCTTCATCGCTGGCATGAACTGCTTTTCCAAAATATCTGCTAGGTCAACGATAAAGGGCCAGCCGCGATTCAAAAATTCTCGCCACGCATCTCGGTTAGAATCGCTAAGGCCTTCTGACTCTGGGACCAAATCCAAGTAGTCTTTGATCTTTCGGACAATACGACGGGCGGTAGCGAAATGTTCGGGTCGATCTTGAAGGCGACATACCAGCATGGCGATCGGATCTTTTCCTACGTGCTCCAAAATGCTAAGTGGCTTCGAGGCGTCGAAGACCACATTTTCAGTCCTCGCATAATTCCAAAACTCGGAGCCTGACTTCGTCAAAAAAGAAAAGGCTGTTTGACCTTGAATCTCCGGGACGAGTTCATCGATTTGTTCATCGAGCCAAATTAAATCTTCAGAAACCGATTGGAGTTCCTCCGGGATATCGGCGCCGTAGATTGCGAGAATGGCTTGTTGAACGGTAGGAGTCTGTCGAAAAAAGAAACCCTTAAGTCTTGATTGAAAATCGGCGTCGGCATATTTATCGCTGACATAGCCGACCGAAGTAATGACTTCGTTGGCTTTATCGAGCAGCGGCTTCATGTGCGAGTTCTTGATGAGTGAACCGCTCTTGCCAAGATTCGAAATCGCATCTTGGTCTTCGCTTAGACTAAAGATCAAATAGTCATCGAGTTGACCAATCGTGACGCAAAGTTCTCGATCTTCAAACAGACTTTGGAGTTTTCCCGTCATAGCTCCCGCATCGCCTTGGCCGCCCAACGCGATGTTTTGACGCAAAAGCGACCAGGGAACCATTTCCGGAATGATCGTCCAAGTGAGCCTAGTCCCTCGGGCATCCTCAATGCGTTCCAAACCTTCGACGAAGCTTTGACCAATCGGAATGCTGCCTAATCCGAAACGAATCAAGGCTTCTAATTGGTCGAGTCTTCCGAGGATCAGTTCGTGGTTCTTAACTTTAAAACCGATGACGATGGTGGGGACCGGAATATTGTCGATCTCGGACTTTGGAAGCTCCATAAAAAAATCTTCGAGAGCAGCCGGGTCACCCGAAACGGCAATCGCGTTCATTTCGCCCGAAAGCTCTGTGATACCGAGAATGGCAGCGGAAGCCTGGTTATCGGCAAGCGCAAAGAATTCGTCGGAAAACATTTCTCTCGCTAACTTCAAAAGAGATTCGACATTCGGATTGTCGATCATCCCTCGCAATTGACCGACCTGACCCTCACGAGCTTTCCATTCTTCTTGCCACGATTGGATTGCGCTTTTCACCAACGGAACTTGGGAAACCTCGCGATAAAGCTGACTATTTTCGAATTGCGCCCATTGCTCGCTCAGGTGCAATCCACCAGCGAAAAAATCGCAATCTTCTTCAGCAAATCGGAGGGCCGTCTCTTTTGCAAAATCGACAGCCACGCAAGAGCAAACCATTGCGTTTGCGAGCCCCACGCCAACGAACCATCCGAAAGCCACCCGAATTGCAAATCGCATTTGATCTAATCTCCGTGAATAAATGAGACGGCATGAATAACCGCAGTTTTCAATCGGCCTCGATTATAGAGTCTTACATCGATCTAGGGGAGGCGAGACGCCGCAATCGACCACTAATAAAAGCATTGCGAGGCCAACTTGCAAATCTACCGCAATTTCGCGAGAATATTTCCAGTCCCTGTTAATACGATGTTTATGCGACAGGGTGTCGTATAAAAACATGTTGTGTGTCTTAAAATTCTCCATGGCCAACCGCATTGAATGCCCTTGTAGAAACGTCATGAGCGATTCCCAAGACTTCCGAAGTCAAAAGCAGAACCATGAACTCACTACCACGCATGGATCGCTCTGTTGTCAGACTCACGACCCTCGATCAGCAAGGGCGTGACGCCGGAGTACTCGATGCGACACCTGCCGAACGCTTGCTGATGGTTTGGCCGTTAACACTAACGGCATGGGCATTTAAGGAGCCAAACGTTGTTCAACCCCGACTTCAAAGACATGTTGCTCGCGTTGTCCGAAGCGCAAATTGATTTCCTGCTTGTTGGGGCGTATGCCGTCGCGGCTCACGGCCATCCTCGTGCGACCGGTGATCTCGATCTTTGGGTTCGTCCCGATGCCGAAACTGCGCCACGTGTCTATCGAGTACTTGCAGAGTTTGGAGCCCCGCTGCATGACTTGACCATTGACGATCTCTCAAGACCCGGCATGGTTTTCCAAATCGGCGTGGAACCATCGCGGATTGACATCCTGACAGCGATTTCCGGTGTGGCCTTCGACCGTGCGTGGGGAAATCGAATGCAAATCACAATGGATGGAATCGACCTTTGTGTTCTTGGCCGGGCGGATTTGATCGTAAACAAAAGGGCCTGCGGACGGCCAAAGGATATTGCGGATGCCGAATCGCTTGATCCAACCGATCCATGACGCAACGGTCGCATAACATGGTTTTGCCGCAAGGCCGCAGCGTCGACGTTGGAGAATCTTTCAGTTGGTCAAAGTCCATCGCTTCGATTTCGTCGCAAGCTGGAAGCGTACGCCACTTATGGATCAACCATCGTTGTCGAAATGCCAGTCCCACTACATACACTGCAATTGGCTAATCGCTTGACCGTAAAAGTTTGAAACGACATGTCTCGTAAGTCGAACCGCAAGAGTCGTCCGACAAGCGTTTCACCAAAGCCAGCGATCATCTTTATCGCCTCCATCGCTCCCATACAGCCGACGGTTCCAGCAACGGCGCCGAAGACTGGAAATTCGCGAGTCCAGGTCGGAGGTGCTTCGGGAAAGATACATTGTAAACAAGGCGATGTGCCGGGCACAATCGTTGTTAGATGAGCTTCGAGATCGAACATCGCGCATTCGATCAGCGGTTTGCGTTGCAGAACAGCTTGTCGATTCATCACGTAGCGTTCCGGAAAAAGCGGAGCGCAGTCGACGATCACGTCGGCTTGCTTGACCAATCCAGCCGCATTCGCTTCGCTGACGTTTTCATCGACGGCAACGATTTCCAAGCGAGGATTCAGTTCTAATAGCCGACGCCGGATCGATTCGATTCGAGATTTTCCAATCCAGTCATGGGTGACTAAGAGCTGGCGATTGAGATCGCTCGGCTTGACCAGACCAGCATGCGCCAATATCAATCGCCCCACACCTGCGGCTGCCAACTGGTAAGCCACCGCACCGCCAACCCCGCCAACTCGCGAAATCATCACGCTTGCGCTTCGAAGCTTCCGTTGCCCTTCTTCGCCAAAATCCGGAACCCACATTTGCCATTCGTATATCGAGCGTTCTTCGTCGGTCAGTTGGTTCGTTGGCGGCATAGGTGTGTGGGGATGGGGGATGGGGAATGG
>JAWXCK010000115.1:0-22965 GCA_034408855.1 Pirellulaceae bacterium
GCCGCCCGCATAATGGCACCGCGTTTGCAAACCTACGATGGAAAGCTACTCTATCTCGACGGTAAGCTGATATACGATGACGGATGTTGCTGCGACAACGCTTGTGATAGCTGTCCAGTATTCGAATCGATATGCACGGCGACACTCCAGACGCCGTTCGGTAATATCGAATTTAAGACCGATTTTCCAACGCAGCCGCGAGTCCGTTGGAATACGGAAATTCGAAGCGGGGTCTGCTGGAAGGTCTACGACGAGACACTCTACCAAGATGGCTGCGTCGGGAACTGTGAAGAATCATTCACACCCGATGAGCCGGATACGATTCTGATTTGTGATTTTCAGTATGAGCCGCCCGCCGATCCAGATGAAGACTGTCCGAGCTGTCCCTATTGCCCCGATCCGCCTGAAAGCGGATTTATCGGCACGAAAACGTTCGAGTACTTCGGCCAGATGGCTCACGTCTTTCGGCAGTTAGCTTCGTTCGGTCTGCTTCGCGTGCAGTATGAATATAATTGCGAAACGCAAATCTTGTATCGCAAGTGGTATTTTGAATACATCTATTCACAGGATCTTTCCGGTTACTTCCGCGGTGACCTTATCTATCGAGTCGACGTCGACTATCCAACAGAGACGCCCCCTTGTGTCATTCACACCGAAGAAATTCTCACCGTATTTAATAAGCACTTCGATGGCTGTGACTATTTTCCGTTGATGCCCAATCGGCCTGGTTATCCCGTAATGGTGGATCAAGAAACGTGGCAAGGCGTCGGTTCGATTCAAGGCGGTCTCGATTATGGCATCTGCGGCAAGGTCATATATGACGAAGATTGGACCGTCGTTTCCACGCCACCCTTTCAGGTCGATATTAACCTAACCCCGAAAGTAACTGACATCCCACCTGATTTTCTGGGGATTCATGACTGCCCTGTTGTTATCGGTGAAAACCCGGCAATCGAAGTCGAGTACAAATGCGATGCCGATCATCGACGTGCCTTTATCGAATACGACGCACCAGAGGATTTTAGTTGTTGGATATGCGGACCACCCGAAGTCCCCTTCAAGCTAATCGACGGCGGTTGCACTTATCCGCCTGACGGCGTGATCTTCGTGCTGGATGAACCCGTACCCACCCAACCAGCCAACTTGGAAGACGAGCCCGATTTCACACCGTACAGTTTTCAGCACGAGCTATCATTCACGACCAAGCCATACGACGAGGACTGTCCTTCGCCATGAGCCACGATCATTGCCTGGGTCACTCGCAGTATAAGCAAGCCTGTTACGCATGCCAGCGGATCAAGCAGATCCGCGAAGAAACTCGAGCCGCCAACCGACATCTTGACCATCCGGATAATGCTCAGCAATCATCCACCTTGGCAGGTACACAACTTGCATCAATTGAAGTTGTTCAAGCAGCAACATCGTCACCCAAGCCCAAGCAACGTCGAAAGATAATCCCATGCATCCATCGCGGCGACTACGTTGGCGAGTTAGGCTGTTCCTGTGACGGCACCCGAGAAACCTATCGCTGTACAAAGCTCGATCGACCTGAACATCTAGGAGAAAAAGCTTTTTGCATCCAAGTTTTAGCCAGCAAGCCCTATTCGCGAATCGTCGATCCGAAAACAAAGCAGACCCTGCATCGCGTCAAGAACGGCGAAGTAATTCTCTGCAAGGAACTGTACACTGTGGCCATGAACGGAAGCGAGCAAATAATAGGGTGTCGTATGTACGATCCGTTTGAAAGCTGAAAAAGCGAACAACGTGGGCTACCGCCTGAGCCATTTTTGAGAATTGCGTCACTTGCAATCTGCTCAGGGTTTACTTAATATTTTAACTAAGAGCACTTGGGACCTGCCCCGTCTCGGGCTCACGTGCCCCGTTGGACTTCCTGCCCCAGTCTGACGGGGTTTTTTGTTTTAGAGGATTCTGCATGTCGGAGGTTCGCACTTTCGCAAGGGATTTGTCAACCGCGCCGCGTCTCGCCATAACATTAAACGATTTCGAAACGACACACAAAAAATCTAGCGTCGTATCACGTGGTCGTAGGCGTCTTCTAGTTCTTTCGTGAAGCTCGTGGCGTTGCCGAGTGTCGATTGTGCGAACCGATCACGCATCGAGTTACGGAGGTCGATCAACTTCGAATGGTCGGCAGCTAAGTCCTTGGCAATCGCTACAAACTTGTCATGCGTATGGGCGACGAGACTATCGAGCCCGATTTGATGCGATAAGCTAGCACCCATACGAGAAGCCGGACGATCTCCTTTTAAGGTGACGACGGGAACGCCCATCCAGAGCCCTTCGCAAAGCGTCGTTGTTCCATTGTAGGGAAATGTATCGAGGACGATATCGACGTCTCGATAGAGGGCTAGGTGGTCTAGCGTCTCAGCAACTGTCGGCTCAAAACGCAATCGATCAATCGAGACGCCAGCCGCCGCAAACATCGACGTCATACGATCGCGGATAAATCGGTCGGCCAATTGTCGGGCCTTGAGCAACATTCGTGAATTCGGAACTTCCTTCAATACGGCTGCCCATGTACCAACCATCGCCGGAGTCACCTTGGCCAAACTGGCGAACGAGCCGAAGGTCACATACCCGTTGACTAACATGGGAGGTGGCGCAACGCCGGGGCAGCCGGCTGGTGCCTCGTAACAATGGCAGCCACCGGGGAGCCGCAACGGCTGCTCGCTAGCGTATCTCGTTCCGTCTGACTCGTCCCAAGCGATGGCGTCGGTGATCTTGTAGTCGATCGTCGCAAGCCCTGTCGTTTCCGGATAGCCCAACCAAGTGATCTGAATCGGGGCAGGACGACGCGCAAAAACCGCTAATCGATTCCCCATCGTGTGGCCAGCAAGATCGACGAGAATATCAATCCGATCGTTCGCGATTTGCGAGCAAACTTGTTCGGTATTCTGACGAGTAACATCGAACCAGCCGTCAGCCAGGTCTCGCAATCGGGCCGTCATTGCATCGGGGCGAACTACGTCGCTGTAGCAGATTACTTCGACGCGATTCCTGTCGTGCGCCGCTAGCACCGGGGCGAGAAAGTAGCTGACCGAATGCTGTCGCAGGTCAGGTGAAATATAGCCGACCCGCAACCGATGCCCTGAGGCTTTCTTCGATCGAAGCGACGGTTGCTCGTTTCCGCCATGGACTTCCGCCCATAGTAGGTGTTCACGCCATAGTTGTTCGCGGGAGATACTCTCCAACCCACAAAGTGCGTACAGTAGATTGCTGCGGACATGCGGCTGATCGGGATCGACATCGAGGCTACGCCGATAAACTTGAACGGCTTCCTCGGTCCGGCCTACTTCCGATAGCGTCGCGCCGAGCGTCTGAAACGCCAGCGTAAAGTTGGGGCGAAGTTGCAGGCTACGTTCCACTGCGATGAGGGATTCGGTCACACGGTTGGTGTATTTCAGCATGACCGCCAAAGCTTGATGCGCTTCGGCATAGTCAGGCCGCTGTCGGATGGCCTCTGCATAAGCGTCGGCAGCATCATACCAGCGGCCTTGATCGGAAAGCACCGTCCCGAGGCAAAACAGGGCTTGATGATGATTTGGTGCGAGCTGGACTACGCGTCGAAAAACAGCTTCGGATTCTGGCAAGCAGTGCGCATCGGCAAATAGCATCCCCCGCTGATGCAACGCACCGACATGGTTTGGTAATTTTTTAAGAACTTTGTCAACGACAGCAACAGCCTCGTCGTAACGAGTCAGCGAACGCAAGGATGCGGCTAGGTTCACTCTCGCATCGATCAAGTCAGGTGCGGTGACCAATGCGCGGCGATAGATCTCGACTGCTTCCTCCGACCGACCTTGCATCTGCACGGCGTTGGCCAAGTTATTGAGTGCCAGCGGATGATCCGGCGCGGCGGCGAGCAATTCTCGCAGCACGGGCTCGGCCGCTCGCCACTTTCCACCTTCGTTCAACGCAATGCCATAGTTCAACCGGTACTCGATCGACCTTGGCTGCGATGAGATAGCTGTTTCCAAAAGCCGATAGCCTTCGTCAAATCGCCGTCCGCGACATGCAATGACGCCCAGCAAATGTATCGCCGAATGGTGCTGTGGCGCTACCTGCAAGATCTGCCTACACGCGGCCTCCGCCTCCGCAAGCTTCCCTGAGCCATAGAGTCGCTGTGCAGTCAAACTCAACTCTTCGATTGGCACGGACGTCATCCTTCATTCTTTTTGTCCTGGTTCTTCCGGGAATTTCGTGGCCACGCGAGAAAGATCAACAGATCGTTTATACTCGATGGATTGAAAACGTAACGAAATCCTATAAAGTACTTGTGCCTTTTCCTAGGTATTTCGCTGTGTTTATCGTAATTACGTTTGCAAATGAAGGCGTTTGCGATAACCTTAACCCTATCATTTTCGGCTTATCCTCGAAGGGAAGCTAGGTTTTCTTTTACCAACTAGTTTTATTTTACGGCAGGATTCTAAATGAGTCGACTTGGTAAATTGCCTCGGCGTGCGAAGATCATCACCAGTTGTGATTTGCGATGCGATCCCTTCTGAAAGGTGTCTCGATTGTCATTTCGTCGTCATTTTTCCGGTCGCAATCTCAACTCGGAAGCACGTTGCGAGCGAATCCGTAACAGGAACATTCGACGGCTGGAACGTTCTCGCCAACGCGAGCTCGTGATTCAACAACGCCGTGCCGCACGCATCGCTTGGTGGCAGCGAACATTTCGATCACCGCTCGTCGCAAGCAATTGGATCTTCACGCGAGCCACTAGTCTCTGGTCGGCATTTCTCTATTTGCTCGGCCTTCAGCCAAAGACTGTCAAACTTTTTAGCCGTTCCGCCGACCACCGAAGCAACCAACTCCACCGCGTAAGCCATCGCGTCATCCTTCGAGCTCTCTTCTGCGAACCGCTGGAAGCTCGACAGTTGCTGGCGGTCGATTCGATACAGGCAACCTTGGACGGTTCAGGCAATGTAACGATCGTTGACGTTTTTCCGAGTGGAGCGATTAACAATCTCGCCGTCTCGCAATCGGGCGCAAATCTGGTCATCACCGATGCGAGCGAACAATTTATAGCGCCAACCACCGTTGGAACGCTCAGCAACGGCAACAAGACGCTGACGATTCCAATGTCGAGTGTCACTGGCAAGTTGATTCTTAACATGGGTCTGGGCAGCGACGTAGTTACTGTCGACTTCAGCGGCGGGACGCCGATTCCGGCTGGCGGTCTTGATTTTAACGGTGGCGAGAACAGCGGCGATGATGACCAACTGCGATTGGTCGGTTATTCACTCACCACCGCCGACGGCGTCGCCGATGTGAGCGTGGTGCATACCGGCCCTGAATCAGGTTCCGTCGTCCTCGCCGGACTGGGGACTGTCAACTTTACCCAGATCGAGCCGCTGACGCTCGCGGGAACGGCCGCTGATCTGTCGATCACGCTCCCGGCCGGGGCCGACAGTATTACGCTCGGCGACGACGGCGGAGCGAACGACCCCAATGGCAACACCGCCAATACCAGCGCCTTATATGACAGCACTGGTCCGGGCTACTCGTTCGAGTACACCGAGTTCACTCACCCCTCCAATTCGCTGACCGTGCTGCGTGGCAGCCCCAGCGACAACCTCACGATTCTCGATCTTGTCAGCAGCGGCTTCAGCGCCAGTTTGAAAGCGGGGACCACCACCAATCGCTTCGCTAATGCGAACATTCTCGGTGCCGTGACACTTGCGAGCAATAAAACACTTTCGCTCTATTCCGAATCGATCACTTCCTCCGGTCCAATCACCACCTCCGGTGGTTCGATTACGCTCGATGCCAACAACGGCATCACGCTCACCAAGCCGATCCTTTCCAATGGCGGCGTACAAAGCTTGCAGGCCGACGCCGACGGCGACGGGACCGGAACGCTCTCGCTGGGTCTTGCGATCGCCCATTTCATTGATCCGAATCCGGCGACTGGCAACCAATTCGGAGCGACGGTCGTGATATTAACTTCCGGGAACGTCGTCGTTACATCGCCCTTCGATGATCTTGGCGGAACGGACGCAGGGGCAGTCTATCTCTTCAACGGCCTTACCGGCGCCCTAATCAGCACCCTTCGTGGCTCGACGGCGAGCGACTTGGTGGGCTCGGTGGGCGTGACCGCCCTGAGCAACGGCAACTATGTGGTACTTAGTCCAAACTGGGACAGCGGTACGGTGCAAGATGCGGGGGCAGTGACCTGGGGAAGCGGCACGGCCGGCGTCAGCGGCGTGGTCAGCGCCTCCAACAGCCTGGTCGGCTCGACGGCGCTCGACAAAGTGGGTAGCGATTCATTTGGCAGCAACGGCGTGACCGCCCTGAGCAACGGCAACTACGTGGTGCGTAGCGCAAACTGGGACAACGGTACGGCGAACAGTGCGGGTGCGGTGACTTGGGGTAGCGGCACGGCCGGCGTCAGTGGCGTGGTCAGCCCCGCCAACAGCCTTGTTGGCTCGACGGCGTTCGACGAAGTAGGCAGCGTCGTGACGGCCCTTAGCAACGGCAACTACGTGGTGCGTAGTGCAAACTGGGACAACGGCACGGCGACCAGTGCCGGGGCGGTGACTTGGGGAAGCGGCACGACCGGCATCAGCGGCGTGGTCAGCCCCGCCAACAGCCTGGTCGGCTCGAAGGCGAGCGACACTTTAGGCTCCAGCGTGACCGCCCTGAGCAACGGCAACTACGTGGTGCGTAGCAGTCAATGGGACAACGGTACATTGATCGATGCGGGGGCGGTGACCTGGGGTAGCGGCACGGCCGGCGTCAGCGGTGTGGTCAGCCCCGCCAACAGCCTGGTCGGCTCGACGGCCAGCGACTCGGTGGGCTCGGGTGGAGTGACGGCCCTGAGCAACGGCAACTATGTGGTGATTAGTGGAAAATGGGACAACGATACGGTGATGAATGCGGGTGCGGTGACCTGGGGTAGCGGCACGGCCGGCATCAGCGGCTTGGTCAGCCCCGCCAACAGCCTAGTCGGCTCGACGGCGATCGACGAAATAGGCAGCGTCGTGACGGCCCTGAGCAACGGCAACTACGTAGTGCGTAGTCCAAACTGGGACAATGGTACAGTGGCCGATGCGGGTGCGGTGACCTGGGGAAGCGGCACGGCTGGCGTCAGCGGTGCGGTCAGCTCTGCCAACAGCCTGGTCGGCTCGAGCGCGAGCGACTCTCTAAACAACGTCGTGACCGTCCTGACCAACGGTAACTACGTGGTGAATAATCCGAACTGGGACATTGGTACAGTGACCAATGTGGGTGCGGTGACTTGGGGTAGCGGCACGGCCGGCGTTAGCGGTGTGGTCAGCCCCGCCAACAGCCTGGTCGGCTCGACGGCGAGCGACTTTGTAGGCAACTTGGGCGCGACCGCCCTGAGAAACGGCAACTACGTGGTGCGGAGTTCCGCCTGGGACAACGGAACGGCGGGTAGTGTGGGGGCGGTGACCTGGGGTAACGGCACGGCCGGCGTGATCGGCGAGGTCACCACTGCCAACAGCCTGGTCGGATCGACAGCGAGCGACTTCGTGGGCTTCACAGGCGTGACGGTCCTGAACAACGGAAACTACGTGGTGCGTAGTTCCAACTGGGACAACGGTACAGTGACCGATGTGGGGGCAGTGACCTGGGGAAGCGGCACGGCCGGCGTCAGCGGCGTGGTCAGCCCCGCCAACAGCCTCGTCGGCTCGACGGCGAGCGACTCGGCGGGCCCGACGGGCGTGACGGCTCTGAGGAACGGCAACTACATCGTGCGTAGTCCCGGCTGGGACAGCGGGACGGTGATCGATGTGGGGGCAGTGACTTGGGGAAATGGCACGGCCGGCGTCAGCGGCGTAGTCAGCCCCGCCAACAGCCTGGTCGGCTCGACGGCGAGCGACTCGGTGGGCTATGGAGGCGTGACTGCCCTGAGCAACGGTAACTACGTGGTGCGTAGTTCAAGCTGGGACAACGGTACGGTGATCGATGTGGGTGCGGTGACTTGGGGAAGCGGCGCGACCGGCGTCAGCGGATTGGTCAGCCCCGCCAACAGCCTGGTCGGCTCGAGGTCGAGCGACTCGGTGGGCTCGATAAGCGTGACCGCCCTGAGCAACGGCAACTACGTGGTGCGTAGTGTAAACTGGGACAGCGGAACGGTGATTAATGTCGGTGCGGTGACGTGGGGTAGCGGCACGGCCGGCATCAGCGGCGTGGTCAGCCCCGCCAATAGCCTGATCGGCTCGACGGCCAACGACTCGGTGGGCTCGATAGGCGTGACGGCCCTGAGCAACGGCAACTACGTGGTGAGTAGTTCCGCCTGGGACAACGGTACAGTGACTAATGTGGGGGCGGTGACCTGGGGAAGCGGCACGGCCGGCGTCAGCGGTGTCGTCTCGAGCGTGAACAGCGCTGTCGGCAATTCTGCGAACGCTGGATCGAATATGGCGATCGTGTCCAATTCGAACTTTGATACGCTGATTGCGAGGTTTCCAACTGACGGGAGCGGACGCGTTATCGTCGGCTCGCAATCGCAAGGCTTCGGAGCGATCGCGGGTTCGCTCAACGCGGGTAACGGTGCCATCTCCATGACCGCTGCCGATACGAATGTTTTGGGATCCATCACTTCGACCAGTTCCGTTTCGATCGCCCCGCAACAAATCAATCGCCCCATCGATCTCGGTACCAACACGGCTGGAAGGCTGGGGCTGACCGACGCGGAACTGGATCTCATCACGACCAACTCGCTTCAGATCGGGAGTGCGACGAGCGGCGCGATCACTGTCAGCAGCAGTATCACGCGCCCGGCGAGCACCAACTTGCAACTGCGAAGCGGCGGGGCGATCGCGATCAATCCTGGTTCGATCAACACGGGCGGAGGAACGCTCGTATTCGATGTCGGATCCGGCGGCCTCCAGCCAATCTCAGCCGGTACCGATGTCACCGCCAGCAGCGTTTCGTTTACCTCCGGTGATGATTTGGCGATTCATATCGCCGGTGCAACCGTCGATACCCAGTATCGTCAACTGAATGTCAACGGTGCGGTGAATCTGACGGGTGCCAACTTGTTGTTGACCAGCAACTTTCCAGGACTCGTCGGCGACGAAGTCTTTACTATTGTCTCCGCAACCAACGGTGTTTCCGGAAAGTTCAACAATTTCCCGATCGGAATGCAAACGCTCGTTGGGGCGTATTTTTACGAAATTCGCTACAACCCCAACAACGTCCAGTTGGTCAGAGCGACAAGTTCATCCGTTCTCAATCGTCAGATTTTTTACAATCGATCGACGAGCAGCGTTTTTGGCAATGGAACTGGCAACCCAACGAATGCAATTGATTCGAGTAAAGTTGCCTTGCTGCCTGGGCAAGTGGCTTCGTTTGCGAACTATTCAAATTACGTAAGGGGATTGAATGGCCTGATCGTTGATGTGGCGGGATTGACTGGAACACCGACGGCGGCCGATTTTCAGTTTGCCGTTTGGAATGGCACGAATGTGGGCGGATTCACACCGCTGACTGCCACACCAACGATTACGGTGATTGCCGCAGGCGGTTCGAGCGGATCATCGCGTGTAAAGATCGAATTTGCCGACAATGCCATTCAAAATATGTGGCTTCGAACAACGGTGCTCGCGAATGCAAATACAGGTTTGGCAGCTAACGATGTTTTCTACTTTGGTCATGCAATGGGTGACGTCAATGTAGGAAATCTGGGTACGCCGATTATTATTAGTTCGGACTCGACCGATGCGACGGCCGTGCGTCAAAACCTATCCTTGGGTGCCAATTCTGCGAACGTCACCAATATCTATGACGTCAATAAGGATGGAAGCGTAACGCTGATCGATTATGCGCTCGTCCAGCAAAACGCGAATCGAAGAATCCTCGGCATATTTACGGCGCCGGCGAGTTTGTATATTTCTGCGACGATCGGGCCGAATGGCATGAGCGTACCAATCCTGGGTGGCCTGACTGTTTCGTCGAGTTCACGTCGAATCGCGAATAACGCAATCACCCCGCCCGAACTTTCATCATCCGCCAGCAGCGGGATTGAGAGCCGACAAGTAGCGGCTATCGAACGTCCGGTGATCGAGTTTGCGACCGATGACGAATCGTTGCTCGACGAACCCGAGTCGCCGCTTGACGAACCAGAATGGACGTCCGATGACGCGGAAGAGTTTTCCGACAGTTTGGCATCGGACGTCGATGAATTCTTTGCCTCGCTTGGGAAAGAAATGCAACAGTGAAAATCACGTATGTTGCAAAAACTCCGTCGAAGCGTGTTTGCAGCTCATAACCCATCGCCATCGGCAAATTGGATTCGTCTGCTCCTCTCACCGGAAGCAACCCTGGGTTTTTCGAGTGATTGAGGGAGAGCAACGGCTGTTAACCCGAGGGGTTAGAGACTTGGAGAGTCGAGAGATTTTCGGGGTCCAGGCCGATTTCAGGGGTTGCAGGTGAGGAAACGCGAAGTCTCTGTTTTCATGGTGAGTGAGAGTCTGAAACTTTGAGGCCGGTCGTAAGTTCTTGTGGCACTTGGCGTTGAAACGAAAAAAGCCAACGTGGTGAGACGTTGGCTTTTTCTATAACCTTGGGGTAACATTAGTTTGCTACCGGGGAAACAAGTTGAGGGAGCCAGATTCGAACTGACGACTTCGAGGTTATGAATTGACTTAAAACTCGCGGTGTCAGTTTACGAGGAGGTTTACTTCAGCAAAGTCAGCAACATGACGACCGGCGATTTAGCGAGGATGCTATGCGGCGTCTTCGGAGCCATGTGAATCCAGGTGCCTGGCTTGCTTTCGACCGATTCGTTACCGACCGTTAGCGTCGCCTCTCCACTGATGATTTGAATCATGGCCGGAAGCGGTGCCACGTGTTCGGAAAGGCCATCTCCGACCGCGAAAGCGAACAGTATCGTTTTCGACTTGGCATCGTCGATGAGTATCTTGCTTCGCTTCCCCGTTTCCGGCGGCTGAAGTTCGTCGGCAAGTTGCCTGATCTCATAATTGATTGCGTTCATAGTCTGCTTTACTCCTTGATATGCGCTGTCTACCTTAACTGCTCAATCATAGTCTTGCTCGGGTTCAGCCCATACATTGGATTCTCCATTCTCATCGACTTCAACGTGAATGATGCTCGCACGACAGCAGACCGGGCAATCTTCAACGTACTTTTGACGGCTCCCTTCCGAGAGATCCAGCGGGATTACGATCACTTCACCGCATGCATCGCAGATGTAGCTGGCTTCTTCCTGCGATGAACTGCTCGCTCTGGTTGCCAGACTAAGCTCGGTCTCAGTCTCATCATCCATCCAAGGCAACTTTTCGTTCGATGCCAAGACCCGACAAGCCCACAGCATCACCGACAATGATTCCTGGTCGGCCAATCGATGATCGTTCCCAATTTCGATCAACGTCTCCGACGGCAATCCACTGATCGCGACCAGTTGTTCGCTGTCCTCGAACGGAATCACATCGTCTTGTCGACTATGGAGGATTAGCGAGTTCGATTTAAGCTTCTTAGCCGTTCCCCATTTTTTCCAAGCAGGACAGAGTAGCACCAGTGGCGTTTCGCCGTTGGCAATATTCATCGCGACTGCCCCACCACGCGAAGAACCGACGATCACATCGGGTCGGTGTACGTCGTATTCCGACTGAGCAGTTCGAAGAGCAACCTCGAAATTGTCGTCATCGAGCTGTGGATTGATAACTTCATGGCCAGCATTCTTCAAGTACGTTGGCTTGATACCACCGACCACCGACTGCCAACCGTGAAGGAAAAGGATTTTCATGATGGTAGACCTATCGTTCGTTGCGATGGTTTTCTGGGTCTTTGCTTCCGATGTCTGCATTAAGCGTACGGGAAGCTATGATACATCTTCAACAGCAATTGTATCCGTACACGGATGATGTGCTGATCAGCGGAAGTTTGCATGAAAGTAGTGAATCAAATGCCCTGGATCGAATGGTACAACGCACTAGCGAAACCAACCTGGACGCCTCAACCGGCGACCATTGGAATGATTTGGCAGATTCTCTACCCGATCATTCTCATTAGCTTTGGCTTTGTTTTCGTGCAAGCATTCCGTGGTAAGGTCAGTTGGTTGGTCGCACTGCCATTCGCCATCAATCTCGTGGCAAACCTGATCTTCACGCCGATCCAATTTGGCCTTCGAAACCTCCCGCTCGCCGCGATCGACATTGCGATAGTCTGGCTCACGATCCTCTGGGCTATGAAAGCCATCTGGTCGCACCACCGCTGGATCGCCCTCGCGCAGATCCCGTATCTCATTTGGGTCTCGATCGCGAGCATTCTGCAAATCACCATCACCTGGAACAATTGGTGAGCACCTTGCCAGGCCTCTATCATCCAATGACGGATGATTCTATTCTGAACTCGTCGCTGCAAGTTTTCCACAGGAGATCCGATGATGCGTAAAAGAATAGTGTATTTCGCGAGTGTAGCAGTATTGGTCGTGATCGGAGTGATCGTGCTCAAAGAAACGACACGAGCTGGCTACGAGTCGGCCGAATACAAGGTCGTCGAGTCGGACGGACAGTTTGAAGTCCGCGAATACCCCGATCTGATGCTAGTCGCGACATCCACCAAGATCGACGCACAGGGTCGTGACGGAAGTTTCATGAAACTGTTTAGCTACATCTCGGGCGCGAACGAACCCGAACAGAAGATATCCATGACCACGCCAGTATTCATGGAAAACAATAAGGCCGACAGCGAAGTTCAAATGGGATTCGTGATGCCCAAGGAAGTCGCCGCCCGTGGCGTTCCCACGCCAACCGGACCCGATGTCGACGTCCGCAAGCGAGCCGGCGGACGATTCGCCGTGCTGCGTTTCCCTGGCCGACTCGATGCCAAGCTCGCCAAGGAATCCGAAGCCAAACTGCGAGCCTGGATGAAAACCAAAGGCCTCGAAGCGGACGAATCCGCTGACGCACGCGGAGTCGAAACAGCTTCCTACGATCCACCATTCACTCCCGGCCCACTCCGCCGCAATGAAGTCCTCATTCGATTGAAGTAACGCATGGACTCGACTGCATCCAACCCAGACTGGCGCGTCGAAGTCTTCTACGACGGAGATTGCCCGCTGTGCATACGCGAGATCAAGCTGCTCCGTTGGCTCGATCGCAAGCAGCGCATCCGATTCACTGATATCGCCGCAGCCGACTTCAACGCGACCGACTTCGGCAAAACACGCGCCGACTTTATGAACGAGATCCTTGGCAGGCTACCGGACAAGAACGGCAACCCAGTCCAGTGGATCATCGGCGTCGAAGTCTTCCGCCAACTCTACAACGCCGTCGGCTTCGGCATCCTCGTGTGGCCAACGCGGTTACCACTTGTCTCCCACGCCCTCAATTTTGGCTACCGCGTTTTCGCCAAAAACCGACTCCGCCTCACCGGCCGCTGTACGAATGAGATTTGCAAAGTCGGCTGAGCTCTATCTCTGAGGCCAAAATGGCGTGTCCGTTAGACGGCGATCCGCCAGGCCATCGATCGAAGCAAACGTGTTGGAACGGGATAGCGTCGGTGAAATCTGCGAAGGCCAGTGACCTAACTTGTCACGGGGCTGCCGATAATTGATAGTGTTGGGACGCGGCAGTCCAACGGTAACACTTCGCCGCAGCAATCAACTCAAGGAAGACTCAAATGCTTGTTCTAAGTCGTAAAGTTGGTGAAAAGCTGGTAATCGATGGCAATATCACCGTTGAAGTCGTTAAGGTCCAGGGAAATCGAATCACGATCGGTATCAATGCGCCAGCCGATGTCAAGATTCTGCGTGGGGAATTGAATCAAGCGAAAGCGGTGACGCAAAGCGTTGAGCTAATCGTCGAAAACGGATTGCTTGTGGCTTGCTAAGCGTGGCATCATCTAAAGGTCAGTTAAGCCTAGCCTCGTCCACCTTCGCAACAGGTTTCACAAATCGTGTGGCACTTGGAGCATTGCAACTTGGCGCGGATTTCGATCAGCGATCCGCCACAGACAGGACATGCCGGTCGGCACTTCTTATCGGAGTTCTCGACTTGCTTTTCTGACACGATTCCGCTTCGATCTTGTTGATGCTGAGTATTCATTGGAATAGAAATCTACCTTTTGGGTCGTTCAATTGAAAGACTGACAAGTATACAGCTTCCGTCGTCGATCACGTTGAGGCCGGCTTCACGAGCTGCTTGACTTGCTTTTGCATCTTCCGCTCCCGGTTGCAGCCAAATGTTCTTCACGCCGGCGGAGATGGCTTGTTGGATGACTTCGCGTGTGACGTGGGGTGGGGTTACGATTGATAGAGACTCTGTGACCACCGGTAGATCATCGATCGAGGCGTATGCGATTTCCCCTTCGACTTCGGGCGCAGTGGGGTTCAACGGATAAGTCGTTCGCCCCGACGCGACGAGCGCCCGGTAGACTTTGTTGCCATACTTGGATCGGTCTCGCGATGCGCCGGCCACTGCGAATGTGCTTGCTTTCAGAAATTCTTCGATATTGTTCATAGAGCGTGGAGACTTTTGCTGAGTGTCGGCGTTTATACGTATGTCAGGAGATTGACTTGTTGGAAGAATTTTGGTGAACCGAGAAAATTCGGCGAACCAATTCATCTTAGCGACGTCTATCTTCCTGTACACGCCACACAGTGCTTACGCAAAGCAAGTGTTCAAGAGTGCGTGAAATGGAATCTTAAAAGCAATCAATCACTGGATACGAGATCATGACTTCAATACGGCTGAGTACCGAACGATTTAATGGATACAAGAGTTGTATCGTGTCGCAAGACGCGAATACGATTCCGTGTGTCCATTTAAATGGGCAACCAAATCGGAGGTAGCACTCGACCGTACTAACGAAGCAAGCGTTGGCGAACCCGGTGTTACCCGAAAAGTGACACTGGGTTTTTTCGTAACTATTTCCAACGTTAAACACACAGATGGACTGGTAGCTGAGACGGTATAGCGGCGGTCTGAAGAGCCGCAGAGGAGGGTTCGAGCACCTCCCGGTCCACATTAGGCTCCAGGTCTCAGGAATCAGGAATCAGGAAATTCACTGGAGTCTGAAACCTGACTCCTGAAGACTGTTATGGCTCGTTCGACTTCTGGTGAGGTCGCTGGTCTTTCAAGCCAGCCAGGTCGGGTTCAAATCCCACACGAGTCACTAAACAGGAATCAGGTATCAGGAATCAGGTATCAGGCGTCAGGTCTCAGGAAATTCACTGAGGTCTGAAGCCTGACTCCTGAAGACTGAATATCGGGAGTGAAGTGTAATGGCTGGCACAGGTCGTTTGGGGCGATCGAGAGCGGTTCGATTCCGACACACCCGACTGTAAGAGATGGTAGTCGAGGGCTGGAGCCCATATTCGTCTGATAAGCGGATCGCGCTGAGTTCAATTCTCAGGGCTACCACTGTGAACAACAAGAAACAATGGAGAACACGATGCAATTACTTAGTCGCTTGAAACGCATAGCCATAACCATTCATGAGGTTGTGGTGTAGCGGCAGCACAGCGGACTTTTAATCCGCAAAGCGTGGGTTCGAATCCCACCGGCCTCACTTGTCCGGCGTGCAGCTCGATGGTCCGAGCAGCGTCCTTATAAGACGAAGGTCGAAGGTTCGATTCCTTCCACGCCGACTTGGAAGACAAACACGAAATGGGATTGTGACAGACAAGGTAATGCACCGGACTCTTAATCCGGTCGATGTGGGTTCGATACCCACCGATCCCACTGAAAAACAGGAGTCAGGTATCAGGAGTCAGGTCTCAGTAAATGCACTGAAGCCTGAAGTCTGACAACTGAAGTCTGATCCGATCTTTGACAATTTGGTTGAGCCAACAAAAAGCGTCCATGGTGTAGTGGTAACCCATCTCCTTGCCAAGGAGGAATTGCGAGTTCGATTCTCGCTGGACGCTCTTGTCAGACTCCAGGTTTCAGGAGTCAGACTTCAGGGAACGAAGCAATCCGTTAAGTACTCGTCCTGTCTCATTGGCAAGCGAAGTAGTCTCTTTGGCGGATTGTGATTCGAGAAATCCAAGGCGTTCGGCCAGTGATAACTGATACTCAACTTCGCAAACTGAACCGTACGCAATTTCAAGAAAACGTGAGTAATCAGCTTGCGAAGATTTTGCACAGCCTTCAACGATGTTAGATGGAACTGAGACTGCAGCCCGTCGTATTTGTGACGTCAGCCCAAACATCTCCTCCTTTGGAAACGATTTAGTGCATTTATAGGTCGCCAGCGCAAGCTGATCTGCCAATTCAAACGCACGCAGTTTGTGATAGTCTCGCATTCTTGTTCTCCTGAAACCTGAGTCCTGAAGTCTGAAACCTGATCTTATTCCGGTGTAGCCAAATTGGTAAGGCATCTCCCTGTTAAGGAGACCACCGTAGGTTCGAATCCTACCGCCGGAGCTGGAAGGTCAAGCCAATTGGCGATGGCTGCTGTCTTGAAAACAGTCGAGCGTAACTGCCTTGGGGGTTCGACTCCCTCACCTTCCGCTGCCGAATTGATTATGTGCTTTTGACCGAGCGGCTAGGTGCCGGACTTCCAATCCGGTAAGGAGGGTTCGATTCCTTCAGGGCACTCTTATGTAGATCAAGTATGTGGGTGTTGGCTTACATCCAGTCGATCGACAGTTCGAGTCTGTCCAGGACTACTTAGTGAATATGGCGCTAATCCGCTTGGTGCGGGGCATGCCTGCAAAACATGCTCGCTTGAGTTCGAATCTCACGAGCGCCTCTATTGTTAACGACTCATCGGTCCAGCTCGGAGTGGACGCCACCCTGTCACGGTGGAGATCACGGGTTCAAATCCCGTATGGGTCGCTGAAATAAAAATGGTGCGGTACGCCAACGGCTTGAGCGGCTGGTTTTAGAAACCGGTGTTTGTGGGTTCGAATCCCACCTGCACCACTGTGAACATGTCTGTGAGGTGTAGTGGATGCGCACGCGACCCTGCGAAGGTCGAAGATCAGGTTCGATTCCCGACATGGACACTGGATTCTCATGGCTCGCGAGTGTGATGGATTCGCACGACAGTCTTCGAAACTGTTAGACAAGGTTCGATTCTTTGGCGAGCTACTGCAGGCTAGTTGGAACTGAGCTGACTTTCATAAGGTCGGTAACCCGGTTCGATTCCGGGGCTTGCAACTTGCGGGTGAGCCAGCGCTCAGCTGAGCCTCATAAGCTCGGACGGCCAGGTGCGACACCTGGACCCGCCATTCGTCAGGCTTCAGACTTCAGGAATCAGGCTTCAGTAATCCAACCTGGAACCTGAAGTCTGACAACTGAAACCTGATTTGATCGCGTGGTCCAGCGGCTAAGACGCCTGTATGACATGCAGGAAATCGATGGTTCGATTCCATCCGCGATCACTGGTAGTAACGGTTTGTAAGTGTTCCGGGAGCACGCGTTCTTGGTAAGAACGAAGATCGAGTTCGATTCTCGAACGAACCTCTGAAGAAGGCTAAAGGCTCCAGGCTTAAGACTAAAGGTCGCTCCGCCTTCCTTAAGTCTTAAGCCTGATTTGGAAGGTAGCCGGATACGGTTCGCCGGGCCTGTTTGCTAAACAGTGCAACGTCACAGTTGTGTGGGTTCAACTCCCATGCCTTCCGCTCCATTGGTTCAACCGATTGTCGAAGGCAACATGGCTCGATGGTGAAGCGGATATTCCAGGGTTTTCGATCTATTTGATAATGACGTCTGTTTAGTAACGATGTTGGACGCAATGCCGTAGCGCAGTAAAATCCTAGTAGCCGTCTCTGTAGTCCTAATGGGGATTACTCTCGCCGTCGACTTGAACTATACTACAAATCACTTTGAGGGCGGTACCGAGTCGATCGTTTCTTGGTGTCGTTTGACCGTCGAAGGCAAGATATCATTTGGTGAGGCGGCGATGGGTTTATTGGACGGACTTTTCTCAAAAACCGAGGTAAAACGCGGTATCGTAGATCGTATCAAATACGATGGTCCGCCTAACGTACTTGCATGGAAGTATCCCTATGAAGACATAAAACTTGGGGCACAATTGATTGTCAATGACAATCAGTTCGCGGTGCTGGTCCGAGAAGGCCGTCTCATAGCAACGATTGGCCCTGGAAGGCATACGCTTACAACCGCCAACATTCCGATTCTTGCAACGCTGGTGAATCTGCCATTTGGCGGTGCGACTCCGTTTACGGCTGAGGTCTGGTTCTTCAACATGTCCGTCGACTTGGATGTGAAATTTGGCACGCCGACGCCCATCCAAGTCCACGAGCCGAAGTATAACGTGATTGTTCCTGTGCGAGCATTCGGTCAAATGGGACTTCGATTGTCTGATTGCAAAAAGTTCTTCAAGGAAATCGTTGGCTCACAGGGCAAGTTTTCGACAGACGACGTTTACAACTCATTCCGTGGAATGATTACCACAAAGTTGAAAACGCTCATTGCCGAAACGATCGTGCGTGACAAGATATCGCTTCTCGAAATTTCTGTTTTGTTGGACTCCCTTTCAAAGCAATGCCATAACGCCGTAGCTCCCGAATTTGAGCGATTTGGTTTGACCGTTGTAAATCTCTACATTGGTGACGTTAGCTTTCCTGAAGACGACCCAATCGTTATCCGATTGCGAACTGCGGTGATGGACCGGGGCGAATTCGATATCTTAGGCGACAGCAGATACGCCGCAAAACGAAGCTTTGACGTTCTCGATCAAGCTGCTCAAAATCCAGGTGGAGTGGGAACGCTTTTCGGTGCGGGACTAGGCTTAGGTTTAGGCGCTGGAATCGGCGCACAGGCCACGAGTATTGGCGGTACGCTAAACCCTCAGGCGTCACAACCGACATCGTCCGCTCCGGCCCCGAACGATATAGCCGCAAGACTTGCTCAGTTGAAAGCTCTACTCGAACAAGGGCTTATCGAACAAGCAGATTTTGACGCAAAGAAACAAGATATCCTAAAAAGCATATAGTCCATTGAGCTATTGAGTAGTTGCAAATGAATGAGCGAAGAATTGACCAGTCAAAATCCACTAGGTGGGCACCCTTTGGCGTAGCGATAGTGCTACTCCTTTTTTTCGCCATCCTAGGTCATCCACCCCTGAAGCTTGGGCACTACTATTTGCTTGCTCTGATCACGTCCGTTGTTGCATGCTTTGGTACTGCTTGGCTCTTGCGTCAGTTAGTCAAACCTAAACATGATGGCGTTTTCACCGTTATCGGTGGCGGGGTATTTCTGCTTCTTCTTGGAGCAAATTTCACACTGGCGATCGCATATCGCGCATTTCTATTTACATGGCAAAATGACGGAGTCGTTTTTGGTGCTTTTCTTCTCATAAACGCCGCCGGAGTTTTGCTAATTTGGTCTTTCCCTTCGTTTGCAAGTTTTGCCGGAAACCTAACTATCGAAGATAAGTCCAACAGCATTAAGCGGAGAGATTTGGTTACACAATTGGAAGAAATAGATTCACTGTATCTAAGGAGTTGTAAAGAACAAAACTGCGAATCACTGCCCGCATCACCTAGGGCGGTAGCTCGGCTGCGCGATAACGCACGTTTTCTTAGCCCGTCGAGCGTGACACAATCGTGCATGGCTTTAGATAATGAAATTGAGGTTTCGGTTGCGAAGTTACGAACAGTCGTAAGCAGTCCACTCGATTTAGATTCAAACGGAAGTGCGTCGTTCGATTGCAAAAAATGGAAGATTGAAATCGAAAAGAACTGCGACTCGATTACTGAGCTATTTCGCCGGCGCGAGACGACGCTAGTTGTTTGATATTGACTATGTCTTTAACGGTAAATTTGGAGTTTTGAAAATGATTAATGTCGCCTGTGAATGTGGGTCCAGTTTCCGAGTAAGTGATGAATTCGCAGGTAAGGGGGGTAAATGCCCCAATTGCAAAGCGCTGATCCGAATCGGAACCCCAAATGGAGAGGCTACTCCAACTCCTCACCACGCGGAGCAGAAGAGCGAAGGAATTAAAAGTCGAAACTCAGCGCGGTGTGGACAGTGCGGTGCACCTATTCCCTCGCTAACTTACAATTGTCCGTTTTGCGGCGTAAACATACAAAAATCCGTTGAAGGGAATGTAGTGCAACCGGAGCCCGTTGGCCTTGCTTGCGCAAACCAAGGCGCAGTTGAAAGCATCATTTCGGGCGCTGGAAAGTTCATGGAGTCATTAGATCTGGTAGGTAAACTTCGTCGAGAAGCATCACAAGTGCCTGATTCGCCTGGAGAGCTCGTGACTTTTTTTTCCAAGCATATTGGTGGTGTCTCAGAGTTACATTACGGACCAATACATCGCCAAGCTTGCGAAGCGGCATTAACAAAGCTCCGTGTGTTTTCATCAAACGATTCCAAGCTGGCAAACGTTGTGGCCGACCTTCAGCGACAGTTTGAGCTGAAACCAAAGGCTGTATCGCTATTTATGGTGGCTGGGATCGCTGGAGCTGTTGGCTTTGGTGGTTTAATTTTGATCCTGGCGTTCACATTTTTTATGCTACGGCAGGAGAGCTCAGTTCGCGCAGACATAAACGTCTTAATCAACCAAGGGAAGTTTTCCGAGGCTCGAATGCGTGCAGAAGAAATATCTGGTACGTACCCAAAAAAATCCGTACTCGACACAATTGATAAAGCGGAAACCACCGCTCTCCGAAAGTAAGTCCCAATTTGTCCCGTCCGGGAAAAAATCTGATTAAGGCTCATCACGCAAATCTCGAATCGCGAGAAGTGCTTGATTGAATGCGTCAGTCGCGTCCTCGATACGTTGCACGATTAGTTTTGCCTTTTCCGGGCTTAGAAATTCAGGAATAGGTTCGCATGTTTGCGTCCATTCGTCGATACGCGCCTTTCGAATCGCAAACTCGCAATCGTCAAGGCATTTTGTTCCGAGAAATTCGAGCCACTGAGATTGTCGCTTCTCTATCGCATTGCATACATCGCAAGCTAACACTCTATTCGAAATATGATTCAAACCACCAGATTCTGAGGGAGTCAGATGATCGAGATGTGCATCTTTGGTCGAAAGTCCGACCTCCTTCCAGCAATATGCGCATCTAGAATCGAAGTGTTCCCACATCTTATCGATTTCGCGATCAGATGGATGCGGGTCAATAACGGCTCGTAGCGAGCGTGATATAATATTTTTTGCGAAGGAGGGGCTATATCGAGCTGCCATTGCGGTTGACCTTTCGGAAAGGCGATTGGAAAAGACATGAGGTGGATACCTTCAGCGTGTATCGTGGAGATCCATTCTAAGCGTTACCAGAATGATCCGCACGAAACTGCCAAATGGACGAACACGTTTCCGCGACGGGATGTCCTGAGATCTATGGTATTGGGTCTCCTTCTGTTCCGCCTTGACCGTTCGGGCAACGTCTTCCCGCCCCCGAATTCGCTCCATCAATGTCACATCCATTTGCGCCGTAGTGAAATCCGCAGTTAGCTTTAGTACATTCGATTTCGTAAGTGTACTGATTCGGATGTGACTGACTTCGTCCGATGCGCCGAACAACACGTCCTCCCTGTTTGTTAACATAACCAACTTCAGTACTCATTTTACGTTTCCTTTTTGATTTTGGCGTTCCAACTACGATAGTAAGAGCCAGGACTTCTGCCAAGCGGTCAAGGCTTACTAACGACAGCCCACCTCCCTTTGATATAAAACGCGACATTGCGCTTTAATCAATCGCGGCGAGTTGGCAGATAACGAAGCGTGACAGACCCGAGTCATTGATTGCGTCACGGATTTGATGGGTAAACGATTTCATGTACTTAACACACCCCGAGATTGCCGTTTCGTCCAGTAGGGGGAAGTGAAGTTTTCTTTTCTTCTATGCGTTTTAAATTTGGAAAGAACGGATGACGTGTCGTCTCGCAATCTCTTTATGTTTGAGAACTGGGGGCTTCGACTGAACCGAACGACTCCGATCCTGTTGGAAGCCAGCCGAGCTTGTTTGAAAGGCCTTGAGGGTTCGAACCCCCTCCTTGTGCTGCGATAGAATAGACAAGGAGTCAACGATCGACTGCCGAGTTGGAGTACATGCCTGCTAAGCCGGATGTCGTGGGTTCGAGTCCCACCGGCGCGACTTTGATTTTGATCATTGCGCCGTAGTTCAGTGGTAGAACGCCGTAAATCCTCTAACACATAACTTCGTCGATCGTTTTAAACATTCACTTGACTGCCGATTTAGAGTACATGGTTTAGCAGGTTCGACTCCCGCCCGGCCCGCTCGTATTAACAACACGGGCCGGATCTCTGGTCACAACTTCGTCAAGTGTTTTTTACTTTTCCAATGAACCAAGCGCCTCTCGAAAGCTTCTTGGTGTTGACGTTTCGATTTCCCTACTCACGGACACCGTACATGGACTAAGAATGAGTACTATCGCAGCAACTATCGACCAATATAGAACTCACGTCGGCTTGAGCCCGTCGCTTCAGCGGCCAACGCTGGTGCTGAACCGAAACTGGCAGCCGATCAATGTGGCAACCGTTGCGCGTGCGCTAATAATGCTGTGGAACGATTCGGCCAAGATCGTTGATCCAGTTGATTACCAGTTGTATGACTGGAGCGATTGGAGCCGATTGGTGCCGGATCGCGGCGAGCCGTTCATCCAATCGGTACGCCAGCGTATTCGTATTCCCGAGGTCGTTGCGTTGACAAAGTTCGATGCGATGCCGACGCAGACAGTTAACGCTCGACGAGCGATGTTCGGTTGGTTGACTGATAAGGAAGTCGAGAAGTGGGCACCGGCAACGGAAGCCGACTTGCCGGTTGAAGTTCAGTCGCTGATCGCGTACCGCGACTCGGAAAGCGAAGAAGCACAAGCCTTGATCGCTGGTGGACTCGAAAACGTCCGATGGGATTTGTGGTCGGATGCTGCCAAGGGACCGATGGTTTGGGCGGTACTGGCTCGCAAGATGGGTCCGCAGGCGCTGCGTATGAACTTGAACACGCTGTTGCGACACGGAGTTTTCAATAGTAGCTCGACGCTCCGCGTCGAGGATTCACGA
>JAWXCK010000116.1:0-3077 GCA_034408855.1 Pirellulaceae bacterium
AACGAAATGGAAAAAATCAAACCAGTCCTGCTGGCACGGTCGCCGCTGCGCTGCGAAAATCAAGCTCCGACAAACAAGCGTTCGCTTGTTTGAGGGCTAGGAAGTCGGTGAGGAGCCGTTCGTACTTCTAGACCGCTGCTAATGCTTGATGGACATGAGTTGCCCGATGGTGTAAAACGAAGTGCAAGGATCATGGAATTCTCCGAGCCATGAACGCACCGATTGTCAACATTGATGCCCGATAGTTTTAGGATTCAAACGACATGCCACAACGAACTAACAGATTTCAAGAGTTAGTGGCTATGATTGCACACGTCGTTAGTGGGCCAAACGTCCAAATCTCCGAATCCAAGATGATTGACTCGCCCATAATCGAGCGCGAGGTTGATGTTTTGATTGACGATCCCTTCGGCGTTTATAGGCTGACGGTACTTGAAGCGAAGGATGAAAAAAGAAGGCTCGACATTACTACTGTCGAAGGCATCTGGGCGAAATATATTGGTAGAGGAGGGGCAAGAGTTGACAAACTAGTCATCGTTAGCTCAAGCGGTTTCACGGAGGCGGCAATAGCCCGAGGAATTCTCGACGGGTTTGAGACGTTGACGCTGGAAGAAGCCTTCAACGTTGCATGGTCTGACTTTCGTGAGCTGAACCTCCTTCGCGGGCCAACAATCGTTGCGGCGTCGTTAGACCCGAAGCCTTTTTGGGAAGGAGATGTATTCCATCCGGGCCGACCCAATAAGACGACAGTCATCGATGATGCAGGAAAGACAAGCTGCTCCTTCGAACTATTCTGCAATGAGTATCTTAAACTATGGATAGAGTTGAAGGATCCTGACTACGTATTTGAACTTGCCTCACAGAAAAATCCTGCACGGCTTAGTGCCAAGGATGCGACCTATTGCTTTGGAGAAGTACACATGCCGATGGCGCCTCACTACAGCTTTGTTCGCGATGGCAATACTTTTAAAGCTTCAAAACTCACGTTGTACCTCTTTGTACGCAAGAACACAGCACCGTTGCGAAAAATCTCAAATCTGAATTTGTCGGGTACGAGGTTTGGCTCGAAGGAAAACTTTCAGCTCTATGCCGTCGAGCTGCTTGGGAAGCAAAGGCAAGTTCTGATTTCACCGTCTCGACGAAAGTTTACCCTGAAGTCTTCACTGCTATCACTGAAGAAAGCGTCAAAGCCCAAACGCCGAAAAAAACGATGAATTCGCGCCGTCTAGGCCCTTGACCCCGATGGATGAGAGCCGATGGAAGTCGAAGTCGCCTGAGGGATTCGTCCCTACTCTCGCCTCCCCATCCTGACTTTTTGAGGTGGGATTCAGGCGGGGGTATTGAACGATCAATCCGTCAGCTTGCTACGTGACGTCGGTTAGAAAATTCTGCGACAGATGACGTACTCGCAAGATGTAAACGTCTGATTCGATAACCGTGAATAGAATTCGGTGCGTTGGATGCTGGCCAATTCCAAAAAAGAGAACGCGGATGCCAGTTGGATGCAGATCGGCTTCTTCCGCTGCTGGGCAGCGTTTGGGAAAGAGCTTAAGTGTTTGAATGGCTTGGTAAATGGATGAATACCAACGCTCGCTTTGATCAGATGATCGAGTTTGACTCCAGTAGGCAAAATTCTGTTCGATATCTCGCTCAGCCGATGGCAAGACTGTTATATGAAACATCTAGCTCGCTGCCGGAAGTCCATGTTTGGCACGAAAATCGCGATCGAACTCATCAAACGGTCGACCTAAGCCTTGTTCCATCTCACTGAGAGCCTGCTTGATAGCTTTGCGTTCAGAATCCCTTTCGATCAACTGAATAATATACTGTTCGACAGATGCATAACCTGCTTCAGTTGCGAGCTGCTTCACAAAGTCTTCTTTATCCGTCGGAATCGCTATCTGCATAAAGTTCTCCATTGACTACATCAGTTTACCATGCTGCAATCAGGTTTGTCAAAGAATGCGTATGCGAGCGCTTTGTCGCGCTAATCAAACCGATTCGCTCCGACTGGCTCGGCAAATCCATCGCTTGGAATCTGCTCTCATCCAAGAGACGCGATCTGGTTTTGATCGATTTTGAATTTGGGGCCGCTAAGAGCTTTCTTGAGCATGGACTTGATCCCTAACCGCGAATAACCGCTGATTCCTCGGTGCGATTGACACTGAGTTGACGCTGCTGGCAGAATGCAGCTACGGTCGCCTGTCGCCCCCGATTTCCGTTGCGAATCAATCATTCAACCTGACGATTTCGATGCTCTATACTTCGACCCTTTCATTACGCGGTGACAACAGGGCCAGCATAAAATACTAGGCAAGATGCACTTCAACGTACGCTCACGTCTTGGAGCAGCTTTGTACACAGTTCGTCAAGACCAAACAATGTTACGATCCAATCATGAGCAGCTGGGCTCCAAAATTGTCCGATTTGACAAAATCGCGAATGTTAGGGAGCGTCGATCGCTTATGACATCCTCGCATATCCAAAAAAGGGGGGAAAGTCTATGCTCAATTATACGCTCGTATGTCCAAGGCGGTGATTTGATCTTCCGGCGGATATAGGAGTGTTTGATGTACTCAATGATGGACGGATTATCGCGTTTGGAGAAAATTCTATTTGTGTCGAATCGGCACGTGGATCGCGAGTCTTCTAAATATTGCCTTCCCCCAACTTCGGACGGCCTTCGTTTGCGAGAGTTGATCGATCCTCTACGAGGATCGCCTTGGCCGATTATGCCACCAGCAAAATCTCGTTTTTTCCTGTTCCGACCAGTGTTATTCCCGCGATGGCTGCGTAAAATGCTTCACAGCGTTGCCATGTTGGGCGTACTTGCATCTGAGTCGCGGTCGGAGGCGATCGAATTGATTAATACTGGTGGGCCGCGACCGGATGAATGGGGTCGACTATGAAGTCCGAGTTTCGCAAGTGGCGGTCGCCACAATTTTTGGATTTTTATTTTCTACCTGATAATGCTTCCGGGTAGGTGCCTTCGTCGGAGCCGCTTGTCGGTCGCTCACCCCGGCGAAGTGAGTCTTCGAACGGAGCGAATGGCGATCGATAAGCGGCGCAGATGAATG
>JAWXCK010000117.1:0-16186 GCA_034408855.1 Pirellulaceae bacterium
CAAAAATCCAATGCGAAACGGGTGTCCGGTGAAACTTCGGTTTTCTATTCGTAACGATAAATAGTCAATTTTGACCCACAGATTCTGCGGAAGAGCCGACATTCTAAAGAAATGTGTTCGAGAACTCGACATCTTACGCGATTCGAGTGCTTGTCTCGCGACGGTGCGATCAGGTGAGCGTCGTTTTTGTCGGTTTGCTTTACTTGGCAGCTCGATCGTTGCTATTTGAGTGCGGCAAAGGCTACCATTTACATCCAAAATTCGTTTTCGGCGCGGACGGCGAAAGAGTTGGTAAGTTGGGAACGGTTTGAAAGGTGGCCGGATTGCTTCATTCGAAACTACGTCGAGTTGGGAGGAATCGGTGGTGGTTTGATTTTAACGATCGCGGGCGCTGACTCTGCTTTGGCCCAAGCATAATATCGTGCGTGGGAAAGACCAATCACGGCGAACTGGTTGATACAGAAAATACTCGAATCCTAGAAAACACTAATGAGATTCACTTGATCGAGTTGCCGAGGTATGCTATTGGGGAGCGCGAGTTGGCCAGTGCATCGCCGATGGAAGGCTGGATCGTTCTCTTGCGACACGCTCACGGACGCCGATCTATTGCGAAGGCTACTCCCAGAGATAGCGTTCCAGCAAGCGATCCAGTCCATTGAAACAATAGCCTTGAAGACCGAGGACAAGCAAATGTACGACACACGCGAAAAAGCCGCCCGAGATTACCAATGGCTGATCAACGGAGCACGAAACGAAGGCCGTGAAGAAGGCATAGAGAAAGGGGCAATGATCGGAACCATCATCGATGCCTTGGCAGCTTGATGTTTCATGCTCGCTCGTCCCGCTGAATTATTCCTGCCCCGAATTTTTGATCTCTATGAACTGCCGAATTATTCCCATGCGATGGTTGTCGATACTTTGGCTCAGCCTGTCTGGCGGTGCGACATTTTTATTTGGGCAAAGCCCGGTCAGCATCGACTACACGCGCGATGTACGTCCAATCTTGTCGCGAACTTGTTACGTATGTCATGGTCCTGACTCGGGGAGTCGAGAAGCCGAGTTAAGATTAGATCGGGCTGACGCAGCGTTTGCCAAAGCAGCCAGTGGTGTCGTGGCAATTGTACCGGGTGATCCTGACGGAAGTGAGCTGATCCGTCGGATTACGACCGGCGTTGACGACGAACACATGCCGCCGGCAAAAAGCAGTCATCGGCTAACAACTAATGAAATCGAAACTCTTCGGCGTTGGATTTCCGAAGGCGCGACATTCGATGATCATTGGTCATTTCGTCGGATTGTCCGCCCAGACGTTCCCTTGGTGATGAATGACGATTGGCCACGCAATCCGATCGATTACTTTATTCTGGAAGTGTTAGAACAACGTGGGATTCACGTTGCGGCAGAAGCAGCCAAGTCAACGCTCATCCGCCGCCTCTCTTTTGATTTGACTGGATTTCCACCAGCGCCTAGTGAAGTGGAAAGATTTACTCTCGATACCAGCGACGATGCTTATGAACGTCTAGTCGATCGACTTTTGTCATCGCCACATGTCGGCGAACGATGGGGACGTCATTGGCTTGACTTGGCGCACTACGCCGATAGCGACGGTTACTTAGGAGACGCGCTTCGACCTAACGCGTGGCTGTATCGAGACTGGGTGATCCATGCAATCAACCAAGATTTGCCTTTCGATCAGTTCACGATAGAGCAGTTGGCCGGTGATCTCTTGCCCGACGCGACGCTTGCTCAAAAAACAGCCACTGGATTTCTCCGCAATACGCTTCGAAATACCGAAGCCGGCGTCGACCTAGAAGAGTATCGTTTGAAGGAGATTGTCGATCGAGTCAGCACGATTGGTGTCGGTTGGCTCGGCTTATCATTGGGCTGCGCGGAATGTCACTCGCACAAATACGATCCTATCTCCCAGCAGGAATTCTATGAGTTGTTCGCCTTCTTCAATGACGCAAACGACGTGGACATCCCCATCCAGCTTCGAGAAGAGGAAGATCGTTATCGCGTCTCATACTCGGCTTGGGAAAAGGGGATCGTGCAGCGGCGAGAGGCCGTACAGCTAGCGGCCGCAAGTGCTGACGAAAGCCCTTCATTCGTGATCGACGATTGGTTTGCGGCGATTGCTGCCGACATAAAGAAGCGAAACCAGGAGCAGAAAGAACTACTTGCAAAAGCCAAGCAGGAGTCATCGGCAGCGTTGCGAAAGGTTTGCGAATCCTACGAAAAACATTTCGCTAAGCGACCTTCAGCGTCCTCGACCAAAATCATGACCATTCAGTCGCGAGATTCCGTTCGCGAAACCTATGTCCATGTTCGAGGTGACTATCGAAATCGCGGACCGTTAGCCAAGCCCGGGACTCCTGCCATCCTTCCACGTTTACCAAATCGAACGGATCCGCCGAACCGGCTCGATTTCGCGCGTTGGCTTGTCGACAATTCGAATCCCTTAACCGCTCGAGTGGTGGTCAATCAATTTTGGGCACGCCTATTCGGACGTGGTTTAGTTGCCAGTGTAGATAATTTTGGCGCAGGTGGTGATGCTCCATCGCATGCGAAGCTTCTCAACTGGTTGGCGAGTAGCTTTCTCGAAGGGGGATGGAGCCGTAAAAAGCTGTTGCGTTTGATTGTTTGTTCGTCGACTTATCGTCAGTCTGCTGCGACGCGTGATGATTTAAATGAGCTCGATCCGTTGAACGCTCTCCTGGCGCGGCAATCAAGAGTTCCCTTAGAAGCCGAGATTATTCGTGATGCAGCCCTATTTTCCTCCGGCCTGCTCGAACGTAAATTCGGTGGCCCTGGTATTCGACCGCCACAACCCGCCTACGTTACCAGCATCAGCCGAAACGCCGAGTGGAATATAACGACCGGCAGTGATTCGTATCGTCGTGGTATGTATATCGTGTTCCGTAGGGCGACACCCTATCCGATGTTATTGACGTTCGATGCACCTGATTCGACGATCGCATGCACTCGTCGCGAGCGTTCGAATTCGCCGTTACAAGCTCTGACGTTGTTGAATGACCCCGTCTTTTTCGAATGTGCTCAGACGCTTGGATGTCGACTTGTCTCGAAGACGAGCCAAACGACACCGGAGAGAATTCAAGAATGTTTTCGTTGCTGCCTCGGCCGCGATGCCAGCACAGAAGAGTTGAATCGAATTCATTCCGTAAAGGACGAATTCGAAAGAAAGCTGCGGCTCGAGCCTTCTGCTGCAGAAGCCATCGTTGGAAAAGATCGAAGCAAGCTTACACAAGCTCTGCCCGATAAGAAAAATATCGATATCATTGAAGAAGCAACATGGATTTTGATCGCAAGAGTTTGTATGAACGTCGATGAATTCATTACAAGAGAATAACGACATGATCGCGCCTCAAAAATGTGTTGATCTCGCAAGACGGCGTTACTTGATGCAAGGCTTAAGTGGCGCAGGCGCTTTCGCTTTATCATCGCTCTTAGAATTGGACGGCGTGCGCGCTGCCGACGATCCCATCAAGACTTCCACGTCAGATGCACCCTCGCCGTCTCGGTATTCGCATTTTCCTGGGAAGGCTAAGAGAATTATCTATATTTATCTTGAGGGCGGGCCAAGCCAAATGGATCTATTCGATCCCAAGCCCGAGCTGAATCGGTTACACGGACAACCTCTCCCGCCGTCGAAACTGGAGAGTGTAAGCTTTGCTTTCCTGAAGAAAGAGTCAGCGACGTTGATGGGTTCGCCACGCACCTTTACCCGCTACGGCGAGACTGGCATGGAGATGAGTGACCTATTGCCGCATATCGGTTCGTGCGCCGATGATATTTGCTTGATTCGGTCGATGCACACCAACCAATTCAATCATCTTCCCGGACAGTTGATGATGAATTGTGGCTCACCCATTGCCGGTCGACCGTCGCTTGGATCTTGGTTAGCGTATGGTTTGGGAAGTGAATCTCGCGATCTGCCAGCTTTCGTTTCGTTGGTTACCGTCGGACGCGGCATCCCCGGTGGTTCGGCAAGTTGGTCGAGCGGATTTCTTCCGAGCGTTTATTCGGGGACGCAGTTTAGAAGCGACGACACGCCCGTATTGAATCTCGCCAATCCAGATGGGATCGATCGGAGCACCCAAAAAACAAGCATTCAGGCGATCAATGACTTGAATCACCTGCATTTGAACGAGATGCGAGATTCCGAGCTGGTAAGTCGGATCAACGCATATGAATTGGCATTTCGGATGCAGGCCGCGGCGCCCGAGCTAAGCGATCTGTCGGACGAGACTCAAACCACGCTCGACGAGTACGGGGTGGAACGGGCTGAGCCCAAAATCGCTTCGAATCTAGGTGGCGTCGGGCTCTTTGGACCGTTTGCAAGAAATTGTTTGTTAGCGCGGCGCATGATTGAGCGTGGCGTTCGAGTTGTCGGGATCTTCCACGCGTCGTGGGATCACCATAGCTCGCTTGATCCTCAGTTGAAACATAATTGCTTGATGGCCGATCAACCGATCGCGGCTTTGTTAAAAGATCTTAAGCGTCGAGGTTTACTGGAGGATACACTCGTCGTTTGGAATTCAGAGTTCGGCCGGACACCGCTCGGCGAGAACCGCGAAGGCAAAAACTCCAAAGTGACCGGTCGTGATCATCATCCGTACGCATTCAGTATTTGGATGGCTGGCGGCGGAGTAAAGGGTGGGCAAGTCATTGGGGCTACCGATGACATCGCATGGGGTACGATTGAAGATCCGGTTCATGTACATGATTTGCAAGCCACGATCTTGCACCTTTGCGGACTTGATCACACACGACTGACCTATCGCTTCCAAGGCCGTGAGTTCCGACTGACCGATGTCGGCGGCCAGGTTGTCCGAAAAGTATTTTGAGTCTTCGCATTGCGTTGGCTTGAGCGACGACGCCACAGTCCACCATCCTGTGCAAAAATTAGATCGTGACGAATTCGGGCAATGCGACATTCAATACTTGCGATAATAACAAACATAGGAATCGACGTGCATATAAGATGTGGAGTTGCGATCGGTTCACTGGCCCCTATTAAGCGCCCACTGGCTTGTCTTTCAAACCACTTAACTTCGGTAAAAGTGAAGGAAAACGGGCGGATTGGCATTTGCTCACCTCCCAGCTCGTTTCGTGTAGAATGGTGTTCCTGTGAATACCTGCTACCTTAAATCCTGCCTTTCTGGGTGATCGCCCATGCTTAAGCCTCTCTACGGATTGGATCGCCGAGGTTTACTACGTGCCGCTGCGGCGGGTGTCGTGGGAGCCTCGTTGCCCAGAGCGGTTTCTCTGGCTAGTGAGCCTGCGTCTGAGAAGCCGGTTGGCTTCGGTAAAGCTAAGTCGGTGCTGATCGTGATGCTCAGTGGCGGTCCAAGTCAACTGGATACATTGGATCCAAAGCCCAATGCACCGGCAGAAGTTCGCGGTGAATTCACGCCGATCTCGACGACTATTCCTGGCGTGGAGGTTTGCGAGCATTTACCAAAACTAGCACAGCAAACGGATCGTTGGGCCATCGTGCGTACGCTCGCGCATCGCGAACACAATCATTTGCTGGCCACTCATGTGGCGTTGACCGGTCGTCCTACTCCCGTGCCACGTGGTGGATCCGACTTGGATCGCGTTGAAACGCGCAACGATTTTCCGAATTACGCCTCAGCCTTGGATTTCATTCGTCCGCGCGGCGATGGCATGCCTTCGGGTGTCTCGTTGCCGAACTACTTGATCGAAGGCCCGCTTACGTGGCCCGGTCAGCATTCGGGATTTCTGGGCGCGAAGTATGATCCATGGCAAATCAATAGCGATCCGAATGACAAAGATTTTCGGATGCAAGCCCTCACGATGCGAGACGGTGTCTCCACGGGGCGACTCCAATCGCGGCGGCAACTGCTTGATGAACTGAACAGTGGTCGCAGTCAGTTGACGGGTGTTGAAACGGATTCACTCCGCGATCAGCAAGGCCTTGCCTTTAGCCTGCTCACTTCCGGCAAGTTGACGCAAGCTTTTGAGATCAATCGCGAGTCGGAGGAAACGCGAGATCGCTATGGTCGCAACAAGTTCGGTCAATCACTGCTGCTGTCCAAACGCATGATAGAAGCTGGCGTACCCGTTGTCCAAGCAACGATGGGGATCGTGCAAACCTGGGATACGCATGTCGACAACTGGGGCAAGCTCAAGAACACACTGTTGCCACAGTTGGATCAAGGCTTGGCCGCGCTAACGGACGACTTACAGGCGAGCGGTTTGCTGGATGACACTCTGCTGATCGTCATGGGTGAATTCGGACGAACTCCAAAAGTTTCCACCTTGCCTGGCCAAACCATTCCTGGCCGCGACCATTGGGCTCATGCGTATTCCGGTTTGTTTGCTGGCGCAGGAATCATGGGCGGCCAAGTGCTCGGCCAGACCGATGCTCAAGCGGCTTACCCAGTGACGAATTCATGGTCGCCAGCCGATATCTGCAGCACGATCTTTAACGCTCTCGGTGTTGACGCGAACGCTACGTTGATCGATCCACTCAATCGCCCACATCATTTGCTTAACGGCAATGTCATCTCGAATCTGTACACAGGAGCGACGGCATGAGGCATCAGCCAGTTCAAGAGTCTCCAAGCATTTGGCAGCATGCGAAGCGTTCCCGTCGCGACGCGTTGCAAGCCGGTGCAATTGGAATTCTTGGACTCGGCATGAATCATCTCGCCGGGTTGCGCCAGGCTACTGCGTCGGATGGCAGTCAGCCCAGTGGCAAAGCGAAATCGTGCATCTTCATTTTTCTTTCGGGTGGACTTTCTCAGCACGATAGCTTCGATATGAAGCCTGAGGCTCCGGACAACATCCGCGGTGAATTCCAGCCTCGCGCGACGAAGACACCGGGGCTGCATATTTGCGAACACTTGCCCAAGCTCGCTGAACGAAGCCCGTTGTGGTCGCTGTGTCGTTCGTTAACGCATGGTTCCAACGAGCATTCCGCCGCCCATCACATCATGCTGACGGGACATTCCGAACTGCCGGCTGGATTCAGTCCGAATAAACCTAGTCGATCCGATCGTGCGTCGATTGCTGCCGTAACCGGCTACGCGATGCGTGCGAAACAGCAAAACAATTTGCCGACAGCGGTGGTGCTGCCAGAACGACTTGTGCACAATAGCGGACGCGTGATTCCTGGGCAACATGCCGGTCCGATGGGGCCGCAACATGATCCGTGGATGATCGAAGCGTCCCCGTTTCATAACACTTCGTATGGCGCGTTTCCCGCGTACGCATTCGATCACCAAAATCGCGGCAAGCCGGACGAACGTTTGTTTCAAGCACCTCAGCTTTCGTTGCCAGATGGACTCGGCATGCAAACGGTCAACGGTCGTTTGGCGTTGTTGGAGTCGTTGAATCGCCAACGTGAGAATCTCGCAGCGTACGCTCAAGTCGAGAACTTCGATCGATTGCGGCAAGGAGCTGTTTCCTTGTTGACCGAATCCGGAGTGCATCAGGCGCTGGACGTAACGCATGCCGACGAAAAGCATCTTGAGCGGTACGGGCGCAATTCCTTCGGCTGGTCGTTGTTGATGGCGCGGCGATTGGTGGGTGCGGGGGTTAGTCTCGTGCAAGTGAATCTTGGCAATGATGAAACTTGGGATACGCACGGCAACGCGTTTCCCCATTTGAAGAATAATCTATTTCCTCCGACGGACCAAGCCGTTTCAGCTTTGCTTGACGATTTGCATTCGACCGGCGAATTGGACGAGACGTTGATCGTGATGGCCGGTGAGTTTGGCCGCACTCCGCAGATCACTTTGCTTGACAAACACTACAAAGCGCCTGGCCGCGACCACTGGGGTGCCGTGCAATCGGTGCTATTCGCCGGTGGCGGAATTCGCGGCGGCAATGTGATTGGTAAGTCCGATGCGAAAGGAGCCTATCCCGATGAACAACCGGTCAAGCCAGAGAATTTTGCAGCGACCATCTACGACGCGTTGGGAATCCCAGCCACCGCCGCTTGGCACGACGCAGAAAATCGACCCCACCACATTTATCACGGCGAGCCTATCGCTGGTTTGAGTTAGCAAGCGATCAGCTTGTTCCCCTAGAGTCCCACTGTTTATCCCCACCAAGCAAACTATGACATTTCGTGAAACAAGCAGGGCATTAGGCTGCCGCGACTTTCGACGATCCAATCGCTTGAGCCGCCGGCAAGTGTTGCACGCCGGTTCGATTTCAACGTTAGGTCTTGGCTTGGGTGATTTACAGTCGCGGTTAGCCATCGCACAGGATAGCGGACTGAGTCTGCCCCCCAAGCGTGCCAAGGCGTGCATCTTCCTTTTCATGTGGGGTGGCCCAAGTCAGCTTGAAACGTTTGACTTGAAGCCTGATGCGCCGGCGGAAGTGCGCGGCGAATTCAAGCCGATCTCAACCAAGGTTCCTGGCATTCAAATCTGCGAGCACTTTACTGGGCTCGCATCCATGACGGACAAGCTGGCGATCATTCGCTCGCTCACACACGATGATCCCGCTCACTTATCCAGTGGTCATGCGACGCTCACAGGCCAGCTCGCGCCGGTCCTGAAGAGCGATGCCGATCCGCCAAGTGCAAAGGACTCGCCCCATTTAGGCGCACTGATATCCAAAATTCGACCTACTACAAACGGCTTGCCATCCTTCGTTGCCATGCCGTGGAAGGCGTTTCACCCTGCCGCACCTGGCGGTGAAGCCCCAGGGCAACACGGCGGCTGGTTGGGCTCAGCATACGACGGCATGTTGCTCGATGGCGATCTGAATGATCCGAACTGGAAGCCGCAAGGACTGTCGCTGCCAGCCGACATTGGACTTGGCCGTTTGGAATCGCGAGTGGAACTGCTCAGGATGTTGGATGCCCAGCGTGCGGCATTGCATCGTTCGCTGGGTGCCTCATCCTATGGAGACCACCAAGCACGTGCGATGGAGATGATCGGTTCCGGAAACGTCCGGTCAGCGTTTGATTTGTCTCAAGAGAGCGACGCGACCCGCGAGCGGTATGGTCGAAACATTCACGGCCAGTGCGTCTTGATGGCGCGGCGACTGGTCGAACATGGAGTGCCGTTGATCTCAGTGAATTGGCACAACGATGGTAAGAATTTCTGGGACACGCACGGAGACAATTTCAATCGTTTGAAGAACGACTTGATTCCACCAGCCGACAAAGCACTCTCCGCGCTATTAACGGACCTAGAAGATCGCGGCCTACTCGACGAGACCATCGTGGCTTGGGTCGGTGAGTTCGGTCGCAAGCCACAGATCACTGCGAATAATGCCGGGCGCGAACATTGGCCCTTCTGCTACAGCGGAATCTTAGCTGGCGGTGGCATACGGCCCGGCATGGTCTATGGCTCAAGCGACAAGCATGCTGCCTACCCCACGTCGGATCCTGTTACGCCGCAGGATTTCGCCACCACCATCTTGCATGCGATGGGGTTGCCGACACAAACCGCTCTGCTCGATCGAGAAGAGCGACCTCACCGAATCACTTCAGGGAGAGTCTTGCATGAACTACTCGTGTGAAATTGTCAGGAAAGTCATCGACACTCCTCCATCCAATCGACGTTATACCATGCGAAATCAAACGCTCACGATCTGCTTTGCAAGCTTTGGGTGGCTGTGTTTGTCGCTTCAAGTCACGGCGCAGACCATCAACTCGGTCCAACCGCGAACCGGTAAGCCGGGACAAACAATTCAATTGTTGGTTCAAGGAACCGACTTGAATGATTCGCTGCGACTAGCATCTGGTGACCAATCGGTGCAGTGGCAAGTCGTGAAGATTGAGCCCACACAAGCTACGATTGCGCTGACTTTCTCCGAGGATGTACCGCTTGGACCAATGAGCGTTTGGCTGACGACAGCGACGGGCGTTGTCAAACCGCTCACCTTCTTCGTCGATGATTTAGATGCGATGATGGATAGTGGCAATAACCACTCGATCGAAACCGCACAGCAGTTGTCAACGCGATCAACGGTCGAAGGCGTTTGCGATCCGTCGGCGAGCGACTTTTATCGGATTCACGCGACGGCTGGCGAGCGAATAGCTGTCGAAGTCCATACTCAACAGCTTCGCTCGGCGATGGACCCGGTACTTGGTCTGCTGAATGCGGCTGGAGAGACGCTGATCCAGGCCGATGACAATTCGATCGGCCCTGACAGCCAGTTCAGCTATGAATTTGCCGAGGAAGGTGACTTCTGGCTCGAAATTCATGACAGCCGCAACGCGGCTGGGGGCACACCCTATCAATTGCGAATCGGCGACTTTCCGATCGTTAACCAGTGTTATCCACTGGCTGTTCGCTGTGGCAAGAAGACAAAGATTGAGTTCACTGGACCCGACGGAGAACGCTTGTCTTCACGCGAGATCGAAGTGCCCGCCGAAGCTGAAGGTACTCGCTTTGTAAGTGCGCGATTCGACGGAGGACAATCATCCAGGTGGGTGCCGCTGTTTTGCAGCCTGTATCCGCAATTTAAGGAATCCGAATCGACCGATAGCCTCGCGTTGCCGATTGGCATCAACGGGCGTTTCCAGCAACCGCGAGAAATCGACAGCTATCTAATCCGCGGCACCAAGGAGCAAGTTATTCGCGTCGCGGCGAAAACACGAAGCCTTGGAAGTCCCACGCTATTGCAGATGCAGTTGTTTAACGCCGCAGGCGCCAAGGTCGCGGAGACCAAAATTACTGATGCCGACGAATGGAGCTTTGATACCACCTTGCCCGAGGACGGTTACTATCGATTGGAAGTGACCGATTTGCTGAAGCGCGGCGGCGATGAATTTACCTACTACATTGAGTGTGCTCCATCCGGAACGTTCTCCGTTGCGTTTAAGGCGGACGCAGCGACGCGAGAAGAGTTCATGATTGAACCCGAGCATGGTGCCTGTGCTGTAGATCTGCAAATCGCGCGGTTCGGCTACGACGGCGAGATCGATCTCGCGCTGACCAACCCCGGCTTAGGATTGCGAATCTTAAATCCTCGCATTCCCGCCAAAGCCGTCGATGCGAAGATCTACCTGATTGCAAATGAAGGTTGGAAGTCAGACAGTCTGGGTGTCTTGCAAATCCGCGCGACCTCGGTCGATAAACCCGCCAACAGTTGCCTCGTCAACAGTCACGCTCTTCGACGCGTCAAAGAACCATTCGTGCTTGCTCCATCGACACAAGCCTGCGGCACAATGGTCCTAGCGGCCACAACGACAACCGATGCGCCGTTTACGATGGAACCAACAACGCCAGTCCAGTTTGCTCGTCCCGTCCGTTCGCACCCGGCCGCACTGACGGTCAAGAGACTGCAAGACAAATTCAAAGCCGGTGTCGGCGTGCTGCCAAGTGCACTACCGTCCGGTTGGAATGTTAACACGAAAGTGGATAAGGAAACGTACACGTTAAGCCTTCTGCGCAGTGACCAAGCCACCGGTGAACCCGAGCAACTACCGCTGCTTGTGTATGGTGAGTTCAATGGACACGGTCGAATCGTAACGTACAACTTGCCCATCCAGTGGATTGATCCCGTTCGCGTCACGATGAAGTTTTCCGAACCTTTGGTTCGCGGGGGACGCATTCGCACGCAAGTATATTTGTCGCGTGAGGGAAGTGATCCACAACCTGTAACAATCACGCTCGCAAATTTGCCGGCCGGAATCACAGGTTCAGAATCCATTACCATCGCCGCCGATCAAGCGCACGCGGAATTCGAGTTGCAAATCGCCGGAGATGCGGCTTTGGATACTGTTCATGAGCTAACGCTCAACGCGTCCAGCAAGTACGGGGGAATAGATTTCACGGTCACGTCGACGCATGCGTTACCCGAGCTTGTTGAAAGTCCAACGAATCTTTTTGTTTACCCGAGCGAAATTGTATTTGCGGATTCTCGAGGCAGGCAACAACTGGCGGTTACGGGGACCAACGAGCAAAACTTGCCGCGTGACTGGACTCGACATGCAAGATTAACTTCATCTAACCCACAAGTCGCCGAAGTGCGAGACGGCGTCGTCTATCCAGTCGCCGATGGAGAAACCGAGGTTGTTGTCGAAGTTGGCAGCCAGCGACAAGTGATTCCAGTTCGTGTTTCGAATAAGGCAACGCCGCGCAAGATCGAATTCGAATCCGAAGTGTTGGTCGCGCTGTCCAAACAAGGTTGTAACTCGGGAGCCTGCCATGGTTCGCCCAGTGGCAAAGGCGGCTTTCGATTGTCCCTGCGCGCCTTTGATTTGAAACTCGATCAATTGACCTTGATTCGTGAAGACTTTGGCCGTCGTACGAACTCGCTTGATCCCGAACAAAGCCTGCTCTTGCTCAAGCCTTTGATGAAAGTATCGCACGGCGGTGGTAAACAGTTGCGCAAAGACGACGCGGCATACTCCCTATTGCGTGATTGGATTGCCAGTGGTGCTGTGGCCGATCCCGAGAACACTCCACGCGTCACCAAGCTGGAAGTCTATCCGAATCAAAAGCAGATATTGGCCGTCAAGGACGGTGGCCAGCAACTTGCGGTAACGGCTCACTTTGCCGATGGCCGCAAACGTGATGTGACTCATCTCGTTGCCTACGAAACCTCCGATACGGGCGTGGCTACCGTTGACGGTGATGGTTTCGTGACGCCACATGCTCGTGGTGAAGTTGCGATCCTAGTTCGGTTTTTGGAGCATATCGAATCCGTGCCGCTACTGTTTGTCGAGAACGTTGATCGATTTGAGTGGAGGTCTCCATCGCCGAAGAATTACATTGACGAGCTCGTGAATGCCAAGCTCCAACAACTGCAATACTTGCCCGCCGAGACATGCAGTGACGATGAATTTTTGCGACGAGTCAGTTTGGACCTGCTCGGTATTCTTCCGACCGTTGATAAATCAGAGGCATTCCTAGCGGACTCCAGCCCGACCAAACGCGAGCAACTAGTCGACTCACTGCTTCAGCGGGAAGAGTACGCGAAGTTCTGGGCGCTCAAGTGGGGCGATTTATTGAAGATGACCAGCAAGCTGGTTGGCGACGAAGGAATCTACAAATATCATCGCTGGGTCGAACAGTCGTTGCACGAAAACATACCTTACGACGAATTCGCAAGGCAACTCCTGACTGGAACCGGCAGTACGTTGGCGAATCCACCCGCGAATTTTTATCGCACGTCCACCGACATGAACGAATGCGTGGAAACGATCTCGCAAGTCTTTTTGGGTGCCAGACTGCAGTGCGCAAAATGCCACAACCATCCGTTCGAGCGCTGGACCCAGGATAACTACTACGGACTTGGCGCGTTCTTCAATCGCGTGCAGCGACGCAAGACTGAGCGACCCGGTGAGATGTTCGTCTACACCAGTTTTTCCGGCGACGTGACCCAACCAAGAACCGGTCAAGTCATGGCGCCGTGGTTGCCTCAAGCGGGCAGTATCGAATCGCCCAATGAAACAGATCGACGCATAGCGTTCGCGGACTGGTTAGTGAATCCCGATAATCCCTACTTTGCTCGAATCGAAGCCAACCGCATTTGGAGTCAGCTATTCGCGCGTGGCATCGTCGATCCTATCGATGATTTCCGCGACTCAAATCCTCCATCGAACGCAGCTCTATTGGACGCGCTAGCCAAAGACTTTGTGGAAAGCGGCTATGACCGAAAGCACTTGCTGCGAGCCATCCTTAATAGTCGAACGTATCAAGCGAGTTATCAAACGACAGAGTTTAACCAAGAGGACTCCAAGTACTTCTCGCACCAAGAACCTCGGTTGCTCGGTGCGGAACAACTACTCGATGCGATCAATCGTACCCTGGCACTCGAGCAGAAATTTGGCAGCCTCCCCGCCGGAACGTTGGCGACACAGTTACCAGCACCGGATGTCGTCAAAGTGGATTTTTTGAAAGTGTTCGGCCAACCCGAGCGAAGCACGGTTTGTGCTTGTGAGCGAGCGGATGATTCTAATCTAGGCATGGCGATCGAGCTATTTAATGGCCCGATGATCCATGAAAAGTTGCGAGACGCCAGCAATCGCTTTCGCAAATTGTTGGCAGCCGGAAAAACAGTCGAGGAAGTCGTTCGCGACATTTACTTGGCCGCTGTTTGTCGTCCCCCATCTGATATTGAATTGAAAGCCGCGCTCGAGCATTGCAGCAAGAATCCAGATCCTGTCGTTGGCGTTGAGGATGTTTGCTGGGCACTATTCAATACCGACGAGTTTTTGTTCCAACATTAGTAGTTGTTTTTTCATCGAACACCGAATTGCGCCATGAGACAAATCTTCATTCTAGCCGTGACAGTGCTTTGCTTGTTTTGCAATCGGTCGTCAGGCGACGAGACTGCTTCGGTTAGCTTTCGCAGCGACATTGCTCCGATCCTGGTTGATAGTTGTCTGGCCTGTCACGGCCCCAAGAAAGCCGAGGCTGGCTATCGCGTCGATACTTACGAAGAACTTCTCAAGGCGGGCGACTCAGGCGAATTGCCGATCGCAACTTCGCCCGATCATGTCAGCGAGTTGCTGCGACGTATCATCAGCGACGACGAGTCGGAACGAATGCCGGCTGAGAATGAACCTCTCACTCCAGAACAGATTGAGTTGGTCAAGACATGGATCGCTGCGGGCGGGAAATTCGATGGTGAGGACGCTAGCCAGACGCTGGCACTCGTCATTCCACCGGCTCAGTACGCGGACCCGCCAGAAGTCTACAGCCAAGCGATTCCAATCACGGCAACAGCCTTTTCGCCCGACGGCAAACTGATCGTCACAAGCGGCTATCACGAGTTAGCTATCTGGAATACCGAGGACGCGAAACTCGTTCGACGGATCAAGAATGTGGGCCAACGGGTTTTCGCCCTGGCATTCTCATTGGACGGAAAAACGCTGGCTGTCGGTTGCGGTGAGCCTGGACGAAGTGGAGAAGTGCGACTGGTGGATTTCAGCTCGGGAGCGATCAAGGGCGTCGTCGCCAGAGCAAACGATGTCGTCCTTGACCTCGCGTATAGGCCTGGGACGAACGAATTGGCCATCGCTTCGGCTGATAGTTCGATTCGTATTGTCGATGTTGGAACTTTGCAGGAAGTGCGAACGATCGCGAGTCACGCGGATTGGGTTACCGCTGTCGCCTGGAGTGATGACGGCACGCGTCTCGCCTCCGCCAGTCGAGACAAATCGGTCAAGGTTTATGACGGCGCCACGGGAGAGTTACTTTCGAGCTACCTGGGGCACGGAGCGGCTGTACGAGGTGTTTCCATTCTCGCCGACAATAAGCAGGTCGTTTCTGTTGGCGCTGACAACAAGCTGCATCGTTGGGACATCGAAGGTGCCAAGAAAGTTGCGGAAGTCGGCGTAGGTGGCGAAGGTTACAAGCTGATTCGCAACGGAACCAATGTTTTCGTGCCTTGTTCGGACAAGCGATTGCTGCGAATGGATCTGACAAACAATACGATTGCTCAAGAGTACAAGGGGCACAACGATTGGGTGTTGACCGCATGCTACCAGCCAACCACAACCGGTGACGAAAACAGTCGTTATATCGCAAGCGGTTCCTTCGACGGCGAAGTCCGCATCTGGAACATGGCCGACGCCACTATCGTCCGCCAGTGGATTGCCAAACCGTAGCCGCTTTAACTATTGCCAACAATTAAGACCGTCTCTCGGTTTTTGGGGAACCAGAACCGAGGGAACCAGAACCAAGGGGAACCAAGCAAAAACCAAGGAACAAAAACCCAAAACCAAGGGAAACCAAGGCAAGGGAAACCAAGGGACCAAGGAAAAGGAAACCAAGGAAAACCAAGGAAGAAACCAAGGGGACACCCGCAAAGAAACCAAGGGGACACCCGCAAAAACCACACAAGGAACCAAGGGGACACCCGCAAACTGTTTAAACCAAGGCAGGAGAAACCAAGGGGACACCCGCAAAAACCACACAAGGAACCAAGGGGACACCCGCAAACTGTTTTGGCATTGATCGGCTCGGCTTAATATCGATCGGTCAGTGAGGGTTGAGGACATCAAGAATTAAGCTGAAGGGAGTCCATATGCGAGAAGAAGGCCAGACTGTTGCGGTCTTTGTCTGGACTACCTTGGGGCGGTAAGAAAGGCCCACGCGAAGATTGATATAAGTGCTGTTTTTACGGGCCTGTACGGAATTTTGTGTCAGCTTGATTTTTATCGTTAGCTGAGTTGCTTTGGCATTCGACCTTCGAACATGATCGCGAAGTGATTCAATGCTTC
>JAWXCK010000118.1:0-38359 GCA_034408855.1 Pirellulaceae bacterium
ATGCTGTCATTCCTTTGACAAAGTCACCGTGAGTCCATCCACTAACCACCAAGCGGATTTGCATCGAGCTTACCCTTACCAACCGTAAACACCAATATCTAACAACCTTGCCTACATACCGCTTGATCGCCAACTACACTATCAGCTACTTGCCACACCTACCCACCCTTCCCAGTCAGCCTAAAAAATGTGTGTAACGATGAGGGCTCTTGCCTGGGAACGCAATGCTTCCGAGGCTCCGCCTCACGTACACGACATTGGTTATCGTGGTTATGACTATTCTTCGAGCAATTTGATCGAATCGGCACCGCCTGCCGAGAGTAGCCCGGCATTGCGATAGACCTGAAGTTTTTCGCGTGAATCGGCGATATCCAAATTCCGCATCGTCAACTGGCCGATACGATCGGTAGGCGAGAATTCACCCTGCCCGCTTTCCATCGTGAGACGTTCGGGTTTGTAGGTGAGATTGGGACTCTTCGTATCGAGAATCGAATAGTCGTTTCCACGTCGAAGCTCGATGGTCACTTCACCGGTCACGGCACGCGACACCCAATGCTGGAGCGCTTCGCGAAGCATCAACGATTGCGAATCAAACCACCGACCTTCATAAAGCATTCGTCCGAGTCGTCGTCCCATATCGCGATACTGTTCGATCGTTCCTTCGTTGTGAATCCCGGTTATGAGCCGTTCATACGCGATATGCAACAACGCCATGCCTGGTGCTTCATAGATCCCGCGACTCTTGGCTTCGATGATTCGATTCTCGATCTGATCGGACATACCCAATCCGTGGCGGCCACCGATGGCGTTGGCCTCTAGAACCAAGTCGACTTGCGACGAGAATGACTTTCCATTGAGCGCGACTGGGTTGCCGGTCTCGAACGTAACGGTAACTGTTTCGGCAGCCACCGGAAAATCGGCTCGCCAAAACGGAACGCCCATAATCGGCTCGACAATTTTGATGCCATGACTTAGTAGTTCTAGATCCTTCGCCTCGTGCGTTGCTCCCCAAATATTCGAGTCGGTCGAGTAAGCCTTTTCTTTGCTCATGTGGTAGGCCAGTCCGGCTCGTTCGAGCATTTCCGACATTTCTTTACGCCCACCCAGTTCCTTATTAAAAGTCTCGTCTAACCAAGGTTTGTAGATCTGCAAACTTGGATTGGCCAGTAAACCATAGCGATAGAATCGTTCGATGTCGTTTCCCTTGTAGGTACTGCCATCGCCCCAAATGTTGACACCATCTTCCTTCATGGCTTGGACAAGCATCGTGCCGGTTACTGCTCGACCAATCGGGGTCGTATTGAAGTACGGGACGCCCGCGGTCGTAATATGAAAGGCTCCGCACTGGAGAGCTGCAATTCCTTCGTGAACCAGTTGTTCTCGGCAATCGATCAAGCGAGCCACTTCAGCACCAGCCGCGCGAGCCTTCTTGGGAATGTTGTCGTAGTTCGACTCATCCGGCTGCCCAAGATTCGCGGTATAGCAGTATGGAATCGCTCCTTTTTGCCGCATCCAGTAAACGGCCGCGCAAGTATCAAGTCCACCAGAGAACGCGATTCCAAGTTTCTTACCGACAGGAAGCGATTGCAGTATTTTTGCCATAACGAGAGATCCAAAAGGGTGTGAATCCGAGAAATTCGAGCGAATGTCGCTGACCATAGACTTCGGGAAACGATATCTTACTATAAAGTTCGCTCGTTCCCAGGCTTCCCTACCACGACGATCGAATGAAAATGCATTTTGTTGGCATCGCGACATAATTTTACTATTAGGTTTTGAAAGTGAATGCATCGTCTAAAACGATTCGTGTTTTTAAGCAAATGGCATTGTTAAGCCTTTGGCTGGTCATTCAACCATTCGAAGTGGTCGCTCAAGACCTCAAGAGTCGAGTGCTTGCGGCGAGTGAATCGAGGTTGGCAAATCGCAAAGCTTCGAAAAGCATCCGCAGCGAGATGGATATCGTCTTTCACGAAATTCAGGGCCAAAAAATCAAAGCCGATCTGTATCGACCGGATACTCAGGAAAATCTTCCGATCGTCATTATGATTCACGGCGGAGCATGGGTTTCGGGTGATAAGTGGAATGTTTCGGACCATGCTTCCCAAATGGCGGACGCTGGTTTTGTCGTGATGGCCATCAACTACCGATTAGCTCCGAAGAATCCTTGGCCAGCACAACTGATCGATTGCCAAGCAGCCGTTCAATGGATGAGCGATCATCATGAACAGTGGCATGGAAATATCGAGAGCGTCGGACTTTGGGGCTATTCTGCCGGTGCTCAGTTAGCCTTGATGATCGCACTCGAAACCAAGACTGGAATGCCTCGTATTCAAGCATGTGTCGCAGGCGGTCCGCCTTGCGATTTAGAATTTGTTCCGCCCAAGAGTCAGCTATTAAGCTCCTTCTTAGGTGGCTCTCGCGAAGAGTATCCAGATCGATATCGGGAAGCCTCACCGATTCACCTGCTATCTTCCGACGATCCGCCTCTCTTTATTTTTCACGGCGACCAGGATCTTATCGTCCCAATTGAAAACAGCCAAAGACTTCAACAGAAAGCGGTCGAGCTTGGCGTCGTCATCGAGTATCGCGAAGTACCTATGCTTGGTCATATTATGACGTTCCTCGATCAAAATTCTCGGCTTGAAGCGATTCGTTTTCTCAAGCAGCATCTCACTCGATCGTCACCGTAAACGCTCCCGAGTTGTCCGCCAAGCCTGACGATTGTTCGTTGATCTTCAGTAGAAGAAGTCCACTATCAGTCGACGTCCACGTTGCCGCCCGCCCGATGGGCTGAGCCGTCAAGCGACGTGCAGGCTGTTCGTCGTCGATTTTCTGGATCGGAATAACGGCGGCCAAAAGCCTGCCTAGTGGCTGACCGTTCTGGTATTCAAGCGTAATGCCCTGCGGCTCGCTCGTCCAAACTGTCGTTGCCGCGTTTCGATCTAGTTTCTTAACAACCATTTGGCCTTGAGCTGCGAATCGAATTTCCTGACCAAGAACAACTTGAATGCCAGTCGATTGCCATCCTCGATCGGCACGTATCGTTCGAGTTGCTTTCCCATCGCGCATTGGCTGCGAGGGTTCCGACAAAATCGTCAAGGAATGAACAGGTGAAAAACCGTAGTCGAGCTCGGAAATAAAAATCCGCCATTCGGCTTCGAGTACCGGCCAAGTCGCTTCGAGTTTACTTCTCAGCTCCTTCGAAATTTTATCCGAATAGTCGAGAGGTGGTTTCGCGATGTCAATCAACGTCTGGCTATGGTTAGGATGATTCTGAAAGAAAAGCATGGCTGCCCAACTCCAAGCATACGGATCGTCGGAGCGATGGGCCGTATCGCTGAAACGAAAAACTTCACTGAGACTGGGAGCTGTATCATTCTTCAAAGCATCTTTGATGACTTTTATCCGTCCCCAATAGTCGAATCCTTCGCGACTTGTGGGAATTACTCCTAAAACCAGTTTTTGCTCGAACCATTGATGGGTACCGAGCAATTCTGACCAACCTTCGCTATACCAAGGTGGTCCATTGCCGCCGAGGTATTTCCACATGAACCAATGCGTACCTTCGTGCAGCAGCAAATGACGACGATAGTAATCGGAAGGTTGATCGGTCACATAAAGTGTGTCTTCGAATTGATAGCCGTAACGAAAATTAACGACATCCTTCGGCATCAAACCCAATTGAACGAATCGAGCCCTGTCGTGCATCACGTAGGCAGTCACTTTCGCTTTTTGAGTGCGTTCCACATCGATTGCAAATCGAGTGCTCCATTGCCTCACCGCTTGATCAAAGGCTTGAGGAAGTTCCTTGATCGCAGCGCTGACCGGTAAATCGGTGATCAAGCGAAGGTGTACTGATTCGAGTTGCAGGAAACCGTTATCGAGCCGAGTTGCTTTTGTTTCTTGACAATTTCCGCGTTCGATTTGCAACGAAACAATCGTTGCGATCGCGAGAAACGAAGACAAACGAAATTGCTTACGGCGGTTGATAACGGCACCTGCTTGGGTTGTTTTTGAAATGGGGTGACACGTCTCGCCTGGATTATTCATCAGCCGGAGTGCGTTCGCTCGAATTGCTGGTAAACCGGACGCTAACGCGTTCCGGCTGATTTTGCAGACTGCGTTCAAACCGCGTATTTCACGGGGTTTCCGTCGCTAAGGCTTTAAAATAGGCTTCGATGACTTCTCGATAGTGCGAAGGCAAATCCTTAGTAATGTTCTGTAGGGCTTCATGTCGTTGGGCAGGTGGCAGGTCTCCCCAGCCATTCCGCTTACCTGTGTCTTTCTGATCGACATCGCCTGGTCCGCGTGTACCTTCGATTCGGCTATCTTCCATCGGCTTGCTCTGCCCCTGCTTCTTCTTCGAGTCCGAGTCTTGCTGTTTTTGCTGCTGCTGTTGTTGCTGTTGTTGAAGTTGGTCTTCGATTTTCTCGATCATCTTGTCGAGCTTATCGACAATCTCCTGCTCTTGATCGCGAACAATTTTTCCTGATCGCCCTAAATCCAATCGTCGATGGACATCATTCATCAGCCGCGAAATTTGATCGAGCGAGTCATCTTTCAGCGGTTCGATATCCGACCGCATCAGTCGCGCCGTAATGGCATAACGAGAAACAAGCTCGTCTTCTCGCTCCATCAATTGATTCAAGGTCGCCAAGCAATCTTCTCTTTGTAGTAAATGATGATGGCAAATTCCTTTGTAAAATAGGAGCGTCGAAGGATCAGCCACACTCTTTATGTCGATGGCTTTAAAAATCTGTAGCGCCTCATCGTAAAGATGATGGTGAGCCAGACTTCGGCCGACTGCCAATCGAACGTTGCTTTGCAACCAATCGGGCCACGATGCGTCCAGCCAACTGAGATCTGTTGCGATCGCCGACGGTCGATCGCCACTGGGTCGATCAAGTTGCGAAAGAACGCGATCAAGACGCAAATCGGACATGGCCAATGTTGCCAAGAGGTAGTCGAGAAACGCCGGTCCCATTTGCTTGGCGGGTACTTGTTTCCAATAGGCGTCAATTTGTTCGCGAGGGTGGGCGAGTTCCTTGCGAGAATCAAGATAAGCATTCAATTGCTCAGTGATCGGTTGTACTCCAGGCCATTGCCAACTCGCCGCCTTCCGCAATTCCGAATCTTTTCCCCAAAGCGGTAGACTGAACAAACACAAACACCATGCGGCAATTCCGAATCGTTGAGTCGTTGCGATGGTATTCGTACTCACTTTTGTGCTCCCCGTCGTTTCCTACTTCTTGGTCTGTTCCAACAGGATGTCGCGGGTCACTTGCTGGATTTTGTCTTGTCGGCCAGCCAGTTCACGCAATTGCTCCAAAATTCCAGCGTTCTCGACTTCGCCTTTCGGATCGTCGATTTGACCGGCATCTTTCGCAAGCCGTTGGGTACGGCTGTTAATCCTCAATTGAAGCGTTTTAATCAATCGCAACTCGGCCAATGCGTCGACGAGCGGCTGTTCTTGATCGCCACCTCCGCCTCCGCCCTGTGATTGTCCGTCTTTCTTTTTCTTCTTCTCTTCCATCTTTTTCTGAGTCTCGGACAGCGATTCGATCATCTCTTCCAATGCCGTGATGATTTCCTCTTGAGTACTGATCGTCGAGCTGTTTATCTTCGATTGACTGAACGCTTCAACAGTCCATGCGATGTCTTCATTCATCTGCTGGACAGCTTCAGGAAACGCCATGCTCGATCCTTCGTCTTGAAGAAGCAATAAGGCCTTTTGCCCCTCCATCAAAATCTTGCGTTCTTCGATCGAAAGTTTGGAAGCCTGGATTTCAATTTGACGGTCATCATTCGCACCGGCCGTATTCATCAAACGCTTTGACTGATCAAGCACTCGATTTTGCATTTCCAGCATACGACGAAAACGAGATTCCAAATCAGCCAGCGATCGCTCAATTTCTTCTTCACGCAATTGAACAAGAATTCGTTCGAGTTCCTCGGCGGCTTGTCGCAATTCTTCCTCGGCCGCCCACTGTTCCTCCACCGCTTCTTGCCGTTGATCCTTTTTGATCTCCTGGGTTGCCTTCTTCATCCGCTGTTGAGCTGATTTGAGACGCTCGCGGGCGTTCTCTTCTCGCGTTGGAGGCGATGCTGGAGGCTGTTTTTCTGGAGTTGACTCACCTTCTTGACTATCTGCCTGCTCTTTATTCGATGACTTCGAAGACTCGGATTCCGGCGTATTCTGAGACTCGCTTGGCTTGGAGTCGGACTTCTTTGAATCCGATTTCTTCGAATCGCTTTTCTTCGAATCACTGTTTTTGGAATCTGATTTCTCGGAATCCGATTTTTCGGAATCCGATGGTTTAGAATCTTGCGGCTTCGGTTCCGGAGAATCCTTTTCGTTTTGCGACTTAGACTCTTCGCCAAGCGCATCGGCTAGTTCTTCATCGGTTTTTGAAGCTTGTTCTCGAATGTCCTCTTGGTCGCGAGCGGCCGATTCCTTGCTCTGGCCCGCTTCGGTTCTTCCTCGCAACGATCGCTGGAGTTTTTCCAGTCGCTGAACGTCCTTAATAAGAGCTTCGATTCGTTGGCGATCTTCTCGAATCCGCGATTGTCGATTTTCGCTTTGCAGCAGCTCAAGCAGTTTACCGAGATTCTCTTTGGTCGATTCCTGCTCTTGAAGGGCGCGACTAAACTGCCCTTTGGCGAGCAGTTCGACGGCCAGGTTCAATCGCTGGAGCGTTGCTAACTGCTTGCTCAGTTGAGCCGCTTGTTGAAGCAAGCTAGCCCGAGTCGGGTTTGCCGCCGCCTCTAATTCCGACATCCGAATGAATAGCTCTTCAAGCTTTCCAAAGCGATCGGCTAACAACTTTTGTTCGGCATCCAGCGTCGCAACATCACCGGTTGTCAAATCAGTAGACGCCGGACTCTGAGCGTTTGTGATCGCGACGATTGACATCGACAATACGATCATCGCGATGATCATCGCGCGTATCCAGCGCCAGCTTTCTACTATGGTATGCTTCACAGTTTCATGCGATCTATTTGAACAGGTCCAAGACTCGCTTCTTTTGCTCGGTTTTCGTTTTATCGATAATCTTCCCCTGGTCGTCGATCATCGAGCGCACCATGTCAATGACTTCGTTAAAGTCTTGAATATCGACCATGTCTTGTAGTATAGCTTCTAACGCCGTGATCGTTTGGGCTAATGATTCCAACGGCAACGAGATTTTTGGCTCGGCCACCGGCCCGCTCAAAATCGCCTTTTCTAATTCTCGAAGTCGTTCGAGGGTTTTGGTCATACTTCCTATTCGAACGCGGTGAATAGGCATTCGAACGCGATTTTCTAAACGATCCTGTCGATCTTGGCTATCGATTCGATTGTTGACAAGTTCTTGTCGTATCTGTCCGATTTCGTTTTCAACGCCAGTCAACTCACCATCCGATTTCTCGATCTGACTTGTCGACTGCTGGACGCGAAGCAATTGCAGTTTATCTCGAGACAACCGATCCTCTGACGAATCGTTGGAAGTCTCGGGAGCGGGCGCATCCGACTTGGTCTCTATTGTTTCGTTACTCTGCCGAACTTTCAATAGAAGTTCATGAAGCTGGTTTAGCTCGCTAATGATGAGTTCCATGCGGCTGCGCATAGCCAATTCACGCCGTTCCAGAAGCACCAGCAACTGGTTTTGCGTCACAACGCCAAGTTGGATTGGGCTCGCCCTGCCAATGCGTTCTTCCTTTCCCAGGTCATAGTAATCCTTGGCAACCATCGCCAAACTCAGCGACTGACCGGCAGCGATTTTCAATTGGCCACTGTCGCGAAGCAGGCGAAGATCGATCGATTGTTGCACGTTCCCATCGCTAGCCATATTGGCCGATAATTTGATCGGCGGGCTTTCGTTGACAAAAAGCTCAATGGTGCTCTCGGCTACGTCGTGATCGTCTGTAACCTTTGCTTCGATCGGTAATATCGCTTGCTCCGTGATCGCGCTGCCGATCCCAGAGAGTACAAGATCGAGATTGGGAGGCTCGTCGGGGATAACACCGAGGACAAATTGTTGGATGCGTGTCGCGGAGTGCCCCGAACTTTCCCATAGTCGAAACTCCAGAAGCAGATTCGATTCGATCGCGCCGATGGGCAGCGAAAACGATTCGCGGTCACCGGCTGCCGAAAGAATTTCGGAAATCGTTTCCCCATCACGAGTTTGTCGAGAGACTCGGCATTCGCACCGCTCTAACGGAAGATTCGCTCGCCCCTTGAGCGTGATATCGGTTCCCTGCGGAAGTCGCAAGCCAGTTCGAAATTCGATGGTCTCGTCGAGCCAGCCACTCGTGCTACGCCGACGGAGATAGGCTGGATAGCGAACTTCTAAATTGAGTTCGTTCAGTTGCGGAGCTTCGATGACATCGAGTCTCAGTCCGGCTATACGAACGTCGCCCCCTTGAAGGCTCAACGATAGCGGTTGGTCGATCGATTCCATCGGTGGCCCTTCGAGCACAAACGGCAGTTTTCCCGATTGACTGGCGTTGAGGCGACGCAGACTTGCTCGACCTTGTCGGCTATCCGAACTTCGATAGGTAAGCATGCACGTTTCAGGGACTTGCTTGGCGGTTAGGTCAGCGATCGCTATCAATCGACCGCTTTGTCCGCGAGGCATCGTAACCAAGCCATCGATAAACGGACGCACATAGCGCTGCGGTTCGGTCTGGCCGGTGAATCGCGGAATCTCGATTTCGATCCCTTCGATCGTCAAGCGACTCATGCGAGGCCAAGCCGCATTGGAAAGGCCGAAAAGACGTTTGCTCCAGTGTAGTGTCCAAGCTGGTTGCCAGAGTACCAATAGAAGACTCAGAGCTAGCATCCCTCCCAACACTCCTGACTGCCATTGCAAAGGTTGCCATCGCATGACAGCGTCGAGGTCGAGATTCTCGATCGTCGCAATAGCATCTCGTTGGGTCGCGTGAAGGAGCTGAGGATCGCGAGGGAGCTCGACCGTTGCTTCGCTCGGGCAAGGTTCCGTCGCTTGGACCGTTGTGATCAACGAATGCCGAAACTGAGGAAAGCGTCGTTCTAGCAAAAGAGCTAACGATGAATCTCGCCACGAAACTGCCCATTTCTTGAGTCCCATTCGATAGACGATTAGCGACATCGATACGCCAAGCCCGACCAGCATGACCAAACGTGCCCATCGCGGAGATTCGCTCGATCCCATCATGACTGGGAAGTAATCGATAAAGCCGGCAATCCAAAAGATTACGAGTCCACAAATCGCCGTTAAAATCCCAGCCTGCATCCAGACGTATCGATAGATCATTCCTCGAAGGCGATCAAGAGTCGCGCGGATGACAGTCGGAAGTTCAGACATCGAGGAGAGCGAAGACATTAAGTTCGTGCACCGCCTTGATTGTGTTCTAAGCTGATTGGATCGAGAGCGATTATTGGGATTCCTTTTTACGATACTGCTCGAATTCGTCGCCGGGTTGCCAAGTTTGCATCGTCGGTGCATCGCCGGCCAGCCACGCTACATAGAATAGCAACTTGGCGTCTTCGACGGCACCACGCAAGTCCCATTTCGTGTCGTATTCGTCGTTCCGTTGGTGATAGTGTGTCTCGATCCAGCGGTCCAATTGCTCCTTGCCCCAGCCAGGAGGTTGGTCGCGGATATTCGTTCCCGATTGCAAGTAGACACCTGGTACACCAATCTTGGCCAACGAGAATTGATCCGATCGATAGTACGATCCTCGATCAGGAAAGAGATCCGGCGTCACGAGCCGACCTTGGTATTGGGCAACACTCGCGATAAGCAAATCGAGCGAACTTTTACCGGCTCCAATCACATGAACATCTCGCGATGGTCCCAAATGGTTGAGGCCATCAATATTGATTAATGCTGCCATTTTTTCAGGGGGGACGGGGGGATGAGCCGCCAAATAAGCCGATCCGAGCAACCCTTGCTCTTCTGCTCCGACGGCAGCCACCAGGATTGATCGACGCGGACGCTCCGAAAGCGAAGCAAAGGCTTTGGCCAAACATAACAACGTCGCCGTCCCTGACGCATTATCAATGGCTCCGTTGTATATGTTGTCTCCATTTTGATCACGCGATTCGGCAAGTCCGAGATGATCGTGATGAGCCATCAAGACAATGAACTCGTTTTTCAATTTTGGGTCCGATCCTTCGATGACACCAAGAACGTTGCCTGTCTCTTTCGTACGAACTTGGCTTTTCAGATCGATCGACAGGTGCGAGCCAAGCGAGACCGGTTGAAAATCTCGCCCTTCGGCTTGAGAACGCAATACATCGAGTTCGAATCCGGCCTGTGAGAATAATCGGCGAGCCGCGTCCTCGGTGACCCAAGCTTTCATTGAAAGCCTCGGACTCACGGTATCCTCCAACTCGAATTCTTCACCCGTCCACGATGTTTGAACGACCGTAAATGGATAGCCAGCCGAAGGAGTCGTATGAATGATGATCGCACCCGCCGCACCATGCTTTGCAGCCATCTCGTACTTGTAGCTCCAGCGTCCGTAATAGAGTCGGCGTCTTCCGGCAAAGATTTTAGGATCGATTTCCGGGTCATTGTTCATCATGACCAGAATTTTTCCGCGTAAATCTTTCCCTTTGAAGTCATCCCATTGAAACTCGGGAGCTTGAATTCCGTAACCGACGAATACCAATTCTGCGTCGTCGATTGAAATCGATTCTTGAGGACGACCGCCGTTACCGATAAAGTCATCGAAGAATTTTAGTTCTAAATTGTTTTGACCATGGCGGATAGAAACTGTGGGTGGACATTGGGTGGTGACACCGATCATCGGAACGCGTTGAATCCATTTTCCTTTTCCTGCTGCCGGCTGATATCCAAAGGACTCCAACTGAGTCGACAGATACAGTTGAGTGATTTCGTCGGACACCGTTCCTGGTCCGCGACCTTCGAGTAAATCATCGGCGAGAAACCGAATCGCCCCCCTCAAACTCCCTTCGTCGATCTTCGCGGCGGCAGACTCGATCGCCGCGTTCGGTTCAAATTTGGCTGGAATGTCTTGTGCTCGGGAGGTCGCGGAAACGAAACTTGAAAAAACGGCGACGGAAACATTGATCCATATCGCGTTACCGCCGAAAACCAATTTCGTAAACATAGACCATACGATTCTAAAGTGATGAGTTGTATCGAAGCCAAAAGCGATTGTAACATTCTTGCACCGAGAAATCCGGGAGGCTACACTTTTCAACTGCGAAGTCGGATGCGAATTGACGTTAGCTGTTCAACGTCGATTGCGTTAGTCTACGGTACCGAAAAATCGGGGCATTGGCTCGCACTTGGGAGGCAAATTATGGCGTCGCTTTCAACCTGCCCGCTATGTGAACGTGATAAGTATATGAAGAGTCCCAAAACATTGTACGGGCACAGCGTTTGCAAAAAATGTGTTTACAGTTTCGCAAACCGGCGGCAGATGGCTTGGATTATCGATATGCTTCTGATTCGATTTACGCTGATTGGGGTCGGGTATGGTATCGGTGTCGTATTGGTAGCGAGGATGCTCGAAGCCCACGGTGAAATCTTGGAAAGCGATATGCAGACACTCGGGGCGATCGATTGGGGGCTCTTTTTTGTTGTATTGTTTGTCGTCTTGGTCAAAGACGGATTTGCAGGACGCTCGATTGGAAAACTTTGTACCGGGGTAAAAGTCATCAGCGACCTTACTGGCGAACCGATCGATTTTTTTGCTTCGATGAAGCGCAATTGGCCGACGCTGATTCCGTTTATGCCGCTTGTTTGCGCATTCCAGATGGCGAAAGGAAGCCGCGCCGGCGATGGCTTTGCCAACACGCGTGTGATCTGGGTTCGCCATGAAAACAATCCTGTCTTTAAAATTCATTCGATGGAGAATGATATGGATTCTGCCGTTCCAAAATTCGCCGGATCCGAATCCGAAAATCCTTTTCGCGCGCCGAATCTGTAAAGCTAATAAAGTTAATCGAGCAGCAGAACCGGCGGCTAACGCCGTGCCGCTCACATTCGCTCGTTCCCAGGCACTTGCTTGGGAATGCACTGCCCAGACTGAACCAAGCGAATCATGGTAGCGTTTAATCAGAAGTCTCGGAAATTATGACCGGCTGGATCGAATAATGCGATCCCATGCATTAGAATGAAGGCTATGAAGTTCCCACCATCTCGTATCCTTTGGCTGATCCTTCCTCTCCTCATCAGCAATGTTGGTTTTGCGGCGAGCGAAAGCGAGCTGCTTTTCGTACGCCGCATTGCTCCGTTGCTTCGTGAAAAATGTGTTGCTTGTCACGGTGGCGATGAAGAGAACATCGAAGGTGGACTCGACTTGCGCAGTCGCGAAGGTTTACTGAAAGCCGGCGATAGCGCGGCCGTTTCGGTAACCCCAGGCAAATCAAACGAGAGTCCGCTCTACTTAGCGGTAACTCGCGAGCATGATGTCTGGTCGGCGATGCCACCCAAGGAAGCTGAGCGGCTAAGTCCCGAACAAATCGAATGGATCAAGTCCTGGATTGATAACGGCGCACCTTGGCCGGATTCGGAAGCTATCGCTGAAATTGCGAAAGCGAATACAAACCGATGGTCAAGCGAAGATGGGGTACCGGTGACGACTTCCGGCGGTCTATCGCCTGATTGGACCGATCGAAAATATAAGCTGGATGGTTTGTGGGCTTATCAAAAAGTAGCAAAGCCTAAGATTTTAGCGGCGCAAAACCCAATTGATGCGTTGGTCGATGCCAGGATGCCGCATGGACTTCAAGTCGCACCGCCAACAGATCGAGTAACGTTATTGCGTCGAGCGACATTGGATCTGACGGGGCTTCCTCCAACGCTCGAGTCGGTTCAGGAATTTGTAAATGATCGATCGTCGGACGAAATAGCATTCGCCACAGTCGTGGACAGGCTTTTGGAATCACCGCACTATGGCGAACGGATGGCGCAACACTGGCTCGACGTTGCTCGCTATGCCGACTCATCGGGTTTTGCCAACGACTATGAACGCGGTAACGCTTGGCGGTATCGAGATTACGTGATTCGGTCTTTTAACGACGATAAACCTTACAATCAGTTTGTGATCGAACAAATCGCTGGTGACGAACTTGCTTCACAAGATCCAGAAGCCACCATTGCGACTGGTTTTTTACGGATGGGACCGTGGGAATTGACCGGAATGGAAGTTGCCAAGGTTGCTCGGCAACGTTTCTTGGATGATGTTGTCAACAGTGTTGGCGAAACGTTTCTGGCTCATTCGCTTCAGTGTGCTCGATGCCATGACCACAAATTCGATCCGATTCCTACTCGCGACTATTATGCGATCCAAGCTGTCTTTGCAACGACGCAGTTGGCTGAACGCTCCGTACCATTTTTGCCAAGCGAGAATATCCAGGGTTTCGAAGAACGCGAGTTCATCGGCAAACGTCAAGAAGAGCATCTCGATACCGTCGAAAAGCTCGATGAACAACTCGTTCGCAATGCTGAACAATGGTTTAAGGAAAACGGCAAAGATCCTACCGAGTGGAATTCGGCAGTTGAAAAGGCTCGGAAGTTTCCTCGCGAAAACAAACGACGCAAATACGCGGACTTATTCAGTACGGCGCGCAGCGAAATGATGAAGCGAGGTATCAACGAAGACGACTATCCACCGAAGCTCGTCGGATTTACACCCGATCAATTTGGTGCTGAACGAGTAGCCCGCAAGGGCCTCGAACGATTGAAATGGGAGCTCGAGCGATACGAACCGTTCGCGCTTGCGATCTACAACGGTCGCACACCCGATTTCAAAAGCGTGATCGCTCCCATTCGAGTTCCGAGCGACCGGATGACGTCGGGCGAATTGGAAGAGACTTGCATTCTCACCGGAGGCGATCCGTTCGGCAGCGGGGCAAAAGTGGAACCAGGCGTATTGAGTGTAATTGCGGACGACCATGCACCGATTCCCGATTTGATCGAAGGGAGACGGATGGCTTTCGCACAGTGGGTGGCCGATGCGGACAACCCTTTAACGACGCGAGCGATCGTTAATCGACTTTGGCTTTGGCATTTTGGTCAGCCGATTGCGGGCAATCCGAATAATTTCGGGAGTACGGGTAAGAAGCCGACGCATCCAGAATTGCTAGACTGGCTAGCAGGAACGCTGGTCGATCAAAAGTGGTCGATCAAAGCGATCCACCGCGCGATCATGAATTCGGAAACGTATCGGCGGAGCGCTTCGCATCCGGATTTTGAGAAGTTGCGATCATTGGATCCAAACAATTCGAGCTACGCGGTTTTCCATCCACGGCGACTCAGCGCCGAAGAAATTCGCGATGCCATGCTCTTGGCGACGAATGAATTGAATCCGACTATGGGCGGAATTCCCAATCGACCGGAGATGAATTTGGAAGCGGCCTTACAACCTCGACAAGTCATGGGGACCTTTGCTCCAGCTTGGGTTCCCGACCCGAAACCAGAACAACGTCATCGCCGTTCCATCTATGCTTTGAAGCTGCGTGGACTTTCCGATCCGATGCAGGAAGTTTTTAATGCGCCGACTCCCGATTTTTCATGCGAGCGACGCGAATCCTCGACGGTGACGCCACAGGTTTTCAGTCTCTTCAACAGCCAAGCAACGCACTCGCGAGCGTTAGCTCTTGCCAATCGCGCGGCAAGCGAAACAACCTCAGATGACTCGGCGATAACTCGATGCTTTCAGTTGGTCTATTTGCGAAAGCCCGCTTCCGACGAATTGCAGAGTTGTTTGACGCATTGGCATGATATCGAATCGATGTTGGGTTCTGTTGAGCCACTGAAACAACATCCGCCTCTCGAAATTCGCCGCGATGCTGTGGAAGAAAATACTGGCGAGAATTTTTCTTTTCGCGAGACGTTGTTCGCTAACCAAGTTTTTGTTTCCGATTTGCAACCCTCGGATGTTTCGGTGCATATCCGTGCCTTGGCCGATATCTGTTTGGCGCTATTGAATTCTAATGAGTTCGTCTATGTCTACTGAACAACGAATCGATCGCGATGCATCGCTGCTCCAATGGACGCGACGCAGCTATCTCTATGGCCTGGGTGCAAGTCTTGGAAGTGTTGCATGGAGCGCGATGCTTTCCGCTGAAGAAGCGAAGAGCAATCCGTTGGCTCCAAAAGAAGGGCACGTTCCAGCAAAAGCCAAGAATGTGATCTTTCTGATGATGGAAGGTGGGCCATCACATATCGATACTTTTGACCCGAAACCGACCCTTTCAAAAATGCATTTGAAAGAGTTCGTCCGAGAAGGAAAACAAAAGTCAGCGATGGAGAGTGGTAAACGTTACTACGTTCAAAGCCCGTTCCAATTTGTCAAAGCGGGGAAGTGCGGCGCGGATATGGCCGATAACTGGGAACATCTGGCGAAAGTCGCGGACGAGCTATGTTTCTATCGCGGATGTCAAGTAGATAGCGTGAACCATCCGACGGCAATGTACCAAATGAACTGTGGGAATCGATTCGGTGGCGATCCGGGAGTTGGGGCTTGGGTCACGTATGGACTTGGGACGGTGAACCAAGATTTGCCAGGTTTCATCGTGTTGCCCGAAGTTAGCTATCCGCAAGGCGGAGCGGCGAATTGGAGTAACGGTTATTTACCAGCGAATTTTCAAGGGACGCCATTGCGAGCTAAGGGCTCGCCGATTCTTGACCTCACTCCGCCCACCGATGTTACGACGGAACGACAACGCAAGAATCTAGATCTCATTGCTAAATTGAATAAAGATCATGCCGATCTCCATCCTGGTCACGATGAACTTGCGGCACGAATGGACAGTTATGAGTTAGCCTTTCGCATGCAAATGCAAGTTCCCGAAGTACTCGATCTGTCGAATGAAGATGCAAAGACCAAGGAACTCTATGGTATCGGCAGCGATAAGACTGATTCGTTTGGACGTAAATGTTTGCTCGCTCGAAAACTGGTCGAAAAAGGCGTTCGCTTTGTTCAACTTTATAATGGCTCGTGGGATAGTCACGACTACATCGAACGTGCTCATGGGAATTTGGTGCGCGGCGTTGACCAACCCATCGCGGGACTCATTACCGATCTCAAGCGACGTGGCTTGCTCGAATCAACGCTAGTCGTATGGTGCGGCGAGTTTGGACGCACGCCCGACAACGGCGTTCGAGGAGGAACGGCCTACGGTCGCGACCACAATCCGAACGCGATGACCATTTGGTTAGCCGGCGGTGGTTGTAAGGCCGGACACACAATCGGTGCTACCGATGAACTCGGATTGAAAGCGGTTGAAGAAGTCCGTCATGTCCGCGACTTTCACGTAACGCTTTTGCAATTGCTGGGACTCGATGATAATCGGCTTACTTTTTACCACGCCGGTCGTTTTAAACAACTCAGCCAGTTCGGTGGCAAAGTCATCGATAGCGTGATCGCGTAAGTGGCGGTGTTCGTAGTCCCGGCTTTAACCGGAAAAACGTAGTTTTGCGTAAAAGCTTTGTATGCGGGGCAGCCACCTGAAGGCGGAACTACGAATTTGAAGGTGGAACTACGAACTAAGCCAGGGGTTTGTTCGCGAGTTGTGTGGCAATTCGATTCTGGCTCCGTTTTGAAGATGCGAAGTCGAGACGGCGGTGGCCATTTCGATCGTCGTGGCACCGTCCTCGCCGCTGCAAAGCGGCTGTCGATCGTCGTTGATAGCTTGAATCAGATCCTCGCCGGGCAACCAGTGCTTAGCAACGCGCGGTCCTAAGTTTTCGATCGGTTCAACGATTCCGATTCCGTGACTGCTAACTATTTCCCATGATTGAACTTCAGCGGTCGGGAGAAATGGACTACCGCGACGAATATGAGCCAACGGTTCACGATCGATGCGGAGATCGATGGTTCCCTCGGTCCCGATGATTTGAAGTCCAAATCCGGCTGCGACGGTTCCTGCTTTGACGATCGATTCGAAAAACGCTGGAACACCATTCGTCATTTCGAATCGAGCATGGACTTCATTGCCTGCCATCAGCCCAATCCCCTCAGCGCCTGGCATCGCATCGCCTTGCTTTGCTGGGCGTTGATCGATCAAGACAGTCCCAGAACAAGCCTTGGGTGGACCAGCAAAGTAGTGGACGAGGTTCACCAGATGCGAACCGAGAACCCAAAGGTCGAGCATTCCGCCGCGCGTATCTTCTTTGCCTCGCATCCGATATTCCAACAAGCGACCGATGGCACCTTCTTCGATGAGTTGCTTTAAAACCGGGAGCACCGGATGATATCGATTGCGATGCGCGATAGCGACTTTCACATTCTTACGTTTAGCAGCCGCGATGATCTGGTCGGCTTCCTCAGGCGAACGACAAAATGGTTTTTCAATGTAGATTCCTCGAACGTTGGCGTCGATGGCTGCCATGGCGACTTCATGATGTTGATCGACATGTCGCATACCAATCGCGACCAAATCTGGTTTTACATCCTTCAACATTCGCCGATAATCTTCGAATCCAGGCACTCCACCGAGCAGTTTTGTTGCGGATGCCAAGCCCTTCGGAACAGGATCTGCCACGGCAGCTATTTCGGCCTCGGGAATACCGAGCCACATCGTATTCAAGCCATGACCGTAATCGCCACGTCCGGTATGTCCAACCACGCCAACGCGAAACTTTTTCTTCGCATCGCTCGCCAAAAGCGATGTCGATGCGCAGCACGCAATCGAGCTGGCTGTAAATTGTCGGCGCGTAATGAAATGCGGTGTTGGAGACGGACTACTAGGTTGGTGTGACATGATCAGCGTTCCATTTTTGGGATTCGATTGAGAGTATAGTAGGCATGCGGGTGCAAAATCGGTTCACCGGTAGTACTCCGTATGCCGGTTGCACTTAGGGAATGAACGAAATGTTCTCGCAAGGGGCCGGCAACGAGTCGGACTCGTAGGCCATCTGGCGAGACAACGGCGATGGAGACTGGCACCGGTTGCTCTAGGATTTCATCGCTTCCATACTGTGCGTGATAACGGTAGGTGTGGCTGGTAAGCTGATACGAATTGGTATCGCCTGCCGATTTTAGATCGACTGGTTTGGTAAAGACTAACTCGAAGCCGTCCGGTTGAGCTCGCATTTCCTGGATCTCCATCGGCATTTTTCCGGTCCATACCAAACGCTGCAAACCGTACGAAGCCGCCCCTAAGCTGCTCCAACCACGATTCGAAAGTCCAACAAAAATAGTTCCATCGCTACCTTGTGCCAGTCGTAGCACCGCCGATGCACAACCTTCGCGAAACGCAAAGCATGCTCCTTGATACTCGCCGTCGATCTTTTCAAGATAAACGCGATTGATCGACGACTGAGTAAACTCACCGATAAAAAGTTGACCGGCAAAGGGACCGAACTTTCCACCGCTTGCATCGACCAAAATATCGGTCGCTGACTGCCCTACTTTTTTATAAGGGAGCCATACGGCTGGCGGTTTGAGAATTGGAAATTGTTCTAAGGCTTGCGGAAATGGGAGCCCGTCGGGAACTTCGGCGACGGGCGCGATCGGCGAGCCGGGTTGGTCCACCGACGCCAAAGATTCTGGATGATGAAAAAAAGCTCCTTCTCGCATATGATGCAGGCTAGTCGTCGGAACCCAATTACCTTGTTGATCGGAGTAGAACATGTCGCCCTCTAAATTGGTCCCCAATCCCGACGGCGAACGCATTCCCGCACACATCGGCTTAAGAACGCCTTGCGGAGTTAGCATCATGCCCCAGCCTCGCCAAAGTGCTTGGGTAACCCCCAACGCTTTGTTCGTCAGCGCGTAATCTTTCTGGTCACCTTTCAATCCAAGCCCAAGGTTTAATGTTAGCCATAGGTTTCCCTTGCGATCGACTTTCGGACCGAATGCATATTCGTGGTAGTTCCCCGTGACTCCCCAACCGGTAGCCATCGTTCGATATTCATCGCACACATCATCGTCGTCATGATCGATCAGCCGCGTCATCTCGGTTCGCTGAACGGTTAAAAGCGATCCTTCGTGTAATAGCAAACCAAGCGGTTCGTGCAATGCGCAAGCGAATCGATGATAGCCAACGTTGGTTGGCGGATCGTCGTAAACATTGGAAAGCAACCATACCTCGCCTTTGCGAATCGCAACTGCTAAGCGAGAGTCGTCTAACAACGCCATGCCGCTGACTTCTAAAGTTAAAGCATCCGGAGCTGGTTTCCAGTTTTTCGAACGAGAGTCGCCAGCCACCTGCGAGGTTGCAATGGTTACTAGGCGATAGTAATCCGATTCGTTCAAACGCGAGGCCATTTGACCGAATAAATCGCTTCCACTCAAAACGGCAAGTGTGTAAAGAAGTCTCGAAAAAACAAGTTTCATCACCATTGATAACGCACCTCGATACAATCGGAATCTACTGCGAGCTGAATCATCAACCGAGACTCGTTTCCTGTTTCATAGATTCGATGTTCGATATCTTCCGGAAGCACGATCTTTAATCCAGATCGCGTCGAGCAAACCCCCGATGCGTCGACTTGAAGCGCGTCGTCGACCAACGTTATCCAAAGTTCGTTCGAAGTCGATGAAGCATCACTTATTGAGTTTTTCAGAGAAAAACGGCGAACCAACCCAACGTCGGAATGCGGTTCTATTTGGTCTTCGATCGCGATGGATTCTATCGAATAGCGAAAGGTTGGAACGCCTTTTTCATCCAGCCGAAAGCCATGAAACGATCGTTCATCTTGCGAGATTGCTAACATTGTTCCAGCAGTCGTCCGAGTAGAAAAGGGGTCTATTGGAAAAAGAACTCGATCGGTTCCGAGCGGAATCGCTGGCGGAGCGAAACGATCGAACCAAGTACCTTGGGCGTTTAAAAAACTTCCTTTCCAGATCTCCGACAAATGCAAGTTTTTTGCGTCGAAAGCGAAATGACGTTGCTCAGCAAAGCCAACGGCGATCGCATGCGTACCGGCGGAATTCGATTCCATAAAGGTTCTTAAAACGATAGGTCGGTCGATCGGTTTTAATTCGAAATACTGCGATCGACTTTGCTCAAGTTTTGCAGGTAGCGGTTGATCCTTCGTGTTCAAATAGCTCCAAATGGAAGCGATCTGTCGAACCACGTCGCCATTTAAAATATGTGGACTCGAACTTTTCCCATCCGGAAAGAACGACGGCATGCGGGTATTCTTTTTGAGAGATGCGGGGTTTAGCAAGAATGCCTGAAACCAATCCGGATAGATTCGCGATTCGACGTCGGCGATATCGATACCGATCGAACCAGGCAGCGATTCGCCTCGCAACGTATGGCATTGGACACAGCCAGTATCTAAAAGCTCTCGACCGGCAACTAAGTCCGGCTGTTTAGGATTTGCAATATTGAAAGGCGTATTCGACGAATGGGAAGCGACGCGATCAACTGATTCAAAGGCCGTCGCCAGTAGCTTGGCATGTTCCGAGAAAATCGGCATTCTCGCGCGAAAATGCGGTCGAACGTCCCCTTTTCCGTCGAAGATTTTTTGAAGCCAGCTTGCTTTCAATTTACTGCCGACGTGATCCAACGGCGGCGGTATGCGACCTTCATCACCAATATCGACTTGTTGCACGTTTTCAAAATAGGGCCATTGCTGGGGACCTACGCCGCCGCGTCCCTCGCGTTCGTGGCAAGCATAACAATTCAATTGCAGTAGCTTAAACTTAAGATCAACAGAGCTGGAAGGTGCGGGAGATCGCTGCCAATTTGCGATTCCAACACGCAAGGCATTTACTTGTCGCTCGCTTAAACCAAATTGTGGAACGTGCGCCGCATTCGCGAGGCAACCTTTGGGCACTCCGGATACGTCGAGTTTTGCGAGTGGCACTGCTTGGCTCGCACGAGCTTTCGGATTCGCATGACAATTTGCACACGACAACTGTTCGTAAAGCTTCTTACCTTTCGCAAAGAGGTCAGCGCTCTTCGAAGATGCCACGGACTGAAAGTGCGCGGAAGCATCATCCGTAATCGAAGTCCGTGTTGAGTCGGCGTTGCGAAAAAGGTAGGCGGCGATATCGGCTGCTTCGTTCGGTTCGAGCTTCAAACTGGGCATTCGCCCAGCGGGTCGAGCGAGATGCGGAGCTAACAAGAACATCGATAGCGAGCGAAGGCTATATTTCTTTTCGATTTGACTCATGGGAACCGGCTGGATGGGCTTTGGTATCACCAGCCCCATCGCTTCGAGTTCGTCTGGCTCCAATCCCAAGCTATCGATCTTCCGTTCCAGATCGGATAGCGTCGTCTTTTGAAGCTGAAAATCTTGGTCGATGGAATGGCAAGCGATGCAGCCGATCTGGTGATAGCGTTCGCGGCCTTGTTCGATAATGCCCTTCAGCCAAAATTCATGAGCGACAGGCTTGGCTCCCGAGGCGACAATTTTCGGTTCAATGGCATCGCCAAGCGAGAGAAACGCGACCAATGCCTCGATGGCTTCGGCTCGCTCCAAATGAGGAAGCAAATGCAGCATATGCGGCATTGTATTGCCCGATTTGGAGTTACTCGGCGAAGCCAAATATTCGCCAATCCAATCGGTCTGCAATCGCGAACTAACAGCCGTCAGAGTTGGTCCGCCCTTCGGTTTTAATCTCTCGTCCGCAGTATGGCATGCGGTACAACTGAGTTCGGTTAGGAGTAGTTGGCCAGCTTCCGCCAACTCAAGTTCTGAATTCGACTTCGCATAAAATCGATCGTAGCTAGCGACAAATGGTTCTGCCGCATGAGCTAATGATAGAGCACTGACCAAACCGGACAGCATCGCTAACCAAACAGTGAAATGAAAGTTTGCTCGCATGCTACTCGAATTCAATAAAAGACCCTACGCAAAATCGCAACGTCGCTTATTATACTAGTTCGACTGTGGGCCGATACGGCCACCGTGACGGACTCGGCACAATGCGTAGAATGTTGGATTTTCGATTCATGCCCTCGTTTGAATAGACTACTGTAGATCACCAGGTACCAGTATGAAACGCCGAGACTTTATTGCGACGACAGGATCCGCGCTGACCGCAACATCGTTACGAATGAGCCTTGCCGAACAGACACGGGAACTTTCGGAGCAGATTCGGGCAGAGAATGCCAAGCCCGGTTCGCTCGACTGGCAATTGACTCGCGTTCGAGCAGACAAAGGTGAGTTTCGATCGCCATGGGTCGAAGGATATTGCTCGCATCAAAGCGTGCTTGCCGGCGAGTCGCTCGACATTATGATCTCAGCTAGTCCTGCGCGAAAAGTCCGACTCGAATTCTTTCGGCTCGGCTACTATGGTGGCCGAGGAGCTAGAAAAGTCCTCGAGATGGATCCGATTACCGTTTTCACGCAATCGACTCCTAAGCCGGGTGAAAAGAATCTTCACGAATGCCAATGGAAGCCCTCCGTTCATCTCCGTATTCCCGGCGATTGGTTGAGTGGGGTTTACCTAGGTCGAATGACGACAATTCCTGAAACACCCGACGAGCCATATTGGCAAAGCTATGTTGTCTTTATCGTAAAAGACGAACGCCCCGCAGATATTCTCTTTCAATGCAGTGACAATACTTGGCAAGCCTACAATCGCTGGCCGAACAACTATTCGATCTATACGCATCCGAAAGGAAACCAAGGTCCGTGGGCCGATGTTAGCTTCGATCGGCCTTATGGTCGCGAAGCCCAATTTAACGGGATCGTGAACGACCCGCTGACTATGGGTTCCGGTGAGTTCCTGCCGTTCGAGTTTCCTTTAGCTTTTTGGCTAGAAGAGCATGGATACGATGTTAGCTATTGCTCGAACGCTGATTTGCTAACACCAGATCGTGGTCTTCGATGCAAGGCATTGGTAAGCATTGGGCATGATGAATACTGGGACATTCGGCAATTCCAAAGCGTCGAAAAATTACGAGATGCTGGCGTTAATCTCCTCTTCCTATGCGGTAATTCTGTTTGTTGGGTGACGCCGATGCGAGAAAGCTCGAACGGGATCGCGAATCGAATCATTTCTCGCGGTGGTCCGTACGGTGGTCAAAACAGCTACGCCTTGAATCGCATCGAAAAACACGGTCCCTTTCCTGAGCATGGTCCCGATGAAGGATTGCTGATGGGAGCTCGCAACGTCGAACCGGTCAATGGCGGTGGCGATTGGGTATGCGTAAAGCCAGACCACTGGATCTTCCATGGAACGGGAATGAAACATGGTGATTTCATCCCAGGTTTAGTCGGATGGGAATATCACGGACAACCCGCAACGGAAATCCCGGGCCTCGAAGTTGTTGGTTCCGGAACGGCTTGGGTCGGCGGTACGCGTCCGCAGCAATGGACCGCCACGATTTATCCTGGTCCCAAGAATAATTTTGTCTTTAATGCCGCGACCATCTTTTGGGCTCAGGGGCTTTCATCTCCGCCAGGTCATGTTCTGCCGTGGTCGCATTGGTCTCGACCTCATGGACCGGATGAACGTGTACAACGCATCACGAAGAATTTGGTCGATCGTGCTTTGAATCGTTCGTAACGATAAATGATCGCAAGCTGGAAGCTTACGCCACTTAGTAATGATCGATAAATAAGTGTCCGGTACCTTTTGCCATAACGGCCCTTCGGGTGCTTTGCACAAAAGGTACCGGACACTTTTTTATCGAACACTTTTTTATCGAACGATCCTTAGGCGAGAATCTCGTCGACGACTCGACCGTGGACATCGGTTAAGCGGAAATCGCGGCCGGCGTAACGATAGGTGAGCTGAGTGTGATCGAGTCCCAAAACGTGTAACATGGTGGCGTGCATGTCATGAAGATGAACTCGACCGTCAACCGATTCATGACCAAGCTCGTCGGTCGCCCCGTAAGTCAAACCTGCTTTGACGCCGCCGCCAGCCATCCATGCGGTATAACCCTTGGCGTTATGATCGCGTCCGTCCTTATTCGGTGAATCCGAAGTTCGACCGAACTCGCCACTCCACACGATGAGCGTATCGTTCAGCAATCCGCGTTGCTTCAAATCGGTCAAAAGCCCGCTGATCGGCTTGTCCGTTTCGCGACAGTTATCTCGAAGATCCTTATCGAGGTTTTTGTGCTGGTCCCAGAATTGGTGAGCAAGCTCGATGTAGCGCACTCCCGATTCGGCTAGCCGACGAGCCATCAAACACTGGCGGCCGAAATCATCGGTACTCTTTTCGCCGATACCATACATCTCCAATGTCTCGGCTGTTTCATCAGCCAAATCGAGAACTTTAGGCAAATCGTTTTGCATTCGGAATGCAAGTTCATAGGACTCGATCATAGCGTCGATCTGAGATTGCTCGTGACTTTGTCCTTGTGCTCGCTTGTTCATTTCCTGAATCAAGTCGATCTGCATGCGTTGAGTCAATCGCGAATAAACGGGGTTCGATATATTACCGATCTTCGCATCCTTGACCGGCGTCTGCAAGTTGCCAACCGCCGTGCCTTGATAAACAGCGGGCAAGAATGCCGTCCCGTAATTTTCCGAACCGCCGTTGATCACCGGTGGCGAGATCGTAACGAAACCTGGCAAGTTCTGATTCTCTGTGCCGAGTCCATACAACGTCCATGCTCCGACGGACGGTCTGACAAACTGTGCGCTACCGGTATGCAATTGCACCGTCGCTTCCGGATGATTCGGAATATCGGTATGCATGCCGTTTAAAACACAAAGGTCGTCAGCATGCGTCGCAATATTCGGAAGAAGTTCCGAGATCCACAAACCCGAATCGCCGCGCCGCTCGAATTTGTATTTCGAGCCGATAAGATTTCGTCCTTTATTCTTCGAGGCTTTACCGTCCGCCGCATTTAGCTCCGGTTTGTAGTCGAATAAATCTTGCTGCGCCGGCCCTCCTCGCATGTAGAGAAAAATGATCCTCTTTGCTCGTGGCGTATGGTGCGGCGACTTGGGCATCAACGGGCTTTGATAATCTGCGGTTGCCGATTTCGCGAGACCTGCAAAGGCAAGATAACCAAAGCCGCAAGCATTCGATTGTAGAAATGAACGGCGACTCCACGGATAATTCGACATCGTGCAAACCCTCAGCGAATGTAACGGAACTCAGCGGAAGCAAAAAGCGCCTGGCAAAAAGCCGACCAGGTCTTTTCGCGACGAATCGCGTCATCGGGAAATTGGCCTTTGAGGCTTTCGCCAAACGTTGCAATAAATTCGATAGCCTGATTGTGCTCGACATCTGTCGGCTTTCGCGCGATTGTAAGAAGATAAGCTCGATCGATGCGAAGACTTTCGTCACTTTCGAGCGAGAAGAGTCGTTTGGCCATCGCCTCGGCTTGCTCCATCACAAACGGACTGTTGAGAAAGAATAACGCTTGGACAGGAACGTTTGTCTCGCTGCGGCGACCGACCACAATGCTTGGCTCGGCAAAATCAAAGACCTTGAGCATTTCTGGAACCATGGATCGTAAGATCGGCAGATAGACGCTTCGAAAATTGAACTCGCGTTGCAGCGGTTCCATGTTCAGATTGCGACCAACCTCGCCACCCGCCATTTCAAAGACGAGCGATTTTTCAGGTGCATTTAGATCGATTCTTCCTGAGGCAGTTAACATCGCATCGCGCATCGACTCGGCATCTAATCGCCGTACATTCCGGCGGCCAAAAAACGCATTCTCAGGATCCTTAGCTTCGCTATCTGCCGTCGCGTCAGCCGACTGGCGATACGTCCGACTCAGCACGATATGGCAAATGAGATTCTTCGTCGACCAATCTTCATCCCGGAAATAGGTCGATAAATAATCGAGCAATTCGATATTCGTCGGTGATTCGCCCATCGATCCAAAGTTATCAGGCGTGCCGACGAGTCCATCTCCCATCAAATGCATCCAAATTCGATTGGCGGCGACGCGTGCCGGCAGCGGATTCTCACGATCCATTAGCCAGGCAGCTAACTCGACTCGACCACTTTGATTCGCCGGCAGTGTGATAGTCTTGGCAACATGCACAACTTTTACAAAGCCTCGATCGACCGTGTCGCCAAGCGAACCAATTTCGCCGCGGATGTGTACTCGACAGTCCGATGGTTTCTCAGCATCGCAAACGGCCATCGCAAAATCGGATTCTGGTTTCTGCTCTTTGAGTTTTGCAATCTGAGCTTCGATTCGACGTTGTTCGGCTAAAAACTTTGTCCGATTATCGGTGATGTCTTTTGTCGGCTTTTCGTTTTTCTCAGTCGCCGCTTGAATCAGTTTAAGCCATTTGCGTTGCTCGGCTTGTGCTTCGAGATGAAGGATCGTCAAGCGTTCGATTTCTTTCTCATTCGCATCTTCATCGACCGGAGCCGAGGTGCTGAGCTGCTGGAGGTTCTGGGTGTACGGTTTCGGGCCGTTCTTCCCCTGCCCTTGTGTGATCCCTGGTCCATAAAGGGTGTTCGTACTCCGGAAGATTCCAGCCATGGCATAGTAATCTTGGGTTGGAATCGGATCGAATTTATGGTCATGGCATCGAGCACACGAAACCGTTAATCCCAACACGGCCCGCGTCGTGACGTCGATCTGCTCGTCGACCAAATCCATCCGACGCTCTTCGCTTCGTCCGGAAAGAGCTTTGGGGCCGATCGCCAGAAATCCCGTTGCAATACGAAGTCGATCGCGTTCGGCGTCGGTGTCGGCAGGCAAAAGGTCGCCTGCCAACTGCTCGGTAATGAATCGGTCGTACGGCATATCAGCATTCAATGCATCGATAACGTACTGTCGGTATCGCCAGGCTTCATGGTAAACGACATCGCGATCACGCCCATTCGATTCGGCAAATCTTGCAACATCCAGCCAATGACGAGCCCATCGTTCGCCAAAGTGAGGCGATGCCAAGAGATCCTCGACGATGGAACAGTAGAGTTGATTGCATTCTTCAGTCGATACATCGAGCTCCGATTTCGAGGTTGGAAGGTTGTTCTTGAGCGATGCTTTTTTCGACGTCGCTCGCACATACTTCTCGACAACATCCGCTGGTGGCGGGAGACCTATGACGTCGCCATAGAGTCGGCGAATGAGGGTTGTGGCTTCCGCATCGTCGGACGGCTTCATGTCGTTGGCTTCGAGCTTTGCCAAAACAAATCGGTCGATATCGTTTCTCGGCCACTGAGTTTGCTTGACAGTAGGCAGCGTCGCCAACTCGATCGGCTTGAGCGACCAAAGATCATTCGTCACTTCAATCGGTTTCGCGTCGGAAGCGGTCATCGCTTCGTTGCGAGGATCGGGTGCCCCCATCTGAATCCATCTTTTAAAATCTTGGACGACCTCGGGAGGCAGTTGCCCTTTGGGAGGCATTTCGAATTCACCGTAACTCAGCGCATCGATGATCAGGCTGTCATTAACACTTCCCGGCACAACCGCATGTCCAGAATCACCGCTTCGCCGAATGGCTTCGCGACTGTCGACCAATAGCCCGCCTTTGGATTTATTCGACGCGTCGGAATGGCATTCGTAACAATGCTGGACCAGGACAGGCCGGATTCGCGATTCAAAAAAACGAATACTAGCCCGCGCTTCGTCGCTCAATTTTTTCTTCACAACGGCACTCTTGTCCGCTACTTTCGCTGGTTCATCGGCCAACACCTGTATCGCGAAACATCCGATGATGGCGATGGCAAGCACATGTCGAAGCATCAACATTGGGCGAACTTCACGTTGAAACGAGGAAGGAGTTAGTGGCGGGAAGCATACTCTGAATCGACAACCAAGGGATCAAGGCATCTTGTCGAACTCAGATTTGCAATTATTAAATTGTAAGCACCAAAGCTATTTTTTACAAGACTTTATCACGCCGTCGCGGTATCGATCAATGCAGCGTCTTCCATCCTAGCAAACGCTCAACGGCAGGATTATTTGCTCGAATGCTCACTCTCGATTGTCGCATTTCGTTCGTAGCTTTCCCTGCAATTCGAGCGAACCGGTGCTAACGCACTTCGGCTGATGAAGAACCCGCGGCTAGCGCCGGCGGATCACTGCATCACCCAAAAAACCCGATTGTCGATTAAGCGGGTGTTGCCGATCCTCGCGGCGATCAAGGCGACCGATGGCGTCGTGAAACGTGAAAGCGATTCAAGTGTTTCAGCGTCGACAATTCTGGCATAGTCAACGTGCGTCGCTCCCGCTTGTTCGAGTATCCGATGCATCTCAGATTCTAAGAAGTCGATTTTGCCTTCGCCAGAATTCGTAAGTTCTTCGACATGTTGCAAAGCTCTCGAAAGGCACTTCGCTTTTTCTCGATCTTCGGGACTAAGGTATCGATTGCGACTGCTCATGGCCAAGCCATCGGTTTCACGTATGGTGGCACAGGGCTGAATTCGGATCGGGATATTCAGATCTTCGACCATACGCCGAATAACTAACAACTGCTGGTAGTCTTTCATTCCAAAATAGGCGACCGTTGCCGGTATCAAGTTAAATAGCTTGAGTACAATCGTCGCCACTCCGCGATAATGCCCGGGTCGAAACTCTCCTTCTAATGGATTCGCAACGGCTGGCGGTTCAACCCAAGTCGAATGGCCGTTGGGATAGATATCGGTCGACTCTGGAACAAATACATAGTCAGTTCCAGCCTTGGCCAGACCAGCCAGATCTTGGTCGAGAGGCCGAGGATAGCGTGACAAATCCTCCTTAGGACCAAACTGTGACGGATTCACGAATATTGTCGCGACAGTAAGGTCGCATTGAGCAACCGATTCATCGACCAAAGAGTAATGCCCTTGATGCAGCGCTCCCATCGTGGGGACCAAGCCAATCGACTTCCCTTCGCGGCGCGCAAAATCGAGCGGAGCATAGATTTCATGGAGTTTATGCAAGACCTTCATTTACGTTTCCTTGACGCCTACTCGACACATTTCACGCTTCCTTGATAATCACGCTCGTCGATAGTGTATCCGTTTCCTCGTTTTTTCGAAAAGCCGTCAAGAGAATCATGGCCAAAAAGAGTATTGCCGACGTTGATGTCCAAGGAAAAGTCGTCCTCATGCGAGTTGATTTTAATGTCCCGCAAGATGACTCGGGCGTTATTACCGACGATCGTCGCATTCGCATGGCCTTGCCATCGATCGAGTCGGTTCTCAAGCGAGGTGGCAAACTGGTCTTGATGAGTCACCTGGGCCGTCCCAAAGGGAAAGGCCCCGAACCGGAGTTTACGCTTGCCCCCACCGCTATCCGGCTCGGCGAATTGCTCCAAAAACCGGTCGCCTTTGCTACCGATAGCGTTGGACCTGACGCGGAACAGAAGATCAAGGCACTCAAGAACGGTGATGTCGTGGTGATCGAAAACGTTCGTTTTAATCCAGGTGAAAAGGATGGCGAGCCCGGTTATGCCAGTAAACTTGCGAGCTGGGGAGACATTTATTGCAATGATGCGTTCGGAACGTGCCATCGAAGCGAGGCTTCGATGGTTGCTGTGCCGCGTGCTATGGGTAGCAAACCGAAAGTCGTCGGTTTTTTAGTCGCTAAAGAAATTCAATATCTTAGCGATACACTCAGCAACCCACAGCGACCATTTGTCGCGATCCTAGGTGGTGCGAAAGTCAGCGATAAGATCAACGTCATTAAGAACCTTCTGTCGATCTGTGATTCAGTTCTCATCGGCGGTGCAATGGCCTATACTTTTTCGTTGGCTCAAGGCGGTAAAACTGGTAAGAGTCTTGTCGAACCCGATAAAGTTGAACTTGCGAAAGAGTTGATAGCCGCTGCTGGTAATAAGCTGGTGTTGCCAAGCGATACGCATTGCGGAGATGCGTTTTCCAGTGACTGCAATAAGCAAGTCGTCGCGGCGGGGGCGATTCCAGACGGTTGGGAAGGGCTCGACATCGGCCCGGTCTCTGCCAAGAAATTTGCCGACATCGTTCGAACGGCTAAAACGATTATTTGGAATGGTCCGATGGGTGTTTTTGAAATGCCACCATTCGATGCTGGAACGCGAGCCGTCGCAATGGCCGTTGCTGAATCGTCAGGTACGAGCATCATCGGAGGTGGCGATAGCGCAGCGGCGATCGAGCAACTCGGTTTTGCCGACAAAGTTACCCACGTCAGCACTGGCGGCGGAGCAAGTCTCTCGATGCTCGAAGGTCAAAAATTTGAAGCTGTCGAAATCTTGGATGAAGCGTAGTTCGATTCTTCCCGAGTTGCTTGATTTCCGTCATTGTGAGCCGTCGGCGCTTGTTGATTTAATCGCCAGCGGCAAGGATTTCGTTTAACAGTCAGCCGTAGGCGTACTTCACAGGCCAAGAGTACGCCTTCGGCTAACTGTTGAACGATTAAAGCCACAAGCCGCTAGCCGAGGGCCGGCGATGTGCCCTGTTTTTCAACTAACCGCCCGTGGCTAGCGCCATCGGCTCGCCCACTGTTATGTGACAACTCGATCACGTTGGAAAAGCGACTACGGACTCGACGTCAACGCTTGTGATACAGGAAAACCTAGGCTGCGCTGAAGACGGAATTGAGCTCGATTATAATCCGCGACAGTTGTGGCATAAAGCCGTTGCGCTTGGTCGAGTGCGATGATCGATTGTTGGACTTCGATCGGTAATCCTTGGCCGGCGACGATTCGTTCGTTGTTTCGACGATACGAATCGCGAGCTGTTGTGATCGCTGACTGCGCGAGATCGATTTGTGCTTGCTTCGCGTCGACTTGTGTTTTGGCTTCAACAATTTCACTGGCGACTCGATCGAGGATCTGAACTTGGCGATATCTTGCTTGACGAATTCGACTCTGTGATTCGCATCGAGCGGCGCGTTCTCCATAGCCAAGATTTCGAACTTCCCAAAACGCAGCGGCATCGAAGTCCATACGGTCGCCATAGTTTTGAAAACTGCTTCCGATCCCGCCACCGTTGCCGCCGTAACTGAGGCCAAGTAGGACGCTCGGAACGAGTGGCGAGTATTGCTCGCGTCGTAATCTTTCAATAGCTTCGCCAACGAGATATCGATGTTCGGTAAGTTCAGGTCGCATCGAAAGACCTTGAGCAACCAACGAAGCCATGTCCGTACTCACGTCGACTAGCTCGATCGGTGCGAGCACCGTCTCGACGGGAGCTAAGATGAGCGACGGGTCTTGACTGAGCAGCCTTGCCAAACGCACGCTGTGGACCTTGGAAAGCTCGATCGTCTTTTGGAATTCGAGCTTTCGAATGGCTAATTCTGTGGCCGCCCGATCTGCGTCGGATTGCAGTCCTTGTCCGACTTTGGCAAACTGATGAGTTAACGACGCGAGTTGTTCGGTGTTGGCGAGTGTATCGGTACTGATCGCGCGAAGCTGGGCTGCCTCTAAAAGATCAACGTAGGCGATCGCAGTGTCGAGCAACGTATCGTTGGATACAGCCTGACTGGCATGTCGATTGGCTCCAACCATTTGTTCGGCGATGCGAGGTTGAAAGATACTGTCTTTCATGTGGAAGTTCATGAGAACGCCAGGGACAGCCGGTGAACCAGCGCCAACCGCCTGCGCGCCGAAGCCGTTGTAAACCGAGTTTCGGCTCGTTTCGATCACGGTCCCAGCAACGTCCTGAATGCGTCCTTCGTGTTTGTTGTAGTTCATGCCTGCACGGAGCGACGGAAGCCAAAGAACGCGGGCTGATTCAAGTTTCGCAAACGACTCGCGAATTCTTTCATTTGCATAAGCGACTTGTGGGTTCTGGCCGACTGCAAGTTGCAATGCGGTTTCAAGATCAATAGGGAGCTCGCCGGGTTGCTCTGCCATCGACTGTGCGGGATCTAAAGTGCGATTTGGCGTCGAAACTTCGCTGAACGCCGTATCAATCGTCGGTGCCGAGACCGTCGCCATCGGCGGCGAAGTCGGCGGCGAAGTCGGTGGCGAAGTCGGTGGCGAAGTCGGTGGTTCGGCCGTTGTAACGACGATTTCAGAGCGTGCTGGCTCAACGGCGCTGGCTAGCATGACCGACGAATAATTGGCAGAATACGACGTCAAGTTCGGCACGCCTGCCTGTGCCGTCGGTATCGAAAGCTCCGGTTTTTGAACGACGAACGGCTCAGAAACGGGCTTTGTCCATAGTTTATCTTGCTTGTCGACCGACGCGCAACCAAGATAGAGAACCGGCGTCAAAGTTAGCAAATACCAAGTTCGTTCAAATCTCATCGTTTTCGCCTTGATCCAAATCGGACTGTCTAATTTCGATTCGATCGGCGAAATGGTTGTAAGGAAATCAACGAATCTGCCGATTGTAAGATTGTTGACGAATCGAGCTAGAATAATGGTTATTCCTTACCTAGACTGACGCTTCGAATAACCGTCTGTAACGAAAAAATCTTGAAGAGCTAGCCAACTCCCCCGCAAGACCCCAAGCCCGAACCGCTCCATGAACTTAATCAAAATTGCTCTTGGCCGACCGCTGACCGTGATGGTGTTGACGTTGGCTATCGGATTGGGAAGCTTTCTGGCCGTCGGTCGAACAGTGTTTGAACAGGTCGGATGGAGGTATCCCGAGGGACTTCCCAAAGGAATGGAAGTCGACATCTTTCCATCGTTGAATTTGCCAGTGATCTACGTCTGCCAGCCATACGGCGGGATGGATCCCGCTCAGATGGAAGGGTATCTCACGAACTACTACGAGTACCATTTTCTATACATCAGCGGTATTCATCACGTTGAATCCAAAAATGTGCAAGGCACGGCCTTGATGAAATTGTTCTTCCATCCAGGAACGAACATGGCTCAAGCGATGGCGGAGACGATCAACTACGTCAATCGTTCGCAAGCCTTCATGCCACCCGGTACGGTTTCGCCCTTCGTGATGCGATTTGATACCGGGAGTGTTCCCGTCGGCTATCTGGTGATGTCGAGCGAGACACGCAGTATCTCTGAGATTCAAGACATCGCATTATTCAAAGTCAGACCGATGTTCTCGAGTCTTCCGGGCGTTTCGGCACCGCCGCCCTTTGGTGGCAGTGCAAGAACTGTTTTAGTCACAGTCGATCCTCAGCGGTTACGCTCCTATGGTATGTCGCCCGACGAAGCGATCACAGCCATTACGCGAGGGAACGCGATCAGTCCTTCCGGAAACATTGTCGTCGGCGATAAGTTTCCCATCGTCCCCGTGAACTCGGTCGTCAAGGATGTCAAAGAACTCGAGTCGATCCCGATTCGGATGGGTGAACGCCCTGTTTACATTCGCGATATTGCTTCGGTGACCGATTCAGCCGACGCACCAGTCGGGTTCGCGTTGGCCAATGGACGTCGCGCAGTTTATATCCTAGCCACCAAGCGAGCTGACGCGTCGACACTCAGCGCGATTTACAATATTAAGAAGGCGATCCCTAACATGATCGAAGCTCTGGGGGCGGACGGAGAGGGAATCGACGTTAGCTTCGAGTTCGACCAATCGACCTACGTTACCCGAGCCGTCTTAGCGGTCGTCACGGAAGGATTGTTGGGAGCAATCTTGGTCGGCATAATGATTTTAATATTCTTACGCGATTGGCGAAGCGCCCTGGTCGTTGTACTGAATATTCCGATTGCCTTAATGGCTTCGGTGGCCGCCCTTTGGATGATCGGGCAAACGATCAACTTGATGACGTTAGGTGGCTTGGCATTAGCGATTGGAATCCTGGTTGATGAATCGACCGTTGCCATCGAAAACATCCATACGCATCTTCGACTAGGCAAGCCTTTGGCGGTTGCAGTTCGAGATGGTTCACGCGAAACGGCCATTCCTCGATTGCTTGCCATGCTCTGCATCCTGGCGGTTTTCGTCGCATCGTTCTTCATGCAAGGTGCCGCCCGAGCTCTCTTCGTGCCGCTCTCGCTTTCAGTCGGATTTGCGATGATCGCGTCGTACATTCTTTCAAGTACGTTCGTACCTGTCTTGGGTGTTTGGCTTCTCAAGCAAAACACGAAGCATGGCGTCCAATCGCGCACGACAATGTTCGATCGCTTTCAACAGGTTTACAAACGTCTTGTTACGAGCATGACAAGCCTGGGGTTGTTACTGGTGCCAATCTATATCATCGGTTCGTGTGCGATCATTTATTGGCTTGGCGGACAGCTTGGGCAAAGTATTTTCCCAGCCGTCGATGCGGGTCAATTCCGCTTGCGAATGAGAGCTCCTGACGGAACGCAAATCGTGCGAGCCGAACAATACGCCAAAGACGCACTGAAGGAGATCGGCGAAGAACTCGGGAAAGAGAACATTGCGCTTACCCTCGGTTACGTCGGGATGATTCCGTCGAGCTATCCCGTCATCGCCGTCTATCACTGGTCACGCGGCCCTGAAGAAGCATTGCTGTATGTCGACTTGAAGCACGATTTCAAGATTTCCGATGTCGAACTCAAGGAGCGGCTACGTAAACGACTCAACGAAAAATTTCCTGAAGTTCGATTTTCGTTCGAGCCGTCGGATATCATTAACGAAGTGATGAGCTTCGGCTCCGCGACCCCGATTGAAATAGCGGTGAGTGGTTCGAATCTGGCAGACAACCGAGCACACGCAGAAAAAATACGGCTTGAACTTGCTAAGATCCCAGATCTGCGCGATCTGCAAGTCGGGCAATCGATGGACTATCCGACGATCCAGGTTAATGTGAATCGCGAAAAGGCGGGTTTAGCCGGTTTGATGCCCGTCGATGTCTCGCGAGCGTTGATTACAGCGACCTCGTCGAGTCGATTCGTGATTCCGAACTACTGGGCGGATCCAAAGAGCGGGATCGCTTATCAAGTGCAGGTCGAAATACCGCGACGTGTTCTCCGAAACCCTTACGATGTCGACACGACTGGTTCTATGGAGGATCTCGGTCGAATCCCGCTAAAACAAAATGGCGATTCACAGGTAATGCTTCGCGATGTCGCAGATTTGGTCGCTGGTAGTATGCCTGGTCAATTCGATCGCTATAACATGCGGCGACAGATTACGCTGACAGCGAATATCGTCACGTCGGATCTTGGCGCGATTTCAAACGAGATTGCCGCCGCCATAAAGCAAGCTGGCGATGCTCCGAAAGGTGTCGAAATTCAAACTCGCGGCCAAATTCCTCCGATGAATGAAATGCAATCGGGACTCGCTACGGGCGTGGTATTGGCTATCTTGGCCGTCTTCTTGTTGCTGACTGCAAACTATCAATCGATTCGATTGGCATTGGCTACGATCTCGACCGTTCCTGCCGTGCTAGCAGGCGTCATCCTGATGCTCTGGTTTACACAGACAACCTTGAACATTCAGTCGTATATCGGCGCGATCATGGCAGTCGGTGTCGCGATGGCGAATGCTATTCTCTTGGTAACATTCGCCGAGCAACATCGACGAAAAGGCGCAAGTGCTCGTGAAGCTGGGATACTCGGTGGAAGCGAACGCTTGCGAGCCATCTTGATGACGAGTTGCGCGATGATGGCAGGCATGGCACCGATGGCGCTTGGCTGGGGCGAATCAGGGCAGCAAAACGCACCGCTTGGATTAGCCGTTATCGGAGGATTGCTGGCCGCAACCGTCTCGACACTTTTGTTCCTTCCAAGTATTTTCGCCATCCTTCAGCGAAATGCCATCCGTCGTTCGCCTTCGCTCGACCCGGATGATTCAGACAGTCAACATTATCAATTGCCCGATTCGCAAGTCGCTGCGACAGGAGTTCATTCATGAAGCGTACTCGATATTTTTTGCTCGTTCCGATCGTCGGTGTGACGCTCGGCTTCGCAACTCCATCGCCACTATCCTTGGCGCAATCGTCATCGGAACAAGCTGATAAGAGCGTGCTCGATCGCGTGACGGCGGCTCCGGTCACTCGCAAGAATATGAAATGGACGACGACGCAACCTGGACGTATTGTTGCCGATGAAGAGACTCAGATCGCATCGAAGCTCAGCGGATTCGTCGAGTCGGTGCTCGTCGATATCGGTGATGAAGTCAAAAAAAATCAGATCTTGATGCGGCTTTCGATCCCCGAAATGGCCGACGAATTGAAGCAAAAAGAAGCCCTGTTGGTTCAGGCAGAGGCCGAAGTTCAGCAAGCGGAGTCGGCAGTCAACGCTGCCAAAGCGGCATTAGAAACCGCCGCCTCGGGTATCGATGAAGCTCAAGCGGGTAAAGCACGGGTCACCGCCGAACTTCAACGAGTCAAAGCCGAACACACTCGCATTCAACAACTTGCCAGCACCGGCGCTGTTACCACGAAATTGGCTGACGAAACGTTAAGCCAGTTGCGAGCGGTCGAAGCTTCCGGGATGGAAGTCGATGCGAAAGTTAAATCAGCCGAAGCTCATCGGCGACAAGCCGATGCCAATGTTCAGAAAATGAAAGCCGATGTCGAAGCAGCGGTGGCTCGTCAAGCCGTTGCAACCGCCAATAGGGGACATGTGCGCACCATGATGCATTATCTCGAAATAAAAGCACCGTTCGACGGCGTTGTGACTCAGCGTGCCGTTGACACGGGGCATTTTGTTCAGCCGGCCCACAGCAACGCTTCTCCTCTTTTGGTGATTGCGAAAACCGAAAAGCTACGCGTGAGTATCGAAGTCCCTGAAATGGAAGCCTCGTCTGTCGATGCGGGAGAAAAAGGTGATGCTGTCGTCATCACCGTTCAATCCTTTAATAAGAAACCGATCGAAGGACGAATCACTCGAACCGCTTGGGGACTCGACAGTACTAATCGATCGCTTCGAACGGAAGTCGACATTGTCAATAAAGACAAGCTTTTGCGTCCGGGGATGTATGCTTCGGCAACCATCACTCTCGATCAGCGAACGGACGTCGTCGTGTTGCCGATTACCGCTATTCTGCGAAAGGACGAGACGACTCATTGCTGTGTGGTCAAAGACGGAAAGATCGAAATTCGTCCGATCGAACTCGGGCTTCGAAGCGGTGCAGAAGTCGAAATTGTTTCCGGACTTCAAGCCGGTGAAATCGTCGTCATGGCTCGCGGCGATGCCCTTGTTCAAGGGCAATCGGTCGTTGTCATCGCTCCACCGGCACCAAAATAGTCGCAAATAGCCAAAGTTATTTCAAAACCGCATCGCTTTCGGTCATCGTCGCGTGCGGTCGCACCCCGCTTCCTTTGCGATTGGTGAGCTTGTCGCCAAGCTCAAATCGCCAAGCTTCGGCCGCTGCTTCCAATCGCGCAACGATTTCAGGATGGTCAGCCGCGACATTCTTTGTCTCGCTTCGATCGTTCTTCATGTTATAAAGCTCAAGCCCAACCTTGGCCGTTTCATACTGCGCGGGAATCCCGCCGGTACCAACTGGTTTGCCAGCAAGTGTTCGGTATTGATGCGGAAGGATTAGTTTCCATTCGCGATCGCGAATACCTTGCAGCTCATCGCTGGCAAAATAACATGGCATCGTTTCGTGCGGCGACTTGACTTCCGAACCGCCCGTCATCAACGGCATAATATTTTGACCATCGATTTTGTGCTTCGGTAACTCAGCACCGATCATCGCGGCTACCGTCGGCAAAATATCGACGGTGCAAGCTAATTCATCACAGGTCGTACCGGCTGGGATTTTGCTTGGCCATCGCATCAACGTCGGCACGCGAATGCCACCTTCCCAAGCAGTTCCTTTTCCTTCACGATGTGGCAGCGCAGATCCAGCATGATCACCGTACGATAGCCACGGGCCGTTGTCGGTGGTAAAGACGACTAACGTCTTTTCGTCGACGCCGACTTCCTTGAGCGTATCGAGAATCTGACCGACCGACCAATCGACTTCCATGACAACATCGCCAAACAATCCGGCGCCGCTCTTACCTGCAAACTTCGAAGATACATAGAGCGGGACGTGAACCATCGAATGCGGTAGGTAAACTAAAAAAGGCTCGTGGCGATGCTGACGAATAAAGTCGACGGCTCGATTGGTGTAGTTCGTCGTAAGTTGCATTTGATCGTCGCCGGTTACCTCGGCATCGATTATCTTTGTATTCTCGACTAACGGCAGCAGCGGGTAGCCGCCTTTCAATACTTTGCCCTTCGCCTTCTTCGCTAATTCTTCGGGATGGTTCGGCCACATGTCGTTGGAATAGGGCAAGCCATAATACGAATCGAAGCCATGATTGGTCGGCAAGAACATCGGATGATGACCGAGGTGCCATTTTCCAATACAAGTCGTGGCGTAGTTCTTTTGCTTGCAGATTTCCGCCAACGTCGTTTCGCCAGCCGACAATCCAATCCTGGAACTCGGGCCTAGGGCACCGGAAATCCCAACGCGTTCGTGATAGCAACCGGTCATCAAGGCCGAACGCGATGCCGAACAGACTGCCGACGAAACATGAAAGTCGGTAAAACGTCGACCTTCACGAGCCATTCGATCCAAATTCGGAGTCGGATACGACTTGGCACCAAATGGTCCGATATCGGCATATCCCATATCGTCGATAAAGATCACGACCACGTTCGGCAGGTCGGCTCCGATTAACGAGCGACCAAGTAGTATTGCGCAAAGAAAGCAAAGTCGGCTTGAGGATGTTAGTGACTTCATGGCTGGGTTCCTGAATGGGGAGTGGGGAGTGGGGAGTGGGGAGTGG
>JAWXCK010000119.1:0-17620 GCA_034408855.1 Pirellulaceae bacterium
AATACATCGAAGGTTACTACAACACCCACCGCAAACACTCGGCGCTCGGATACAAAACGCCCAGCCAGTTCGAAGCCCAGATTCACTCAGCAAACTAAACCACAAAACGGTCCAAAAATCAGTTGTACCTCAGGCCGCTCTGGTGGAAGTAAACGGACCTTGCTATCTGATTTCCGACAACTCTCCATGCAACAACACCACATCCGTTTAATTTTACACATCGTGGGCCTGTGCCTGAGTGGTGTGTTCACCAGTCACGACGTTCAGGCTGCGGTTATACCCTATCCTCTTGCAGCGGGCGATATAGCCAGTAGCGACTTCACGGTAAAGGTCAACGGCACGCCCATCGAGGCTTGCAGCACGGTGATGAATGTCGGTTATGCGCACTTTGCGTTCACCGGCACCGTGAAGGTGGAAATCACTGCGCGGGAGGCGATCTCGACCTTCGATGTCAGTCCGCATCGCCATGGCCTTCAGGCAAAGGCGGAAGGCAGCACGCTCTCCTTTGAACTGTCACAGCCGAGGCAGCTGCATCTTTTGGTGAACAAGCTCCCGCGCTTCTTCCTCTTTGCCGAGGCGCCTGAAATGGAACTGCCGAAGACCGGTGTGTTTGATCTCACGCAGCTCGGGGTGACGAGTTCACCAGACGCGGTGCAGACCGCAGCGATCCAGCGGGCCATTGACGATGTCGGCGCAAAAAAGGGCCTGCTATTCGTGCCGCCAGGCATCTACCGCACCGGTGAGTTGCGGATGAAAAGCAACCTCACGCTGCATCTGGCAGCTGGTGCCATTCTTAAAGGCACGGGCAGCCTTGCCGATCATCCGGTGGGTGAGTTTGGCACGCAGTTCATCCATTTCATCGACTGCGAAAACGTGCGCATCGAAGGACGCGGCGTGATCGACGCACAAGGCCGTGCTTTGCGGCTGTCAGGCGAGAACGCCTCCGCCAGCCGCAGCAAGTTGATCCGCTCCTTCCGCGCCAGAAACCTCGTGGTCGAAGATGTCATTCTGCGCGATTCTGGGACTTGGGGCGTGCATCTCATCGAGTCGGAAAACCTGCGCTTCACGGGCGTCAAACTCATCTCCAACACGATCTACGACGATCCCGGCTTCCCGTGGGAGACGAACACGGACGGCTTCGATCCCGACAACTCCTCGCAGGTGCTCATCGAACGGTGCTTCATCAGCAGCAACGACGACTCCATCGCTGTGAAGCTGCGCTACGGCACACGGCGCGACATGACGGGCATCGTGTTTCGCGACAACGTGTGCTGGTCGGTCAAATCCGCGCTCAAGATCGGCAGCGAGGTCTATGAAAAGAAGCTGAGCAACGTGCTCTTTGAAAACAACGAGGTCATTCACGCGGATCGCGGCATCGTCGTCTATGCCTACAGCGGTGCGGAGATTGAGGACACGCGCTGGATCGGCAATCACTTCGAGTTCATCGGCGGCGACATCAAACGCATGGGCATCGAGATCAAAATTCAGGCCGAGGAAGGCAAAAGCCGCATGCGTGACGTGCTCCTCCAAAACAACACATTCGAACACGAGGCCGAGAAACCTTCCCGGCTGCAAGGTTTGGACCCCGAACATGAGATCAGCGGTGTGACCATCGACAACCTCGTAATCTCAGGCAAAAAGCGCCTCAGTGCCGAAGACGCGCGCATCGAGATCAAGAAGCACGTTAGCGGCGTGACGTTTCGTTGACGGTCCGACGATGACTGTCTGGACTTCGAAAGGCACCACACTTACCGAAGATAAGCCGACCTGTGGGGACAGACCCCCTCACTCCCCGGCACCGATCCCCGTTCTGACCGTCCACGGTGCGGCGGGCGCGAAAGCAAATTCCTAGCAGACAGACACTGAAATGAGTTAGTCGCGAGGCTGCTGGTCAATTCAGATAACGGAATTCGGCGCTGGCGAAGAGGGCAGGGGGAACCACGGGGACACGCGCAATCGAATGAGATTGGGGACACCCGCAAACTGCCTTTCAGACGCGTTTGTGGAATCAAACTTGCAGCAACTTTTTCAAAATGTGCGTGTCCCCAAGGCTCCAAGGCTGTCTCAGGTCGTCTTCGCGATTGGCCCGCTGAGCAATCTTTTGCGATAGAAACCTCATCCACCAAGATATATCGCTCAATCGAGATCGATTTGCTTTTAGCTTCATACGATCGTTCGTGATCATATTCAAATGAAAGTCATTAGGTTCCTCTGGCCTATTCTCTGCATCTCGACGCTTCGGACAAAGCATCAGCCATCGCCGAGCAACCTCGCGATCATCCCTAAGGGCAACGACATCAGGCTGCTACCGCAGCACCAAGTGAAAGTGGTTAGACAAAATCGCTTAGCATAAAAGGTCGATCGAGAAGAACCTAGCCAGATGCTCTTGTTCTCGTTCCATCCACGCTTTGCTATGATCGTAATTTTTTCGAGTAAGCGGATCATCGCCCATCAAGAAGCAACGCCGTACTGTCCAATTTATCACATGGACAATAGCCACTTCATCCGCCGCAAAAACTTCCACCCGCGCCAATCGAGCCATGATCTACCTCCAGAACTGAGACAAGATCAAAACAATTTATCAAATAATGAACACATGTCCAGTAAAGCGGTCCAGTTTTCATAAAAAAAGTAACCAACCTGCGTGCCTAAATAACCAGCAAAGCCTCGGTTACCTCGATTTTCGGGTGTCCCCGGCCTCTCCCACTCGGCGCGAGCCCGTTTTTTCAATTTTAGGACACATAAGCAGAGGGTCAGAGAGACTAGAGAGTGCTGATTGGGCCAGGTTCGAACTGACGACTTCGATGTTATGAATTGGCTTTTAACTCGCTTCGTCAATATATCGACGAAGAATACTCCGGGGATGGAGCCGGTGATCGTATCGACGTTGTATTCGAGAAGTAGCATTCATGATCAAACAATCATAATTGCAATACTATTGGATGTACGTCAAACCGAGTTCTCGCGCACAGAACTCCAGAATGTCGTGATAATTCGCAAGGTGATTTGCTGCGAAGGCTTGGTGAGTTAATCTAAGACGGATTCTATCAACGGATAGCAACACCGGCCGTACCGTAAAAGATCGCGAGCACTGGAACAACAACAGCGAGCAACTTGCAGTCATCCTAGATAAAGAATTGCGAATCGAGCCATGAAACACCCCCTCATCGTGAAACTCACTCTCCTCATCGCCCTGCTACCGTTGCCGGTGGCGGCACTCCAAGCCGCCGATGGGCCTAAGCCGTCGCGCAAACCGAACTTCATTGTCATCCTGATTGATGACATGGGCTATGGCGACATAGCGCCGTTCGGCTCGAAGCTGAATCGCACGCCGAACCTCGACCGGATGGCGAAAGAGGGAATGAAGCTCACGAGCTTTTACGCCGCCCCCCTGTGCAGTGCGTCGCGGGCGCAGATGATGACGGGCTGTTATGCTAAGCGGGTTGGGATTCCTGATGTGGTGTTTCCCGTGCGAGGCGTCGGGTTGAGTGCCGAAGAAAAAACCGTCGCCGGTCTCCTCAAGCTGCAAGGTTACACCACTATGTGCATCGGCAAATGGCATCTCGGCGATCAGCCCGAGTTTTTACCCACACGGCATGGGTTCGATCATTTCATCGGTCTGCCTTACTCGAACAACATGGACGGTACCGGCGAAAATCCCGGGACTAAAAACTTCATGCCACCGCTACCCCTGATGCGCGATGAGAAGGTCATCGAGGCACCACCCGACCAGACTAAGCTAACGAGGCTCTTCACCGACGAGGCGGTGAAGTTCATCACGGTCAACAAGGATCGGCCTTTCTTCCTCTACTTCCCGCACATTGCCGTTCACGGACCGCTGAGGCCCGGTATCGAATTCAGCGGGAAATCGAAGAACGGCGACTATGGCGACTGGGTCGAGGAAGTGGACTGGAGCGTGGGCCGCGTGATCGATACGCTGAAGCAACTCAAGCTCGCTGAAAACACCATCGTGCTCTTCACCAGCGATAATGGCGGCACGGGAAAAGGCTATAGTAACGCTCCGCTGCGTGGGAAGAAAGGCAGCACCTGGGAAGGTGGCCAGCGCGAACCGACGATCGCCTGGGGTCCGGGCAGGATCGCCGCAGGCTCCGTGAGCGATGCGGTGACGAGTGGGCTGGACGTGCTGCCGACCTTCGTACGACTGGCCGGGGGCAAGGTCCCGACAGATCGCAAAATCGACGGCGTGGACATCTGGCCGGTGCTCTCGGGTCAGAGCAAGTCGTCGTCCCGCGAAGCGTTGTATTACTTCCTCTGGGGCTCGCTGGAGGCGGTGCGATCAGGTCCATGGAAGCTGGCGATCGCCGATCAAAAGGACGCTGGCGGTAATGGGGAAAGTCCCGGGGCGGACAGCGAAAAGGGAAGCGCTGCCAAAAAGAAAAAGGGTGCGAAAGATCAAGCTCCCGTCACTGCCTCGACCGCCGCTCCACGCCTCTACAATCTTGATGCTGACATCGGTGAAACGAAAGATGTCGCCGCACAACATCCCGATGTGGTGAAGCGTCTCCAGAAGTTGATCGACCTGATGGCCGCCGATCTCGGTATGGAGAAAACCAACAACAAGAATCGCACTCCCGGTGTGCGCGCTGCGGGCCAGGTCAATGACCCGGTGCCCTTGCTCAAACAGTAAATCACCAAACATCGTCATCATTCCACCAATCAATTCCATGAAGCACTATCCCTGCTTTCTCATCGCATTGCTGCTCCTGCGGGTAGCACCATTGGACGCTGCAGAAGCCACGTCGGCAAAGCCCAACATCATCGTCATTCTCGCGGACGACATGGGCTTCTCCGACCTGGGTTGTTACGGAAGTGAGATCGAAACGCCGAATCTCGACCGCCTCGCTGCCAGCGGTCTGCGCTTCACCCAGTTTTACAACAGCAGCCGTTGCTGCCCCACACGTGCCGCGATTCTCACCGGACTTTATCCACGCCGAAAATGAAACACACCATCACATTCCTCACTGCCCTGCTGCTCGCTCCGCTGGCGGCGCCCCTCGCGGCTGAAACACCTTCTCCGGTGACCTCAGCGCCGTTCAACTACATCATCGGCACGCAAGCCATTGGTGGGCGGTATCACTTCACGCAGGAGGCACCGTTGCTTGAAAGCGCGAAGCTCATCGCAAAGCTTGGCTCAGGGATCATGAAGTTCTCGATCTCGCCACAGGCTTCATTTGGCAAAGATAAGTCCAATGTGCTTAATCGCGATACAAGTCTCAAGACGCTGACTGACGTCGCAAGCAGGGAGCCTGCGCATCGCGCAGTGCTGGACATGCCGTTCACGCATTTTCTCATCTGGGCTTATCCCTTCACGACCCACGGCAGTGCGGGACAGTTCAAGCCTGCGGTGCATGATCTGGAGTATCGCGAGATGTATGATTTCGCCTGCCACCTGCTCCGCACTTACTCCGGCACGGGCAAGAGCTTCTACCTCGGCCACTGGGAGGGCGACTGGCATTTGCGACCGCACTTTGACTCGAAGCAGCCTTTCCCTGAGCACTACGCTGACAATTTCATCGCGTGGCTCAAGGTGCGTCAGCAAGCCATTGACGATGCGAATCGCGACACGCCGCACCAGCGCGTGTGGGTGTGGAACTACACCGAGGTTAATCTCGTCCGCCCCTTTCTCAACGGAGGCCAGTGCATCACCAACGACATCCTCCCGCAGGTGGACATCGACTATGTGAGCTACTCCTGTTACGACAGTCTTCAGCATGTGATTCACGACGACCTCACCGCCGCGCTCGACCACATCGAGTCCAAGTTGCGCCCGAAACCTTCCATCCCCGGCAAACGGGTGTTCATTGGGGAATATGGCTTCCCCGCACGACGCTACACACCGGAGCAGCAGAACCGCATGAGCATCCAAGTCATGTTCGCCGGTCTCGAGTGGGGCTGCCCATTCGTGCTCTACTGGGAACTTTACGACAACGAAGGCACATCCGAAAAACCCGGCGGTTTCTGGCTCATCAATGAAAAGAACGAGAAGCAACCCGTGTGGCAAACGCACTTGCGATTCTTTGAATGGGCGCGAACTCACGTTGCGGAGATCACGAGCCAGACCGGCACGCCACCTTCATCGGACGCGTTCAGGAAGGACGCGGTGAAAGCGCTTCGAGACCTTGCAATTCCATGAATGCTGGACAGGCTTCCGAACTAAACTCATCAGCGTTATTACTCGCATCCCCTTCATGAAACACACTCTTACACTCATCACCGCAATGCCGCTGGCTTCGCTGAACGCCGCTGACCCGAAACCTGCAAAGCCCAACTTCGTCGTCTTTTTGATTGACGACATGGGTTACGGCGACATCGGCCCGTTTGGCTCGAAAGTGGACCGCACGCCGGATCTCGACCGCACACCGCCGTCCATTCTCCGTTGCGTCCGGGCGAGGAGTTTCAGGGGCAGTCCCCAAACGGTGACTACGGCGATTGGATCGCGGAGGTGGACTGGAGCGTAGGCCGCGTGCTCGAAACATTGAAGACGCTGAAGCTTGATCAAAACACTCTCGTGCTCTTCACCAGCGACAACGTCGACTTGTAGCGATTGGCGTTGAAACGAAAAAAGCCAACGCCTTGAGACGTTGGCTTTCTTTATAACCTTGGGGTAGCAAAAGTTTGCTAGCGGGGAAACAAGTTGAGCAAACCGAACCTCTTTCAAACCGCTCGTGAGATCTCGGCTGTGTTCCGATGACTTGCGTAAGTTGTTGTATAAAAGCATGTTGCGACGACAACCGTTAATGCGGCTCCAATCGCAATCACATAACCCAGAAAGTGACGCGAGTCGCTTTGACGAAATGCGACCTCTGATAGGTTATGTAATTGGAGATGTGCGGTTGGATACATCTACAACGAAGGCGTGGTCCACGTATCGCCACCCAGAAGGCTCAGAGGTTGATCGCCCTTACACAGGGAAATGTGGCTTTAGAATCACAAGCTGTCTCCGCAGCTTCCGCTCAGGTGCATCTGGATGCTAAGCTGCTTTGATTGCGCGTGTCCCCATGGCCAAAACCTCGGAAGGCGGCCGAGAAACAGAAGATGATCGAGACACGGGGACTGAGCGCGATCGAGAAGCGGCTGGACGATCCGAATCTCGTGGACAAGATCGTCGCAGATCTGGAACGCAAGCTCGGTGTGCCGATATCCAGCGACTCATCGTCCGACTTGCCGGCATCGTCGGCGTTGATCCAGGGCCCTTAACGCTTCGACAACTCGTGCTGATGGCCGAGGCCAAACGTCAACACGACTGGAATGTCGCCAGCACGATTATGGCACTGATGGCCGAAATGAATCGCGATCGTAAGAAGCGTCGCAAACCATTCAAACCCGATGACTTTAATCCCTACGCAGATCAGAAACCCATTACCGCTCGCGGAAGCGTCGCGCAAGCCGCAGCCATGTTGGGCGCAGCTTACACGAAAAACCCTCAAGCCTCACCCCTCAAGTCTCAAGCCTCATCATGTCGCAAGTCAAAGCCGGAGGAGCCTATGTCGAGCTGACCGCGAGGAGCACACAGTTCCTCAAAGGGCTCGAAGCTGCGCAGAAGCGGCTCAAATCTTTCGGTGCAGCGAGTCGATTGATTGGTACCAAACTGATGGGCTTGGGAGTCGCCGCAGCGGCTCCGGTCGTCGGTAGCGTAGCAGTCTACACCAGTTTCGATGATGCGATTCGCGCTGCTGGCGCGACTGCCAACGCAACCGGCGAAGCATTCGAATCGCTGCGTAACACAGCGAAACAATTAGGAGCCACGACGAGCTTCTCGGCCAGCGAGGTTGCCTCTCTGATGACTGAACTTGGTCGCGCCGGTTTCTCACCCAAGCAAATCGAAGAGATGACACTCGCGGTGATGAACCTCGCTCGAGCGACAGGTACCGATGCTACGCTCAGGTCGGGAATCATGGCAGCTACCATTCGACAGTTCTCGATGGAAGCCGGTGATGCAGTCCGAGTGGCCGATGGTCTGAAGGCCGCCGCGAACAAATCGCTTTTTTCAAAGGCACCGCGCTTTGGCGCGACTCAAAACCTCTCCTGTTTCTGTTCGCAGGACCAATCCGAAAGGCTGCTTGACGCGTAGCCCTGGATTCAACGGCCACATCGTTTTTTCATCAACTCTTGCGTTAGATTGAACGAGTTCAACACGCTCGACCTTTTTCGAGAGCAGAACACTGCCTTTAATTCGTTCAACCGCTGCAGAAAAAATTTCGGCCATTTCGGCATCGCCAAAGCGATACGCCGGTTGGAGCCTATAGACGGACTTAGCAAACTGTTCGAGATTTGCGAGCTTGATAGTCCCGTCAAACGTCAAAGAACAATCGTTGGCAATTTGCAGAAGCAAACTTCGGAGGGTTTGCTCGCAATCGACCTCCTCAATTTTTGGAATGATTGTTCCGAGGGACACGAAACGCCCTGCATGGGATGACGATGGCTCCGTCAAATCGAGAAGCAATTCTCGTAAAGCCTCAAGCACTTCGTGGTTCCAGCCCTCTCCCTCAATCGCAGATGTCAACGCTTGCCTGCGTCGATGACAAACTGAAAGCAGCCAAGCCGAACTAAGTGCAAGCAGTACATTCACGATACAGATGAGCGAAAGAACCTGGGCAACCATTTCCAACCCTATCATTGTTTTGAAACACCGGAAGACAGACTGTCGGCGATCTGACGAGCAGATTCGTTTAGTGACTGTTCGTGCTCGCTAAGCCTTTGGAAAATTGCATTGAGCGTGACGGAGAGTTGTGCAGCTTGCGAATCTTGGCTTCGCTGCGGCCGATTCGATTCAAGCAAGCGAGACTCGATAGCATTGACACGTTCAATGAGTTGATGATCTCCGCCTAGGTTTTGCACGACTAAAAACAGTGCAACGCTCGACGAAATGGTCGATAGCAATGCAAGAAACACGACGAGAACAAGCAGTAGTCTTGTGTTCATTCCCAGTCCCCTTCGTTGCCCGTCTCTTCTTCTTGGGATCGTATCCAAGCTTCCTGATTGCGCGCAACAATTCGGGCCATAAAATTTTTCGGCTCGCTGTCGATGTCGCCTGTGTCATTGAAGTTATCGACAATAATATCATTTCCGCCTGGAACCCACTCGGCGAGAAGAATGTCTTCATGGGCTCGCATCTCAACCGAGAAGTCATCGAGAATCTTGATTTTCACTTCGTGACGCTGGGTACGCGACTTATTCGATAAGTTGGCGATCACTTGTGCTACGCCATCGGACCGAAACGCATGTCCGATGCGAACCGCCTTCTCAGGGTCAACGGTGACCGTGATTGTTCGCGGGCGAGAATCACCCGGTTCAACATGGACTCGATTGAGCTTAAGTCCCTGTGGCGTCTCACGAACCGTCCCGATGAAGCGATTGAAGATCGGTTCGTCCTCCAAGGCCACAAAGCGAATGTGGTCTCCAAAACGGAACCGTTGCGCACCCAAAACCACAGCGAGTTTGTCCATGTTCTCGTGGTTGTGAAGTTTAAGGCTGTCTGGAAGTATTTCCGAAAGAGTGCGAATCCGATGAAGCGGCAATCCCAGGTGCTTGGCGGTTTGAAAACGAATGAACGGCAACCGTGTTGAACGGCCACTTAGAATAACAACGTGAGGCGCTCGGTCTTTCAATTTCAAGCTTTTCTGAAGCTCCTCCAAATAAAGAAAGATATCCATAAACCCGGGTTCGCCATTCGTCTCAAGGGACTGACGATCAGATTGCACCCACTGTTCAAGAACCGACTGGTCAATCCTTAAGAATGGGGCTTGACTCAGTTTATCTTCACCAATGACGCCAACCAAAGGCTCAAAGGGTCGCAGTAGCTCATGTTCGTCTCGCGGTTCTAGTTTCCAAACTCCTTCATCACCGGACAACGCCACCTTGGCTTTTTCGACCAACTCGGCGATAAACGAAACGGCTTTGCGTTTATTATTGCGTGTGAAGGCTGGGTTTCGAGATGGTTGCTTAAATGACAGCGACTCGTTAATCGAGTACTTCTCCTTCAAGAAACACTTCACCGCCGTCGCCACCAGATGAGAGAGCCTGTCGCCTGCCCGATTAAATCTCATGGACTCAATCATCTTAAATGAAACATCAACGGAGTTGTCCTCTTCACGAACTCCCCATTTGATGTCGATGCACGCAATGTCAGTGGAGCCACCACCCATATCGACAACCAGCATCCTTAGTTCGTCCTTGCCATCGGTATTCCCGAGTGTGCTGGCGGCCATCCTTAAATTGTGCGTATCAAAGTGGAAGAAGTTCTCCCAAAGCACAAATGCAGCAACTGCCATTGGCTCACTACAAATTAATTCGACTGTAAACTGCGATTTTGTTCGGGCTTCATGGACAAAAAGCTTGCGTGCGATACTCTCGACAAGATCCCGAAACAACTCTTGGTCAACTTTTCGCCAAGTAAGGGGATAAGTCAACATGACCCGCGCAATCTGAGGATAAAACTCGGGAACGTGAGATGTATTAAGCGGATTCGTGATCGCCGCCAAGGCGTACTGAAACATTTGCTCCATCGTAATGCGGACAAAATCCAGGACGGGACGAAGTCGATCGCGTTGGCCGAGCAAGCCTTGGAAAGGCATCGTCGGTTCTTCCGCCTTTAAATACTCGGGCCAGTGCCGAACGTATTTCTTCGGCGCATAAAGATAGGTTGCCATAGGAGCCTGCTGGATTAGTTCTTCCGCCCGCGTGCCCAGAACTATCCATGGGTTTTCCGTCTCGCTGTTACCCGCTCGTAACACAATCATGTTCGACTTAAGAATATTGCTCTCGCCTTCTGGCCGAGATTGATAGTCTGGGTCAAAAGGATTGTTTGTCTCGAGCAGGCGAGCCTCACGTGGACCTGCTCCTTCGCGGGAGAACACAAAAGCGGTGCCACTGTTACCAAAGTCGACGATCAGGCTTCCTATCTCATTCCGAGCCTTCAAGTGCTCTTCGACAAACACGTCTGCCAAATGAAAGTTTGTACCGAACGCCTTTCCAAATTTTGGAACGCCTTTTTGCAATGAGATTGGAACCTTATTAAGCGCCATTGCTCCAGCGCCAATCATCGTATCAACAATCAAATCGAGCTGCGTTTCATTTCCAACCTGCGTTAGCCGAAAGAAAATGTAGTCTTGAACATCGACAGCCACCCATGGAGTGTGCGTAATCGTGCGATCACAGGCTGCGTGTTCTTCAACCAAGCCGACGATTTCATGCTCCGCCTGCGCTTTGGCGAGCTTTTCGACCATCTGGCTAAGTTGAGCGTACTGGCCCTGCATCGCCGGAGGTAAGGGAAAGCTACGACAGAGTTGCGTTCCCGTCTTAGGAAGAACGATCAACTGATAAACGTTGCTCGCTGAAGTTTGGTTCGTGCTCATAAACTGACTCCATGGGAAGCACACAATTGCTTGGTCATAGATCTAGCTTCATTAAGCCACGTGATGATTTGCAAAATTCGTTTCTGGTCTTCGGGTGTCTGCTTAAAGCCCTCGGAATCGCCGGTGGATTCCTGTTCGGCCATAAGTCGGAGCAAAATCTCGCGTGCGTGCAGTTTCAGGCAATACCGCATCAAGTGCGCGGAGTTTGGTGAGTTGTCGCTAGGCGCAGGAAGTCGAAAGTCATCGTATCCCCATCGCGACGACCAGTTTGATATCTGGGTTTCAAAATGTCGCTCAAACTCGGATGTAATATCCGGCGACGGACGACTCGCATTGACGATTTCTCTCTTAAGAAGATTCGCAGTTTCCTTAAACGCGTCAGCACCCCAGGAATCCGGTCGTCTTTCGGCCCCCAAAAACTTCATTTCGTCAATGGCTGAATCTACTTTTTCGCCAATAAACACTTCAAGCGATTGCGGGTCGTTCAAGTCAATGAACTGCAAGCAACTCAGCAAAGCATCCAGCACCGCACGTCGATTGAGTGATCCCAGGTCGTCGTAATAGGTTTTGATGGTCTCAGCCAATTTCTCGACTTCGTCAAAAACTTTCGTTCGTATTAGGAATTTCTTTACCAGCAGGTAGGGACCCCGTCTATCGACCAAGTTGAACAACTTCCTTACAAGAAAGCCTTGCCCACGATCGTCTGGGTCGACCAACGCAGAAATATTTTCTTTAAAACTTTCCAAAATCCCCAATCTTGACAGTGTGCTATAGCCAACACCGCTGGGTTCCGTCCAAGTCTCCATAATGGGACGGCAGGAACGGTAGTAATCGCCATATAGTTGCCGTTTGTCCGCTTCGACCATCTTCTTGGAGTCGAAGAAACAGATTTCGGCAGGCTTTATCCGACCACGTGGGCTCATCTTTTGAAGAATGTTATCCTCAATCGTCGTGGCGAAATGGTCGCCACCAGAAACGGCTTGGTCAGGTGACTCGTATTTGTCGATCAAGTTCTTGTCGCTAAAGTATTTGTTCATTCCATTCACGGCGAGAACTAATCGTTCCGACAGGTCATCCATTTGGCCGGGTTCGCAGTTAGCTTCGAGTGTCCGCCATAGTTCGGCAAAATCGGAGTTGCGACCGCAAAGCACAAGGTGGACGACAATGTCGAGTTCGTCGTTCATCCACATTTGCAACGCAATGTGATTGCTTTTCTTACCTAAGAAGTGGCGTAGCACTTCGTCTTTCTCGCTTCCCTGAACCGAAATCCCCGGCGTGTCCACAAATTGCAAACGAACGGCCTCGTGTGGTGCTCGGTTGCTCCACCGCAATATATTCTTGTAGCCATCTTTCAGTCGCACTTCCTTGACGACGGCACGCAATTGCAATGCGTTGTATGAATTGCCGTCGAACGTGACAAGAGAACCACGATCAATCTGATCAGAAGGTTGCTTAACGGTCAGGGCACGAATAAATCGCTTGTCAGAAAGTTTGTCCGTCGGTACGCGATAGCTGGTTGGAAACGGTCGAAGCTCAGTGCGTAACGGAAACTTGAATGACTGCATGTCTCGAAGTTTTGCGGCTCCGCCATCGATGACGACTCGATCTTGCAGATACTCAATGTTGATGCCATCGGTATCGTTTTGACGCTTGACATCGTCGTCTTCCATCAAAGACACCATCTGCGGGTGACTCCAAGAGTTGACGAAAACTTCGCTAAGCTCATCTGGCTTGTCAGCAAAACTGATATGCAACGCCTGGGACGTTGTATCAGTAACATCCGTGACCAATAGCCCTCGCTCCGATAAACCAGGAAACATTTCGTCGAGCATCGTCGTCTTGCCATTGCCGCTTGATCCGATGATGGCGCAATTGATCCGCCCATTGCACCTTTGCTCAACTCTCGAGTTCGCGCGCACTGCTACGGAGCGGTCAAATGCCTCTCGAACGATAGGCGTGGTTTGGCATAGCGTGCGGAAGCTTGGAATCGTCTCCTGCTTTTGTAGGTAATCGACGACTGACCGAAAGCGGTTCAATACTTCATTGATCTGCTGGACAACGTCGTCACGTACTGAGTTTTCTTGTATCATGGTGTGCCCCCTTCGGAGCCAAAGTTGCCGCCGAGTTGGTTCGCAAAGTCCTTCAATCCACTCTCGGCTGGTGTCTGGGGAGTTGGATCACCACCGTTAAATAGTCGCGGGGTACAGGTTTTGACCGTAACGTTTACTCCTTGGAACGAGTCTTTAATGGCTTGAATACTTTGAAGCATCCCGCCAATCGAGCCGTCCTCACCGTCAGTAAGCACGATGGCCGTCACCGGTTGATCGTGTCGCACGATTTCCTGCGAAGCGACCTTGATAGCCGATTCGAGTTTTGTCCCGCCATTCATTTGAAGCGTGTCGAGAAAGTTGTTCAGCTCATCCGCTGTTTTCTGGTTCACTACTCGTAGATCTCCGAGGGCACTGGTCGCGTCATCGTTGTAGGCGATCACGTTAATGTAGTGGGAGGTGTAGGTATTTTCCCACCTTGACAACAACTGCTTTGCTTCGTCGCGGACCTGCTGTATATACGGCTCCATGCTGCTACTTTGGTCAATGATGATGATCAAGCTTTTCGTTTCAACTGGAATCCCTATGAACTCCTCGGAATCACAACCTCGCAGCCACAAGAGCAGAAGCAAAAGCGCAATCAAGAGCCACCACCATGGCGGACGCCACTTCTTTCTCAGCGACAGTACATTCGCCCAAGCAAGCAACCCATTCATTCCAGTCGAGGGGTCAAACTCCTTGGGATGCTCGACTTTGAAACCTGACTTTTGAATAACTTTGACGAAGTTCGCATGAGTTGCCTTCGCCGCCACAGCGTCGTCCGCATATTTGTCGTCTGCGACCAGGCCGAACTTAATACGATCGACCTTGTTCTTGTCTCGTGACTGCACGAAGTCGCGAGAGACAATTACATGCTCCATCCCTGCAGAGGTGCGGAGTTGGAGCAGTGACGACACGACGTGTGACATGTCCCACTGAACCTGCTCGCGACTTCGAGACGATTCGTCGTCTGATGTGGTGTCTTGGAATCGAACACCACTGTTCTTTACAACTTTCTTCCGCGATGAGTCGTCAAGCTTATACTGCTCGCCTACCCAAGCCGATTTATCAACAGGGAAGAACAACTCCGCATCGAAGTTAGGCTTTTGCATCGCGGTGACGAACTGCTTAACGTCAATGCGCGGATTTTCATTCTCTGCTGCTGGCATAGTCGGGACGTGATCGAAAGAAGATATTTTGAACGCTCGTAGCAAGGGTACTTGTGCGGAGCCCGAAAAGCAAGTATCAGGAAAAGAATTACCGGACACGAATTCACCTTCCGCTTCAGGGTCAAGTGATACGAAAGTTCAAACTTTTTGAAAAGATTCCCAAACGGAGCACACGAGCCAGAGGGCGAGACTAAACGGGCGGATGCAGTTCCGCGTCAACCCAAAGCATTCTCACATCGACTATCTGTTGTCGGTTCATGCGGAGCGTGTTGATCGTCGCTTGGCCAATTTCAGTTAGACCAATGACGACCGTTCCGTTTACCGACCAGTCGAAGTGATCGAGCCACGCATCTTGCTGCGGATCAAACAGACGCGACTCAAATCCGGTGTCCGTGATTCCGTAAGTGCGATTGGATTTGTGCCGATTGCAAGCCGGGCAGGCAAGACACAAGTTTTCATATTCGGTTGGCTCATCCGGTGTTCCGGGGAGGTCTGTTTGGTTGGTCTGATCTCAGGTAATATAGCGAAATCGAATGAACCCATGGTTTTGGGTTATTCGCATACCGTTTTACCGATGGATGCCAAGGATGGCGCTGACACTTCTGCTTTTGATGGACGATCGGAAATGCTTCGAGGAAGTGCGTGGGATGCGCTGGCCGATGGGGGTTCGGTGCACGTCTTGCGACTCCAGCAATGTTGCTAAGCGTGGATTTGATGAAACGCAGAAAGAGCGACAGCGATACCGATGCAGTGACTGCCAACGTGAGTTCGATGATCTCACCGGCACCATTTTTGCGGGCCACCATCAACCCCTTCGAGTTTGGATTTTGTGCCTGTACTTTATGGGGCTCAATCTGTCGAATTCTCAAATCGCCAAGGAACTCGAACTGGACCCGGACAGCGCTCATGAGATGACAACTCTGCTTCGAAATGGGATACTTGCAAAAGAACCAGAAGTGACTCTTTCGGGAGAGGTCGAATGCGATGAAGTCTATATTGTTGCAGGGCATAAGGGGAATCCCGAGGCAGTCAAAAAAAAGAACGAAAAGGGCGTCGGAGGCGTTTAAAAGGAGATCGAGGACGTGGCACCTTGGAGAAAGAAAAGCCTCCGATTTTCGGAATGATTCAGCGGTCGGGCGAGGTAGTTATTCGAATGCTTGCAAATGTGCAGCAAGCCACAATCGAACCGTTATTACGAGCCACGATCGCCCTTGGAACGACAGTCTACACAGACGAGTACGACATCTATTCGAGGGTCACTCAATGGGGCTACGAGCACAAGACTGTAAACCATGGACGCAAGGAGTACGCCCGCGATGACTATGGTGATGGATTCTGCGAAGTACATGTCAACACGATGGAAGGATTCTGGTCATTGCTTCGATCTTGGCTACGTCCTCATCGTGGCATCTCGCAAGAGAAACTGCCGCTCTATCTCGCGTTCTTCCAGTTCGTCCACAACACTCGAAAACGAGGAAAAGCACTCCTCAATTCGCTCGTTGAGCGACTTCTGGCATGACCTCCCCGGAACACCGGATGAGCCAAAGTTTTTTGTAGGACAAAACGCGCCGGGGACCAAGGGGACACAGCACTTTGTCGGCGATCCTATTCGTTGCGGAAAAGAAATCGCCATTCAACGGCGAATATGCATCCGCTGAGTCGTCAGGAATTGAAATGGTGTGTGTTCCCATGTGTGTTCCGACGGATTTTCGTTTAGTAATGGGACTGCTGATAGTTCTTTGAGTCGAGCGCTTTGCATTCTTTTTGAAGTGAAAAAGCACGGCCCGGCTGGCCGGTGTATTGATGGTGAACTTGCCCGACGCGCTCGTCGCAATGATTTTCTCCTCCTCGGCGATCACGTCAAAACGCGTCACCGACCAAATACCGTTCGGTAAATGGACAGTCACCACGGTAGCTTTATCGGTCCCTAAGACGTACTCATTATTTTGCCAAGCCATCGCACGAAATGCGGGGTCAAGATTTGGGAAAATGCTTGTATCGGGGGCCATGTTCCAAAAGGTAATGTGTTGGTCAATCTGCTTACGTAGCCAGCCTAACCTGGGGGCAGCGGTATGTTCTGCGGGATCGAACTTTCCCCAGAAATAGTGCCCCAGTTTGTTGCCTCGCTTTTCACCCGTCGAGCCATAGCCGCCGCCTAGAAACGCTCCAAGATGTGACTCGACCGTATCCTCATCGGAATGCTTGTCGCCCGCTCCTTGATAACTTAGTTCGTCGTTGATGGTCGGGCGATATCGAGGTTCGCTACCGGGAAACTGCCTCGGATCTCTTCGCCGTCCTCATGTCGAAACGTCGCCGCGAATTCGATGTCGCGAGCTGGTGAGTCCGCCAACGACTGCCGAGGGCCCTGTGGGCGTTTGAAAAAGAATGTCCAGTGGGTGAGCTTTGGTCGACTCCCCCCCTTCCTACTTATCGTTCGATACAATGGACTTGATTTCGCACGCCGCACTCAAAATCGAATAACGCTAGTTCGACGCTTTTTCTTGATCGCCAATCCGGGACCTATTCAACCATGAAAACACTGCTATTTTGGCTTCTTCTCGTAACCATCGTCGACGCCGACGACGAAAACATTCGATGGCTTGTGGAATATCAGGGCAACGTTTTACCCGAGGCGCGCTGGAAGAGTGAGGGACGAATCGATGCGAACCTTGAGACGAATGGGCTACGATTGAAAGACGATGGTCCGGCAATAGGCTGTTACACTGCGGCATGGCAAACCGATTCGGAACGGCCCGAGATTATTGTTGAAGCCAAGTTGAGAGTATTGAATACAACCGGTGCTGTCGTCAGCAAACCGGATTCGAAGACGATTTGGCCATGGCGCGATGGAGCCCCGGTAAGCCTTCTCATAAGCGACGGACGGCATCAGGAAGGATTAGTGTTTTATACCGATCGCGTTTCATCTTGGACCGATCGTTTTGTCCTCATGGATACCTCGAGCGAGCTCCACACTTATCGGCTGGTCATT
>JAWXCK010000120.1:0-16779 GCA_034408855.1 Pirellulaceae bacterium
GGTTTGGTGTCGTTTCGTAACCACCTTATCCCTTCAGAGCCATTTTTTTTGCAAGAGCAATCGAAAAATCACGCTACAATTGTTTGCCTAAAGTGCAGTAACTATGTATCGCAAAGCAAATGGAAAACTCCCCTGGCAATCGCTGTCTTTGGCAAGCCGGGCACCGGGAAGAGCTTTTTTGTCAAGGAGGCCCTCAATGGAATCTCGAAGTGTTTCTTTTCAAAGAAGCTTGAGTTCAATCTTTCTCAGTGGCGAAATGCTTCAGATATTGCACGTTCATTTCATTTGATACAAGACTCTCATTTGGATGACGAAATTCCGATTGCCTTCTTTGATGAGTTTGACTGCACAATTTCGGGAAGAGAATTGGGGTGGATTGCACAGTTTCTGATGCCGATCCAGGATGGTCTTTACGTGGAAGGCAGCGAAGCTTTCCATGTAGGCAAGTCCGTTTTCGTTTTCGCAGGGGGAACGGCACACAGCTACTCGGAGTTCGCAAACAAGTATAAGGAACGCCGGGAAGCAAAAGTACCTGACTTTCTAAGCCGGCTTCGCGCTTTTGTAGACGTACAGGACACAAACCTCAAAGTGCAGCGAGGTCGTGTTACGTATTCACACGCAAATCGATTGTCATTGATGCGCCGAGCGATTGTTTTTAGAAGCTTGCTCAAACGCCATCTTCCACAGATATTCGATCAAGGGTCTGATTTCGCCCGAATCGACTCCTCGGTAACGGATGCATTTCTATGGGTTCCTGAATTCAAACATGGCGTTAGGTCAATCGAAGCAATAATTCAAATGTCGAAAATTTCACAGAAAGGAACGAGCTTCCAAACATCTGCCTTGCCCACTGTAGATCAGCTTGATCTGCACGTGGACCCCAAAAAGTTTTTCGCGATTTTGAGCCAATAGAGCTTATTTTGATTGATAGTTGCGGTTTTTTAAGCCTTCGAGGTTGAAGAATTTCACGCTTGATAAAGGACGTTGAACTAATCCGCTCGACGGAGGGCTGCTCGTCCTAAATCTTAATTTTCTCAATCTCATCAAGGCTTATAGCATCCGAGGTTCGAACGTACAACTTGGTTGTACGGACTGAATCGTGAGCTGCAATGCGTTGGGCGTGTTCGAGCAGTTCACCGTTCATGAGATAGGCGGTGATACCGGTGGCTCAAAACGTGTGGCAGCAGACGGACGCCGAAAGACCGGCTCGCATGGCTCGACGCTTAATCGTGCGAAGGACATCAATGCGATGCATTCGATTGTACGTCAGCTTGCGGCGACGACCGATGGTTCGAAACAACGGTCCCTTTTTCTCATCGGATATGCTGGCTTCACTGATGTATGCGTCCAAATAGGCTTCGGCGTTGTGATGAGCGGGAACGTCGTGTAGCTTACCTCCCTTCTCGTGCAATCGAAACCATCCACGGCGGCCCTGTGAAAAATAATCTTCGACGTTCATTCGAATCGTCGCTGAAACTCTCGCGAAGTTGTAGACCATGACGCCCATCAGAGCTAGGTCGCGAAGGCCGATGATCGAATCAGTGTAAGCGCGCAGGAGTGCCATTGGGAGGCCGCGACGGTGCTAGCGACTTTTGCGAAGGGTGAGTAGGCGACGCTGTGCGGCCCGATGTCGCTTTCGGTCAGCTGTATAGCGACAACTACTTTTCCCTGACGTGTTGCCTCAATTAAGTTAGATACCCAAATGAACGCTTCAAAAAGAACGCTGCTATTGGCCTGATTCAGGCCAATAGCAGCGGCTCGTTAATTTTTGGTGTGCAAGACACTTGGTTTGAAGTAGTTCCCAACACCAACGGCTTAGCCATGATTTATCTCCACTGACCAACGCGACGCTGCAGAGTTCGCAATTGTTGGAGAGGTTGCCTCCGCAGTGTGCAACGAAATCAGCCTCCAGACTTCCTGGCGCAACGTCCTCCCATTCAGAGAAAGTCTTGACGGTTATCGCCGAGCGAGTCTTCTTCTTGGGCCGAACATTTGTTCTTCCAGTCGCCTGCTCACGTATCGGGCGAAGGAGTCGATCAATGGTTGGCATAGGGCTTGAGCTTAGGATCATTCTCCAACAACGTCTGAATCTCAGGCCAGAACTCGTCCAGCGGAGCCGTTCGAGTCGGATAGGAAAGGGAATTTCCGAGTTTTGGGTTAACATAATCCAATTTCCGGAGGTATTCCATGTCCAAGAATCGAAGAAATTTTACTCCCCAACAAAAGGCCGACATCGAGGCGGCATCTCAAAGACAATGTCCCTGTCAGTTCGCTGGCCGAGGAGTTGTCCATTCAGCCAACTCAAATTTATCAATGGGTTACAATGGTGGTTGACCACGCCGATCGAGCTTTTGAAAAAGTCAATCGAGGTGCCAAGGCTTCCAAACGTGTGACGGCCAAGGCTGAGGATCTCTAAGAAAAACAGATTGGCTCTTCGGACATTTTAGTGGCTAGGGACGGGAAGAGTGCGATCGAGTTTTCCACAGAAAAATAGGATTCGAGTTCGATAGTTGTCAGAATTTCGGAAGTCGCGTGCGGCGCTTTTGATCGACTGAATTCGGCTATCAGTGGCGAAGCAAGCGAGGGAAGTTTCGCACTAGATAAATCGGCGATTTCCTCGCAGTCTCACAAGTACCTGAATACCTTCAGCGGCTCTACCCGCAGTTCGGCAAACGAACAGCGTCTCCACTTCGGAGATCCTACTCTTTGAGAAGCATGGATGGGAAAGATCAAGGGGAACCGTCAAGAATTGCGACGCAAACACGACCAGAGCTGAGTCAGCCGGCGATGTGACGTTCAATGGTATGCTTTGAGAGATGCACGGATGCCTCGATCCGAAGCCGTCAAGCTTCGACCACTGAGAAGAATGGACCTCTTCCCCGCATATTCAAGCCCCCACAGAGCATAGCAGAAGGATTTTTATGCCCTGGCGACAGACGCCACCAACAATGGTCGCTCAAGGGGGCTGCGTTCAAAGTATGCGAAAGTGATTGCCGCTTGGCCGGTTGGGAGTAAGCCAGAATGTGCCATCTGATCGCAAATTGCCAGCACCAAAGCTACTTCCTGGGCTAGCTTTGCATTGTCAGTGCAGTAAGCAACCGTGTTCATTCGGCGATTGAAAGATACGCTACGAACCCCGCCGGAATCTGCGATCAAAAGGCTGGTGGGGGAGGTGCGGGGAGGAATGATAAGCGCGCGGTTTCATTCGCCTTCGTCGGCTGTCATCCATTGGGGTCAAGCGCCTACCGGCGTCAGCGGGCGAACCCCAATGGATGACAGCCGACGAAGGCAGGTAAAAGAAAAAAGTTTATTTGCAACGTTTGAATCGCTCACTTGCAAAACGCGGTATGAACGGCCCTCTGTTGTACGTCGAAGTTGGCGAGCAATCGGCTGATTCTGGTACAGCTCTTTTTCATTTTCTATTCCGGGAAGCATTTTACCCCCAGCCCTCATTGACCATATCGAATAGCTCGCGATCCGTACAAGGTCGAAGCGATTGAACGGTCACTGAGGACTGGTGGTGCATCCTCAAGGTTTTATTCAGTTTTTCTCCAGTATGAGGATTCGTTTAAATGCAAACACTCAGCCGACCATTTTCAACTCTTTTCACCAGAACGAACGATCGGCGGTTCGATGAGTTGGACTCGCTTCTTCGCTTTTGCTATCAGAAACAAGAAGACAGCAAGGTGCATTGGAGGTTGCCATCGGAACTATTGCCGACGAACAACCACGGAAAGCTTCAGCTCAAAATCGCGGGCGACGCATTGTGCGATCTCAATGACTGGAGTTTCGGACAGATTTGTCGATTCAGCAGGCAGAAGAAGGATTCAGTCAACCGGATGAAAGCGGAGACGGCGACGCAAGTGCTGATGGAATCTTTTCCGTACGGCCAGCGACCGCTACAAGTGCTCGTGCAAGACAATCTCGTGCGGTCGATCAACTCCGTCGGATACGTTCCCATCTATGACTCCGATTTACTCGATATCTTAATCGACGAAACTTTCGACTTAGATTGTCCGCCAATTGGGGAATCTGGCTCGACCGGATTCTATGCCGGCGAACAAGACATGTTCGCCGGCATGATCGATGACAAATCGTGGGTCGAAATTGGCTGCGAAGCATTCGCTCCTGGGCTCGCAATTTGGAACAGCGAAGTCGGAAGTCGATCGTTGGGAATCGAGAGTTTTTGGCTCCAACGAGGCTGCTCGAACCATATCGTTTGGGACGCAACCGATATCGTTTCGTATCGACGGCGGCATCATACGAATGTTGACTCGGTGCTGAAAGATATTCGGTTTATTCTCAAACGCTTGGTTCTGACCAGCCATACTCGCAAAGATCGATTTGCCAAAGCCATCCGTGCTGCAATGGCGACATCTGTTGGTAATACGAAAGCCGAGGCCATACAGAACCTTGGCCGCTTCGATTTGAAACCGTCGTTCCTGACACAAGCTCTCGACCGCATGATCGAAGATTCGGCTGGCTATACCGTGTTCAATGCAGTGGATTACCTAACCCGGGGATCGGGCGAGCTATGCAACGCTGGGGCTCGAACGGATATCGATATACGAATTGGCAAGATTCTTTCGCTGGCTGTTTAGTTTAGTAACCTTTTTCTTGAAAGGAGAAAATGACCTTGGACCCCGAAGTAACTTGGCTTGGGATGATCCAAGCCCTGATCGACGATGACCGCGAAGCGGCATCGGACTTTGCTAATTGCCTTGTTCGCTGGCTCGACAGTGGTGGATTTCCACCCAAAGTCCTACCAGATTTAGGAAACGCTGCTCGTGATCCCGATTCACCGGCGTACCTGCTTGATCGAATGATTGTCTTTTACGTTTGTGCGAGGGTTCGTACAACATTTTAACCCCATCTCTTGAAAGGAGATTTTTTACTATGGCAACACAAACTGCCAAGCGTCCTGTCCATGAAATCCGCCTTGGACGTATCAAGGCCGCCATTTGGGAAAACGATACGAAAGACGGAACCCGTCACAACATTTCGTTATCGCGTATCTACAAAGACGGAAATTCTTGGAAAGATTCGACGAGTTTTGGTCGCGACGATCTTCCGCTTGTGATGAAGGTCGCTGACCTCGCTCACACATGGGTCTATGAAAACGCAGCGGCACCGGCAACAGTTGCGGCAGGCACCAGCGAAGAGTATTGATTCGCTGATTGATTGTCGACCAAATCGTACTCGCGATGACTGCTCATGAATCTTTTAGACGCCGATTATTTGTCGGACTTAGTTCATGCTAAGCAGAATAGGACAAAGGCGCTTTGCCTGATTCCAGAAATAGGTTCGATGCACCACCGAGCCTATACAGTTTATCACGGGTAGCCGTGCTTTTCAATCGATTTATCTGAGTAGACGAGATCTAGTTCCCACCGCTTCCAACATGCCGCGTCTTCATCGCGGTAATACGGAGTCGACATCTCGCGACAACAACGGGCGAGGAGGAAGGTTGCAGGGACTTCCAACCTGCACTATTTGCGTCTTGGAAGAGTCTGGATACTGTGTGCAACCCACGGCAAGCACCGCTTCTTCGACGAGGAAGGAAACGCCATCAGGGACGTTCGAAAAGCTCCGATCCATATCGGCGATTACACGCTCGCCGTGAAGCAGGGAGGCTTCCTCAAGAAAGAACCCGAGGCCGATGCACCGGTAGCCGACGGCAAGATGCGAGTCCGCGTACAGATAGCCAGAGAAAAGTTCCAAGAGTACCGTGGCTACTTTGTCGAACAAGCCTGCCATCGCTCCAGCGAGCGGCTATCTAAGGAACTCTACTGCCTGCCATTCGAACCCTACGCTCCAGTCCGCAGACAACTTCTAACGCTACTTCGTTTGATCAACGAACGTCGCCAGGCAGCCGCATTCACAAAGCTTCCACCGACCGTTTGCGCTATAAACGACAGATCGTCTCGCCGTTTGAACCGTTCCTTACGCATGTTTCATCTGAGCAAGATGAACGGGAGTGCTCACAACAGAAGTTTAATCGCTCGATGCTTTAAAGTGGAGATGCTTAGTACGGAAGAAGCGACCTTCGAGTATGAGTTTTTTATCTAAGGGGTAACTTCTTCCCGTTCGCAGGCCTTTGGTCGCATACCTTTTACGAGACATACACCTCGTCATTGGCGAACCGCAAACATGCAAGCGCGTCTGTCTATTCGCCCTGACGACCAGCGTTTAAAAGGTTGACACTCCGCTTCGTTCGCCCAATGGGCTTCTAGAAACTAACATGGGGTTTTTGCGCCACCAATAGAAATTCGCAGACCGAACAGGCAATGGTAATTCTCACATAAGACATCTACGGTTTCACGAGCAAAATACGGAAGGTAGTGAATTTGCCAAGGGCCTATTGCCTACAAACGCAACGCCCTGGTAAAACGTCAGCCTAGTCACGCATGTTTTTTGTGCCATCTGATGCCTAAACCGGACACACTCAAATATCATCCTGAAATGACCCAACAAGGAACTGCACGAAAGCTCCGAAAGTCACTTCTCCAACGACGATGGATCGGACGGTTTGGCAACCGCTTGCATCAGTACGCGTATGGAGCGACATACTCCACTCGATTCAATCTCGACTATCAAGTCATTTCGTCATGGGAAGGTGACTTGCTCTTCGCAGAAAAGTACCATAGCGTCATAGCGGATAATGGCCTCCGTGAGAAGTTATCGTCATTGCCCAACAATGATAAGGCGGACTCACAACGACTTTCCGCTATCGTGGATTCCTATTGGCGAAGGTCTGAGGCGATAACCGCCTTTTCTCCGGACCGAGGAATCGCGACTTGGGACAAACCGACTACGCATATGACACATGACGATGTCTGTGCCTATCGGCCACAAATCTTTGACGGCCTTTCAAAGCAATTTCTTCTGAAATGGCTATTTCGCTTTCACGAAAGCGTGATCGGAAGTGATTTGTTTAAGCGATTCGAGGACAAACAAGGCACCTACGATATAGCACATCTCCGACGCGACGATGTTTCACGAACCAATGTCATAACCGGCTATCCTTGCATCAGCAAAGAATCGTATGTTCGCGCCTTTTGGAAGTTCGGGTTCGATCCCGTCAATGTCCAATGGTCCACCGACGACAAGTCGCGAAAATGGGGCGTGGGAGGTCCGTTGGATTATTCTGGCAAGAGGCTCGGAAACGTTTTTCCGACTGGCTCCGTTCCAGATCCCGATGGAAAGATTTTTTTCGATTGGTTTCCGGATTTCCTTCGATTGTATTTCGCGAGGACAATCTTTCGAGCGAACTCGAGTTTTAGCTTTTGGGCGGCATTTTTGTCGCAACAGAGGGAGAAGCCAGCTGTGGTTTTCTCCCCCAGAATCGAGAGGCGCGTAATATACGGCCACCCAAAAACTCTGGGACAAGAATTAGATTGTGAGTTCGAAGAAGGAAATCATCCCCACTGGGTCATGCAGAAGAATTCTGCTTGTCCCGATATCGTTATAAACTGAATCGAACTGCCGCACAAAAAATAGCATACTGGAAGAGCGACGAACGTGAATCTAATTGTCAGTTTTCCGCGTTCCGGCAACCACCTATGCCGGTTCATCATTGAATATATTACGGGTATGGCCACACAAGGTTGTCTCGCGAATCCGAAAGATGTTCCGATCTGCGAGAACGTTTTCGAATCGAATCCTACAATATTAAGCCATGTTAGACGATGCGAATACGTTGGGCAGAAAGCGCATTCCTGGGAGGAAGTGAAAGAGTACAGTAATCATCTTTCGATTTCCTTCTCTGCCGTCCTTTTGATTCTTCGTGACCCCATCAATGCTATCGTGGGCCACATCCTTGCGGAGAAAATGGAAGATGATTTAGACGAAGTGCTTCGAACTTTTTATGACTCCTGGCAACAACTTTTGATACAAACCGTTCGAACACCCATGCGGAAAGCCATCCTAAACTACGATGATTTGGTTTCAGACTTACCCTCTTCGTACTTGATTGCGTTGCAGGCGATTACCGAGACCTTTTGGGAGGAGGTCATACCGAATCGTTTATTCGAAATGATCTCGGATTTCGATACGTTCCGAGCGATTTCCGCGTCTGGTAAAAAGCGTTCATGGGCAGGACTGCGATCGGTAGGAAAATCGCCAAATTTCCACCTAGAAAAACTGAACGTTAGCCAAAAAGCATTCGTTGTCAGCTACATTTCGAATCGTTTAGCGGAATCGATTTCGAAAATCGAAGAGATTACCGGAACGACGATTGACCGAAGTGGCTGTAAGTTTTCAGGAACCGTAAAAGTCGTCGAACAGCTGCGTCAATGGAAAAAGAATCTCGGTGAATTGTCGTAAACAGCATCTTGTTGCTAGCCTTGAGGCGACCATCACGCTCACTTTCACGAATTTTCACCAAGACAACGAGTTCACGTCATTCCATCGGAGCTTCCGCGAGACCTAAAACCGTGAGATACCTCGGAGAAAACCAAACAACAGAAGCGAGTGACGTAGAGCGACCTCGAAACTGACGATGATCAAGACCTGACTTGGTTAAGGCCCCCATAAGTAAGGTGAATCTTCCCAGCAACTGCTGATTTTCAACGGTATTCTTCTAAATAGTCGCAATAGCGAATCAGTGCAATATCTTCGGATTTTTTCGCTTGGCTGGTTGACACACCACTTTTAGCTTCATACAAATTCTCGTTAGCTAGCTATTACGGTTGTAACGATTAGAGCCATTGGATCGTTTTTGTACTCTCAAGCAGAAGCAGTGATCATTATGAGTGGGCGGTTCGTCAGGGCGTTGGCTAGTTTCTGGGTATTTCTATACGAGCAGCTTGTCGAAACTTTTTGTTACAAACATCTTCGCCGTAACCCGAAAATGGCGACTCGCCAACTTTCTTTGGAACGTCTTGATGTGCGTACGCTCATGGCCGGCGACGCCAAGGAAACGCTTGACGAGATGAAACCTAATCGTTTTCAGACTCCTACACCATCCGAGTCGATCGCCGACGAGAGAACCAAGAATCAATCTTGGGCGAGTAAATTCGCAGGTCAGTATGGAGACGACACATTCGCACAACAATCAATTGCAGAAGACGAGGGCGAGGGTGAAGGCGAAGGAAATCCGACACCGACACCCACTCCATCACCGACGCCCACTCCATCACCGACGCCCACTCCATCACCGACTCCAACACCGACACCTACTCCAAACCAGCCCCCAGATGCTGTAAGCGACACCTACTCGGCGACGGAAGATGTTGTTTTGAATGTTGGATCGCCAGGAGTTCTCTCGAACGACACGGATCCTGAGAATCAGCCACTGACAGCGATCAAAATCTCTAACCCTGCAAAAGGAACGGTGATTCTAAATTCAAACGGCAGCTATACCTACACCCCGTTCGCAAATACCAATGGAATCGACACGTTTACCTACCTTGCGAACGATGGAGATCTTAGCTCGAACGTCGCGACAGTGACGGTCAATATTGCGCCGGTAAACGACGCCCCGGTCTTAGACAACGCCGGTACTATGACGCTGACAGCGATAATCGCAAGCTCCACCACGAATAGTGGAAATACAGTTGCTTCGATTATTGCGAGTGCGGGAGGTGACAAAGTCACCGATATCGACGCGAACGCGTTGGAAGGGATTGCCATTTACGGGACGAGTTCCACCGCCGCCGGCGATTGGCAATTCTCACTCGATAACGGCCTTTCGTGGTTCTATATCCAAAACGTCTCGAACTCGTCGGCTCTATTGCTACGTGATACAGATCGTATCCGGTTCCTTCCCGACGGTTCGGTCGCGGGTGTCGCTACAATTTCATTCGTAGCTTGGGATCGAAGTGCTAGTGTCTCCGGCGAGCAAGTCTCGATCGTCAACCGCGGCGGAGCGACTCCCTTTAGCACGAATACAACGTCAGCCACCGTGACCTATTCGATGAACGTTTCGTCGACGCCTCCAATCATCATCGACAATACAAGCTCTGGCTTTGCGGCCTCTGGACAATGGAATCAAGCATCCGCAGGCTACAACGGCAGTTACCTTTGGAGCACTTTGCCCTCTAATGGTAGCGAACTCGCACAGTGGACCTTTTATGTTGCGCCAGGGACATATCGCTTGTCCGGCACTTGGGTTGCCAACTCAAACCACGCGACTACCTTACCGGTCGATCTTTGGAATCAACCTTCCAATACAACTGGTTATCTCGGAAGGATTGCCACCTTAAACCAAACCATTGCGCCGAACGATTTCTTGGACAGCGGCGCGTGGTGGGAGACGCTCGGACTTTACACTACTACGACGGGGGTGCTTCGAGTTGTCGTATTCGATCTCAATTCCGGAGGGCATGCGATAGCGGATGCCTTCCGACTGGATCCTCTGATTCCGACATCTTCCGCAATCATCAACAACGACACCGTGGGCTTCACCAAATCGGGTGCGTGGAACTACGCTAACGCGGGAATGAACGGATCGATTCAGTTTAGTAGCGCGCCGTTCCAGGGTAGCGAGATCGCGGAATGGATATTTCCTGTAACCCCCGGGCTTTACCGTGTCTCCGGTACATGGCCCACGAATACCAACCATGGCACGAACGTACCCCTTGCCCTCATTTCAGCAGAAGGCACGACTATCGCCACCGCATCGCTGAACCAGCAAGTTGCGCCGGACGATTTTTTACAAAGCGGCGCGTGGTGGGAGACCCTCGGCGTCTATAACGTCAATTCGTCTCGGCTTCGGATTCGAATGACAGACAACGCGAATGGGTATGCAATAGCTGATGCTTTCAGAATCGAACGCATCGATCCGGTATCCACGTCGGCGGTTGTAGACTACACAGACTCCGGGTTCTCGAAGTCCGGTGCATGGAATGTATCGCCGTTCGGTTATGGAGGCTCGGCTCACTCCAACACTCTTCCACATGATGGATCAGAGAACGTTGCGTGGACGTTCGATGTACAGCCTGGCACGTACGAAGTAGATGCAACCTGGTCATTCAACCAGAATCATGCTTCCAACGCGCCGTTTAGCGTTTGGAGCGGCTCAACTCTTTTGCGAAGCATTGCTACAAGCCAGATTCTCCCTCCTGATGATCGGCACGACGGGCTTGCGTCATGGAAATCTCTGGGGACTTTTGTCATTGCAGGGAACAACCTCCAAGTTCGATTGTCTGATCTGGCAAACGGTTATGTTATTGCCGACGCCGTTCGGATCCGAAGAGTCGCTGATCCAATAATCCTCGATAACGGAGGAGGAGCGCAATTCGCGACAACGGGTTCCTGGACGACGGAAAATACACAAGGGTACAAAGGCTCGCGCCTCATCTCGACACTTCCTAACGATGGGAGTGAGACCGCGACTTGGACGTTTAACGTCACGCCGGGTACCTACTTCGTCTCCAGCCACTGGGGAGCCGCCGTGTCAACCAATGCCTCGGATGCGTCTGTTGAGCTTCTTGACGATCAAAACGTCGTGACAAAAACGTTCGTTAATCAACAGCTCTCTCCCGACGACCGATTTATGGACGGCGTTTGGTGGGAGAACGTCGGCTCGATTACGACGACAACCGGCGTTGTGAGGGTCCGCATGCTCGATTCGGCGAACGGTCGCGTCCTTGCAGATGCGTTCCAGTTGACCCCAGTCTCCAAAGGTATTCCACTCGCCGTCGACGATCTGTCGTACTTCACGAACCAGGGTACCGACCTTGTTGTCGCCGCCGGCGGGTTACTGACGAATGATGAGTTAGTTTCTTCGGGAGCGTCTACGGCAAGAATAATAACCGGTCCGTCAGACGGCTCGTTCGTTTCGTTTACAAGCCAGGGGACTTTTACCTATCGCCCCAATCCAGGATTTGTCGGAGTCGATGAATTTACTTACGTCAGGATCCAAGACGGCCAGGAATCAACGCCGGTGCGTGTTGCTATCGCCGTTGGCACACCTCTTTCTGCCAACCAAACATTACAGTCACAGGTTCTCGAGTCTCTTACTGAATGTCCCTGTATGGCTACTTCGTCACTCGATTTGATGGGACAGGTTGCTTTTGGACAGGGACTCTCCAATGTCGAAAATCCACAGGCCATCTTGCGAACCGGTGGTTTGCAACTGAGCGAAGATGTCGCACCTTCGGTAAATCTTGTTTATCGATCTGATTCGCTCACCCGCCCGATTCTCGCTGCGCATCTAAAATTGGCTCCCGGCTTGGCAAATCCAACGGCCCTGTCCGCACGATTGATTTTCAATGGAATCGCAGGACCAACGTTTCAGTACAATCCAACTCTACCCGCCAGCGGACAATTTCGGATAGCCCTTCAAGCCGACGGAACATCGCTGGCCACCGGGATGTACGATTACACCATTGAGGTAAATCTCACCGTCGGTGGCGGCAATCGAACGCAGCGATACTCCGGTAAACAATCGATCGTCAATCGCTCCCTGAGCGAATTCGGATCTGGTTGGTCGGTGCATGGAGTGGACCGAATCTACACAATGGCGATCGGTGCCATGCTCGTAAAGGGAAATGGTGATGCTTTATGGTTTCCAAAGGAAGCTGCAGGATACGGTTTTGCACAAGGCGATTCCACCTACAGCCGTCTCTCTCTCGCTACCGACGGCACCTTTCTGCTCCGAAGCAAACAGGGGATGATCACGAGGTTTGCTTCGTCAGGGATCATGACCAAGCGTGTTGATCCGAACGGCAATGAATGGAACTACAACTATGCGGATCGAGATAGTGACGGTATAGCGGACGAGATAACCTCCATCATTGACCCTCATGGGCGTTCGATCACATTCCAGTACACCGGCACCCGCGTGACGGCCATCCAGCACTTCTCGGGCCGTACGACAACCCTTGAAAATACCTCTGGGTCGCTTACCGCTTACAACCTGACCGATCCAGACGGAGCAGTCACACTTCTAACTTCGCCAAGAATTGTTTTTGGCTACAGCAATGCGAAACTTGTCTCCCGTAAGAACGCCGTCAATGAAACCACGCAGTTTGTATTCGACTCGGTTCACGGTCGCCTAACTCGTGTTATAGACCCGGCCAGCAGTCTGATAGACAAGAACTGGCGGCTTACCGCCGAAGATACGATTGGGGTTCCCAGGACAAGCACTGGAAACAGCCTCGTCAACGCGGCCGAGGGGGGGAATTCCGAGCTGGACGCGATCGTGAAGGATGAACGCAACAATACATGGAGATACCGAACCGATCGCTTTGGAAACACCGTCTATTCGAAAACGCCACTCGGCTTTGAAGAATTCGTTTTACGAAATTCGATGGGCCAGATCGTTCGGATCACGGAACCCGATCCGGACGGCGGGGGGATCGCGAATTCGCCGGTGACCACCATTGTCTACGACTCCTATGGAGATCCTGTCACGTATATGGATCCGGAAGGGGGTGTCAGCCGATTCTCGTATTCGATGAACCGACGTCGAATGATGGCCGCTATTGACCCGGTTGGACGTACCGAGCTTTACAACTACGACGGCAACTCGAATCTAACGTCAATCGTCGACGGCGCGGGCTTTGTGACTTCCTATACATACAACACACGTGGACTTCCAACTTCCCGGCGTCTTCCAGACCCCGACGGCTCAGGACCACTCGTTGTATCGCAATACAATTTTGGATATGACTCGCTGTTTCGAATGACCAGTGTTACGAATCCGGACACTTCCGGTCGAGTTTACACGTACAATGCCGCCGACCAGATGTTGTCGGATAGAGATGAACTTCTAAAGACTACTTCTTTCACCTACGACTCACTCGGCAGAATGACCGACGTTACGAATCGAATCAACGTGGTGAACTCCTGGAGTTACGATGCCTTGTCTCGACCAACGAAATACGTCGACGGTTTGTTGAGCCCCACCGATATTCAATACAACAATCGAGGCTGGATCAGCAAAGTCATTTACCCGGATCCCGATGGTCCCGGCGGGCCACTTGTTCGTGCCGAAGATATTCGGACTTACCAACCCAATGGCAATCTCGAAACGCGAAAAGATCCGAGGGGGAACTTCCAAGGCACCCTTTCTTATCAATACGACATTGATAATCGACTGACCTTCAGCGGGGACAGTCTTTACGGTCTCTTGGGAGAACGGTACCAATATGACAATCGAGGATTGTTGATCGGTGTGGAACGCGTCAAAACGGATGCCAACCCAAGCGTTCCACCGTCTGTAGTTTTCACTAAGATCGTTGATAACCGATACGATGCAATCGGAAGGCTTGCTCAACGGCTCTCGTACGATTTTACTGCGTTAAATCCGATTTTTAGCGAGACGTTTATTTACAACGCCGCCAGTGAGCTGGTCGAGAGAATCGATGGAACCGATGGATCGGGAGCCGGAAACAAGTACCTCAACGTTTATGATCAGCGCGGGCTGCTTGTTCAGGAAACGCAGCCCGACCCCGACGGAGCCGGGCCGCTGTTCCCGCTCGTTATCAAATACGGCTATGACAACATGGGACGCCAGACTCAAACCGATCGTGGTTACGGGCGGGTGACTCGCATGGAATACAACAGTCGGAGTTGGGTGGTGAAAGTGACGGAACCCGATCCCGAAGGCCCGTCGACTTCCCCGGTGACGATCTTAGGTTATGACCTTCGTGGCGACCAAATTTACAAACTCGACCCACTTAATCGAGGCTCATCACTCAATTACGATGACGAACAACGTCTGTCGATAGTTACCGAGCCCGATCCGGATGGCTCGGGACCGCTCGGATACTCCTACACCTATTTTTCGTATAATGCCAACAATTGGTTGACTCGCACCACTGACCCTGTCGGAGCCCTCACCGATTTTACTTACGATGCACTCGGACGGCCAACCATCACGATTGAGGCCGACCCCGATGGAAATGGATCGCTAACGACTCCAATAACGACTCGCATTTATGCCATGAACGGTCTGGCATCAAGCACCGATCCGATGGGACGCACGATCTCCTACATTCGAGATTCTCGCGGTCGCGTTCAACAGATGAGCGACGCGCTAGGAAATACAACGAACTACACCTATGACTTCTACGATAATCTACGTACCAGAAAGGAACCTGATCCCGATGGTACGTCTGGTTCGGCGCCGCGTCCCGAATGGGAATGGTTCTACGACCCATTGAATCGAGTTGTGTCTGAGTCGGACCCCGAAAACAATGACGTTATTTATCGTTACGATTCCGAGTCAGGAAAGATTCGCGAGATCATCGATCGCGCCATGAATACGACCACATTTGAATACGACCGACTCGATCGACTCACGAGAGAGATCAATCAAAACGGTGACGTTCGTGCCTATACCTACAACGTGGCCGGAAATCTAACGAGAACCGTTGATCGCAACCGCAAAGTCACTCAATTCTCCTACGACACGCTCGATCGAGCCACGTCCGAACAATGGCTCAATTACGAAGTATCTCCGGGGAGTTATTCCCCTATGCCAGCAACGTCGATCGATGAATTCGAGAAGGGACGAAAACTTGATCAACAGGATTACGTTGGCTGGACAACCGATGCCACGGGAATGTCCGGAACTTTCACCCTTACGTTCAACGGTCATAGCACTCCGCCAATTGCATGGAACGCAAGTGTCGCTACCATCCAAGCTGCTTTCCTAGCCCTCCCGTCAGTCGGTGCCGGCAATGCGATCGTGACCGTCAGTGCGCCAACCGGTGGCGGAACATTTAATGGACCGTTGAGTAAGAATATCAACGTTACTTTTCAGGGAGCACTTTCTGGTCAGCCTCTCACGCGACTTGGTATCAACACGGCCGCTTTGGTTCGAACTGGCGGTGTCTACTTTGCGGTGAATATGTCGCAATACCCTGTCGTTACCGGCCAGACGTACAAAGAAAAACAAGTCATTTCCATTGATGGCCTTACCTCGGGCACTTGGCAGATCGCTTTTGGCAATGAAGTCTCCGCTCCGTTGTCGTTTAGCATTTCCGATTACGATCTAAAGACGGTTCTTGACGGATTTGTTGGTATCGATAACACGACCGTTTTCCGATACAATTTCGGTTCTACGATACGAATTCAAATCGAGTTCGGTGGCACTCAAGCTGGGTTTGATATGCCATACCTTCAATTCGATACGTCGAACTTGATCGGCGGGAATTTGATACGGTCAATCTCAACGAATTACAATGCAGCCAGCGAAGTCGATTCGGTCAGCGATCCGACTTCGACCATCAGCTTTGGTCGCGACAATATGGGACGCACGACCTCGATTGCGAACACCATCGCCGGGCTTACTCAAAGCGTAACGCTCAACCAAGCTTTCGACGCGGTCAGCAATCGAACCGAACTGCGCGCGAACATCGGTAGCACCTCCGACTTCAAAAACGTTTATACTTATGACAAGCTGCGTCGGTTGACCGATGTGGTTCAAACGGGTCAATCTGGCGGCAATGCCGTGGTTTCCAAGCACATCACGCAAGCCTTCAACGCGGCTAGCCAGCGAACGAATATCACTCGTTACCAAAGTTCAGGGACCGCCAACTTGGTCGCCAGCACCAATTTTACCTTCGATACGATCGGAAGATTGAGTGGGATTCAACACCTTCGCCAAGGTGCGGTCAATCTCAACACGTATTCGTATACCTACGATGGCATGTCGCGTTTGAACAGCGTGACGTCGACCGCTGAAGGGACCTCGAACTTTTCCTACGACAGCTCGTCTCAACTGACGTCGGCGACTGGAACGCAACCAGCCGAATCGTATTCCTACGACACCAACGGCAATCGCAACATGGCCGGTTATGCGACTGTAATCGACAACCGTACGAC